>JBEHYN010000022.1:0-45193 GCA_048498155.1 Pseudomonadota bacterium | reverse complement strand
GCGGGCATGGCGGTCAATCCGGCGTTTGGTTAGGGTGGGTCAGCAAGGAGAGTCGCAGATGGCGGGCCTGAAAGACAAGCGCGGCTTCATCGATAAGGACCGTCTGGACCTGTCCGAGCGTCAGGCGGTGGAATATTGGATGAAGCGCTGGGGCGTCACCCGCGACCAACTCACCGCCGCCCACCGCAAAGCCGGCCGCATGGTCAAGGACATCGCCGCAGAGCTGGGCAAGAAGCGCTGAGGCCATCCTCGGGTTCGCGCGCCAGGACCCCGCAGCGAAGACCTATGCGCTCAAGCCACGTTGGGTTCCGCCTCGATGGGCGCCAAGGGTTCGTCGTTCAGGACCGACTCGAAGGCGCGCAGGCGTTTGTAGATCGACTGTAGCTCCACGATGGTCGACCAGGAATTGACGAGGTACTGGAACGAAGAGCTGACTTGGCTGAACGCGCCCATGATCTGCTGCATCAGCCCAAATGTGATGGTGGCGGCGATGACGGATGGCCCGAGCAGGACCAGTGAAAACACGGCGTCAGTTTGTAGATACAAATAACGCGCGACGTTGAAGTACATGTAGTTGAAATATAACCTGAAATAATTTTTCCGAACATTGGTGAACAGCTCTGACACCGTGGGCGGCTGAGCCCGATCGGGATCGTCTTCGCCGTAAACCAATTCCTTGCGGTAAGCCGCTTCCACTCGCTGATTGCGGAAGTTCAGCCCCGGCAACCGAACGCCAACGATAGCGAGCAGGCCGGTTCCGAAGGCGGACCAGACCAAGGCGGCGACGACGAGGGCGTTGGGCACCTCGCCCAGCAAAGGTAGGGCTTTCACATGCGTCGACAGGCGCATGAGCACAGGCAGGAAAGCGATCAGCGTCATCATTGAATTGATGAAGCTTCCCCCCATGTCCTCCATCGTGCTGGAGAAACGCATGGTGTCCTCCTGCACCCGTTGGGAGGCGCCTTCCACCGTCCGCAGCTTCGGCCAATTTTCCACGTAGTAGTCGTTCATGGCCCAGCGCCAGCGGAACACATAATGGCTGATGAAAAATAAGTTCAGCACCGTCACCGTGATGCCGAACAGGGCGATCTCCAGGAAGGTCGCGATCAGGCCGTAGAACTGGCCAAGAGTGACCGGCGCGGTCTTGCCGAGCGCTTGCTGGACGAAATCCCACATGGGTCCGTACCAGTTATTGATGGCGACGCTGACCTCGACGTTGATGTAGGTCGTCAGGATGATCAGCGCCGATCCCAGGACCGACCATCGCCACCATCGATGAGGCGAGAACACTCGCCAAAAGGCGGCGAACGCGCCGACGAACACCAGATAATAAAGATAGAACCACAGGAGCGGCTTGGACCAGAACAGTCCCAACCCAACGATCGGCGGGGTCCCCGGCGCTGCGGGCGGCAGGCCCACGACGGCGCCCAAATGCTTGCCGCCAGCATACCACAGGCCGATGGCCAGGGCGGTCCACAGCACGGCGGACCAGAAGAACCACTTGGGGCGGGGGAAGAAGGATACGAACATCGAAGAGGGCCTCCTAAGATGCGCCCAACCTCACCATCCTTGGGTTCATACGCAAGCGCTGCTTTAGCGCCTCTGACTAAAGTCGCGCCTTGACCGCCGCGACCACGCCTTCGGCGGTGATGCCGAACTTTTCATAGAGAACCTGATAGGGCGCGCTGGCGCCGAAGGTGGACATGCCGACGAAGCCGCCGTCCGGGCCGATGAACCGCTCCCAGCCCTGGCGCACCCCGGCTTCCACCGCCACGCGAACGGGGGCCTTGCCGATGACAGCGCTCTGATAGGCGGGCTTTTGCTGCTCGAACAGTTCCCAGCAGGGGGTGGAGACCACCCGGGTGGGCACGCCCTCGGCTTCCAGCATCTCGCGCGCCTGAACCGCGATGGCGGTTTCGGTGCCCGAGGCGAAGATCGTCGCCTTGGCCGGCCCGGAAGCGGCGATGAGTTCATAGGCGCCCTTGGCCGATAGGTTCTCGTCAGCCGAGGTGCGCACCTGGGCGGTCTTCTGACGCGACAGGGCCATGATTGAGGGCGTCGTCTTGGCCTCCAGCGCCAGGCGCCAGCACTCAGCCGCCTCTATGCCGTCGGCGGGGCGGAACACCAGAAGGTTGGGCATGGCGCGCAGGGAGGCCAGATGTTCCACCGGTTGGTGGGTTGGACCGTCCTCGCCCAGGCCGATGGAGTCGTGGGTCATCACATGCACCACGCGCACGCCCATCAGGGCGCCCAGGCGGATGGCCGGGCGGCTGTAGTCGGAGAACACCATGAAGGTGCCCGAGAAGGGAATCACCCCGCCATGCACGGCCATGCCGTTCATCGCCGCCGCCATGCCGTGCTCGCGCACCCCGTAGTGGACATAGCGCCCCGCGTAGCCCGGCGCGTCGAAGGCGAGCGTGCCTTTGACGTAGGTGTTGTTGGAGCCGGTCAGGTCGGCCGAGCCGCCGATCATTTCGGGAATGCCTGGGACCAGGGCGGACAGGGCCGCACCGGACATCACCCGGGTGGCCTCGGCGATGGGCTTGTGGACCAGCGCGTTGATATGGGCGTCAAGCGGGTCGAAGGCGCCCTGGGGCAACTCGCCGGAGATGGCGCGTTTGAAATCGGCGCCCAACGGCGCGGCGTCCAGTCGGCCCTGCCAGGTCTTGCGGACCTTGCGGCCTTTGCGGCCCGCCGCGCGCCAGGGCCTAAGCACCTCATCGGGCACGTTGAAAGCCGCGGCGGTCCAGCCCATGGCTTTGCGGGCGTCGGCGATCTGGTCGTCGAACAGGGTGTAGCCGTGGCTGTGCGGGTCGCCTTCCTTGGCGCCCGCGCCCTTGCTGATCTTGGTCTTGCAGGCGATGAAGCTGGGCTTGGTCTGCTTGGTCGCCCAGGCCAGGGCCCGGCGGATGGCGACGTGGTCATGGCCGTCAACGGCCTTGGTCGCCCAGCCCGCCGCCTTGAAGCGCATCACCTGATCACCGGTCTCAGCGATGGTGGCGACCCCGTCGATGGTGGTGTTGTTGTCGTCGAACAGCACCGTGAGCTTGTTCAGGCCAAAGCGTCCGGCCAGAGAGATCGCCTCGTGGCTGACCCCTTCCATCAGGCAACCGTCCCCGGCGATCACCCAGGTGCGGTGATCGACCAGTTCGTCGCCAAAGCGCGCGTTCAGATGACGCTCGGCCATGGCCATGCCCACGGCCGTGGCGATGCCTTGGCCCAGGGGCCCGGTGGTCGTCTCCACGCCGGGGGTATGTCCGTATTCGGGGTGGCCGGGGGTGGCCGAACCCCATTGGCGGAAGTTCTGGATCTGCGCCATCGTCACGGCCTTGAAGCCGGTCAGATGCAGTAAGGCGTACAGCAGCATTGAGCCGTGGCCGGCCGACAGCAAGAACCGGTCGCGGTCGGCCCAATCGGGCGCGGCGGCGTCGTACTTGAGAAAGCGGGTCCACAGCACAGTGGCCACATCCGCCATGCCCATGGGCATGCCCTGGTGGCCGGACTTGGCCTTGTGCACGGCGTCCATCGACAGGACCCGGATGGCGTCGGCCATGACGATAGGGTTGGCGGGCATGGGAATCGGCGTCTCTGACAGCACGGCGGAAGAGCGTCCTAGGCCACGCCCAGGGCCCTTGGTCAAGACAGCCGGTTCAACCAAAACGCGCCATCCGCATTCGGACGCTTCCGGGCGCGGGCCGCAGCAGTCTATAGAGGATGCGAAGGCCTGGTGACGAGGGAGGCGAACGCGATGGTGCAGGAGTCGGACGCGGAAAACGCGCTGGACATCGCCGTGCGTCGGCTGGAGCGGGCGACAGCCTTGCTGGAAAGCCGTTTGGAAGGATTGGCGGCCAAGGCCGATTCAGGCGGGGCCTTTGACCAGGACCGCGCCATGCTGGCCGAGGAACTGGACGCTGCGCGCGGCCGAGAGCGGGCCTTGACGGCTGCGGGCGAAGACGCCGCGCGCGCCTTGGACCGGGCGATCGCGGAGATCAGCCAAGTGCTCGGCGCCCATGCCGATAAGGAGGCCTGACATGGCCCAGGTGAGCATTGAGGTGAACGGCCGATCCTATGTGGTCGGTTGCGAGGATGGCCAGGAGGCCAATCTGCGCGAGCTGGCCGCGGTGTTCGACAGCCAGGTCCGCCAGGTTTCGGCCGAGGTCGGCCAACTGGGCGAAACCCGGCTGTTTTTGATGGGCGCCTTGCTGATGGCCGACGAGCTGGCGGACGCCAAGGCCAGGCTGGCCCGCGCTAGCATCGAGTTGGGCCATCTTCAAGCCCGCGCCGACCACGCTGAGCAACGCGCGGCCGCCGCGCTTGACGCCACCGCTAAGCGCATTGAGGCGCTGGCGGAAAAGGCCGCAGGCTGAGTCTTGCGCGTCGCGCTTGTAGCGGGGGACGGGCGGCCTTAGATTAGAGACGGCGGGTCTTGCTGCGGCTCTCGTCGAAGGCATCAAATCCCGGGGACCTTAATCATCCTCATCGGGAGCTGTCCCTCGCCAGGATCGTGGTCCTGGAGACACGGCGCCCACCTGGTTATCCAGGTCCGAGGGGATTTCAACGCCCTCACGGCCCTCGCGGCGCCGCCACCTTTTATTCCTTCCCCGTGAAACGGGGGAGGGGGACCGCGAAGCGGTGGAGGGGGCGTGCGGTCGCAGACCATCACTCTTAAACGTGCTCGGCGATTACGCAGAGTTTTGTCGCCCGCCGAGGTGGCACTCTGGATTCAGCTCAAGGGGCGCAAGTTCAACGGGCTTCACTTTCGTCGGCAATGCCCGATAGGGCCCTATATCCTCGATTTCTATTGCTCCACCTCAAGGCTCGCCATCGAACTGGATGGCTACAGCCATGGCGTCGAGGGCGCTGAAGTGCACGACGCGCGCCGCGATGCTTGGTTGTGCACGCAGGGGATAGCGACATTGCGCCTGTGCAATGACGACGTGAGAGACGATCTTGAGTCCGTGCTCGCCACGATCCTAGCCGAAGTGCAGCGGCACGCCCCCTCAGTCAGCTTCGCTGCCAGCTCCCCCGTGCACGGGGGAGCATGAAAAAATCCGCCCTACGCGCTCAGCTTCGTATGCGGCGGCGCGAGCTGGCGGTGGCGCATGCGGGGGCCGGTGATCACGCTGCCGGGCATTTGGAGGTAGGTGAACTGCCGCCGTTTTCAGTTGTGGCGGGCTACCACCCTATGGGCGGGGAGATGGATCCGTGGCCGGTGCTGAGGCGCCTTGAGGCGGCCGGCGCGCGAATCGCCCTGCCGGTGGCGCTGGACCGTCACAGCCCGCTGATCTTTCGCGCCTACGAGGCCGGGCAACCGCTCGAACCGGACGCCGTGAACATCCCCGCGCCCACCGCAAGCGCCCATACCCTCATCCCCGACCTGATCATCGCGCCCCTGCTGGCCTTTGACCGCGAGGGCTACCGGCTGGGCCAGGGCGCCGGACACTATGACCGCACGCTTGAGGGTTTGCGGGCGCGGGGCCGTGTGTGGGTTATCGGCCTGGCCTACGCCGGTCAGGAGATCGAGCGGGTCCCGCGCGAAGCCCACGATCAACCGTTGGACGCCATCCTCACCGAAACCGGCTATCATGTCGTGCTGAGGTAAGGACGACGAATGCGACTGGCGTTTTTTGGCGATGTGGTGGGCCGCTCGGGCCGCGAAGGATTGGCCGACCATCTGCCGGGGCTGAAGCGCCGGCTGGCGTTGGATTTCGTGGTGGTCAACGGCGAGAACGCCGCCGCAGGCTTCGGCATTACCGAAAATACCGCCAATGAGATTTTTGAGGCGGGCGCCGACTGCATCACCTTGGGCAACCACTCGTGGGATCAGAAGGAAGCCCTGACCTATATCGTGCGCGAACCGCGCCTGATCCGGCCGCTCAACTACCCGATCCTGGCCGATGCTCCCGGCCGCGGCGCCTGGCTGTTCGAAATCGCAGGCGGCCAACGCATCTTGGTGATCAATCTGCTGGGCAGGGTGCACATGGACGCCCTGGATGATCCCTTCGCCGCTGTGGACAAGGCGTTGAACGACTGCCCCCTGGGCGTGGCCTGCGACGCGTCCATCGTCGACATGCACTGCGAGGCGACCTCCGAGAAGATGGCCATGGGCCACTTCTGCGACGGACGGGCCAGCCTGGTGATCGGCACCCACACCCATGTGCCCACCGCCGACGCCCAGATCCTCAACGGCGGCACCGCCTATCAGACCGACGCGGGCGCCTGCGCCGACTACGACAGCGTGATCGGCAACCAGAAGGAAGAACCCCTGCGCCGCTTCACCACGCGCATCTCGCAAGGGCGCTATCAGCCGGCCTCCGGTCCCGCCACGGTGTGCGGTGTGTTCGTGGAAATCGACCCAGGGACGGGCTTGGCGCGCCGGATCGAGCCGATCCGTCTTGGCGGGCGCCTTTCGCCCACTGAGCCGGTGGTTTAGATAGAACCTGTGGCGAGAATGCGAGTGCCGACCTTGAAGACCAAGACCCTGCTCTGCGCGAGCTTGGCCGCCTGCCTGATCGCCGTGGGCGCCGGCGCCAGGGCGGACGAGGCGCAAACCCTGTTTATCAGTCCGTGCGGCGAGCCGTTTTTTGGGCCGATGTCGCAGCCTTATCCTGTCGTGGCCTGGTTCAAACAGGTGGACGCCAACGCGGACGGCAAAATAGATCGGGATGAGTTTCGCGCAGACGCTGAGCACTTCTTCAAGAAGTTGGATCGCGATGGCGACGGCGTCCTGAATTCGGAAGAGATCTACATCTATGAAAACGTGATGGTTCCGGAGATTCTCAACCGGGATCATGCCTCCATCCAGTCCGGCCTTATCCGTGCGAGCCTGCAGGGCGAAAGCGGCGCCAAACTGCAAAAGGTGCAGGATTCGGGCGACGGCTCCGATACTCCGCAGAAGCCGATGCTGACCAACCAGGGCGCGGCTTTTTTCGGACTGTTCAACGAGCCTGAGCCGGTGATGTCTGCGGACCGCAACTTCGATTTCCGCATTTCCCACAAGGAATTCATCGATCAGTCCGATCGGCATTTCGCCCGGCTGGACCTCAAGGGGCGCGGCCATCTCACTCTCGACGATCTGCCCAAGACCCCTGTGGAGTCCTATTTCCACGCCCGGCGGACGGGGCCACGCTAAGGCGTTAGCCCGCCACCGCCGAGAACTTCACCGCATGCACTCGGCGCGAGCCTATGGCCCCAATCAGGGGCGGCCGATCGAAGAGGCCGGCGAAGGCCGCATCGCGGACGCTGAGCCCTCCGGCATAGGCGCCGTAAGCCGGCAGGATCAGCCGCTCGCCATCGGTGATGAAGCAGCGCCGACGTACGCTGCGGGCCGAAGCAACCACCCGCGCGCACGGATGCAGGTGGCCCGCCACCTCGCCGTGCTGACGCCCAGGCTGAGGCTCATGACGCAGGATCAGCGGTCCGATTTTCAATTCATCGATGACTTGGCCGGGTAGAGTTCCGGGACCCTCCGGATCATGGTTGCCCACGATCCAGATCAGGGTCCGTCCCAGGGCGATAGCGGCCAGCGTCTCGGTATCCCCCGCGGCGATGCGTCCGTTTGCCTCGTGGTCATGAAGAGTGTCGCCCAGCAGGACGATGCGTGCAGGGTCCATGCGCGCGGCGTCGTCGGCCAGTCGTCGTAGGGTCTCACGCGTGTCAAAGGGCGGCAAAAGCTGGCCGCGCCGGGCATAGGCCGAACCCTTCTCCAGATGCAGATCACCGCACACCAAGGTCCGTTCGGCCTCGATGAACAGGGCGCCCGAGGGCAGAAGTTGAACCCAGACGCCGGCGACGCGGACGTGGAGGGCTTCGGCGTTGGCGCGGAATGCCAAAACTCCAAATGAAATGTCATCCTCGGAAACGGCGCAGCCGTTATCCGAGGACCCAGCCGCTCCAGCCGTTCCGCTTGCTGGGTCCTCGGGCTCGCCTTGCGGCGCCCCGAGGATGACGATCTTCTTTTGAGCGTTGCTCATCGCATCGCCTCGGCGATGAGGTCGTCTTCGGCTTCTTCCAGCACCCAGTCCTGGTGGGCGCCGGGCACGGATTCGCGGCCAATACTGAGCAGCAGGGGCACGGCGAAAGGGGAGACCTTGGAAAGGTGCGACGGGCGGATGCGGCCCTTGATCCGGGCCAGAAGGTCGCCCAGGCGGCCGATGTCCAGCAGGCCCTGGGCGGTGTCGGCCCGCGCGCAGCGGAGCATCAGGTGATCGGGTTGATGGCGGCGTAGAACGTCGTAGATCAGGTCGCTGGAAAAGGTCACCTGGCGTCCGGATTTCTCATGGCCGGTGAAGCGCCGTTCGATCAGGCCCGAGATCAGGGCGCAGGTCTTGAAGGCGCGCTTCATCATCACGCTCTCTTCAAGCCACGATTCCAGATCGTCGCCCAGCATGTCCTGCTGAAACAGGGCGTCCAAATCCAGGTCGTCCATCGGCCGCGCCGCCCAGATCGCCAGGGCGTAATCGCTGGCTACGAACCCCACCGGCCCCACGCCCGCGCGCTCCAGGCGCCGTGTCAGCAGCATGGCCAAGGTGGTGTGCGCCAGCCGGCCTTCGAAACTATAGCAGCAAAGGAAGAAGCGCCGGTGGCGGGCAAAGGTCTCCACCAACAGATCGTCCATCGCCGGGATGATGGAGCGGTGTTTCTGCGCATGCAGCCACTCGCAGACATCGTCCGGCAGGCGCCGCCAACCGGGCTCATCGGCGATGATCGCCCGCACGCGCCGGGCCAGAAAGGTGGATAGGGCGAACTTAGAGCCGCCCCAGCTGGGCATTTTGGGGTCGGTGTTGGGCGCGGGGGTGACCAGGGCGTCGGAGCCCTCCACCCCATGGAAACGCCAAACTTGGCCGGCAAAGATGAAGGTGTCGCCGATCTGAAGCTGCTCCAGATAGCCTTCCTCGGCCTCGCCGATCTTGCGCCCGGCGCGACGTCCGGCGAGCAGGCGGATATTCAGCGTCTCGGGCCCGACGATGGCGCCGACGTTCAGGCGGTGGCGCACGGCGGTCTGGCCGTTCCTAACCCGCCACAGGCCGTCTTGGCCGCGCACGATGCGGCGGAACTGGTCGTAGGTTTTTAGGGCGTAGCCGCCGGTCGATACGAAATCGACCACGCTCTCATAGTCCTCCCAGCTCAGGGCGGCATAGGGACCCGCTGAACGGATCTCGTCATACAAGGCCAGAAGATCGAAGGGCTCGCCGCAGGCCACGCCCATGATATGCTGGGCCAACACGTCCAAGGCGCCGACGCGCTCCAACTCGCCGTCCAGGGCGTTTTCGGCCACCGCCTCGCGCGCGGCCTGGCACTCCAACATCTCAAAGCGGCTGGCGGGCACCAGCAGGGCGTGGGACGGCTCATCCAGCCGGTGATTGGCTCGCCCGATCCGCTGCACCAGGCGGGCCGACCCCTTGGGCGCCGCCAGCTGAATCACGAGGTCCACCTGCCCCCAGTCGATGCCCAGGTCGAGCGTCGAAGTGCACACCACTGCGCGCAGCTCGCCGCGCGCCATGGCGGCCTCGACCTTCCGGCGCTGCTCGGCCGACAGAGAGCCGTGGTGCAGGGCTATCGGCAGATTGTCCTCGTTCAGCCGCCACAGTTCCTGGAATGCGAACTCGGCCTGCCATCTGGTGTTGACGAACACCAGGGCGGTTTGGGCCTTGCGGATCGCGTCGTAAACCTCGGCCATGGCGTGCTGGGCTGTGTGGCCGGCCCAGGGCACATGACCTTGCGACAACAGCACATCCACCACCGGCGGCGCGCCGGGATCGCCCAGGACCAGGTCAACGTCCGCGCCTAGCCACCTTCTGATCATGTCCGGGTCATTGACTGTGGCCGACAGTCCCACCCGCCGGACGCCGGGCGCGAACTGTTCCAGGCGCGCCAGGCCCAGCGCCAGGAGGTCGCCGCGCTTGGAGGCGTGCAGGGCGTGGACTTCATCAATGATCACGGTCTTCAGGTCGCGGAAATACAGACGCGAGCCTTCCCAGGCGCAGAACAGGGCCAGTTGTTCGGGCGTGGTCAGCAGAATGTCGGGTGGGCGGACGCGCTGGCGCTGCTTCTTGGCCACACTGGAATCGCCCGTGCGCGACTCCACCGTGATCGGCAGGTTCATCTCAGTGATCGGCGCCGTCAGATTGCGCGCCACGTCCACCGCCAGGGCCTTGAGTGGGGAGATATAGAGGGTGTGCAACCCGGCGGGCTCGGCGGAGGTCGCGCGCTCGGTCAGTTCAATCAGGCTGGGCAGAAACCCCGCCAAGGTCTTGCCCCCGCCGGTGGGCGCGATCAGCAGGGCGCTTTTGCCTTCGCGCGCCTTGGCGATCATCTCCAGCTGATGGCGGCGGGGGGACCAGCCGCGAGATGAGAACCAGGCGGCGAACGCTTCGGGCAAGGCCACCCCATCATCCGCTCGTTCCCGCGAAGGCGGGGATCCAGACTTTTCTTGTTGGACGGCGGCGAGAGGCAACCCAAAAACTCCTGGGTCCCCGCCTTCGCGGGGATGAGCGGTACGTGTGGCGACCTATAGCAATGTTCCCGTTCCGTTTCATCCTCAATACAACTATCAATGCGCAGTGAACGCCCCGTCCCTGAGTGTTGACCTCGCCGCGGCCCTTGTGGCCGAACTGAATGGGGCGAGGCTGGCGACAGCGCGAATCTGATCGACTTTATGTCCAGGTCGCTGCAGTTTTGGCGACGCAATGCCCAGGCATCGGTTTCTGACCAGTCTTCTTGTATCCAAGTGATTGCATTAACTGGCCTACAAGCCCTCCTGCGGTGGCGGTGCCCATGTTGTGTGAACCGTAGTCTGACCCGAGCGCGACTTGCAGCAGTGGATCAATTCCCGCCAGCGCCGGCTCTCCTTTGGCCACTGCCCCCAACGCTGCAGCACGACCTTCCGTGGAATTGATCACCGCGTACATCTTGATCGTGATTGGATCATCCATCGTGAGGCAACCGTCCTCAGAGAACGGCAAGCCCGTTTCCAAAAGGAGAGATTTCAGCGCTGCACCCTCAGGCGTGTGACTGAGCCGACAAGCGTTGCGATACAACTCAGCACGCTCGTGCACAGACATGCTTTTCAGTTCGTCCGATGTCCATATCTTGGGCATGAACCCCTCCTTGAACGTCTGGCTAGTTGACTTTGAAGATGCCGGTCACGTTCGGCATGGCGGCTTTGTCATTGTTCTGCCAAGTGAACTCGACGGTCACCGGCAGCTTTAGCTCCGCCGCGATGTGCTGGATCTGCTTCCAAGCCCCGTTAGAAGCCTGACCCTGAACCGAAATGCCAGCTTCCTTCACGAAGACGTAGCCGTTGTCGTCCTTCTCGCCGATGGCGAAAGGCACGACCATCAGTTCACCAATCTGTACAGGCGAAAGACCTTTCTTCGCGGCTTCTTTCACGCACGCGAACATGAGCGGGTTCCAGTAGGTCTCGGCCTTTTTGAACGTCACGCTTGAGAGCGTGATCTTCCTTAGCGTTGTGAAGGCTAGGTTAGGTGGGGACGCAGAATTGAACTCGCGGGGTCCGCTAACTGTGTTCTGTGAAGGCGCACCTCGCGCTTCGAGCGCGTCGATGGCGCGGTCGATGACCGTCTCCGGTGTATCGACAAAGGCAACGGCGTGAGCCTGCAGGCGCGCATATAGCGCATCAGAGATACTGACCGTGGGCGACATTTCGATTTCTCCGCTGACGACCCTCGCGGTTGCCGGGCGCGCGCAATCTAAATACGCTGTTATAATTGCCAGAGTCAATATCGCTATTAGCGATATAACGGGTTGATTTGGAGTCGCCGGTCTGGGTTCGGGATTCCCGCCCTTAGATCAGGCTATGTTCCTGTTCCGTTTCATACGTGAACCGGCTAGCTTCGGTGGGTGAACGCTCCGTCCCTGAGTCTCGATCTCGCTACGGCCCTGGTGGCCCAGCCCGGTCCCCGCTGCGCCCTGGCAGATGGCCAAGGCGCGCGGGCGGTGCGGCCGCCTGAAGCGCGGGCTCTGTTCGAGCGGGGGCCGGTGCTGGTGGCGCACGCGGGCCTGACCGCCCGCAGGCTTGGCCTGTCCACCCCGCCCCGCTCACAGAGCCTGTTCGACGCGCTTGAGCTCTACGCCTTTGTGCGCCCAGCCAAGTTCTGCGCGCCCTCTGCGGTGGGTCTCGCCCAGGCGCTCGGCCTGCCTGAACCCGTGAGCGTGGCCGATCAGGCCGCCAGCCTTCAGGAGTCTTGCCGCCAGCTTCTGGCCGAACTGGCTGCCGCGCCCTGGCCGTCGCGCGAGGAGGCCCTGGCCTTGGCCGAAACCCTCGGCCGCGCAGGCTGGGCCTGGGCGGGGCCTGCGATCACCGCCGTGCGCACCCAGGCCGTGCGTGAGGGCTTTCGCGGCTCGGGCATGGAGGTCTGGGGCCGCATTCCCGAATGGGAAGATCAGGCGCCGCCGGGCGAGCCGGGTTCGACGCCCATCGACGGGGAGTCCGCGCGCCGCCGTCTGGCCGATCTGCTGGCCCGCGCCGGCCTGGACGAGGCGCGGCCGACCCAGGCCGATTTCGCTCACGAGGCCGCGCACATCTTTCAGCCGCGCGAGCGTGAGGGCGAGCCGCGAATGATGCTGGCGGAAGCCGGCACGGGCGTGGGCAAGACGCTGGGCTATCTGGCGCCCGCTAGCCTGTGGGCGGAGGCCAATGGGCCGGGCGTGTGGGTCTCCACCTACACCCGCGCCCTACAGCGGCAGATCGAGCGCGAGAGCCACGCGATCCATCCCGATCCCGCCGTCCGCGCCCGCAAGGCGGTGGTGCGCAAGGGCCGCGAGAACTACCTGTGCCTATTGAACCTGCAGGATGGCGTCCAGGCCGCCCAACTCGGCAATGGCGACCTTATCGGTATGGCCCTGACCGCCCGCTGGGTGCGGGCCACCCGTGACGGCGACATGACCGGCGGAGACTTTCCCGCCTGGCTGCCCACCCTGTTCGCCGTCAGCCCCCAGGGGCAAGCGAGCCCGGCCAATCTGGTGGACCGGCGCGGCGAGTGCGTGCACGCGGGCTGCGTGCATTACCGCGCCTGCTTCATCGAGAAGGCGGTGCGCGCCTCAAGACGGGCCGATTTGGTGATCGCCAACCATGCCCTGGTGTTGACCCAAGCCGCCTTCGACGGCGCCCGCGCTGCGCGGGGGGCCAAGGCGGATGGGGAGTCCACCGTCCTCAAGCGCATCGTATTCGACGAGGGCCACCATCTGTTCGACGCGGCCGACGCCGCCTTTTCCGCCGCCCTGTCCGGGGCCGAAGCGGCCGAACTGCGCCGCTGGATCCGGGGGCCGGAAGGGCGTGGCCGCCGGGGGCGGGGACTGGAAACCCGCCTGATGGACATGGTCGGCGAGCGCGAGGATGCCAAACAGGCCCTGCACGCCGCCATCCTCGCCGCCGCCGCCCTGCCGGGCGAAGGCTGGTCCGGCCGCATCGCCCCGCCCTCGGGCGAGGTCAATCCCATGGGGGCGATCGAGCACTTCCTGACGGCGGCTCTGGAGCAGCTGCGCGCCCGCGCCGCGCCCTCCGACATCGGCCAGGAATGCGCGGCGCGCCCGGCCATCGATCTGGTGCGCGAGGCGGCGCGCGCAGCGGCCTCGGCGCTCGCCGCCGTCGAGGCGCCGCTGCTGGCCCTGGCGCGTGGCCTGGAGGACTTGCTGGACGACGAGGCCGCCACCTTGCCCGCCTCCGAACGCTCGCGCATCGAAGGGGCCTTGCGCGGGTTGGACCGGCGCGCGCGCATGACCCTGCCGGCCTGGCGCTCGATGCTGCAGGCCCTAGACGAAAACAGCGAAGACGACCCGGATTTCGTCGACTGGCTGGAGGCGTCTTTCCAGTTCGGCCGGGTGGTGGACATCGCCTATCGCCGCCATTGGGTTGATCCTACTGAGCCCCTGCAGGCGGCGGTGCTGGCGCCCGCGCATGGGGTGCTGGTGACCAGCGCGACCCTGGCCGATCCGGCGCTGGATGATCCCTTCGCCATCGCCGAGATGCGGACCGGCGCCGCGCGACTGCCCGACCGGCCCAAGACCCTGCGCCTGGCCTCGCCCTTCGACTACGCCGCCAACGCCCGCGCCTTCGTCGTCACCGATGTGGGCCGCGAGGACCCGCGCCAAGTGGCCGCCGCCATGCGCGAGTTGTTCCTGGCGGCCGGGGGCGGTGGGCTGGGCCTGTTCACCGCCATTCGCAGGCTAAGAGCCGTCTACGACAAGATCGCCGCGCCCATGGCGGAGAAGGGGCTGGCGCTCTACGCCCAGCACGTGGAGCCGCTGGAAGTCGGCGCCCTGGTGGACATTTTCCGGGCGGAAGAGAACGCCTGCCTCCTGGGGACCGACGCCGTTCGCGATGGCGTGGACGTGCCCGGCCGCTCTTTGCGCCTTTTGGTGTTTGACCGCGTGCCCTGGCCGCGCCCGGACCTGCTGCACAAGGCCCGCCGTCTGCGCTTCGGCGGCAATGGCTATGACGACGGCATCGCCCGCGCCCGCATCGCCCAGGCTTTCGGCCGCCTGATCCGCCGCGCCGACGACAAGGGCGTGTTCGTCATGCTGGACGCCGCCGCGCCCACCCGCCTGTTCACCAGTCTGCCGCCGGGGGTGGAGCTGAAGCGCATGGGGCTGGTGGAGGCGATAGAGGCGACGGCGGAATTTTTGGGGTGAACACACGTCCTCCCCCGCTGCGCGGTGGAGGACGTCGATAGCAGGCCTTTTGGCCGGTCGCAGTCACGGCTTCGCGGCAGGCGACGGAGCCGCGTTGGTGGGCCGCCAGACGACCGTGTCGTCGATGGCGTACAGTCCACACTGCACCTTTCGGTTCGAGCAATCCTTCAAGAGTCCATCCAGCGCGTCGGCGTCGCTGACCGCTCCCCAACGGCCGTCGCTGGTGAGCAGGAAGGCGCGCGGCTTGTTCAGCAATAGGAACTGTTTGTAGGCGTCGTCGATGCCGGTCTTGTTGGCGCCGGTCGGCACCGCTGCGAGATTGTCGATAGCGGCGAAGCCCGACCCTGTCGGTGAGCCGTCGGGGCTAATGGCCACGCCGTTGGCGGCCAGAGTCGTCAACCAGCGCTTTCGCGCCGTCTCGATGCGGGTCGGCAGCTCCATTACCCACTGGGCAGGATAGGCGAAGGCCAGGTTGTCGGTCTCCTTGGAGGCGATGGCGACGGTCACGCCGACCAGCCGGCCCTCCTCGTCGAACAAGCCGCCGCCGCTGGACCCCGGTGCGATGGGCGCCGATGTCTGGATGGCGGGCAGGGTCTCATTCGGGGCCACGCGAAGGGCGGAGACCAGGCCGTCGGTCAGGCTGAGCTCCAGACCCAGGGGGCTGCCGATGGCGTAGACCTTCTCGCCGACCTTGACGCTTTCAATGGGGGCGATCACCGCCGGCACGGCTGGAAGCGCCTCTGCGGTGGTCAAAAGGCAAAGGTCCCGGCCGTGGTCGGGGTCGTGGGTGACGGTGTCGATCTTCACCACCCGTTTGCCGCTGTCACGGGCGATGGTGACGTCGGTGGCTTTCTCCACCACGTGGCAGGCGGTCACCAACAGGCGCGGCGTGATGGCCACGGCGCTGCCGACGCCGAGAACCGGGCTGTCGCCGTGCTGGGCGCGCACCACCCAGATCGTGGGCGATAGTTTGGCGAACAGCTCCTGCGGCGTCATGGCCGCAGCGAAGTTGGGTGCGAACGCGAGGACGAGCATGGCCGCCAAGGGTCGGTGAAATTGCGCTGTCATCGGTCTGTCGCCTGCTGCGGGAGACAGGGGAACGTGCAGTTACGGCACAGGTTGCCGGATGCCGCCGCCGATCGCTGGTGGGGCGCGCCTAGCCCGTTCGCTTCATGCTCAAGATCCGAACCGGCGGATCGAGCATCTGACCCTGCATGGACGGGTTGCGGGCTACCCCGGTAGCCGGCAGGGCCAGAATCGCGCGCACGACCTCCATGCCTTGCAGCACCTGGCCGAAGGCGGCGTAGCCCGCGCCATCGCCTGAAGCGGCGGGATTGGCGTCTAGGTACGAGGCTGGGCCCACGCAGACGAAGAAATCCGAAGCCGCCGTCCCGGGCGCGTCGCGCGCCATGGACAGGGTTCCGTCCAGGTGTTTCAGGCCCGTGAGCGCGGTGCTCTCGTGGGCGACGGGCGGATAGAGCTTGCGCGAGTCATCAATGCCGCCCTCGATCAGACCGACTTCCGGCGCGCCCGGCGCCTGGACCGCCCGGTAGATGCTGGCGCCGTCATAGCGCGCGCCGTCCACATAGCGCAGGAAGTTGGCACAGGTGATCGGCGCCTTGCCGACCTCAAGCAACGCCAGGATGTCGCCCTTGTCGGTGGCGATCAGCACCTTGGCCAGATCGCCGTTGTCTTGCGCCCTGACATGGACGGGCAGGGAGGAGGCGACGGCGAGGGCGCCGGCCCCCGCCAAAAGAGCGCGTCTTGGAACGGGTCGCAGAGGCATGGCCTTGTCCTGTCTCATCGCGGTGGGAAGCCGGCAAGATCCGGGGTAGATTTTCAGGTCATGGTAGCGGCATTGGCGGGCAGGGTCATGACGGCATGGATCTATGCGGCGTGGGCGTTTGTGGCGGGCGCTTTGATTCCGGTGATGGCGACGCTCAACGGCGGGCTGGGACGCGGGCTGGGCTCACCGCAATGGGCCACCGTTGTGCTCATGGCTGTCGGCCTCGCCACGGCTCTGAGCTTTGCGGCCCTCAGCGGCGCTGGGCCGAACTGGACGGCGCTGAGGCAGGCTCCGCTGCACCAATACCTGGGCGGCCTGATGGTCGCCTTCTACGGCGTCAGCGCGACCTACCTCACGCCTCGTTTCGGCGTTGGCCCGACGATTCTGTTCGTGGTGGCGGCCCAGATCGTCATCTCCTCGCTGATCGGACAGTTCGGCTGGCTGGGCGCGCTGCGGCAGCCGGTTGATTTGCAACGCGCCATCGGTATTGCCCTGACGATTGTGGGGGTGATGCTGGTTCAGATCAGGCGCAGTTAGCCGCGCGACGTCCGCCAGTAGGCCGGCAGATCGGGCTTGGTGTCCCTAAGGATTTCGAACGCCGCCCGTCGACCTTCAGCCGTCAGGCGCGCGAAGGTCGGGGAGGTGTCCGCGCCGCTCAGGACCTCGAACAGCCGCCTGTAAATCCGCTCACGCAGGGCCGGGTCGATGCCGTTGAACGCCCGGCTGTAGATCGTGTAGCTCAGCGGATAGCGGAACAGCCGGGTCTGCAGGTCGAAATCCCTGAGGCTGCGGCCGTGGGCGTCCCGGGGTCCGCGCGCCTGGAAGGTCTGGGTGAAGCTGGACACCCCCTTTACTGGACTGGGCAGGGGCGTTTCATGGACCCCGACGAGGTAGGCGACGAGGTCCTCGATCGACTGATCCAATTCTGCCGGGGTCAATCTCGGGGGTCCAGTCGCCGCCAGGGCGCGGGCCTGGGCCTGGAGCGTCCAGATCCTGTTCATTGCGCCCAACTGATGCTCCAGCGTCATCAGGGCGACGATGTCGCTGGTCGGGGCGAGATAGGGCTTGAGGTCGACCAGCGCGGTCAGGTCGGTCAGGTTTTGACCGGGATCCGTATCGAGTTCGCTGGCGCTATCGTCCGCCAGGCGGACGTTGCCGTTGTGGCGCAGAGCGCCGTGCTTTCCGGTCACGTACCATCCGCCCCAGCGCTGGTCGAAAGGGATGGTGGAGTCGGTGATGTCGAACAATCGCTCCACCGTCAGAATGAGCGGCGCGCCGTCCTCCTGGGGAATGACATTGGCGACGATCATGCCGGCCGCCCAGGTGTTCACCGTGCCGTGGCAGCTATAGCAAAGCTCGCCCTCCGGCTCGATTTTGGGAGTGGCGATGAGCGCTGTGTCCAGGGTGTAGAAGGCGATTTGGCCATCGGTTCCGGCCGTGATGATCTCGGTCAGCCGGCCCCCCGGGACTCCCGCCACTGCGGTATCGTCATTGAAGTAGATCGCCCTCGGGGTCTTTGGCCCGATCTTGTCGGCCTGAAGGCTGGTCTTGGAGAACACCAGCACCTGGGAATCGACAGAGATGTTCAGCGCCTTGAGCAGGGCAGGCAGATAGCCCCAGGGGCTTGCCGCAGCCTGCGCCAGCGTGACCCTGCCGCTCTGAATATCGTCCCCCAGCACCTGGACGAGGTCTCGCTCCGGCGCCGGCGGCTGAGCGCGCGAAACGGGGCCGAGGCCGTCGATCAAAGCCAATAGGCCCAAGGCAACAGTGGGTCCAAGACGCAAGCGAGAGACCTTGTTCGACGATGGCGGCGATGTCATTCGCAATCGCCGTCAGGCGCCTTAGCCCGCCGCGACCATCGCCCGCAAGGCCTTGTCGAAGCCCGGCAGATCGCTGGGCATTCCGGCTGCGGTCAGGAAATAGCCATCGTAGAACAGGCCCGGCGTACGCACCACGCCCATCAGCTGGCCTGCCAAAAAGTCATCCTTGACTGTTTTCCACTTGGCGGCGTCGGCATAGGCGGCGGTCAAGCCGGCTTGCGAGCCGCCCTGGGCCTGGGCCAACTCGGACAGCTTATCTGGGGTCAGGCGCTCATAGCTGCCCCCGTCGGCCCAGACAATGGCCAGCACATCGCCGACAAAGCCCCAGAAGTGAGGGCCTGCAAAGGCTAGGGCGGCCACGTGCAAAGCCGGATCGGGCGGATGGGCGGGAAAATGCCGCCAGGTGAGCGCCACGCGATCAGGATTGTCCTGCACGATCTTGGCCAGGACCGGATAGAGCGCGGCCGTATAGGGACAGGTCAGGCTGCCCCACAGGGAAAAGCGTTTGGGCGCCTTTGCCTGACCCAGCACGGGTGGACCTTGGCCAGCGGAACCGGCCTTGGCCCGCGACTTGGGCTTGGCCAGCGCCGCGCCCGATACCGCGAGACCAGCCAAGCCAAGCCCTCCGGCGAGCGCTTGGCAACGGGCGGCATAGGTGGGAGTACGCGTCATCGGCCCGGACATCCCACCGATCCACCGGAGACGGGTGCGTAACCTGCCGGCGCCGCCCCGCGCTCCTCGCCGCCGCCGCCACCGCTCTCGTAATTCGGGTGGTCGATGTCGCCGAGGTATATGCCCGGCAGACCGGCTATGCCTCGGGTCATGGTCGTGGCGATCAGGTGGGCGGCGGGGCGAGCTTCGACCGGGATCAAGGGGGCGGCTGCGGCCACGGTCTTTGGCGTCGCGCGCATGGCCAAAACCGTGGCGACCGATTGATCGACGCCCAGGGCCTTGGTGTCAGACGCCGCTCCGGTCATGAATTTGGCCGCCTGAGCGGGCGTTGTCAGAGCTGTATCGACCACCGCCTGCTTTCCGCTTTTCGCAGCCTGACCTATGGCGTTGACCGTCTCGCCCTGCAGACCGACTGATTTTTGCAGATTCTGCCAGTGTTCGCTCTGTTTGACGGTCTGCCAGTCGCTCCAGAACCCAGCGCTCAAGTCCTTGGGATCGCTGGCCATGTCCGGCGACGGCGCCAGGGCCAGGGCTGCGGCCAGATGAAAAAAGCAGGCGCTCATGAGGGATCACTCCTCCAGGCCGACAGGCGTGCAGCGATCATGGCGCGTTCACGGCCAGGCTTCAACCTTGCTGCGTTTACCCCGGCAAGGTCTGGATGGGTCCCTATATTGCCGGCTGGAACAGCTTGGGCATGGCGGCCGCCAGCAGGTGGCGCCACGCCTTCCATTCGTGTTCGCCAGGGGTGGTGTGCATCTCGTGATGGATGCCGGCCTGGGTCAGGAGTTTGTCCACCTTGACCAGCCCCGGATAGCGGGTGTCTTCCGTGCCCACGCCCAGGAACAGCAGCTTCAGCTTGCGGTTCACCGTCTTGGGGTCCTTCAGCAGGCCGGGGACCTGCTTATCCATGTCGAACTTGGGCGACAGGAAGGCGCCGACGCTGAATTCGGTGACCCATGCGAACTTGTCCATGTGCCTTAGGCCCAGGGTAAAGGCCTGGCCCGCGCCCATCGAAACCCCGCCGATGGCCCGGCCGTCGCGGTCGGCGCGCACATGATAGGTCTTCTCGACCATCGGCATGATGTCGTTGAACAACTCGTTGCCGAACGTCTCGATGGCGGGCAGGGCGGTGGCGTCGCCGGGGATGTCGCCATAGGGCATGACGATCAGCATGGGGACGGCCTTGTGCTGGGCCAGCAGGTTTTCCTCGATCTCGCCGGCCTTGCCGATCTTGCTCCAGCCCTCCTCGGAATCGCCGCCGCCGTGGAACAGGTACAGGACCGGATACTTCTTTGTCGGATGAGCCTCGTACCCAGGCGGCGTGTAGATCACGACGGTATGCACGGCGCCGGAGCCCGAGACGCGATAGGTGCGGTATTGCACGGAGCCGTGCGGTACGTCCTGGCGCTGGTCAAAGCGGGGCGGATTGCCGGGGACGTCGAAATAGCTCCAGGGCGTGACGCCGCGGGACTTGATGTCGGGGTTGGCCAGATCGAGCGAGCGCACGCCGTCCACCAGGAAAGCGTAGCGATAGACTTCCGGCTCCATGGTCAGGGTGACGGACCATATGCCGCCCGGACCTTTTTGCATCGGAACGTTCCATTGGTCCGGCTGATCCTTCACTGTGCCCGGCGGCTTAGGCGTGTTTTCGCCGATGCTGGCGTTCAGCAGCACCTCGGCGGCCTTGGGCGCCTTGATGCGGAAGGTCACCTTGCCATCGGTCCCGATGTCCGGCGAAACGATCACCTCAGGACGCTCGTCCACCTGAGGGTTATGTGCGGGGGGCTTGGCGTCCTGCGCTTGGGCGACGCTTCCGGCCAGGCAGGCCGCCGCCAGAACCGCGAGCGAAATCTTGCCGAGGGCGTTTGTCATCACCATTCCTCCCAAACCTATTCGTTTTTGGAGCGAGCCGTGGTCGGCCGCCCGCAAGGCTTGCCTTAACCTAAACGGCCTGTGCGCCACGTCCAGCTTTGTGGCGTAATGCTCAGCTTGCCGCCAATGTCCGAACGCAATTAGGTTTGCAGCGATGCTTGCTCCCGAGCCTTCGCCCCCGCCGATTCCAACCCACGCCGAGCTGTTCCTGCATTTTATGTGGGCGGGCGTGCGCGGGTTCGGGGGCGTCTTCGTCATGGGTCGGCGCATGATCGTGGAGGAGACGCGCTGGCTGACGCCGGATGAGTTCATAGAGCTGCTGGGTCTGGGCCAATTCCTGCCGGGACCGAACATCGTCAATCTATCGGTGATCTTGGGCGCGCGCTTTCACGGTTGGACCGGATCGGTCGCCGCCCTGAGCGGCATCGTCGCCGCGCCCAGCCTGATCGCCGTGGGGTTGGCTGCGCTGTACGTACGCTTTTCCGACATGCCGATGGTGGCCCACGTGATGGGAGCGGTGGCGCCGGCGGCGTCGGGCCTGATCCTGGGCTCGGCGATCAAGATGGCCGTTCCCCTGGTGGTCAGGGACCCGATCCTGGCCGTTCCGCCGGGCCTGGGCGTGCTGATCGCCGCCGGCTTCCTGCACCTGCCTCTGGTCCCCGTTCTGCTGGTCGCCGCCCCGGCGGGGATCGCCATCGCCTGGGCGCGCCGCGTCCGAACCATCGGTGTCGGGCCATGAGCGAACCGTCCCGCCTGCCCACCCTGGCCGCCCATTTCGCCGTTCTGTCCCTGTTGGCCGTGGGCGGCACCAACGCCATTGCCCCGGAAATGCACCGCCAGGTGGTCGAGGTCAGCCATTGGATGAGCGACCGCCAGTTCGCCCAGCTGTTCGCCGTGGCCCAGGCTGCACCAGGCCCCAATCTGATCATCGCGCCGGTGATCGGCTGGCGCGTGGCCGGGGGCTGGGGGGCCGTGGTGGCGACCCTGGCCATGTGCATTCCCTCATCCATCCTGGCCTACGTTGTCGCCGGGCTGTGGCGGCGGATACATGACCGGCCCTGGCGTGTCTGGGTGCAGGCCGGAATCGCGCCCGTGGTGGTCGGCCTGGTCGGGGCCAGCGGCTTTCTCTTGGCCAAGGGCGCAGATGCAGATTGGCGCGGCGCAGCCGTTACGGCGGCGTCCGCCACCCTGATCTGGCGCACCAAACTGAACCCTCTATGGATGTTGGGCTGCGCGGCGATCCTGGGCGCCGCCGGAATGGTTTAGAGCCGGGGTTTCAAGCGCCACGCCCCCACGCTATGTTCCACCCGATATAACTTCCTTCGTAAGTTGGACGCCCATCGTGTCTGCCCGCCGCGCCTCTCTGTTTGCCCTGGCCTTTATGAGCGTCGTCCTGTCGCTGGGCGGCGCCCCGGCCCTGGCCGCTCAGACCCAGGTGGCGGTGGCTTCTAACTTCACCGACCCTGCCAAGCAGATTGCCGCCGCGTTCAAGGCGGCCACGGGTCACGAGGCGGTGCTGAGCTTTGGCTCATCGGGCCAGTTCTACACCCAGATCAGCAAGGGGGCGCCGTTCGAGGTGTTCCTGTCAGCGGATGCTGAGCGCCCGCGAAAGGCGGAAGCCGACGGATATTCGGTGGCGGGCTCCCGCTTCACCTATGCCGTCGGCCGCCTGGTGTTGTTCTCCAAGACCCCGGGGCTGGTCGATGGCAAGGGCGCGGTGCTGCGCTCAGACCAATTCGCCAAGCTGTCCATCGCCGATCCGGCCTCCGCGCCCTATGGCCAAGCGGCCATCGACACCCTCAAAAAGCTCGGCGTCTACAATAAGGTTCAGCCCAGGCTCGTGCAGGGCTCATCGATCACCCAGGCCTACCAGTTCGTAGCCACCGGCGCGGCCGAGCTCGGCTTTGTGGCCCTGTCCCAAGTGATCAACGAGACCGGCGGCTCGCGGTGGCTGGTCCCCGCCGCTGACCATGCGCCCATCGACCAACAGGCGGTGCTGCTCAAGACCGGCGCCAGGAACCCGGCGGCCACAGCTTTCATGAAGTTCCTTAGGAGCCCCGCAGCCATCGCGATCATCAAGTCCTACGGCTATGAGGCTGATTGACCTTGGCTGACGTCATCTGGACCACGGTCAGGCTGGCCGCTGTCACTACCGTCCTGCTGATCGTGTTCGCCACGCCCTTGGCCTGGTGGCTGGCGCGCCGGCCGGCATGGTGGAAGGAGATCATCGCCGCGACGGTCTGCCTGCCCATCGTCCTGCCGCCGACGGTGATCGGCTTTTACCTGCTGATCGCCTTGGCGCCTTCCAGCCCCATGATGAGTCTGCTGCATCCCTTTGGCGTGCGCACCTTGGCCTTCACCTTCACCGGCCTGGTGATTGGCTCGATGGTCTATTCGCTCCCTTTCGCGGTGCAGCCTTTGCGCAACGCTTTCGAGGCCATCGGCGATCGGCCACTAGAGGTCGCTGCGACCCTGCGGGCCTCGCCGCTAGACGCCTTTTTCAGCGTGGCCGCGCCCTTGGCCCGGCGCGGCTTTCTCACGGCCGCCGTCCTGGTGTTCGCCCATACGGTGGGTGAGTTCGGCGTGGTGCTGATGATCGGCGGCGGTATCCCCGGCAAGACCGAGGTCCTGTCGATCCGTATCTACCAGTTGGTGGAATCCCTGCAGTTCGGGGAGGCCCATAAATTGGCTGCGGCGCTGTTGATCTTCGCCTTCCTGGTGCTGCTGACTCTGTTGTTGGTCGAGCGGCGCTCGATCAAGTCCGTCCCATGAGCGAGGGGCTGAAGGCGCGGCTGAGCGGCCAGTTGGGGACGTTCCAGCTGGACGCCGCCTTAAGGCTCGCGCCCCAGGGCGTCACCGCCCTGGTGGGCCCCTCCGGATCGGGCAAGACCACCTTGCTGCGCTGTATCGCCGGGCTCACCCGCCTACCCGGCGATGTGCGCCTTGACGGCGAGTCCTGGCAGGACAAGGACCACTTTGTCCCCGCGCACCGGCGACCGGTGGGTTTCGTGTTCCAGGACGCCAGTCTGCTCAGCCACCTGACCGTGAGGGGCAATTTGCTCTACGCGCAAAAGCGTGCGGTGAATTCCGCCGCCCCGATTGCCTGGGATGAGGTGGTTGATTGGCTAGGCCTAGCGCCTCTGCTGGACCGCTCGACCGCCAATCTGTCCGGCGGCGAACGGCAAAGGACGGCCCTGGGGAGGGCCCTGCTGACCCAGCCTCGCTTGCTGCTGATGGATGAGCCCCTGTCCAGTCTGGACGTCGCAGCCAAGGCGGAGATCCTGCCCTATCTGGAGCGTCTGCACCAAACCCTGGCCATCCCGGTGCTCTACGTCAGTCACGATCCAGCGGAGGTGGCGAGACTGGCCGATCACGTGCTGATCATGAAAGACGGCCGCATTGTCGAGGGCGCGCCCGATGGCGTCACGGCGCAAGCGCGCCTCGCGAAGTTGAGCGCCAAGGACAGGGACGCCTTGGCCTTAGCCGCGCTTATGGCGGGCATCGATCCGGAGCTTCAGCCAAATCGAGAGTGAATTTCTCTCAAATGTCATCCTCGGAAAACACGCAGCGTTTGTCCGACGACCCAGCAAGCGCGCCCCTCGAAGCTGGGCGCTGAATCGCGCGTTCAGGTCATCGCTGCTGGGTCCCCGGGTTCGCCGTTCCGGCGCCCCGAGGATGACAATTCTAGGGGTGGTGCCTGTGACAGTGGAAGGCGTTCCGCTCGATCTGGATGGTGACATGATCGATGCCGAACCGCTTCGTCGCTTCCCTGCAGATGCTCTGAAGCAAGGCGTCGTCGTCTCCCGAGGGCTCAGGTCGCACCAAATGCACGGTCAGGGCCGAAGTGGACGAGCCCATGGCCCAGACGTGCAGATCGTGGACCTCGGATACGCCCGGCTGTTCACTCAGGAAACGGCGGATCGCCGCTACGTCTAGGCCCGGCGGCGCGGCGTCCAGGGCCATGTCGGTGGCGTCGCGCAGAAGACCGAAGGTCCCGACCAGCACCACGGTCACGATCACCAGGCTGACCAAGGGGTCGAGCCACAGGGCGCCCGTCATGGCGATCATCAATCCGGATATAATCACCCCTAAGGATATGACGGCGTCCGACGCCATATGCAGGAACGCGGACCGTACATTGGCGTCAGCGTGCCGGCCGCGCATGAACAACAGGGCGGCGCCGCCGTTGATCAGAACGCCCAGCGCGGCTGTGATCATCACCACGCTCGCCTTTACCGGTTCGGGCGATGTCAGCCGTTGGAGGCTTTCCCACACGATGGCGCCGGACGCGAGAACCAGCAGCAGTCCGTTGATCAGGGCGGCGAAGATCGTGGCCTTGCCAAAGCCATAGGTGCGTCGCTCGCCGCCAGGCCGGCGCGCCAGCCAGGCCGCGCCGCCCGCCAGGGCCAAGCCCAGAACGTCTGACAGATTGTGGCCCGCGTCGGCGAACAGGGCGGTGGAATTGGCGAAATAGCCGGCGACCGCTTCGGCGACGACAAAGGTCAGATTCAGGCCGATGCCCACCCCGTATCGCCAATCGTCCGGCGGCGGAGCATGGCTGTGGCCATGACCATGGGCGTGGGCGCCGTGGTCATGACCGTGAGCGTGGTCATGGTCGTGGCCATGATCGTGCGCGTGGTCGTGCCCTTCGCTCATGCGGCCCCCTCAGGTCGACGGTTCGTTGTCGCCCTTGGGCGAGGTTACCGGCGCTACCCCATGATGGCGGCCAAAATCGGGCTCGGCTGTTTCCTGTCCGGCCTCGATGATCCCCCGTCGGATTGCCCGGGTGCGGGTGAACAGTTCCTGCAGCTTGTCGCCTTCGCCCCAGCGGATGGCGCGGGACAGGGCCTGTAGGTCTTCGGTGAAGCGGCCCAGGATCTCCAACACCGCATCCTTGTTGGTCAGAAATACGTCGCGCCACATGATCGGATCAGAGGCGGCGATGCGGGTGAAGTCGCGAAACCCCCCGGCGGAGTACTTCATGACTTCGGCCTGGGTCACGGTTTCAAGATCAGCCGCCGTGCCCACGATGTTGTAGGCGATCAGGTGGGGCAGGTGGCTGGTGGCTGCCAGGACCAGGTCGTGGTGCTGGTCATCCATCAGCTCGACCTTGGCGCCCATGCCGGTCCACAGCGCTGACAGCTTACTCACCGCCGCGTCATAGGCCGGATCGCCCTCGGTCTGGGGCGTCAGGATCACCCAGCGATTGTCAAACAATTCGGCGAACCCTGCGTCCGGGCCGGACTGTTCGGTGCCGGCGATGGGGTGGCCGGGAATGACGAACACGCCTTGCGGCGCGGAGGCCAGCATGGCCTTGGCGGCCGCGCCCTTGACTGAGCCCACGTCGGTAATGGTGGCGCCGGATTTGTAGGCAGGCGCAGCCCGCGCCGCCGCCTCGGCTATGGCGCCCACTGGGGTTGCGAAGACGACCAGGTCCGCGCCTTTGACGGCATCGGCGGCGTCATCAGTCACGCGGTCGGCTAGCCCCAGGGCCTCGACCCGGTCCTTGGCGGCGCCCCGTTCGGCCACCACGATCTCACCGACCAGACCCTTTGCCCGCGTCGCCCGCGCTAACGAGCCGCCGATCAGGCCGCAGCCGATCAGGGCCATCCGCTCATACAGCGGCGCGGTCATGGCGCCTCGCCGCCCATGAAGGCGGCCAGGGCCTCGACCACGGCGCGGTTGTGGTCTTCCAGGCCGATGGTGACGCGCAAATGGTTGGGCAGGCCGTAGTTGGTCAGGCCGCGCACCAGATAGCCCTGATCGGCCAGGAACGCTTCGGCCGCCCGGGCGTCGCGCGCATCCGGCGACTTGGGAAAGCCGATCAGCAGGAAGTTGGCCTGAGATGGCGTAACCTCCAGCCCCAGCCCGCCGATCTGCTGCGCCAGCCAAGGCCGCCAGGTCTCCACCAGGGCCACCGAACGGGCCTGGAACTCGAAGTCCGACAGGGCCACCACGGCCGCTTCCTGGGCGGCGGTCGAAGTGTTGAACGGCAGGCGAATACGCTCCACCGCTGCGGCCACCGCTGCGGGCGCATAGGCCCAGCCCACGCGCAGGGCGGCTAGGCCGTGCAGCTTGGAGAAGGTGCGGGTGACCACCACATTGGGCGCCTCGCGCGCCAGATCCAGGCCCACGTTGAAGTTGGGGTCCGAGCAGAACTCGGCATAGGCGCCGTCGATCACCAGGATCACGTCGCTTGGCAGACCTTCGTGCAGCCTGCGGACCTCCGCATCGGTGATGATGGTGCCGGTGGGATTGGAGGGATTGGCGAAAAACACCAGCTTGGTCCGCTCATTGACCAGCGCGAGCATATTGTCGACGTTGGTGCGCAGCTGCGGCTCGGCCGCGTACAGCACCTCGCCGCCACTGGCCCGCGCGCCGATGGCATAGGCCGCAAAGCCGAACTGGCCCATCACGATGTTGTCGCCGGGCTGCAGATAGGTCTGGTTCAACAGGGCGAAGATTTCGTCCGATCCGCAGCCGAACAGCAGGCGCTCGGGCTCCAGATGGAAATGCCCGGCGACCGCGCTGCGCAGGACCGAGGCGGTGGAGTCCGGATAGAGGTTCAGGCGCTCGGCGGCGGCCAGATAGGTCGCCTTGGCGTCCGCGCTGCAACCCAAGATGTTTTCATTGGACGACAGCTTGACCGTCGCCACGTCCGCGCGCGCGCCCTTGGACTTGCCGGGGACGTAGGGGGCGATGTCCAGAATGCCGGGCTTGGGCTCGGGACGGTCTTCGACGGTTGGGGGCGCGGTCATGCAGTGGGCTTACACGTCGAAGGGCGCCGATGCAGCCCCAATCACGCCTTTCAGTTCGCCCGGCGCGCGCGTCAAGCGCTGGTCGTCGCGCTGGACATAGCCCGCCAGGCTGAACAGTTTCAGGCCGCCGGCTTGCACCAACAGGCTGCCGGCCAAGCCGTCACGGCTGAGGGCGTCGGCGATGGACGGTGCTGAGGCGGGGGCGTCAGTGACCCAG
Organism: Pseudomonadota bacterium; assembly: GCA_048498155.1. GTDB lineage: Bacteria > Pseudomonadota > Alphaproteobacteria > Caulobacterales > Caulobacteraceae > BOG-938. The sequence continues at coordinate 17,416 of JBEHYN010000022.1, read as the reverse complement.
AAGGTTTCATCGCCCCCCGACGGTTCGACGTCGACCTCAGCCACGGCGAGGGCGATGGTCGGACCCCAACCGGCCAGGTCAGGCAAGGCGGCGAACACATTGAGCCGTGGCTCGGCCAGCAGTCGGCCCCACCAGGCGTTGTCGGCCGCCAGCGCCAGCACCCCAACACCGCCCTTAGTCTTGGCTGCGGCGAGGGCCTGGGCGGGCTCGGCCGCAAGGTTCACCTGCGGCGCCGCGCCGAAGCGCAGGCGAACCTGCTCCATCAGTCGCGGCCCGTTCGGCCCACCCCACACCGACAGATGATAGGAGCCCTGTCGCGCCAAGCTGTCGGCCATCAACTGGCGCCAAAGACTGACGATGAGCTGAGGCGAGGCGGCAGTGCGCAGGGACAGCAGGCGGCGCAAGATCTGGGCTTCGCGCGCGGGTCGCAGGCCGAACGCTTCTCCGTCGCCGGCGGCTTTCTTCGCCTGCGCCACCGCCGCGGACAGCTGCGCGCGCTCGTCGATCAGGCGCAATAGCCCCTCATCGATCTCGTCGATCCGGCGGCGTACGGCGTCCAGCGACAGCGGTTTTGGGTCGTCCATGGTCTCCCCCGAAAGAGGCGCGGACCATAAACCTTGAGGCTTGGCGCGCAACCTCGTGTGGCGATTCAGAAATTCGCCTGAGCATTATGGAGGGCGAGGAGCGAATTTCTGAATCTTCAGCCACACTAGAAACATATGATTCGAGTGTGCTTTTTCGAATTTGAAGTTCACTCCGAGCACGATCCAATAGGCGGGCGAACTTCAAATTCAGCACACTCGTGTTCAGAACACTCGAAAAGCCGGACCCAAGACAAGGGGGCCCAGCCTGGCGGCGCCATTCTGGAAGGTCAGGCTCAGGGGTGCGGTCCCCAGCAAGGTTCGGGCGGCGCGGCCCTGACTGAGGGCCAGGGGCATGACCCCTTGCAGGCGTCCGTCGGCCCCTACGGTCAGGGTGGCGGGGCGGGTCTCCAGCTGGATAGCGCCCAGGGTCAATTTCGCCTGGCTCACGCTCATGGTCCCGCCCGCAGCGCTCCAGTGCTTGACCGCACCGGGCCAATCAAAGCCGGCCAGGGCGCTCATATGCGACAGTCGAGAATCCCAGGTCAAAGCCAAGACTTCGCCTGGGCCGTTGAGCCCTCCGGATCCCGCCGAGCGGCCCGCGTCCAGCCGGATTAACAGGGCGGCCTGATCGTCAGGTCCCGGCTGCAGGTGAGCCTCCAGCAAATCCGCGCCCGCAAGCATGGCGGGAACAGCCCCCGGCCGGGGCGAAAATGTCAGCTTCAGCCCCTGGAAGGACCAGCGCGGCGCAGGCGAGCCCAGGTGTGAAACACTGATGCGCAGGGCCTGACCGGTCACGTCCAGCGCGCCCTTGCCGGGGCGCATGAGCGTCACGCCCGATGGCGCCCCGAAAATCCAGTGTCCCGGATCATAGGCGAAGGCCTCACCCACGACCTGCGGCGCCGACAGCGCCCAGCCGGAGCGGTCGGCGATGCGTGGGCCGACCAAGGTCACATCGAGACGGAACGGGAACCCGCTGACCTCACGCTTGGTCCAGGAGATATCCACGCCCTGGACCTTGAGCGCCTTGGTCGTCTGGTCCAGCCGGGTCTCCAGCCTAATTCGCTCCACCCACCACCCCACAGAGCCGGCCAGGGCCAGCAGGGCTGTCAAGACAAAGGGCGCAACGAGCCAGAACCGGCTCACGCGACGATGGGGCGGTTTACTCGGGTCGGCGGGTTCGGGCATGGTCCTGGCGCAATCTCGGTGGGCGGAGTGGGCGTGAAGCAAGCAGACGGCGAAGGCCGGTGGGTGTTCGGCTACGGCTCACTGATGTGGCGGCCGGGTTTCGCCTTTGTAGAACGGACCGGCGCAACGCTCCATGGCCGACGACGCGCCTTCTGCATCTATTCGGTCCATCACCGCGGCACGGCGGTCCAGCCGGGCCTGGTGCTGGGTCTCGCGCCGGGGGGATCGACCCGGGGCTGGGCCTATCGGGTGGCGGAGGCCGACTGGCCGTCCACCTACGCCTACCTGCTTGAGCGCGAACAGCCGACGGAAACCTATGTCGAGGCTGTGGCGCAAATTCGACTGGTCGATGGGCGTCGGGTGGCTGCGCTGGCCTTCCTATCGGACATGACTCATCCGCAATGGGCCGGGCGTCTGGATTCGGAGGCCCAGGCCCGCCTGATCGCCCGTTCGACGGGCCTGTCCGGCCGCAACATCGACTATCTGCGCGAACTGGTGGACCACCTGCGTCAGGATGGGGTGTGCGACCGGGGGATGGAACGCCTGCTTGCTCGGGCCCAAGCCCTGGACACCGGGGATTAGGGTTTGGCGGCGGCGGTCAAGGCCACGTTGGACAGGCGTCCGGCGGCGGTGGTCACCCGGCGCATCACCACGCGGGGCCCGCGGGGATCGCTGACTTCGGCGATCACGAAGAACGAGCCGGCGGGCAGGCCGTCGAAGAAAAAGGCGCCGGTTGCATCGCATCGACCGGCCCGAACAAAGCGTCGCATATCCGCGTTGTCATTGCCGATCACCCGACTGCGCACGCGCTCCACCGGCTCACTCGCGGACTCTGCGGACCCGTAAAGGGCGCGAATGCGCTCGCGCGAATAGGGCGTGTCGGGCGTTAGGGCGACCGAGTTGCCCGTGCAGCTGCGCCCGGCGACGGTGCTGATGTGGATGCGCGCCGATCCGATGGCGGTCGACCAGGCGAAATCCTCGGCCCGGTAGGGGGCGTGGATGACGATCTCGTCGCGGGGAACCGTTGGCGGCGGCGGGGGAGGCGGCGGCGGTCCGGCCGTTTCGCAACCCGACACAGCAAAAATGGCCAGCAAGGCAACAAAGCGCAGCTTCACCATAAACTCCTCCCAACCGGCGTGCCGGCGCCACAGAGACATAGGATTTCGGCGGGTCTAAGGCCAGATGATTTAGGGCGCTGATTCCGGTTGCATCCGCGCGCCAAGCGTTCGGATATGGCGTTGCCCGCCCAAACTACCGAAAGTCCGCCGTGAGCATCATCGACACCCGCCGCGATCAGGTCTTCCCGGTCCTGACGCCCGTCCAGGTCGCCGCCGCCCGCCGCTTCGCTGCGGGGGAGCCCAAGGTGTTCGCATCGGGCGAGACGCTGTTCGCCGTGGGCCAGCGCAATGCCCCCGCTTTCCTAGTCCTGAGTGGAAGGATCGAGGTCATCCGGCGCGACGGCGCGGGCCATGAGACCCCGATCACTGCCCACGGCCCAGGCCAGATCAGTGGCGAGACCAGCCAGTTGGGATCAGGCGCTTCCCTGGCTGAGGGCCGCGCGGGGCCGGAGGGCTGCGAAGTCCTGATTTTCGACGGCCCTCACCTGAGGGTCCTGATCGTCGGCTCGGCCGAGGTCGGGGAAATCGTCATGCGCGCCTTTATCTTGCGCCGGACCGCTCTGATCAGCGACGGGGGGGCGGGCTCGGTGCTGGTCGGTCGGCCGAGCGACGCAACCCTGGTGCGGATCGAGGGCTTCCTGCGCCGCAACGGCCATCCCTATGCGGTGCTCGACGCCAAGGACGACGGAGAGGGCCAGGCCATGGTCGAGCACCTAGCCCTGAGCGACGAGGATCTTCCCATCGTCTTGTGCCCCAACGGGATGGTGCTCAAACGGCCGTCCGACAGCGAAATCGGCGCCTGCCTCGGCATCACGCCCGAGCTCGATCCGGGTAAGGTGTTCGATGTCGCGGTGGTGGGCGCCGGCCCCGCTGGTCTGGCCACGGCGGTCTATGCCGCCTCCGAAGGCCTGTCCGTGCTGGTGCTGGATTCCCGCGCATTCGGCGGCCAGGCAGGGGCCTCGGCGAGGATCGAGAACTATCTCGGTTTTCCCACCGGAATCTCCGGTTTGGCCCTGACCGCGCGCGCCTATACGCAGGCCCACAAGTTCGGGGCGGAGATCGCCATTCCCGTGACTGTGCAATCGCTGGACTGTGGCGGAGAAGATCGCCAGCCCGGCGATCCGTTCAGCCTTTCGCTCGGCGGCGACAGTAAGGTCCAGGCTCGGTCGGTGGTGATCGCGTCCGGCGCCCGTTACCGCAGCGCCCGGATCGACAACCTCGAGCGCTTCGACGGGCAGGTGTCCTATTGGGCCTCACCCGTGGAGGCGCGGCTATGCGAGGGCGAGGACGTGGCCCTGATCGGGGCGGGCAATTCGGCCGGCCAAGCGGCGGTCTATCTGGCGTCCAAGGTGCGGCGGCTGCATCTGGTGGTGCGTGGAGACGGGTTGGAAGCCTCCATGTCGCGCTATCTGATCGACCGCATCTCTGCCCTGCCCAATGTGGAGCTGCACCGGCGTACGGAGGTGGCGGCGCTGGACGGCGATGAGTCGGGCGATCTGGCCGCCGCCCGGTTTCGTGACCGCGACAGCAACCGAAACTGGACCGTGCCGATCCGTCGGCTCTTTCTGTTCATCGGGGCCGATCCCAACACCGACTGGCTCAAGGGATGTCCGGTCGCCACCGACGACAAGGGCTTTGTGCACACCGGAGAGCCGACCACCGCTGCGCCTTGGCCCGCATTCGGTCGCGCGCCCATGCCTCTGGAGACGAGCGTGCCCGGCGTGTTCGCCATCGGCGATGTGCGGGCCGGTTCGACCAAGCGGGTGGCCGCGGCCGTGGGCGAAGGCGCCCAGGTGGTGGCGGCCCTGCATCAGGTTTTGGCGGATTAGGGAGCATGGGAATGGACGAAGACGGCTGCGGTCATCACAAGAGCATCGCCGATGTCACGCCCAGCGCGCGCGGCTGCGAGGACTGTCTGAAGATCGGCTCAGACTGGTTCCATCTGCGCCTGTGCCGCACGTGCGGCCATGTGGGCTGTTGCGATGAATCGCCTAACCGGCATGCCACCAAGCACTTCCATGCCGTCGGCCACCCGATCATCGAAGGCTATGATCCGCCCGAGGGCTGGGGTTGGTGTTTCATCGACGAACTGTTCGTCGACCTGCCGGACCAGACCCCGCAGATCGGCCCGATCCCCCGGTATTATTAGCCCGCTTCCGCCTCGGCCAAGGGATTGGGCTCAGGCGCCTGCACCCGCCGCAAGGTGTTGCGGTCGGTGTGGTGGAAGGGCTCAGAGCGGCCTTTGACGGTCATCACTGTGTCCTCAAAATAGGACCAGGTTCCGTCGTCGTTGACGGTCACGCGCATCAGGAAGCTGTCGGTGCGGAAGGCCGCGTCAATGAATGGCCCCGAACAGATGCCGTTGGTGGTCGAGCCGCGCTCGGCGCGCACCTCGAAGGTCTTGGCGTCGGCTGCCGCCTGGCCCATGGCCAGCACGATCTGCGCGCGGGGAATGGTCAGGGAGTGGAACAGCGCCCCGGTGGCCGGCTCCCACAGCCAGTAGCCCACCTGGTCGTGATAGGTCTCCACCTCGCCGGGTTTGACGATGTGGGTGTGGTAGCGCAGGCCATACAGAAGCTGCGGGCCGTTAGACTGAGGGTCAATCGGCTGAAGCTCGATGGTCTCCACAAAGGCCTGACGCCGTTCCCCGTCATAGAAGGGGTTCACGTCCAGGCCCTTGGTCCCTTCCCATAGGCCCGCCAGGGGTGCGAGCGGTCCGAGATTGGCCAGGGCGTCGACATCGACGTCTTCCTGTTCGGCATAGATGTCGGCGGGAATCTGGGTCATGGCGAGGTCTGTCCGTAAAGGGTTACAGCCAAGTTTTGGCGGTCCGTGCCCCACGCCGTCAAGGATAAGACGACCGGCCGGTGGACATGGTCGTGTCAGGTTGCCTGCGGACCCTCGGAGAAATCCTTATTTGCCTACAAATCCAGTAGGAATATAAATGATCCAAAGTATGGGTGGCGAGGGACGGACAAACGACAATGGTTGCTCACAGCGAGGCGTCGCCACGCAAACCGTTCTCCTGGCAGCAGGCGGCCAGTCTGCTGGCCTCCGTGGTGGCGTTTGTGCTGGTCGCCTTGGTGGTGGCGCGGATCAGCCAGGGTGGCGTGTCGTCTCATGGCTCCACGGATGGTTTCAATCCGCTCTACGCCGTTTCGGGCCTGCTGGTTGGGGTGCTGGTCGGCTTGACCGGCGTGGGCGGCGGCTCATTGATGACCCCCCTGCTGGTGCTGTTGTTTGGCTTTAATCCGGGCACGGCCGTCGGGACCGATCTGCTTTACGCTTCCGCGACCAAGGCCGTCGGCACGGCGGTGCACGGCGCCAACAAGACCGTGGATTGGAAGGTCACCGGCTACATGGCCATGGGGAGCGTGCCCGCAGCGGCTGCCTCGGTGGTCCTGCTCTATGTGCTGCACGCTCACGGGGACGGAGCGTCAAAGCTAATTTCGACGGTGCTCGGGTTCGCCCTGCTGCTGACGGCGCTGACGCTGCTGTTCCGCAAACAGATTTTTGAATTCGCGGCCAGTCGCTCGGTCGCGCCCGGCCCGCGCGCGACGACGATACTGACGGTCGCGCTGGGCGCCGTCCTTGGCGTGCTCATCACCTTGTCGTCGGTCGGCGCCGGAGCGATCGGCGTTACGGTGCTGATCTTCCTGTATCCGAATTTGCCGCTCTCGCGCATCGTCGGCTCGGACATCGCCCATGCTGTGCCCCTGACCCTGGTCGCGGGTTTGGGCCACTTCGCTCTAGGGACCGTCAACTTCCCCCTACTGGGATCGCTCCTCACCGGCTCCATCCCCGGCATCATCATCGGCAGCCAGCTGACCGCACACATTCCCGAACGGATTTTACGCCCAGTCTTGGCGGGGACCTTGCTGCTGGTGGGGGGCAAGCTGGCGTTTTGAGCGGGCGGCGGTCGATGCACGGACCCCACCGAAGTAAATCAGCTAGCGGCGACTTCATTGTTGCGCCGACTTCAGCCACATTGCCGGCGTGAACATAGATCAAGAAAACATGGGAGCCGCTCAGACGGCGGCGGAGTCACACGCCTTTATAGAGGCGTTCGCCAAGGTGACGGTCAGCCATATCCGGGACGCGATAGGCACTCCGCTGATGGAGGTTGCGGCAGCCGAGGAAGATCTGACGCCTAACTGGGATGACCCAGCAAAACTTGTTGAGAGTGGAGTTGCGGCTGCCATGGTCGATGCTGACACCCGAGCCGGCAAGCGATATCTTCATATCGATGTAGCGGCCTCGCCGAACGGCGCGCGAGCTCGTCAACTTTTCCTCGGATTGACGGGGCTCTCCGACAAGCAACAGCGAACCCTGTATCCTGCCCTCCGCTCACGGACGCCGGTCGACCGTGAACGGCTGTCCTTAGAAGTGGCCCGTCTCAATTCCTGGCTCGACGAATTGCGCGTTGATGGCTTCGATCCAGCAATGTTCATTACCTATCAGCGCAGCATAGGCATCCATGGTCAGACGCAAAACCTGAGTGGAGCGATCGGGGCTGCGGGGGCGGTGATCGCCTTCGTTGATGCAATCCGAGAGCTCCAGCCGGACGCCATCGTCGATTCCGTCGGCGAGCTATCACCTCCCCATGTTCGCTCACCCACCGAGGTGTATCATTGGCTTCGTGGCAGTGAGGACCGCACTGTTCGAGCCCTATTGCTTAAGAACGGTCGAGCCGTAGTCTTCGCCAGCAGCAAGGACGCGAACATTTTTGAGCCGCTTGGACGCGAGGGCTTCACTAGCGCTCAAGATGCCCTGGCGCGTTTCAATGCCGTTGCCACAGATCAGCGTCAGCGAGCGCAGAGGCTCCACGAACATGCCGTGGGCGAGGTCAAGACCGCGACCGATCCGGCTAATTTGCATGAGCGGATGGGCTTGGCGTCCAGAGAGACCCAGACTGAGCTGCGGACGGATCGCTTCCTTATGATGGCCCTGTTAAACCGCGAAATTCTCAGTGGGGGAACCCAACGTCGAGTCATGAACAATCGTGACCTGACCCGTTTCAGTCATGTGTTTAACCTTCATCACTGCTGGGGGTGGGATGGAGGTCGGGACCGAAACCCAGGCCACTGGGCATTCTTTAAGGACAGTTTGCAGGATTGGTGCGGCCTCTAGGCGGCCGACTGGATTTCCGAACGGCGAAGGTCTTCCAACCGAAGCGAGGTGTTCGGCATAATCCAGTCATCCGGCGTTGGCTTCTGTTTGCTGATCGTCCAATCCACGCACGCTGCTATTTGCCAAGCGATCAACGGTGGAACGGCGTCACCGATCGCCCGATACCGGTTTGCCACTGACTTCACCGGGAACTGGTAGGTGAAGGGAAAGCCCTGCAGCGTCGCCATCTCGCGGACGGTTAGCAGGCGATCCGCTTCGGGGTGGGCATACCGCCCGTTTCCGACATGAGCGCTCTCGCGCTTGATCGTGGGTGCAGGACGGTTCCACCACATCCGGCCATAAACATCAGGATGCGACCCGAGATCGCGGATATTCCAGCGCCGAAGGCAATCGGGCGTGAGTAAGTGGCGTGTTTCTGCTCTTCTAGCGACATCGGCCCAACTGCCGCCATCGGTAGGCGTCGCTGACAGGCGCGCCCTCACGACGTCGCTCATGCCCGGCACAGCGTTACCGGTCTGGTCATGGGGATTTTCTCTCACCCATGCTTGAAGTCTGCTCAAAGCGCTCCGAACGGTTGTCGCGCGCGAGTCAACCTGCCAGCCCTGCCAGAGGTCTTCCAGTGTCCGAGGCGGGCCCACCCTGGAGGCGACAATGAGCGCGCGTTCACGAACCTGGGGTAGTCCAAAACGACTTAGAAAGTGGACATCGACCCTGACTTCATAACCGAGTTGTTCCAATCGCCGCCGCAGCCCTTGCCAGTGCTGAGGATGATTTCCGGTAACCAGCTCGCGAGCGTTCTCCATTATGAAGACCTCGGGCATCATAGCCTCAACATAGTCGCCTGACCGACCGACAAGCGTGTTTCGGCTCCTGTCTGCCAAGTGGTTTTCCGGATTTGCGCGAGAGAAGTCCGTGCACGGTGCGCAAGAAATCAGGCATCCAATCTCGCCGCGCCGGAGTTGGAGCCTGCTGAGAAGCTCCTCCGGATGTAGCTTGAGCAGGTCTTCCGAAAGCGGCCGAAGCCCGTGATTGGCTTCATAGATGTCGTTACAGCGGGTCTCTCCGGAGTCCTTGCCTGACGGCTTGGCCACCTCAAGGTCAACAGCACCGGAAAGACGCCATTCGGGCCGAAGGGAAAACCCAGCGCTCATACCGCCGCCACACGAAAACAAGTCTACGACGGCTCGACTTGTTAGTGCTGACGGCTGGCGCATAGAGCGAACTCCCCTCATCACGCTGCTTAACAGCAAGCGCGAGTCGAGCGAAACTGTTCCTTTTATGTTCCGATTTGTCAATCTGGCGCGCCAAGGAAATCGCGGAGCTGGAGGCCGAAAAAGCCGGGCTTGAGGCGACCCCAGAACAGACCCATTACGAGCGGGCATCCCCTTGGTAGCTGGGGGCGGGATCGAACCGCCGACCTGTGGGTTATGAATCCACCGCTCTAACCATCTGAGCTACCCAGCCCCGCGCCGCGAGGGAGCGGGGTTTATAGGGTTGGCGCCGCCCCTGTTCAAGCCGGTTGGGAAGCTGTGCTGAACCGGCTAGGGTTGGGGCGATGAGCGTGCTCCAACTGTTGGGCTCGGCCGAGGACGGCGGGGCGGAAACCTACTTCATCGCCCTGACCCGGGCCATGGCCGAAGACGGCCTGGTCCAGGCCTGCGCGATCCGCGACCATGCGGGCCGTCGCGCGGCGCTGGACGCGCTCCATATCCCGACCCAGGTCCTACCCTTCGGCGGGCCGCTGGACTTCAAGACTCGCGGTCAGGTCGCCCAGTTCGCCAAGGCCCAGGGCGCCCAGGCCCTGATCGCCTGGATGAACCGCGCGGCGCGCTTTGCGCCCAAGGGGCCTTGGGCCCGCATCGGTCGGCTCGGCGGCTATTACGGGCTGAAATACTATCGCGGGTTCGACGCCCTGGTGGCCAATACGCGCGATATTGAGGCCTGGATCGTGGGCCAGGGGTGGCCGGCGGACCGGGTGCGCTACATTCCTAATTTCGCTGAGCCCGCGCTAGAGGCCGCAGTCTCGCGCGCCGCGCTGGATACACCGGATGGCGCGCCGCTGTTCCTGTCCATGGGCCGCTTGCACGAGAGCAAGGCGCACGACGTCAGCCTCAAGGCCTTGGCGCGGTTGCCGCAGGCCTATCTGTGGATCGCGGGCTCGGGGCCGCTGGAGGCCGAGCTCAAGGCCCTGGCCGTCCAGCTGGGCGTGGCCAAACGCGTGCGCTTTTTGGGGTGGCGCTCCGATGCCTCGGCCCTGTACCGCGCGGCCGACGCCTGCCTGTTTCCATCGCGCTTTGAGCCCCTGGGCAATGTGGTGATCCAGGCCTGGGCCCATGGCCTGCCCATTGTGGCGGCGGCCAGCCAGGGTCCGGCGGAATTGATCGCCCAGGAGGTGGACGGCCTTCTTGTGGCCATCGACGATGACCAAGCCTTGGCCCAGGCGGCGGGGCGACTGATCGAAGATCCCGGTTTGCGCGCCCGTCTGGTCCAGGCCGGGGCCGCGCGAGTCGCCGGCGAGTTTTCCAAGGCGAGTGTGCTATCGGAGTGGCGCGCGCTGTTGGGCGCGTTTGGAGCGGTGTGATGTGCGGCATAGCTGGGCAGATCGGCGAGATTGGCCCGGACGGGGAGGGCGAGACCAATGCGATGATCGCCGCCATGGCCCATCGCGGACCGGACGGCATAAGAAGCGAGGTCGTCACCCGCCCCGGTCAGCCTTCGCCCATGGCGGCCCTGGCCCACGCGCGGCTGTCGATCATCGACCTGGAAGGCGGCTGGCAGCCCCTGCATGCGGCGGGCTGTACGGTGATCGGCAACGGCGAGATCTATAACTACCGCGAGCTGATCGAGCAGTTCGACCTGAGGGACGTGCTGGCCACCGGCTCGGACTTCGAGCCCCTGCTGCACATCTTTGCCCGTGAAGGCGAAAAAGCCTTCGACCGTCTGCGCGGCATGTACGCCTTCTGCCTGATCGGGCCGGACGGCCGGGTATGGCTGGCGCGCGATCCCTTCGGCATCAAGCCGCTCTATTATAAGCAGACCGGCGGCAAGCTGGCTTTCGCGTCCGAGCCGCGCGCCCTACTGGGGCCGAAGAAGATCGAGATCGAGACCGAGCCGCTCGACGACCTTTTGGCCCTCAACTACGTCACCGGTCGGCAGACCCCGTTCAAGGGGGTGCGGCGGCTGAAGCCCGGCGAAGTGGCCGAGGTGATCTACGGCCGCCTGTCGCCCCGGCGCGTGCGTCCCGCCCTGCCCAAGCTCGCCCCAGGCGCCCGCCCGCCACACACCGAATCCGAAGCACTGGATCAGCTCGACATGGTGCTGCAGGACGCGGTCGCGGTGCATCAGCGTTCGGACGTGCCCTATGGCCTGTTCCTGTCCGGCGGCATCGATTCCGCCGCCATCGCCACCATGATGAGTCGACTGAACGAGCGGCCCGTCACCGCCTATACCTGCGGCTTTATCCCGGCCCCCGGCCAGGCGCCGGTGCGCGACGAACGGGCCCAGGCTGAGAAAGTAGCCCAGGCCCTCAATCTGGATTGGCGCGAGGTCAGCTTCGGCGAGGAGGATTTCTGGCGCATCCTGCCCCAGGTTGCCGGCGCCCTGGACGACCCCACCGCCGACTATGCCGTCCTGCCGACCTATAAGCTGGCGGAAGCCGCCAAGGGGACCTTGACCGTGGTCCTGACCGGGGAGGGCGGCGATGAGCTGTTCGCCGGCTATGGCCGCTATCGCCGCGCCCTGCGCCCGCCCCTATTCGGCGGCCGCCCGGCCGGACCCAAGGCGGATGTCCCCTATCTGCGCGACAAGGGCGAAGGCGCCGTCACCCGCTGGCGCATGGCCACCGATCCGCCTATTGAGCTGGATCGACTGCAGGCGATGCAATATCGCGACATCGTCGGATGGCTGCCCGATGACCTTTTGCTCAAGCTCGACCGCTGCCTGATGGCCCACGGGCTGGAGGGCCGCACGCCCTTCCTCGACCCGGAAATGGCGCGCTTCGCCTTTCATTTGCCCGAGGCGATGAAGCTGCACGGGCGTCTCGGCAAATGGCTGCTGCGCCGTTGGCTGCAACGGCACTGCCCCGCCGCCGAACCCTTCGCCCGCAAGTCCGGTTTCACCACCCCCGTCGCCGGCTGGATCGCCCCGCGCGCCGCCGACCTGGGCCCCCGCATCGCCAAGGTCGAGGGCATCAAGCGCCTGTGCGACGCCCCGGCGGTGCAGGCCGTGTTCAAGGACAGCCGCCTCGCCGCCCACCGCTGGCCCCTGCTGTTCTTCGCCGTCTGGTGGGGCATCCACGCGGAGCGCATGCCGCCTGAAGCGGCGCTGGCGCGGGTGCTGGGGGAGTAGTTTTGAGCGAAGTTTGCCCTCGAAAAGGGCTGAGCCGCGTCGGTCCCGGCTCAGCCGCAAATCGTCTAAGGCTGTTGTTCGGTGGGAAGCGCTAAGGCCACCAGCTCGGCCGGGTGGTTGGGGGCGCTAACGACCACGGCGATATATTGCCGTCCCTTGTAGAGGTAGGTCATCGGCGCCGCAGTCGTGGGCGCTGGGAGCTCCATCTCATGGACGATTCGGCCCGTGGCCTTATCGTACGCCCGAAACATGGGTCCGCCGCCTTGGATAATGCCGCCGCCTTCACCCATGAACATCAGCGTCTTGGTGACCACGGCGCCAGGACTGATGTTCCACTGTCCCATGTGGTCGAAGTCGAGGTTTAGACCCTTGAGCGCGGGATTGTTTCGGACAGAATCCGGAGCGCCGCCGATGGCTTGACGCCACACATGCTCACCCCGATTCATGTCGACGGCGGTCACTGTGGTCCACGGCGGCTTGATGATCGGCAGGCCGCGCGGTCCTTGGATGATGACCGACAAAGGCCGCGTGAAGCTCAGGTCGGTTACCGTGGGATCGCCGGGGACCAGGTACGCCAACATGGGGACCTCGCGCGCCGGCACGTACAACATTCCGGTGTCGGGGTCGAATGCGCCGCCGGGCCAGTTCGGGCCGCCCTGCATGCTTGGATTGACCCAGGTCCCGAGAATATCGTCATGAGGGACAATGGGCGGGGTGTAGATCGGACCCCGCTGATAGTGTTGAGCTATGGCCAGCGCCTCTTTCTTCAGCTCGGGCGTGAAGTCGATAAGGTCGTTATCGCTATAGCCCTGCCGCGCGACGGGCGCCGGCAGGGTTGGGAAAGGCTGCGTCGGCCATTGGGTGTCGCCGGGCACGGGAAGTTGCGGAACCGGATGTTCCACGATCGGCCAGATCGGCTTGCCGGTCACGCGGTCGAACACGAACAAAAAGCCCTGTTTGGTGATGAGAGTGACGGCCTTGATCCGCTTTCCATGGATGACCACGTCGTGAAGAATCGGAGCGGCCGGCGGGTCGTAGTCCCACACGCCGTGGTGTGTGATCTGGAAATGCCAGACACGCTTGCCCGTTCGCGCATTCAGGGCGACGAGGCTGGTGGCGAAAAGGTTCGCGCCAGGTCGGTGGCCGCCGTAGAAATCCTGGGTCGCTTCCCCGATGGGCAAGTAGACGTAGCCGAGCTCCGGATCGGCGCTCATCATTGTCCAGATGTCCGTGTTTCCGGCGTACTTCCAACTACCGTCTTTCCAGGTTTCGTTGCCGAACTCCCCGGCCTGCGGAACGGTGTGGAAGGTCCATAGCAGCTTGCCCGTGTGAACGTCATAGCCGCGCACTATCCCGGGCGGGGCCTCCTTCTGCGCCTCCGTCCCAGAGTGTATGAACTGGGCGACAACAACGTCGCCCACGACCGTGGGCGGCGAAGTGGAGCCGATGCTCTCCACCGGCATTGACAGGCCCTCCTTGAGGGCAATTTGGCCATCCTTGCCGAAGGCCGGGTCGATCTTGCCGGTGGCGGCGTCGACAGACATCAATCTGCCATCGCCGTGCTCGAACAGACGGGCCTGCTTGCCATCGGTCCAATAGGCTAGGCTGCGATAAACCCGCCCCCCTCCGGTGCGGCCAATGGCTCCGGGGGTCGGCGGGGTAAAGGTCCAGAGCGTCTTTCCTGTGCCCGGGTCAATCGCTGTGATCTGGTTGGCGCCATTGGGCAGGTATAGAACCCCGCCCACCATGAGCGGGGTGGATTTGCTGTTTGTCGTGGCCTGCCCGCCGGGGCCCGGAAGCAGGGGCGCCCGCCAGGCGATCCGCAGAGTTTTGACATTGCCGGCGTTAATCTGATCGAGCGGGGAGTAGCGTTCGAAACCCGCGTCCCCGCCCCAGGTCCACCATTCGCCTTTGCCGGTCGAGGCGGCGATCATCGGATCGACCCCAGTTGAACCGACCGCAGCCAGAACAGGGGCGCAAGTCAATGAGAGCAGGGACGTCGCGACGATTCCTATGAGAAGTTTCTTCGATATCATAGGCCACATCCTCCCATCCGACATTCCCCAGATGACTGCGCATCCGTTCGTCGGGAGGTGCAATCTGCCATAGATGATCGCACTTCCCACCCCTTGTTGTGAGTTTTTTGGGGAGCACGCCGGGTCTCCACCGCCGTGGTCCGGCGACGCCCATCAGTGAAACGCGTCGTTCACTTTGGATTTGGGTTTGCCACCCCCCGCACGGGATGGCGCTCCAGCTGTTCCGCCACATAGGTCCCGATCGCCAGGGAGCTGGTCAGGCCGGGGCTTTCGATGCCGAACAGGGCGATCAGGCCCGTCAAAACCACGAGGGACACCAAAACCTTGGTGAGCTTGTTAATTTCAGCGCTTGTCGGTGGTCCGGTTGAGGCGGCTCCCGACCTGTTGGTGATATCCTAGACTAGTTATTCGCGTGGGTGGATACGGCTTTCATAATCCCAGAGGCAATCAGCATGCGTGGATAAAGTCCTTCCACCTCCCTTAGAATTTCAACCTCCACGAGCTTATCGATAATTTTCTTAGCTGCCGGATAAGTGACGTGGAGCAGCTCGGCCGCTTTGTTCACTGAAATGGCGGGACGCTCAAATAGGATGTCCACAAGGTTCATAGCGTTGGCAGAGCGCATGGCTCCAGAAGCTTTAGCTCGATACTCGGTCTGAAGGGCGATTAGCCTGTCGATCGTAGCGATGGTGTCAACACACGTTTCGCATATCTTTTTGAAAAAGAAACTTAACCAAGCCCCCCATTCGCCTCGTGTTGAAACGCCAAACATAAGGTCAATATATTCGTCCTTATCATTCTCAAGCGCTGGACTTACGTAGAGTACAGGCATGTCCAGAAGGCCACTCTTTACGGCCATAATTGACACTAACATTCGGCCGACACGTCCGTTTCCATCGGCGAACGGATGGATTGTTTCCAACTGATAGTGGACCAGGGCGAGGTCCATAATTGGCGTGGGCATCTGGGCGTGTTCCCGATTGAGATAACGCTCAAGCGCATCCATGCTATCCTGTGTCTCAGCAGCGGGCGGTGGCACGAAGCGGGCTGCGTCTATCGTCCGGCCGCCGATCCAATTCTGTTCGATTTTGTAGTCGCCCGGCCTTTTCTGCGCCCCTCGCGCGGAACTAAGGCCGCCCAGCAGAGTGGAATGCGCTGCTTTGATGACACGGTGACAGATTGGAAGTTCCTGCAGAAGCTTCATTGAGGCGTCCAACGCTCTCAGATAGTTCCACACCTCTTTCGTTGCGTCATCGTTGTCGACATCCACGCCGGCTTCAGCCAAGGCCAGGTCGTCTTCAGTTGTGAACGTGCCCTCCATTGCCGAAGACGTTAGCGCCTCTCGTCTTTGCAAAGGCCGAATGAGGATAAATGGGTTTTGTAGGCGGCGGCACGCACCCTTTAGTTCCCCTATCGCCTGCATCGCCTCGCCCATTGGCACGGCGATTTCATTCAAGTCGATTTTGGGGGGTAGGTCGTTTGGCACAAACGCCTGCTGTCCTTGAATCGTGGGGACTAAGCGTCCGGGCGCCCGTTCGGAAAAGTCGGCCGCTTTCATGAGAGTTCCGTTTAAATCGTTGAGCAGGCTTTATACCAAATGCCCGGTTTGGTTTAAAGTCCACCGGCAACTTAAACTGAACAAAACTCTCCGGAACGTAAGGCAAACTCTCCCCGCCCCTCATGCTGACAATCGGCATGTCACCCTTTGCTCCTTGCCTCCGAGCAGGAAGCCCGCCATTCACGCCGCCAGCCTCTCCGCCACATAGGTCCCGATCGCCAGGGAGCTGGTCAGGCCGGGGCTTTCGATACCGAACAGGGCGATCAGGCCGTTCAGGCCATGCGTCTCCGCCCCGTCGATGCGAAAGTCGGGCTGGGGCTCGCCGGGGCCGTGCAGCTTGGGCCTGATGCCCGCGTAGTCGGGCAATAGGGCGCCGTCGGGTAGGGCGGGCCAGAAGTGGCGGACATAGCGGTAAAAGTCGGCGGCCCGGTTCGGATCGACGTCGTAGTCCTCGTGATCGATGTACTCCAGGTCCGGCCCGAAGTGCGCCCGGCCTGCTAAGTCGCGCTTGTAGTGTATGCCCAGGGCGCCCGGCACAGGCGGCGGATAGACCAGGCGGTGGAACGGGGCCGGTCCATGCAGGGCGAAATAGACCCCCTTGCCGTAGTGCAGCTTGGGGATGGCCGAGCCCGGATAGCCCTGCACGCGGGCCGCCGCGTCCTGGGCGCCCAGGCCGGCGGCGATGACCAAACGCTTGACCGTCAGGCTCGCCGGATCGGCGCCGCCCGTGGCGATGCGGAAACCCTCGGCCAGAGGTTCGGCGCCTTGCAGCGGCGCGTCCAGGGCGACCACGCCGCCCAGAGCCTCGATCTCGCCCTGCAAGGCCAGCATATAGCCGTGGGTGTCGAAGATGCCGGTTTGTGGGGAATAGAGACCCATGACGGCGCGGGCCTGGGGCTCCATGTCATGCACCTGGGCCGCCGTCAGGTGTTGCAGGCCCTCGACCCCATTGATCCGCGCCTGGCGGGCGATGGTCTCGATATGTTCAATCTCGCTGTCGTCGGTGGCGACTACGATCTTGCCGCAGCGCTCGTAGGCCACCCCATGTTGCTCGAGAAAGCCATAGAGCGCCCGGCGGCCTTCCACGCACAGCCGCGCCTTGAGCGAGCCGGTGGGATAGTAGAGCCCGCCGTGGATCACCTCGGAATTACGCGAGGACACGCCTTCGCCGATGTGGCGCGCCTTCTCCAGCACCACGACCGACAGCCCCGCCTGGGCTAGGCGATAGCCGATGGCCAGGCCCACCGCTCCCGCGCCGATCACCGCCGCGTCGAAATCAAAGCTGTTCGTCATGCCGCCAACCTAGAGCTTTCGACACTGCAGGTGAATCTCTAACCCATAACCCGCTCATCCCCCGCGGAAGCGGGAGCTTTGCAAAAGTAGCGGTTCGTGATTCCCTTTTGCTTGACGCGCAAGGGAGTTGAGCGATGCCGATCCGCAGTTCTCAGTCTGGGATGG
>JBEHYN010000021.1:0-45460 GCA_048498155.1 Pseudomonadota bacterium | reverse complement strand
AGCGATGACGACATCAACAAGACCATGACCAACATCTGCCGCTGCGCCACCTACAACCGCATCCGCGCCGCTATCCATCAAGCTGCGGGTCAGACCCCCGCGCCGGCTGGTCCGCCCGAACCGGAGATCGTCTGATGGCCGACGACATGCCCCTCGAACTGGCCCCTTCGCGCCGCGGTTTCTTGAAGACTGGCGCCGCCGTGGGCGGCGGACTGCTGCTCAGCGCCGGCGTCACCGATTCCGCCTCCGCCGCCGAAGGCGCGGCCGGCGAGTTGAACACCTTCATCACCATCGCGCCCGACGGGATCATCACCATCGTGGCCAAGAACCCGGAGATCGGCCAGGGCATCAAGACCATGCTGCCCATGCTGATCGCCGAGGAGCTGGACGCGGACTGGTCAATGGTTCGCCTGGAACAGGCCCTCGAAGATCCGAGAAAATTCACCGATCAGGTCGCATCCGGCTCCACCGCCACCCCAGTCGACTACGAACCCCAGCGCCGCGTGGGCGCGGCCGGCCGGCAGATGCTGGTCGAGGCCGCCGCCGTGACCTGGAAAGTTCCGGCCGCCGAGTGCGCCACTTCCAACGGCGTGGTCACCCACGCCCCGAGCGGCCGCAAGCTGACCTACGGCCAACTGGCTGCGAAGGCGGCGAGCCTTCCTGCACCGGACTTGAAAACGGTCACGCTAAAGGCGCCCAAAGATTTCAAGATCATCGGCAAATCCAAGCGGGGCGTGGATAGTCCCCGGATCGTGCGCGGAGAGCCGCTGTTCGGCGTCGACGTGGTCGTTCCGGGCATGCTGTACGCCGTGTACGCCAAGTGTCCGACCTTCGGCGGCAGGGTGAAGGCCGTGGATTTGGCGCCAGCCAAGGCCATGCCGGGCGTCACCCACGCCTTCGTGGTTGAAGGTGGCGACGATCCCACGGCCCTGGTGGGGGGGGTGGCCGTGGTGGCCGACAGCTGGTGGCGCGCCTCCGCGGCCCTGGACAAGCTGCAGATCGAATGGGACCACGGGCCCTACGCCGATCAGAGCACCGACAGCTTCGCCCAGCAGGCGGAGGCCCTGTCCAAGCAGCCCGCGACCCTTCTTGTGCGCAAGGACGGCGATGTGGACGCAGCTCTGGTCAAGTCGGCCAAGGTGGTGGAAGGCCATTACGCCTATCCCTTCCTGGCCCACGCCACCATGGAGCCGCAGAACTGCACCGTGCATGTTCAGGGCGACAAGGTTGAGGTGTGGACCAACAGCCAAAGGCCTGACCGCGCCCGTCCCCTCCTCGCCAAGGTTCTGGGCGTCAAGCCTGAGAACATCACCATCTATATGATGCGCGCCGGCGGCGGTTTCGGCCGGCGCGGGGTCAATGATCAGGTCACGGAGGCTGCTTGGATTTCCCGCGAGGTCGGCGCGCCGGTCAAGCTGCTGTGGCCGCGAGAGCACGACATCAAGCACGACTTCTACAGGCCCGGCGGGTTCCACTTCTACAAGGCGGGCCTGGATTCGTCAGGCAAACTGGCGGCCTGGAAGCACCACTATGTGGCCTATGGCGACGCCAACGGCAAATTTGCTCCAGGGTCTAACCTGCCGGCGACCGAACCGCCGGCCCGGCTGATTGACCATCTCACGCATGAGGCTTCGCTCATGCCCCTGCGCACCCCAACAGGCGCCATGCGGGCGCCGGGCAGCAACGCCCTGTGCTGGGCCATGCAGTCCTTCATGGACGAGGCGGCCAACGCTGGCGGCGTTGACATCTTCGAGTTCCACTATGCCCTGTTGGGTGAACCGCGGCGCTTCGGCACGACGGGTGCGCGTGACGCCCTGGACACCGGTCGTGCAAGGCGAGTGCTGGAAGAACTGCAGAAGATGACCAACTGGAAGACCGCCCGGGCCAACCTTCCGGCCCGCAGCGGCATGGGCATGGGCTACTACTATTGCCACCTGGGCTATTTCGCCGAGGCGGTGCAGTGCGAAGTCTCAGAGGCTGGCGTCATCAAGGTCAACAAGGTCTGGGTGGTCGGCGACATCGGCAGCCAGGTTGTCAATCCGACCGGCGCGCTAAACCAGGCGGAAGGGGCGGTGATCGATGGCCTCGGCCAGGCGCTCGGGACCCGCATCACCTTGACCAAGGGCCAGGTGGATCAGAGCAATTTCTATGACTATCAGATGATCCGCATGAAGGACGCGCCACCGGTGGAGGTGCGTTTTGTGCAGTCGGACAATCCGCCCACCGGCATGGGCGAGCCGTCCTTGCCGCCGGTCCTTCCCGCCCTTTGCAACGCCATCCACCACGCGACCGGCGTGCGGGTTCGCCGCCTGCCGATCGACAACGCCCTGCTGAGGGCCAAGACGGCCTTAGGCCGACTTGGCGCCGGGTAGGGCGGCGCCGAGATCCCCGCCATTCAGCGCGAACTTTCGGGATAGGTATGGAGAAATCGATGATCAAGCTCGCACCTACGCTCGTTGTTGCCGTCTTCACACTAGCCGCGTGTGGAGACGGAAAATCGGCGCCTCCGGCGCCTACGGCTAGCACCGGTCCAGCCACCTATGCCGACGTATTGGGCGACCCAGCAGGTCATGTGGGGGCGCCGGTGGAGTTCAAGGTTTCGCTCGTCGTCGGCGAGGCGCGGCTCCCGAGCGGCGAGATAGCGAGGGCATCGGAACAAAGCTGGCAGGATCCGCCTGGCACACCGCATTCGATCGCGCCCGTTAAGCCAGAGGCGAACGCGTCAGCCGAAGCGTGTATCTTTGTGGTAATGAACAACGACCGCACGCCACTCTTTCCGGTCCAGCCAATCCTGGTCGACAACATGTCGCCGTGTCTAGCCGGATCGGAGTTGCCCGTGCTCACCGGGAAAGTTCAGGGCGTGAGGAACACGGGCCTCACGGTGGATGGTCGGCCAGCGACCGTAAAAGCGCTGGTGCTGTCCGATCCAAACTTCAAAGCGCCGTTCTGACGTTCAGCGCCCAAGTGGAAACTATGGCCGTCGCCATCCGTACAAGAACTGCGGGGATAACCCATAGGGGACTGATACGAATAGTCTCGAAGCCAGCGCGCACGATGCGCCTATAAAGGGCTTTAGATGGCTCTTTCCAACTTCGGCAGAGAGAACGAAGGCGGCAATAATTCGGTCAAATGTGCGCCCAAGGTGGGGGCTGCTGACAGAAGTGACGAAAAATCGAATTAAATCAATAAATGGTGGCGGTGAGAGAGGGATTCGAACCCTCGTTACGGTTTCCCGTAAACACGCTTTCCAAGCGTGCGCCTTCAACCACTCGGCCACCTCACCATACGCGCGGCCCTCCGATGGGGGGCCGCGCGAAGGCGCGCACTATACTGATGGCGGGCCTTGGGGCAAGGGAGCGTGAGCGGGTGGCGAAATAAGCTTGGCGTCCTTACATTTGCGGGCGCGCGCTTAGTCGCCTGTGAGGTCCGCCATGACGTCGAAAACTGAAACCGCGGTACTGGCCGGGGGCTGCTTCTGGGGCATGCAGGACCTGTTGCGGCGCTACCCGGGCGTGATCTCCACCCGTGTCGGATACAGCGGCGGCGATGTGCCCAACGCCACCTATCGCAATCATGGAACCCATGCCGAGGCGATCGAGATCGTGTTCGATCCGGCGGTGATCAGTTTCCGCAAATTGCTGGAGTTCTTCTTCCAGATTCACGATCCGACCACGCTCAACCGCCAGGGCAATGACCGTGGGCTGAGCTATCGCTCCGCTATTTTCTATACCAGTGAGGCGCAGAAGCAGGTGGCCGAGGACGCCATCGCCGACGTCGACGCCTCAGGCCTGTGGCCGGGCAAGGTGGTTACTGAGGTGGCGCTGGCGGGCCCGTTTTGGCAGGCCGAGCCGGAGCATCAGGATTATCTGGAGCGTTATCCTGCCGGATATACCTGTCACTTCATCCGGCCGAACTGGACCTTGCCGCACCGGGGGACCGATTCGGCATCTTGAGCGCTCAGACCGGGGACTTGAATCCACCGCAAACTGAGGCGAAACTCAACTCGTATTGGAGCGTTCGGACCCTGTAACCCAGAGGGGGTCTTCACGTGTTTTATTCAACGTTGCGACACTTTGTGACGATAGGGCGCCTGGTTGTCAGAGGGCCCGATGGCCTTGCGCGCACCTATGGCGACGGAACCGGCCCGGAGATTTCCATCCGTCTGGGCAGAGGTTGGCCGCTCAAGCTCATGCTCCATCCCGATCTGGCCTTAGGCGAGGCCTATATGGAGGGCGGCCTGACCTTCGAGCGGGGTGATTTGTTCGGCCTGCTGGATCTCGTCGGCAAGAACGTGCTGCTACACCGAAGGGGCCCGGGCCCTTTCCTGCGGGTGCTGACGCACGCCATGAGCCTGCTGTCGCAACTGAATGACCGGCGCGCCTCGCGCCGCAATGTGGCTCACCACTACGACCTCTCCACCGACCTGTATCGCCGGTTCCTCGACGAGGACATGCAATATTCCTGCGCCTATTTCCAACGCCCGGACATGACCTTGGAGCAGGCGCAGAAGGCCAAGAAGATCCACATTGCCGAGAAGCTACGCATCGCGCCGGGGCATAAGGTGCTGGACATCGGTTGCGGTTGGGGCGGGCTGGGGCTGGAGCTGGCGGGAACCTACGGCGCCCAGGTGCACGGGGTGACCCTGTCCAAGGAGCAGTTGGCGGTGGCCCAGGCGCGGGCGCAGGCTGCGGGCCTGGCCGACCGGGCGCATTTCTCCTTGACCGATTACCGCGATGTCGAAGGACCGTTCGACCGCATCGTCTCGGTGGGCATGCTTGAGCATGTGGGCGCGCCCAATTTCCACGCCTATTTCGACACCGTGCGCGGCCTGCTGGCCGAGGACGGTGTCGCCCTGATCCACACCATCGGCCGGCGACTGCCCCCCGGCGTGACCCAGCCTTGGATCGCCAAGTACATCTTCCCCGGCGGTTATATTCCCTCCCTGTCGGAGGTATCGGCGGCTATCGAGACCGCCGACCTGTGGCTGACCGATGTCGAGGTGCAGCGCCTGCACTATGCCGAGACCCTCCGCTTCTGGCGCGAGCGGTTCATGGCCCAGCGGATCGAGATCGCTCAGATATACGACGAGCGGTTCTGCCGCATGTGGGAGTTCTATTTGGCCATCAGCGAGATCGGCTTTCGCTACACCGGCCTGATCATCCTGCAGCTGCAACTGGCCAAGACCGTCGACGCCCTGCCGATCACTCGGGACTACATGTTCGACGGCGAGCGCGAGCAGGCGCCCTCCGCGCGCAAGCGTTCGGCGGCTTAGGTCTTACCCAACAACCGCTCCACGATCAGATCCGCTGCCTGTTCGGGCGATAGCGACGTGGTGTCGATGCGCATTTCGGGCGCTTCGGGCGCCTCGTAGGGCGAGTCGATGCCGGTGAAGTGCTTCAGCTCGCCGGCGCGGGCCTTCTTGTAGAGGCCCTTGACGTCGTGTCGCTCGGCCTCGGCCAGGGGCGTGTCGATGAAGATCTCGAAGAATTCGCCGGGCGCGATCATCTCGCGCACCATTTTCCGCTCGGCCCGGAAGGGCGAGATGAAGGCGGTGATGACGATCAGGCCGGCGTCGGTCATCAGGCGGGACACCTCGCCCACCCGACGGATGTTCTCCACCCGGTCCGCGTCGGTGAAGCCCAGGTCGCGGTTTAGGCCGTGGCGCACATTGTCCCCGTCCAGCAGGAAGGTGTGGCGGCCAAGAAGGCACAGCTTTTTTTCCACCAGATTGGCGATGGTCGACTTGCCGGCGCCCGACAGTCCTGTGAACCACAGCACTGCGGGTCTTTGGCCCTTGAGCGCTGCGTGGGCCTCGCGGGTGACGTCCAAGGCTTGGGGATGGATGTTCTGGCTGCGGCGAAGGGCAAAGTGGATCATGCCCGCCGCCACCGTGGCGTTGGTCAGCTTGTCAATCAGGATGAAGCCGCCCAAGTCGCGGTTGGCCGCATAGGGCTCAAAGGCAATGTTGCGGTCGATCGACAGATTGGCCACGCCTATGGCGTTCAGCTCTAGCGTCTTGGCCGCCGTGTGTTCCAGGGTGTTGACGTTGACCTGGTACTTGGGCGGCTGGATGTTGGCGGTGACCGTCTGGGTCGCCAACTTCAACCAATAGGGCCGGCCGGGCAGCAGGGGCTCGTCCGCCATCCATACGACGGTCGCCTCGAACTGGTCGGCAACCTGGGGCGAGGCGTCGGCCTTGGCCAGGACATCGCCGCGCGAGCAGTCGATCTCATCGGCTAGGCACAGGGTCACCGACTGGCCGGCCACCGCCTCTGTCAGGTCGCCGTCCAGGGTGACGATGCGGGAAATGGTCGAGGTCTTGCCCGAAGGCGTCACCCGCACAGCATCGCCAACGCGAACCACGCCGGTGGAGATCAGGCCGGAGAAACCACGGAAGTCCAGATTGGGCCGATTGACCCACTGGACGGGCATGGTGAAGGGCTTGGCCTGGTCGGCCTCGACGTCCAGCGGCACGGTCTCCAGATGGTCGATCAGGGTCGGGCCCTGATACCAGGGCGTCTTGTCGGAGCGGCCAGCGATATTGTCCCCGGCCAAGCCCGAAATCGGAATGGCCAGGACCTCGCCCGCGCCGATGGAGGCGGCGAACTGGCGGTAATCTTCCACGATGGCGTCGTAGCGGGCCTGGTCGTAGCCGATCAGGTCCATCTTGTTGACCGCCAGAACCAGGTGGCGAATGCCGATCAGATTGACCAGATAGGTATGCCGACGGGTCTGGGTCAGCACGCCCTTGCGCGCATCGATCAGGATCACCGCCAGATCGGCGGTCGAGGCGCCGGTGACCATGTTGCGGGTGTACTGCTCGTGGCCGGGGGTGTCGGCGACGATGAACTTGCGCTTGTCGGTGGCGAAGAAACGATAGGCCACGTCGATGGTGATGCCCTGCTCGCGCTCGGCGGCCAGACCGTCCACCAGCAGGGCGAAATCAATGTTCTGCCCCTGGGTGCCCACGCGCCGGCTGTCGGCTTCCAACGCCGCCAGCTGGTCCTCGAAGATCTGCTTGGAGTCGTAGAGCAGTCGGCCGATCAGGGTCGACTTGCCGTCATCCACGGATCCGCAGGTGATGAAGCGCAGCAAGCTTTTATGCTGATGTTGCAATAGGTAAGCGTCGATATCTGATGCGGCCAAATCGGAAGCTTTGTAGCCGCTGTCCGCTAAGGCGTTGTGCAGATCGGAGGGGCTCATCAGAAATAGCCCTCCTGCTTTTTCTTCTCCATGCTGGCGCTTTGGTCGTGGTCGATGGCTCGGCCCTGCCGCTCGGAGGTGGTGGTCAGCAGCATCTCCTGGATCACCTCAGGCAAGGTGGCCGCCTGGCTCTCAACCGCCCCGGTCAGGGGATAGCAGCCCAAGGTGCGAAAGCGCACCGAACGCGTGACGGGCGCCTCGCCGGGCTTCAGCCGAAAGCGGTCGTCGTCCACCATCAGCAGCAGGCCGTCGCGCTCCACCGTGGGCCGGGGCGCGGCGAAATACAGCGGCACGATGGGGATGTTCTCCAGGTGGATGTATTGCCAGATGTCCAGCTCGGTCCAGTTGGAGATCGGGAACACCCGGATGCTTTCGCCCTTGGCCTTCTTGGCGTTGTAAAGGCGCCAAAGCTCGGGCCGCTGGTTCTTGGGGTCCCAGCGATGGTTGGCTGAGCGGAAGGAGAAGATGCGCTCTTTGGCCCGGCTTTTTTCCTCGTCCCTGCGCGCGCCGCCGAAGGCCGCGTCGAATCCGTACTTGTCCAGCGCCTGCTTCAGGCCCTCAGTCTTCCACAGGTCGGTATGCAGCGAACCGTGATCGAAAGGATTGATCCCCTGGGCCTTGGCCTCGGGGTTTTGATAGACGATCAGCTCCATGCCGCTCTCGCGCGCCATGCGGTCGCGCAAGGCGTACATGTCCTTGAACTTCCAGGTCGTATCCACATGCAGCAGAGGGAAGGGCGGCGGCGACGGATAGAAGGCCTTGCGCGCCAGGTGCAGCATCACCGCGCTGTCCTTGCCCACCGAATAGAGCATGACCGGGTGTTCGGCCTCGGCCACCACCTCGCGCAGGATGTGGATGCTCTCCGCTTCCAGGCGTTGAAGGTGGGTGAGAAGTCTTGGGCTCATCGGGGTCAGCATGCCTCAGTCGCCGCGACAGGTAGTGTTCGGCCGATCAATCGCCAAACCTGAAATACTCACAGCGGCTTAAGCAAAAGGCCAAGGCATGGCTGAGCCGCCCAGGAAGGGCGGAAGGTTGGCGTCCCCGGCGTGACTCGAACACGCGACCCCAGGTTTCATACCACTTCGGCTTTCGCCGCCGACGGCAAGGCCGCGTTCGTGGTCTGGACTATCCCTTCGCCATAGCCGCAAGGCCTTAGGCGCCGCCCGTCTAGTCTCTACACCTTCCTCAGGCGGCGCCTGAGGCTTGGCTCGGGATTGGCACGGTCCAAAGACCAAGCGTTCCCCGAATTTGAGCGGATCCGCCGAGACGTTTCCGATCTCGACGCCCAATTTGTCTAGGAAACCTGTGCTCTATCCGGCTGAGCTACGGAGACTCCGCGCTCTGCATAGCCCAGAGCGCCGCGCCGTTCCAGGGGCAAGCGCCGGACCTATGGCTTCAGACTCAACGCCAGGGCCGGGTTAGTCTTGGTCATCAGGTTGATGTCGGCCACCGAGACGCCCTCCTTGTGGATCGCGGCCATGAAATCCAGCATGCCTTGCGGATGCAGGGGGAAGGGCGGGTTGTGGATGGTGCCGTAGTCGGTGGCCATGATGCAGTGCTCGGGCCCGACCTCGCGCATGGCCTCGGCGTAATCCGCCATGGTCTTGCGCGGCGGAGGTCCGACGAACGGACCATCGGCGACGAACTCAAGCATGGCGCCGTCGGCCGCCGCCTGTTTCATCTGCGGGATGCTCATGTTCTCGGTGGAGTACATGGCGTGGGTCACCACCACATGCTTGACCCCGTGCTCCTTGGCCGCGCGGGTGACCAGCAGGACTTCCTCGGCCGAGATGTGTCCGGTCTCCAGCACCACCTCGGGATGCTGCGCAATCAGGTCCATCAGCGCCAGGACGTTGGGCAGGACCTGGCCATCCTTGGTCACCGCCACGGAAGGGGCGCCCTTGGCGCGGTGGCTGGCGTCGTGCTCGGCGTCCTGTGTGGGCAACCACACCACGCGGCCTACATTGCCCTTCATGGCGATCATGTGTTTGACCGCTTCCAGATTGATGCCGCCGTTGGTCAGATCCATGGTGATGCCGCCGAACAACTCCAGGCCCGGAACCTCCTTGCGCACCAGATAGGCCTGGGCTGCGGTGGTCTCGTAGTGGTTCTTCAGCACGATCCCGCGCATGCCCATCTGCTTGGCCAGCCGAGCCAGATCGTCGGTGTCGATCGAGCGCGCCATGCTGTCGGGGCTAGTGTGCACGTGAAAGTCGATGACGCCCGACAGGTTCAGGTCCGGTTGGCCTGGGACGGAGGCGGCGGGCTGAGCGAGAGCGGGCGCCGCGAGCAGGGTTAGGCAAAGCGAAAGCCAGGCCGAGCGCCCGAAGGCCTTTGTGAGTGTGAGCGGCGGCTGGGTGTTCATCTTAGTCCTCCCGAAAATGGGCCTGTGTTTCCAGGCCTCGCGGTGTTCACGCATCTTGGTATGACAGCCCTTGCCGTCAAGGTCCGTTTGTCGCGAGGAATGTCGAGTTCGTCGAGCCTTTGCCGCGCAGTCGGCGGCGGAGCCTTCACGCAGGAAGGCTTGCTCAGACCAGTTGTTCGGGCGGCCGCAACTCGCCGGATTCATCCTGGACGTGAAGCTTGACCGGAAGTCCGCCGCACTGCCGGGCCAAGCTGCGCGCGGCCCGTTCGGCGCTCGCGCGGCTTTTATAAGCGCCGAAAGCCAAGCCGCGACCAATGATGGTCCAGGCGCCATTCCGCTGCACGACGCCGTAATTTACTTCCGCCATGTTGCACCTTTGGGCTGCACGCAGTGGGCCACAGGCCTGAGGCAAGAACAAGGCGCATTCAAAGCCGCCGTTTTTGCCGGTCGCGGCTGCGATTCAGGCGGACAGTGTGGGATGCGGGTTTAGCCTGAAAGGACGTTCATTCACGGAGCGCGCCATGTTGTCTCGCCGCCGGGTTCTGGCTTTGGCGGGCGCTTTGACTGCGCCGCTGGGCTTGGCTGACTGCGATGGCGCCGCAGCCTTGAACCAGCTGACCGCCGGTCCACGGGGCAAGGTCAGCACGGTGCGCAGCGGCGACAGCGTGGCGCTGGACAGCGGGCAGGTGGTGCGCCTGGCGGGTATCGAGGCGCCCTACGGCCAGGCGACCTACGCCGCCGAGGCGGCCTTGACGCTGAGCGATCTGGTGGCTGGTCAGGGCGTGCAGCTTTTCTATGGCGGTGCGCGCCAGGACCCCTACGGCCGTGTCCTGGCTCATCTTCGGCTGCAGCGCTCGGGTCAGTGGGTGCAGCAGGCGATGCTTGAGCAGGGCGCCGCGCGGGTGCGCACCTATGCGGATAACCGCGCCCTGGCCCGGCCGATGCTCGACGCCGAGGCGCGGGCGCGCATGGCTCGTCGGGGCCTTTGGACCCTGTTGACCTATCGTGTGCGACTGCCCCAGGAGGCGGCCGTGGACCCGTTCGGCTTTCAGGTGGTGGAAGGGCGGGTGTCGGGCGCGCAGGATACCGCCTACGGCCTCACCATCGATCTGGAGCATTGGCTGCGCGCCGATGTCTCTCGCTCGGCCCAGGCTCAATTCGCCGCCGGGGGGATGACTCCTCAAGCACTCAAGGGCAAGCTGATCCGGCTGCGCGGCGAGGTTCGCCCCGTCGCGGGCGGAGCGCTGATGGCGTTGGATCATCCCGAGCAGGTCGAGCGCTTGCGGCAAACTTGAAAAACAAAAGCGCCCCGGCGAACCGGAGCGCTCTGTCTCATCCCTTATGGACCTTGGATCAGGCCGCTTTGGACAGCGACTTGGTCAGGATGCCGATGGCGGCGTCGCGGTCGATCTGTTCGATGGCGGCCACTTCGCGCGCCATCCGGTCGAGCGCCGATTCGTAGAGCTGGCGTTCGGAATAGGATTGTTCGGGCTGATTGTCGGCCCGGTGAAGGTCGCGCACCACCTCGGCGATCGAGATCAGATCGCCGGAGTTGATCTTGGCTTCGTATTCCTGGGCCCGGCGGCTCCACATGGTGCGCTTGACGCGCGCGCGGCCTTTCAGGGTGACCAGAGCTTGCGAGACCACATCATTGGCCGCCAGCGGACGCAGGCCCGCGCCCTTAGCCTTGCGGGTCGGCACGCGCAGGGTCATTTTTTCGTGGTCGAAGGTGATCACATAGACTTCCAGCGCCAGGCCCGCGACTTCCTGGGTCTCAATGCCCTGGACTCGCCCTACGCCGTGCGCGGGGTAAACGACGTGATCTCCGATCGAGAAATCATGACCGGTCTTGTTCATGGACGAACCTTTCTAGAATGGGCCCCGCAGTTTGACGCGCGTCCCGCCGTGTTCAGATTGAACGACAGTCATCCTTCCCCGCTGGGCGGCGGGGTGAAGATGGCCATGACAAAGTCGTTTTAAGACACTCTTCGCCTTTGCTGGCGCGTCGGTGCGCGATGCTAGATAAGACGCCTGAGCGGACTCGCCGCCCTCACCGCGTCGTCTGCGACATTAACACAAATATAGCGGCAAGTGAAGCCGCAGGTGGTTTGCAGCCGCCAGACACGGAGCGGGAACGCTCTCAGGAACCTTTGCCGGGCTTTTCGCTGAAGTACTTTTCGAACTTCCCGGTCTCGTTTTCAAATTGCCGGTGGTCCGCCGGGGGAACGCCCTTCACCGTGATATTCGGCCAGATCTTGGCGTAGTCGGTGTTGATCTTGAGCCACTTGCCGTCCGACTCGTCCTCGGTGTCCGGCTTGATCGCATCCACCGGGCATTCCGGCTCGCACACGCCGCAGTCGATGCACTCGTCCGGATTGATCGCCAGGAAGTTTTCGCCCTCATAGAAGCAGTCCACGGGACACACTTCCACGCAGTCCATAAACTTGCACTTGATGCAAGCATCCATGACGATATAGGCCATCGGACTCTCGTAATATCTTTCGCGGCGAACGCTTTGCGGGCCCGGACATGCAATTGGCGACCCCGCTTGTCAATGGGTTAGGCTATTCCAACTGGGAGACCAGCGGGCGACTCGAACGGTCAACCGACTGCCGCCTCGAAGTAGGCCTTGGCGTAGAGCTCGCCCGATTGCGCGATGTTGAGATGGCGCGTCACATAGACCCGCGGCCGGTAAAGTTCGCGCCGCTCGATGAAGCGGTCCAGCTTGGCGCCGAAGTCGTCCATGTCGGTGAAGCGCTCGCCGCAGGTCTCGGAGAAGAATGGCACCGAGGAAGCCCAGGGCGCGGCGTCCATGTATGGCTTCCACTGCGGATCGGCCCAGTAGCCCCGATCCCAAGCCAGCACCGGGACATTGGAGGCCATGGCCTCCTGATAGGCGATGCCCTGGGTTTCATTCTCGCACAGAAACAGAAGACCCCGCGCGCGGCCTAGCAGGCTCTTGAAGGTCTCGTGGTCGTGAAACCGATAGCGGATCACCTCGTAGGTCAGGCCGCGCGCGTCCAGATCGCGCAGGATCGGGTCGATCAGGCTGTGCTGATAGTGGTCGTGATCCCAGCGGACCTTGTCGTAGATCAGGAAGTCCAGGTCCTTGGGCCCGCCCGACAGGTCGGGCCAAGCCTCGGTGTCGATCCCCGCATACCACTTGACGCAGCGGCCCCGGTAGACCGTCTCGAACAGGTCGTACATCCAGTCGGCCAGACAGACGTAGCGTTTGAAGTGCCCATCCTCGAACAGGCGCGGCGCCTGGCCCGGCTGGTCATAGATCGAGGGGCCCAAGATGGCCGGGTTGGACAGGGGCCAGTCCTTCAGCAGGATCGGGCCGCCGACGATGCCCACCGGATAGTCCGGGTTGGCGCGGGCCAAGGCGTAGTCGTTGCGATGCACGATGTAGCCGGCCTCGGTCAGGCCTCGGTAGAGCATGTTGAAGGACACCCCGAACCCGGTGACCTTCTGCTTGTGATGCAACCGATCGTACAGCGGCCGCACCAGCCGTTTCAGATAGCGGTCGCCGGGCACGAAGCGGTCGGTTTCGTGTTCCTTGTAGAACAGCAGGATGTGCCTTGCGGCGGTGCGCGCGGGGTCTAACCGCAATGTCTTGTTGGACGCCATCAGCGGGGCAGCCGGGGTTGCAGACCGAACCTGTGGCGGAAGGCCAGCTTGCCGAACGCCTTGCCGGCAAAGGTGCGCGCGCCGGCCAGGTCAAGGCCGTAGGCGAGGGCGCCGTAGAGGACCGCTCCCAAGGCGGGCTTGATGGCCAGGTCCAGGGCCGGGCCAAACGCGGGGAGCAGCCCCAACGCGGCCGCCATGACGGTCGCCGCACCGGCGATCTTCGCTAGGTCCACGAGCGGCACAGGCATGGCCCAGGCCTTGAAGCCCAGGGCCCAGGCGGCCGCGACGCCGATGACGAAGCTGGCCAGATAGGCGCCGGCCGCGCCCGCCAGCCCAAAGCGCGGGATGAGCAGGACATTCAGGGCGATGTTGGCCACGGCGGGGATGCACATGGCCAAGACCAACAGGCGAGTCTTCTTGGCCAGGGTGAAGGACAGCAGGAAATAGCCGTTGTTCATTCCCGCCAGCAGGGCGCCCATCGTGACCAGGGGCGTGATCGACAGGGCCCGCGCGCGCAGGGCCTCGCCGATCAGCACGGCGGAGAGGGGGGCGGCCACGGAGATGATGCCGGCCGCCGCGGGAAACAGCACCAGGGCCATGGTGGTGATCTGGCGGCGGGACTCCTGGGCCAGCGCGTCCTCGCCGCCGCTTTCGAGGGCGTTGATCAGAGCCGGTACGCCCGCCGCTCCGAACCAGATGAACAGCACATCGATTACCCGAGAGGCGATGGAGAAGCCCGCGTGGTAGGCGCCCACGTCCGCTTCGGTCAGGTAATGGGCGATCATGAAGCGGTCGACGGTGTAGAGCGCGATGGACATGATCAGGCTCAGGCTGATCGGATAGCCGTATCGGCCATAGGCCTTGGCGGCGGCGGCGCTGAACCGGCCGCGCAAGGCCCGGCCCCAATCCTCGCGCACGACGAAGGGCATGAGGGCCAAAGCCATGACCCCCGACCCGGCCAGGGGTGCGGCGCCCTTCAGACCCGTCAGCACAAAGACGATGGCGAACGCAAAGCCGCCGCCGGTCATCAGCATGTCGATGCCGGCGGCCTCGGCCACCCGGCCCACCGAGCGGCGCTGTTCCTGCGCCAGCTTGATCAGGCTGCGCGGCGCGGTGGACAGCAGGCCGATGACCACGGCGAATTTGAGTGATTGCTGGTCGGCGCCATTCACGGGCCAAAGAGCGGCGCCGGCGGCCAGCAGCCCTAGGAACAGCAGGGCGATCAACCCGAACAGTCGATAGATCGTGCCATAGAGCAGCGGGGCGTCGGGATCGGAGTTCTTCTCGGCCGGATAGAACCGGGCCATGGCCGATTCCATCCAGGTGAACACCAGGGTGTAGGCGATGGAGGAGACCCCGAACGCCAGGACATAGGCGCCGTAGTCAGTCGGCGACAGAAGGCGCGTGAAGGCCATCAGGGTCGCGAAACCGACGACCCCCTGCAGGATGTTGGCGGGCAGATAACCCAAGAGGCCTTTGGAAAACACGCGTCCGCCATTCGCAGCTGTGAACAGGTGAGCCTAACGCGCGGGCCATAAGATTGATTTAATCGGCAATGGGGCAGGGAAGGGATTAACGCCCGGCGCACTGTCGTGAGAACACGCCCGAAACGAATCAGGACCGAATCAGTGACATCCACCGATTCAGTCTTTGTTCCCTACGAGATACAGTAGCGCGATTCGTCGTTAACCATAGAGGGCGGTGCGCCCGGCTGGATCAACAGGCTCGCTGGGGCCGCGTCCAGCGGCCGATCACGCGCGCGTCTTGACCGAACCGGCCCCTTGCGCCTATATCGCCCGCTCCGCGCCAGGGCCTGCGCCCTCGGCGTCATATGCCGTTGTCGAAGGTTTCCGCTATGTCGCGCCGCTGCGAGCTTACTGGGGTTGGACCGCTGGTCGGCCACAATGTCAGCCACTCCAATATCAAGACCAAGCGCCGCTTCCTGCCGGCCCTCGGCCCGGCCACCCTGCAATCGGACGCCCTGGGCCAGAGCTTCCGCCTGCGCGTCACAAATGGCGCCCTGCGCACCCTGGACTTCCGCGGCGGCCTGGACACCTTCCTGCTCAAGGCCAAGGACGAAGTGTTGTCGCCCCGCGCTCTGAAGATCAAGAAGCAGGTCAAGGCCAAGCTGGCGGCGCAAGCGAGCGCTTAAGCGCTCGCGTCTCCACAACCCGTCATCCGCGCAAATCAAGCGCGAGCTGAAAGCTGGGTGCTTTATGGCGCGTTGAGGTCTTCGCGCGTGTTCACCGCCCCACTCAGTGGAAAGCGCTGACCATCCCGTGGTCGTGCAGAACCTTGATATAGGCCAGCCGAATAGCCTGTGATCCGTGCGCATTGACGAACAGACCGGGTGTGATGCCGCGATAATCCTTCACTTCCAGCTTGGCGCCCTTGTCCACGAGATAGTGGAGCATGGCGTCGTTGTCAGCGCCACGCTCGTTGGCCACAACCATGTGGAAGACGTTGCGGCCCAGCCGGTTTACGGCGTTCACATTCGGGTCCAACTGAACGGCGAATTTCAGGGCTTCAAGATTGCCGCCGCCGGCGGCCGCCAGAGTCAGAGTATCGCCGATCGCCGCCACGGCGTCCGGCTTGGCGCCGGCGTCCAACAGCGCTTTCATCGTTTCGACTGAGCCCGACTGAGCGGCCAACAACAGCGGCGGCGTGGGCATGGGCGGAGGCGCAGGCAGCGTCGACGGGACCCCGACCTTCGGCGGCAAGGGTTGGCCGGGGACCACGGGCGCGGGCGGCGGCTCCACCTCTTTCTGGGGCAGCGGCGCGGGCGGAGGGTCGGTCATCACATTAGGATCGGCGCCCTTGGCCAGGGCAAGCTTCACCAGATCGGCGCTGCCGTGAAGGGCCGCCAGATGGATCAGTTGCCGACCTAGATGGTCCCTGTGATTCACGTCGATGGCGCCCGACGACGCCAATTGCATGACGATGGCGACGTTGTTTTCAATCAGCGCCGCCTCGACCATGGACATGCCGTCAGGCAGCACCACGTGGACATCGGCGCCGGCCGCCGCCAACATAGACGGGGCAGCCTCGACCTTGCTTTCGAGGGCGAAGATCAGCGGGGTCCAGCCCTTCTTCGTCACCGCGTTGACGTTGGCGCCGTGCTTGATCAGCACCGCCATGTTCTCGGTCCTGCCCTTGGCCGCAGCCCACATCAGCGGGGTCTGTCCGTCCGGGTTGGCGTTGTTCACCGGCGCGCCCAGGGCGATCAAATGCTCAACGACCTTAGGGCTCGAGGTTTGGGCGCACAGAGCCAGGGCTGATATGCCGTCCGGGCGGACCGCCTTGGCGTCGGCGCCCGCCATGAGCAGGACCTCGACGATGGTCGGATCGCCCAGTTCACACGCCAGCGTAAAGGGGGAGGCCCCGTCGATGTCCAGCACATTGGGCTTGGCGCCGGCCTTGAGCAGAAGACGCACGGTCTCCTCGTCCTGGTGATTGACCGCCCAGGCGAGGATGGTGGATTTGTCGGGCAAGGGCAGGTTCGGATTGGCGTGCTGAGCCAGCAGCGCCTTGACGGTCTGCGGCTCGTGATTGCGCACAGCCTGCCACAGCCGGTCTTCCGAGGCGCCCGCCCAGGCCTCAGCCGAGAGGGCGGCCAGAAGGAACAGTCCGATGGCGATCGATTGTTTCATGCGCCGAAAATTTCGCTCCCGTCCGGACTAGACAACAGGTCCGGAGATCCGCCCTGTGCTGTCGCAAGGCTTGGCCTGCCCAACGCCTAGCAAGGCGTGCGCAGTTTCCCCATTTATAGCGCCAACCGCAGGCCCGTCATAGGGCGCCACCCTGCGACTGAGGGCCTCGGGCGGCGGAATTGCGGTGGAGTTTCAAGGAACAGTGTTCGGCTAAACGCACGACGGCCTGACGCGGTTGGTGATCGTCACGCCCCACATCAGCTATCTACAGATTGATCGTTGTTGGTCCCTGTGGCGCACGTGTCGCCTTAATCGAACTCGGACTAACGATAGGTTCAACACCCGTCAGGATGATCAGCCTCCGAAAGATCGATGGCGGGCCGCGTCTCGGAGTGACTTGGGTAATGGGTGTGGCGTTACCGGAATTGCTCTTGGGCTACGAAGTCAGTGTTGAGGTTTGTCGCTGTCGGGAAGATATGTTACATGTAACGACGTCGCGTCGAAAGCAAGCCATGTCGACCTCCGTCAGTCGCCGAGTCCAAAAGCGCCGCGACGCCCTACGGGCGGCCGGATTGCGCCCCGTCCAAATATGGGTATCGGACACCCGACGCCCAGGCTTCGCCGAAGAATGCCGCCGTCAGTCCCTGATGGCGGCGGCGTCAGATGCGGCCGACCATGATCTAGCCACCTTCATGGACGCGGCCCTCGCCGATCTGATCCGCGAAGACGAGGCGTGAAGCGCGGCGACCTTGTGACGGTCGCGCCTCAGGGCGAATTCGGCAAGCCGCGCCCGGCTCTCGTCATCCAGTCGAACCAGTTCGATCAGACCGGAACGGTCACGGTATTGCTGATATCGGCGACCCTTGTGGACGCACCGTTCATCCGCGCAGCCATCGAGCCGACGCCGTTGAACGGATTGTTGAAACGGTCGCAGGTGATGGTGGACAAGGCTATGTCCGTGAAACGCAAGAATATCGGCGCGGTAATCGGCAGCCTTGAGCCCGAGGCGATGCTTGGGGTTACGCGAGCTTTGGCGGTGTTCTTGGGTATCGCCTGAAATCAGCGTCTCGAGGATAGGGGCTGGGTCCTCGGGTTCGCCTTCAGGCGCCCTGAGGATGACCAACTGGAAATGACGATTGGCGCTACGTCCTCATCCCCGCCGAAGTCCCTGCCTGCAGCGCCCACAGGCCCGCGCGCGTCACGCCTCGCGCCGCCACCGACTTCGGCTCGCCGCGACCGCCCCGGCGCTCTTCGAACAGCGACGCCAGTTGTTCCACCATGGCGCCGCCCAGTTGTTCGGCGTCCACCAGGGTCAGGGCCTTGCGGTAGTAGCGGGTGACGTCGTGGCCGATGCCGATGGCGATCAGTTCTACCGGCGAGAGGGACTCGATTTCGTCGATCACCTCGCGCAGGTGCCGTTCCAGATAGTGGCCGGTGTTGACCGACAAGGTGCTGTCGTCCACCGGGGCGCCGTCCGAGATGACCATCAGGATGCGTCGCTGTTCGGAGCGGCCCAGCAGGCGCGAGTGGGCCCAGATCAGGGCTTCCCCGTCGATGTTTTCCTTCAGCAGGCCTTCCTTCATCATCAGGCCAATGTTGCACCGCTCGCGGCGCCAGGGCGCGTCGGCGGCCTTGTAGACAATGTGGCGCAGGTCGTTAAGGCGGCCGGGGTGGGGCGGTTTGCCGGCCTTGATCCAGTCCTCGCGTGAGGCGCCGCCTTTCCAGGCGCGGGTAGTGAAGCCGAGAATCTCCACCTTGACTCCGCAGCGCTCCAGGGTGCGCGCCAGGATGTCGGCGCAGACAGCGGCCACCATGATCGGGCGCCCGCGCATGGAGCCGGAATTGTCGATCAGCAAAGAGACCACCGTGTCGCGAAACTCGGTGTCTTCCTCCTGTTTGAATGACAGGGGGGCGGTGGGATCGACGATCACGCGGGTGAGACGCGCGGCGTCGAGCATCCCTTCCTCCAGATCGAAGGTCCATGCGCGGTTCTGTTGGGCAAGCAGGCGCCGCTGAAGCTTATTGGCCAGGCGCGAGACCACGCTGGACAGGCTGGCCAGCTGTTGGTCCAGGTAATCGCGCAGGCGGGTCAGCTCTTCGCCGTCGGCCAGGTCCTCGGGGGTGACCACCTCGTCGTGGGCGGTGGTGAACATCTTATAAGCCGGTTCGCGCGCCGCATCGTCTGACGGATTGGGCCGGGCGGGCTTGTCGCCTTCGCCCATCTCCACCGGCTCTTCTGTGCCGCCCTCCGGATTGGCGTCGTCGGATTCCGCCATGGCGTGGTCGCCGCCGTCCGAGTCGCGCTCGCTCATTTCGCGCGAGGCGGCGCTGTCGCCGTCGCCTTCGGCCTCGCCCGTCTCGCCGTTTTCCTCGTCGTTGTCGGTGGGACCGTCCTGTTCCGCCTCCTCCTCCTGGCCTTCCTCCAGCTCCTCGGACTGGGCTTCGTCGGCGGCGTCGGTCATGTCCAGATCGCGCAGCACTGTGCGGGCGATGCGGGCAAATGCAGGCTGATCGTCCACGGCGGCGGTCAATTGATCCAGGCCCGGTCCTGCGCGCCGCTCGATGTCGGCCCGCAGCAGGTCCACCAGCGGGCGAACGTTTTGCGGCGGCGGCTGGCCGGTCAGGCGCTCGCGCACCAAAAGGCTGAGGATCTCGCCCATGGGCGGCTCCTCCTGGGCGGTGGGGCGAAGCAGGCCTTTGCGTTCGAGATTGTATTCCAGCGCAGCGGTCAGATTGTTGCGCACCCCGCCCAGAACGTTGGAGCCGATGGACTCCACCCGCGCCTGCTCCAGCGCCTCGAAGGCGGCCGCCGCTGCGGGCGAGACCGGCTTAAAGCGGGCGTGGGCGCCCTTGTCGTGGTGGGCCAGGCGCAGGGCCATCTGGTCGGCCAGGCCGCGAATGCGTGAGGCGTCACGCGAGCTCATCTCCCTGGGCGGATGGGGCAGCACCGCACGATTGGCGTAGAGCATCGGCCCTTCGTTGGAGAACACCACCTCCAGGTCGGGCGTCTCGGCTAGGGAACGCGTGGCGTGGGCCAGGGCGCGCTTGAAGGCTTCAGCCGGATTTTGCGGGGTGTCGGGCATGGGCGGTTAATGATAGCGCCTGCGGGGGGCTGGGTTAAGGGCCGATGTCGCGGCGTGAAAGCCGGTGCGCCCGATCAGCCCCGTCATCTAGACATGCATAACGTTATGCGTTATGACATAAGATGTGATCCGAACCTTTCGCGACGCGGAAACTGAGTTGATCTGGCTGGGCCGCCGATCTCGGCGCCTGCCACCCGATATTCAGGATGCCGCATTGCGCAAGCTTCGCCTGCTCAATGCCGCCAAGCGGATCGAGGACATGGCTGCCCCGCCGGGCAATCGGTTGGAGGCTTTAGTCGGCGACCGCAAGGGCCAGCACTCGATCCGCATCAATCAACAATGGCGGATCTGTTTTAGGTGGCGCGAAGGAGGCGCGGACGATGTCGAAATCTGCGACTATCACTGAGGTCCTGAGGAATCCAACTCCTGGCGATGTCCTGTTTGAGGATTTTCTCAAGCCCCTTGAGATGAGCCAGTCTGCTCTGGCCAGAGCCATCGGGGTTCCTCCCCGCCGGATCAATGAAATCGTCCTGGGCAAGCGGTCAGTCACTGCCGATACCGACCTGCGCCTCAGCCGTTATTGGGGTGTTTCGGAGGGCTTCTGGCTGTCGCTACAGGCAGATTACGATCTGATGGAGCGCAGGCGACAACTCGGGTCTGCGCTCGATAAAATCGCACCCCGCGCAGCGTAGCGGCCGCCACACCCGTCCAAGCGGCTCATTCGGACAATTCCAGAATGTCGCAAGCCAGCAGCGCAATTGTCCGGGCTACGGTTACGGGCTAGCGTGCCTGCAAGGTCGCCTCATCCCCTTCAGGAACCCAGAGCGGCCATCAATCAGGAGGACGGCGTATGAAACTGGGCTGGATCAGAACTTCCGTGTTCGCCGCCGTCGCGGCGCTTAGCGTCGCATCATTGACCGCCCATGCTTATGACGCCCCCGCTTGGCTTAAGCAGCGTCAGGCGCGCTTTACCGCCTTCAAGGCCGCGCATCCCTCACCATCGGCGGTGATTGCCAAGATCAAGGCCAAGACGACGGACCTTATCTCCGAGGCGACGCCAATGGACGCCGCCGCCCTGAACCAGCCGCCGGTCATCTGGAAGACATCGGCTAAGCCTGCGGTGCTGTGGGACGGCGCTGATTTTCCGGAAATGGTTGTCGTTCCCGCTGGCGAATACACCATGGGCTCACCGCTCAGCGAGCCGAACCGGCTGCCGTTCGAGGCGACGCTGCGCCGCGTGCGCATCGGCTACGCCTTCGCCGTCAGCAAGACCGCCATCACCGTCGGCGAATACGCCCGCTTCGTCGCCGCCACGCACTACGACGCCGGAAACAGCTGCTGGACCCACGAAAAGGACGGCGACAAGGTTCGCGAGGGCCGCAGCTGGAACAAGCTCGGCTTTGAGGAAACCGGCAACACCCCCGCGGTGTGCATGAGTTGGGACGACGTGCAGGCCTATGTCGCCTGGCTGTCCAAGAAGAGCGGCCACGCCTATCGGCTGCTGTCGGACACCGAATATGAGTACGCCAACCGCGCCGGGACCTCGACGATCTATTGGTGGGGCGACGACATCGGCGTCAATCACGCCAATTGCGACGGCTGCGGCAGCGCCC
Organism: Pseudomonadota bacterium; assembly: GCA_048498155.1. GTDB lineage: Bacteria > Pseudomonadota > Alphaproteobacteria > Caulobacterales > Caulobacteraceae > BOG-938. The sequence continues at coordinate 23,916 of JBEHYN010000021.1, read as the reverse complement.
TGGCCAACATCCACCCCGCGCCGGCCGGCAGCTTCGCGCCCAATCCCTTCGGCCTTTTTGACACAACCGGCAACGGCTGGGAGTGGCTAGCGGACTGCTCGGCGGACGCCGCGGTCACCCCGCCCAGCGACGGGTCGCCCTATCTGGGCGGAGACTGCAAGAAGCGCGTGATGCGCGGCGGGTCCTGGAACAACAAGCCGCAGTTTCTGCACCCGGCCCTGCATGTGGGACTCGATCTGACCGCGCCGCGTTACGACGTCAGCGGCTTCCGGGTGGCCATAACGCTTTAAGCCACCTTCACCCGCGTCGCGCTCTCCGGCAGATCCGCCCCAAACGCGCGCTGGTAGAACTCCGCCACGGTGGCGCGCTCCAGCTCGTCGCACTTGTTGAGGAAGGTCATGCGGAAGGCCAAGGCGATGTCGCCCGCGAAGATCTCGGCGTTCTGAGCCCAGGTGATCACTGTGCGCGGGCTCATGACGGTGGAGATGTCACCGTTCATGAAGGCGTTGCGGGTCATGTCGGCCACGCGCACCATGTTGGCGATGATCCGCTTGCCTTCGGCCGTGTCGTAGGTCGGCGTCTTGGCCAGGACGATCTCGGCCTCCACGTCGTGTGACAGATAGTTCAGGGTCGCCACGATCGACCAGCGGTCCATCTGACCCTGATTGATCTGCTGGGTGCCGTGATACAGGCCTGTGGTGTCGCCCAGGCCGATTGTGTTGGTGGTGGCGAATAGGCGGAACAGGGGATTGGGCCGGATCACCCGATTCTGGTCGAGCAGGGTCAGCTTGCCGGCCTGTTCCAAGACCCGCTGGATGACGAACATCACGTCCGGCCGGCCCGCATCGTATTCGTCGAACACCAGGGCGATGGGCCGCTGCAGGGCCCAGGGCAGCATGCCCTCGCGGAATTCGGTGACCTGTTTGCCTTCGCGCAGGACGATGGCGTCCTTGCCGACCAGGTCTATGCGCGAGACGTGGCTGTCCAGATTGACCCGCACCAGTGGCCAGTTCAGCCGCGCGGCGACCTGCTCGATGTGGGTCGACTTTCCAGTGCCGTGATAGCCCTGGATCATCACCCGCCGGTCGAAGGCGAAACCGGCCAGGATCGCCAGGGTGGTCATGGGGTCGAAGCGGTAGGCCTCGTCGAGGTCCGGCACATGTTCGTCGCGCTGAGAGAAGGCGGGAACCTGCATATCGCTGTCCACGCCGAACATCTCACGCGCGGAGACCATGCGATCAGGTTTGAGGGCCAGGAGTTTGTCGTCGGTGTCGGATGCAGCAGCCATGGCCGTTTCTTTAGGTAAGGCGCGCTTCCGGGTCCAGCTTTTCACGCACGGCGCGAACGATCTGCGTCCAATGCGTGCGAAGGGGCGAGTCCCTACGGCCCGGATGTCGCGAGGCGCCGCAAAGTCACGCAAATCTCCTTTTAGAATAGATCGGTAGCTCCGCTTTGGTTACTGGAACAGCTCAGGTTGCGGGGTCAAGATGAGGTGGGTCGCGGGCCTGACAATGGTCTGCCGAACATGACGGCGAACCATTTATTTCATGCTGCGGCGCAGTCGGTGCTTGCGAATCAGAACCGATCCTGGCAAAGACCCCCACAGATACACCCTGGCCTCGTCGTGAGCCGGTCGGGGTCGCGGTCCAGGGCTTTGAGTGAGTCGGTCCTGGAAGGCGATGTCGGGGGGCATAAGCCCTCGCGGAATGGGACACGAAAGCTTTGCTTACTAAGACTTTGCCGCGCGCCAGCGCGCGCGCCCTATTGGGCGCGGCTGCGGCTGGCTCGGCCGTGGGTCTGGGCCTGGCGGGGGCCTATCTGGCCGGCGCCAGCACTCCTGCGACCCTGATTCACCGCCCTTCAGAGGCCCTGGCGACCGCCGCGGCCCGGAACTTTTCGGACGCTGCATTGCAGCAAAATATCGCCCAAATGCCGCCGGGCGCCCAGGCTATCGCCAAACGGCACGACCCCTTCTTTGTCGCCAACGCCGTCCTACGCGACCGCCAGGCGGCGGAGTTCGCCGCGCGTCTGCAGCGCGCCGATTTCGCGCCCGCAGGACCGACCGTCGCCAGCCTGATGCTGCGTCCGGCGCTGGGCGTGGGCCGGTTCGACGCCTCCAGCCGCTTTGACCTTTCCGTGACCGACGCCCTGGACAGTGCGCGAGACCTGGAGTGCCTGACCCAGGCGGTCTATTACGAAGCTCGCGGAGAAAGCGCCGAGGGCCAACGCGCCGTCGCTCAGGTCGTGCTCAACCGCGTCCACCATCCAGCTTTCCCCAAGACCGTTTGCGCCGTGGTGTTCCAGGGCGCGGCGGTCGGTCATGGCTGCCAGTTCAGTTTCGCCTGCGACGGCTCCATGCATGACCGGCGCGAACCGGCGGCATGGCGGCGGGCCGAGACTGTCGCCGCCCGCGCTCTGGGCGGAGTGATTATGGCCTCCGTAGGTAAATCCACACACTTCCACGCCGTAGGTTACGGCTCCCAATGGGACGGCGATATGATCCGCGTGGCCCAGGTGGGGATGCACATCTTCTTCAGGTTCGGGCGCGGCGGCCCGGCGATCATGCATCCGCCGGCCGGCGGCCTGCAAATGGCCGAGGCGGCAGTCGCCACGCCCGTCGGCGCGGCCCCGCAGCCTGGGCCGGTGCTGGCCAGCCTGTTGCCTACGTCAGTGGCCGGGGCCGCGGTTGCGCCGCCTCGCGGGGAGGCCAAGACGTCGGCATCCTCCGCCAAGGAAGCCCAGTCACAACCCGCCCAGGTCTCGCCCGCCAGCATGCAGCCGACATCCGGTCCCGCGCCGGCAGCGGCGAAGACGGACGTTCCGACAGCCTGATCAAACCGCCTGAGAGGAGGGTGATCGGGCGGTCAGACCTCCACGACAGAGTTGACGAGCCGTCCGATGCGGCTGACCTCGCAGACCATTTCATCGCCACCCTTGAGCATCCCAGGCGGCTGCATGGCGAAGCCGACGCCGGAAGGCGTGCCAGTTGAGATGATATCGCCCGCTTCAAGGGTCATGCCTGCGGACAGCGAGGCGATGATGGCGGGAATATCAAAGATCATCATGTCGACCGTGGCGCGTTGACGCTCCTCGCCATTGAGGTGGAAGGTCAGCTCCAAGGTGCGCGGATCGCCGACTTCGGCCTTGTCGACGATCCACGGTCCCATGGGGCAGGTTGTGTCGAGCGACTTGCCTTTGAACCACTGCAAATGCGCCACCTGTAGGTCCCGTGCGCTGACATCGTTGATCACGGTGTAGCCGAATACGTGGTCAAAGGCCTTTTCCGGCGGGATATCGCGTCCATCCATGCCGATGATCAACGCCAGTTCGACCTCGTAGTCGAAAGCCTGCGTCAGCTTGGACGGATAGCGCACCGGCTCGCCCGGGCCGACCACGGCCGTGGGGGCCTTGGTGAAGAAGTTGGGCACGGTGGGAAGGTCGTTGCCGGCCAGACCGCGAAGGGCCTCGCCTTCCTTGACGTGCTCCAGATAGTTGCGACCCACGCAGAACACGTTCTTGGACGGGCGCGGAATTGGGGCCAGCAGCTTGATCTGGCCGGCCGGCAGGACCGCCGATCCCATGGAGTCGGCCTTGGCCACCAGACGCTTGACTCGGTTCAGGGCCGCCTCGCCGCCGCGGATCACCGCCAGCAGGCTGGACGCGTCGAGGTTCTCGCCGGCCTGATCGGCGGCCATCGCCAGGTCAAGCACTCGATCACCGTCGAGCCAAACGCCGGCCTTGGGGGCCTCGTCCCGTTCAAAAGTGACGAACTTCATGCAGGACTCTCCCGTGGCGCGCGTTGGCTCCCGCTCAGCGGACTTGTAAACCGGCGCGCAGGCCCGGATATGAAGCGCACGGCTGAATGACGCAAGCCGACTCGCTGTCTCCCTGGCGCGAAGGACATCTTTTTCATGGCCGACCCAAGCGAACGCTCCGCCGTCCTGGCGCTGCTGGACGCGGTCAAGGACCCCAAGACCGGTCAGGGCCTGGCCGCCGCCGGTCTGGTCCAGGCCCTAGTAATCGGTCCTGGCCGGGTGGGCTTCATGATGGACGTGCAGGCGCAGGACGCCGCGCTTTACGGCCCGGTGGCCCAAGCGGCGGAGGCGGCTTTGCGCGCCGGCTTGCCCGCCGTGGAGCACGTGCATGTGGTGTTGACCGCCGACCGTGCGCCCGGGGAAGGTCAAGCCGAAGAACGCCCCCATCACCACGTCCACCCGCGCCATCGCGCGGCTGAGCGCCCGCGCGAGGCGGCCCAGGCCGCATCGCCCATGCGGCCGGCCCATGTGCGCCACGTGCTGGCAGTGGCCAGCGGCAAGGGCGGGGTGGGCAAGTCCACCGTGGCGGTCAATCTAGCCTGCGCCCTGGCGGGTCTGGGCCTGAGCGTGGGTCTGCTGGACGCAGACGTCTACGGTCCGTCCGTGCCCATGATGACCGGTTTGCGCGACAAGCCCGAACAAGGGGCGGATGGAAACCTGCAGCCCCTTCGCGCTTTCGGTCTGAAGATCATGTCCATCGGCCTGCTGGTTGATGCAGACTCGCCCATGATCTGGCGCGGGCCGATGGCGTCCAGCGCGGTCAACCAGCTGCTCAATGACGTCGCCTGGGCCAGCGCGGATGAGCCGATGGACATTCTGGTGATCGACATGCCGCCCGGCACTGGGGATATTCAGTTGACCGTGGCCCAGCGTGTCGCCCTGTCTGGGGCGGTGGTGGTGTCCACGCCTCAGGACGTGGCCTTGATCGACGTGCGCCGGGGCATTTCCATGTTCGAGAAGACCCGCGCCCCAATCCTGGGGGTCGTGGAGAACATGGCCTATTTCCCCGATCCATCGACGGGCGAGGCCATCGCCATCTTCGGACGGGGCGGGGCCAAGGCCACGGCGCTGGCGCTGGGCGTGCCGTTCTTGGGCGAGATCCCTATCGATCCCAAGCTGCGCGAATCCTGCGACGAGGGCGTGCCCCTGGTGGTCCGCGCGCCGGACAGCCCAACGGCCAAGGCCCTCGTCCAAGTCGCGCGACGGGTTGCCGAGGCTCTTGAGCGGGGCGACGGCCTTAAGCCCGCGCCGACCATCGTCATCGAATCCTAGGAGCCTGCATGTCGCCCATTGAAGAGACCATCCTGGCGATGCTCGAGCAGCAGGTCGCTCCCGGTAAGAGCCTGGACCCGGCAGCGGTAGCCAAGGCCGTGGACCCGGAGGGCTGGCGGCGGCTCTTGCCCCAGGTGCGCGCCACCGCCGTGGGGCTGGCGCGTCAAGGCAAGGTCGTGATCCTGAGGCACAACAAGCCCGCCGACCCGGACAGCTTCAAGGGCGTCTGGCGGCTGAGGCTTCCCTAGTACGTGGTTCCGGCTAAGCTGGCGCAACAAAAACAGGAGGGAACAATGCGCAATTGGCATTCGGCGCTGCTGGCCGGCGCGGTCATGTTCGCCATCGCAGGCCCAGGTCTCGCTCAAGAGTCCGCTCCGCAAAAGGAAGTCTGGATTGGCGCCTGGGGCTATCCCTCCTCGCCGCCTCCGCCCGGACGGCCCGATCCCGCCATGCGGCCGCCCCAGGCCACGACCCCCGACGGAAAACCGGCCCTGGGCATGCCGCTCGAGCTGGCGACGTCGCAAATTCCCGCCGTGCCCAATTACCTGATGACGGACCTGTCCAATGTGACGGTGCGCGAACTGGTGCGCGTTTCGGTGGCGGCCAGGCGTATTCGCATCCGGGTGTCGAACGAGGGCGGGGACGCGCCCCTGGTCATAGGCTCGCTGCACGTCGGCCCGGCGGGCGAGGACGGGGCCATCGCGGCCTCCGACAATCACGCCGTGACCTTCGGCGGGCGCTCGCAAGTGACTGTGCCCATCGGCGCACCCTTGTTGAGCGATCCGGTCGACCTGCCGACCCAGGCGCTGCAAACCCTGGTGGTCTCAATCTATCTGCCCGGCGCCGTGCCCAAGCTCGGCCATAGCGCCTGGCAGTTCGTCAGCCCCGGCCCTGACCAGGGCGCCGCGCTCGGAGCCGATGCGAAGCTCATGCGGGTCCCCGCCTTCGCCACTCGGGTGGATGTCGAGCCGATGGAGAGCAAGACCGCGACCATCGTCGCCCTAGGCGATTCCATCACCGAGGGCGCCCAGTCCACCACCAACGCCTTCCGCAGTTGGCCCGACCGCCTAGCTGAGCGCCTCGCCGCCGCGCATCTGCCCTGGGCGGTGGTCAATGCCGGCATCGGCGGCAACCGACTGCTGCACAATGTCAGCGGCCCCAGCACCCTGGCGCGCATGGACCGCGATGTGCTGAGCGTGCCCGGCGTCAAGGCTGTGATCCTGCTGGAAGGCATCAACGACATTCAGCGCTCGTTCTCGGCCGATCCCGTCACGGCCGGTGAAACCATCACCGCCGACGACCTGATCTTCGCCGACAAGCAGATCATCGCCCGCGCCCACGCCCAGGGCCTGCGCGTGATCGGCGCCACCCTGACGCCCTTTGAGGGCGCCGCCACCTACACCCCCGAGAAGGAAGCCATCCGCGAAGCCGTCAATCAGTGGATACGCACCTCAAACGCCTTCGACGGCGTGGTCGATTTCGAGGCGGCGGTGCGCGACGCAGCGGACCCCAAGGCCTATCGCCAAAGCTTCACCGAACTGGACCACCTGCACCCCAACGACAAGGGCTACGCGGCCATGGCGGCGAAGGTGGATTTGGGGATGTTTGGGGGGAAGTAGGGGGTCGACGGGATTCACCTGCCTTCCAAAGGGTCCCTATATTCCCGCCATGTCCCTCGCCGCCCTGCTTGCCGATATTGCCGCCTGCCGCGCCTGCGCGGGCGAACTTCCGCACGAGCCCCGGCCCGTCACCTGGGTCGCCTCCGAAACCCGGCTGTTGATCTGCGGTCAGGCGCCGGGGCGGCGGGTGCATGAGAGCGGCTTGCCGTTCGACGATGCTTCTGGCCATCGGCTGCGAGACTGGCTGGGGATGGACCGGACGAGGTTCTATGGCGACCCGCGCATCGGCGTGGCGGCCATGGCCTTCTGTTTTCCGGGGACCAATCCCAAGGGCGGCGACTACCCACCGCCGCCGCGCTGCGCGGTCTTATGGCGCACGCGTCTGCTGGCCGCCTTGCCCAAGGTTGAGCTGATCCTGACCGTGGGGAGCTACGCTCAGCAATGGCATACGCCACACGCCAAGGGATGGTCGATGACCCAGACTGTTGGCGCTTGGCGCGAGGGCCTGCCGAGCGTGATCGCCCTGCCGCACCCCTCGTGGCGTAACACTGCCTGGCTGCGGCGAAACCCCTGGTTTGAAGACGAGGTGGTTCCTTATCTGCGCGCCCGCACGGCCGCGATCCTGGCGGATTGACCGGTCTGCGCGAACAGGCGCGGCCATAGAGCGACTTGTCGATTGCGCCCGTTCGGTTCATGAGACAGCGTCACGCCTCAACGTCCGCGGAAGAATCTCATCATGTCGCTGGAACAGGAGCTGATCGACCTGGTCGCCAAGGAAGCCTTGGTCGATGTCGAGAAGCTGAAAAAGGACTCCACCCTGGAAGAGATCGGCCTGGACTCCGTTGACCTGGTCAGCGTGGTGTTCGCGGTCGAGGACAAGTACGGCGTGACCATCGGCGAGAACGACCTGGAAAAGAGCGCCACCCTTGGCCAGATGCTGGACCTGATCCAAGCCAAGATCGCCGCCAAGGCCGCCACCCAGTGACATCGTCGCCCCGGCGGATCGCCGTCACCGGCTTGGGCGCCGTCTCTTCGCTGGGCGATGATATGCCGACCACCTGGGCCGCCGCGCGTGACGGCGTCAATGGTCTGGCCGTTGTCAGCATCGATCCGGGTCCCTATGGCCCGCCGGGCCAGGACTGGCTGGTGGGCATGGTCAAGGGCGACTTGCTGGCTCAGACCGAGGCGGCGCTGGACCGGCGCATCGGCGCCTCTCTCGATCCTTTCGCGCTGTTTTCCCTAAAGGCGGCGCATGAGGCGCTCAGCGCGTCGGGACTATTGGGCTCGCCCACGCTGGCCAAGGCGGCGGTGGTGTTCGGTCATGGCATCGGCGGCCTGACCACCCAGGAAAAGGCCTACGAGCGCTTCTTCGGCATGAAGCTGTCCAAGGTGCACCCCCTGACCGTGCCGCGCGTGATGGTGTCTGCGCCATCCAGCGCCATCGCCATGGAGTTCGGGATCAAGGGGCCGGTGTTCGCCGTGTCCAGCGCCTGCTCCTCTTCCGGCCACGCCCTGGGCCAGGGGGCGATGCTGATCCAAAGCGGGCGGGCCGATGTGGCCGTGGTGGGCGGGGGCGAAGCCCTGATCACTGCCGCCGACATGCTGTGTTGGGAAGGCATCCAAGCCACCACACGCACCGCCTGCCGGCCGTTTTCCGCCAACCGCGACGGCATGGTCATCGCCGAGGGCGCGGCCTGCATGATCCTGGAGGATTGGGATCACGCCGTGGCGCGCGGCGCTTTGATCCTGGCCGAACTGAGCGGCTTTGGCATGTCATCGGACGCCGGGCACCTGACCCAACCCAGCCTGGACGGCGCCGTCTCGGCCATGACCCAGGCCGTCGAACAGGCCGGGGTTCTGGGCCAGTCCAATATTCTGATCTGCGCCCATGGCACGGGCACGCCCCTCAACGATAAGAACGAGGCCGAGGCCATCCGGGCGGTGTTTGGCGATCTGGCGTCCAGCCATCCGGTGACGGCGACCAAGAGCGCCCACGGCCACCTGATCGGCGCCACCACGGCCTTGCAGGCGGTGATCGGCATAGAGGCCCTGCGCGCTGGTCTGGCGCCGCCGATCCTCAACTATGAGGCGCCGGACCCCGATTGCGCGGGCCTAGACCTGGTGATCGGTCAGGCGCGCCCGATCGACTGCACGTCCATGCTGGTCAATGCCTTCGCCTTCGGGGGCTTGAACACCTGCCTTGTATTTAAGGCGGCGGATCGGGGTTAGGATCACCCTGGAAAGCCAAGGAGCACGCCGTGAAATACCTTCACACCATGGTCCGCGTGGCCGACCTGGACGCGGCGATTGACTTTTACTGTGGCAAGCTCGGCTTGGTGCAGGTCAAGCGGCGCGATAACGAAAAGGGTCGATTCACTCTGGTGTTCCTGGCCGCCCCGGACGATGTGGACCGGGCCCGGGCCGACGCCGCGCCCATGGTCGAACTGACCCATAACTGGGACCCGGAGGTCTATGGGGGCGGACGCAATTTCGGCCACCTGGCCTATGAGGTGGATGACATCTACGCCACCTGCGCGCGCCTCGCCGCCGGCGGCGTGACCATCAATCGCCCGCCGCGCGACGGGCAAATGGCCTTCGTCCGTTCGCCAGACGGGATTTCCATTGAATTGCTGCAGAAGGGCGCGGCCTTGGGACCGCAGGAACCCTGGGCTTCCATGGCTAATACCGGGGTCTGGTAGGTGCTATCTCCGCTTCTTGCGGCTGTGCAGGTTGGATCCGGCGTCGGGCGGCAGCCACCAATAGATCACCGTCGCGCCGATGGACGCTAGGCCGATCAGGCCGAACGGCAGGATGAAGTTCTGCGGCGCCAGCGAGGGATAGCCGTGTGGCCCGCTAATCACCTGGGATAGGCGTAGCGACAAGCCCGCCAGGGTGATGCCCAAAGCCTGAGACAATTGCTGCAACACAGAGCTGAGGCTTGAGGCCTGGCTGACCGAGGAGTCCGGAACGTCGGCGAAGGCCAGGGTGCTGGCTGCAGTCAGGTGGTTGGAGCGGAGAAAGCCGCCGAGCGCAAGAACGGCGACCATCACCATGATAGGCGTGCCGGACCGGAAAAAGCCGGTGGCGGCTACGGTGATCCCGCAGGTCACCGCAGAGAACATCAACATATTGCGAAAGCCGAACCGGTGCAGGAAGAACTGGGCGCCCAGGCGTGCGCTGAGCGAACCGACGGCCCCGGTCATGGTCAGGAAGCCGGCCTGCAGGGGCGACCAGCCCAGCCCGCCTTGCAATAGCAGGGGCAGAAGAAAGGGCAGGGCGCCGACGTTCATGCGCAGCAGGGTGCCGCCGGTCTGATTGGCGCGGTAGGTGGCGATCTTGAGCAGGGACAGGTCCAGCACCGGGCGCTCGGTCCGTTTAGCGTGGCGCAGGTAGGCCCACCCCGCAAAGCCGGCGAAAGCCCAAACCAGAAGCTGGCCGCTGGCCGGCAAGAGGTTCACCCCCACGCTTTCGGCGCCGATCATGGCCGCGCAGATGGAGGCGGCCGCCAGCAGATAGCCGAAACTGTCGAAGCGTCCAGGATGCGGCTGGCTGCGCTTAGGCACGAACCGCCAGACCGCGAGCATGCCCAGGATGCCGATCGGCACATTGATATAGAATATCCACGGCCAGTCGGCGAAAGACAGGATAAAGCCCGACAGGGGCGGGCCCAGCAGCGGCCCCAACATGCCGGGCGTGGTCAACCAGACCATGGCCTTGACCAATTGCTCGCGCGGGTGGGAGGCGACCACCATGATCCGCCCGACCGGCGCCATCATGGCTCCGCCGGCGCCCTGCAGAATACGCGCCGCCACCAGTTCCTCGAGCGAACGGGACCAGGCGCACAGCACCGAGCCCAGCAGGAAGGTCGCCATCGCCGCCATGAATACGCGTCGGGAGCCGAAGCGGTCCGCCGCCCAGGCGGAGGCCGGCACAAACACCGCCAGGGCCATAATGTAGGCCGTCAGGCAAAGTTTCAGGTGGATGGGATCGGTGGCGAAGGCGCGCGCAAGCGTCGGCAGGGCCGTGGACAAGGCCGTGGAGTCGATCGACTGCATGAACATGGCGCTGGCCACCGACACCAAGGTCAGGCGGGACGCGAGTGACGTTACGGAGGGCGGCGGGGCGCCCGGCTCGGGGGATTCGATTTTGGACGGGCTCACGCGGCCTTGATCGGGGTGATTTTGAATTGAATCAATCCAAAATCACCAAAAAGGCGGCGGGCTCCACGTCTCTTCCCGTTCAGGCGACGCCTTGAAGGGGCGGCGAGGAGGCGGTCTAAGCGGTTCGCGGAATTCTGGGCGCCCGAGCGCATTTGGGTCGCGTCGGCGCGGCGGCCGTTTCGCTCAAGGCGTCGAGCCAAGTGTGCGAAACGTAGGCGTTGGCCCCATGCTGAGCTTGAGGCGCCGACCGTATAGGGGCGGAAACACCCCATGGCTGTTGCTGTTGAAGACCTGTCATCATCGCCAAACACCCGTCTTTTATTATTCGACCGCAGCAGGCAATCGTCGCGTCTACCCGTCGATAGTACGCACATCTACCCCGACAAACATTTCACAAGTGTGTGGATCACCGATGATTTTGCCCAGCACCGGGGTAGCTTCCCCCGGCGTGCGCGTCGTCGCCACCCGAAGCAAGTCCGGGGATTCGATCAAACCGTTGGTCGGATCGAATTCGATCCAGCCGAGGTCGGGCAGGAACACCTCGCACCAGGCGTGGGTCGATCCGGCGCCCACTTGATCGGCGCGGGGGGAATTGAGGTATCCGGTCACGAACCGCGCCGCATAGCCCAAAATGCGAAGGGTCTCGATCATCAGCCAGGCAAAATCGCGGCAGGTGCCGGTCGCGCGTTGAAGGGTCTCGGCGGGACTCTGCACGCCCTGCTCCGGGCGTTGGCCATAGCTGAAGCCCCGGTGGATGGTGCTGTTCAGTCGGTTGAGGAAATCCAGCACGGGCTCGTCTGGCGGCCCCATCCTTTCTCGCATCCATTGCAGGACCCAAGGATCGGTTTCACTGGCCGGAGCAATGAACGGCGCCAGCACCGCCCGGTCCGCCTGGGTGTAGTTGATAGGGGCGGCCGTGTTCGGATCCTGAACGGCCAAAGCGACCGGCTCGGCCGGGAACCGATCCATCACTAGGTTACTGATGATCTCCAGTTCGTTCCTCTCGCCTTCAGGCTGGTACCAGCACACGCAATTGCCCAGGGCGTCATAGGTCCAGGCCGTGCGTCCGGGCGGAAACAATTCCAGCGTGGCGCTGACGATTCGGCCGGCGTGGCTGTCGCGCGGACGCAGCAGCATCCTGTGCACTCCGAAACGCACCGGCCGGCCGTAGCTGTATCGGGTCTCGTGGCGAATCGACATTCGGGTCATGCGAAAATCCTTAACGCTCCAACGCGCGCTCCGTTGCGGCCAAAACACGGACGGCCGATGTTCGGCGCAGGAGCGAGGTTGATGTTGCGCTGCGCTAGCCTAAGCTATGACCTTATGGCGACTCTGAGCGCCCATTTGCGAAAAGCCTGATGACAGACGCCAAAGACATATCCAGCCTCTCCTTCGAACAGTCGCTGGCGGAATTGGAAGCCATCGTGCAGGAACTGGAATCGGGTCAGGCCCCTCTGGAGCAGTCGATTGCGCTGTATGAACGCGGCGCACGCCTGAAGGCTCATTGTGAAGCAAAGCTTGAAGCCGCGCGCCTGAAGGTGGACAAGATCGTTGTCGGATCGCAGGGGGCGGCCGAAGCCAGCGAGCCGGCGGAATTCAACTGAAATAAGCAGTGCGCTCGCCCTGGCGCAGCTGACGGTCTATAACACGTTCAACTTCTTAGCAGTCTCGACACACATCATGCCGAAAACACCCCTGCTCGACACGGTCAAAGACCCAGCCGACACCCGCGCGTTTTCTATCGCCGAGCTTAAAGTGCTGGCGGCGGATGTTCGCGAGGAAATGATCGATTCGGTGTCCACCACTGGCGGTCACCTGGGCGCAGGCCTGGGCGTGGTCGAGCTGACGGTCGCTTTGCACCATGTGTTCGAGACGCCCAAGGACATCGTGATCTGGGACGTCGGCCACCAGGCCTATCCCCACAAGATTCTCACGGGCCGCCGTGATCGCATGCGCACCCTTCGCCAAGGCGGGGGGCTGTCCGGCTTCACCAAGCGTTCGGAGAGCGAATACGATCCTTTCGGCGCCGCACACGCCTCGACTTCGATTTCCGCCGCCCTGGGTTTCTGCGCCGCGCGCGATCATCAGGGAAAAAACAATAAGGTCATCGCGGTGATCGGCGACGGCGCCATGAGCGCGGGCATGGCCTATGAGGCGATGAACAACGCGGCCCACACCACTGGCCAACTGATCGTCGTGCTGAACGACAACGACATGTCCATCGCCCCGCCGGTGGGAGGGATGAGCGCCTATCTGGCTCGGCTGGTGTCGGGCGGTGCGTATCAGACCTTGCGCAAGGTCGGCAAAACCATGGTGCATGTGCTGCCCAAGCCCATGCGGGAGGTCGCGCGCAAGGCCGAGGAATATGCTCGCGGTCTGGCCACTGGCGGCACTCTGTTCGAGGAGTTGGGATTCTACTACGTGGGTCCGGTGGACGGCCACAACCTCGACCACCTTGTGCCGATCCTACGCAATGTGCGCGACATCGACGACCGGCCGGTGCTGGTCCATGTGGTCACCCAGAAGGGCAAGGGCTACGCCCCCGCAGAAAGCGCCGAAGACAAGTATCACGGCGTGGTCAAGTTCGATGTAGTCACCGGCAAGCAGGCCAAGGCGGTCAGCAACGCGCCCAGCTACACCAAGGTTTTCGCCGAGGCCCTGATCAAGGAAGCCGAGCGCGACGAGAAGATCATCGCCATCAGCGCGGCCATGCCCTCAGGCACGGGGCTCGATCTGTTCGGCAAGCGATTCCCGGACCGAACCTATGACGTGGGCATCGCTGAGCAGCACGCCGTGACCTTCGCGGCAGGCATGGCGGCGGACGGGATGAAGCCGTTCTGCGCCATCTATTCCACCTTCCTGCAACGCGGCTACGATCAGGTCGTGCACGACGTGGCTATCCAGAAGCTGCCCGTGCGCTTCGCCATAGACCGCGCAGGCCTGGTGGGCGCCGATGGCGCCACCCATGCCGGCTCATTCGATATCGGCTATCTTGGCGCCTTGCCTGATTTCGTGCTGATGGCGGCGGCCGACGAGGCTGAGCTGACGCGTATGGTCGCGACCTCGGCGGCCATCGACGACCGTCCCAGCGCCTTTCGCTATCCGCGCGGCGAGGGCGTGGGGATCGACATTCCCGATCCGGCGGAACCACTGGAAATCGGCAAGGGCCGCATTGTGCGGGAAGGCTCGGCGGTGGCGATCCTCTCCTACGGCACGCGTCTGGGCGAGGCGCTCAAGGCAGCCGATCGCCTGGCCGCTCATGGCTTCTCGGCCACGGTGGCCGACGCACGCTTCGCCAAGCCGCTGGACGTCGACCTAATCCTCAGACTGGCGCGCGAGCACGAGGCCCTGATCATCGTCGAGGAAGGCGCAATTGGCGGCTTCGGCGCCTTTGTGCTGCAGGCCCTGGCCACCCACGGCGCCCTGGACAAGGGCCTGAAGGTGCGCAGCTTGGTCTTGCCGGACATTTTCCAGGATCACGACAAACCTGAGATCATGTACGCCGATGCCGGCCTGGACGTCACCGGCATCACCCGTACAGCGCTTGAAGCCCTGAGCGGCGAGGAAGCGGCCGCCAAGCTGATGGCCGCCGGCGGCTGATAAGGCGCCGGTGGGATCAAGCCCGCAATTCAGAACGGCTGGAAGGTTTCCATCAAGGCTTGACCGCCTGGCGTGCGGTTGGTGCGGGTCAGGTCGCCGCGACCGCCATAGCTGATGCGCGCTTCGGCGATCTGGGTTTGGCTGATGGTGTTGGACGATGAGATGTCCTCCGGCCGCACGATTCCACCCACGGTCAGCTCGCGCAACTCGGCATTGGTCTTGACCTCCTGGCGCCCCTGAATCACCAGATTGCCGTTAGGCATGACCTTGGTGACGACGGCGGCGACCGTCAGGTTGATCTTTTCCGCCCGGTTTATTGACCCGCTGCCGGATAAGGAGGCGTCGCCGCCGGTATCGACCAGGGCCGCAGGGGACACGCCCGGAATGGCGTGCTGTAACACCGTTTCCAAGCCGAACAGGTGGGTCATCCCCATGCTGTTGGTGGTCTTGCGCTCGCGGGTGGTGCCGTTCTGGACCTTGGCGCTGTCGTCGATGGTGATCAGTACGGTCAGGATGTCGCCCACCTTGGCCGCCCGCTGATCGTTGAAGAAGGTGCGCGCACCCACCCGCCAGATCGAATTGGCCGAGGCTGGCCGGGGCGACTCGTCGTGAGCGCGGTATGCCGACAGCACGGAGGGCTGCTCGGCCAGCAAAGGCGCTGGGTCGCCGACAGGGGCCAATGTGGGCCCCCGCAGCGCCTCCGAAGCGCTGGCGCAGGCTGTGACCGGCAGGGCCAGGCCCAGGAAGAGCAGGGGCAGGCGGAATGACTTGCGCATCTTGATCCTCAGCGAAGGGAGGCGAGCATGGCGGGGTTGAAACGGGCGGCGGCCTTGAGCTGATCGGCTTGCGGGCCGACCAAGGCTTGGCCCGGCGCCATGGCCACCGCTTGGATGATCCTCTTGGATTGGGGATTTACGGCGTTGAACACCTGGCCGACGATGGCGTTCTCCATGGCCTTGCCCTGCAAGGTCAGGGTCACGCCCTCGTTGGCGTAGACCAGGGAGATGACGTCGTCCTTCTTGATGATTTGCGGGGCGGTCACGTCGTGTTGCGTCACGGCCATGCCTTCGCGCAGGGGGCGTTTGGCGGCCATGCCTATCACCGTCTGGGCGTCGCGGGGCGCATCGGACATGGGCTGGGCCGTGCGGCTCCAGATCACGTCGTCAGACTGGACGATCTCTCCGGCGTTGATGTCGCGGGCGTAGGCCAGCACTTGGATCGCGTGAGTCGCGGGGGCGCTGACGGTGATCCCCGATGAGTCCGAGCGCTCGCTGCGAACAGCGCCCGGCCGCACGATCAGGCGACGGATGCCGCCGGTGTTGTCCCAGTCCAGCCCGTGAACCCGGGCAAACACCTGCACCCGTCCCGCGTCCAGCACCATGCCCAGCCCAGGCCGGCCGCTGGTCACAACCACCGACGCCGCGTTGCCTGCGCCGTCGAAAAGGTCGCCGAGGGTGATTTGGCCGTTCTGGTCGGCCGGGGAGGGCTTCAAGGAAACGGGTTGGCCCGCTCGGGCGGGTGCGGCGCCCAGGCCAGCCATGGCCAGGGCGCTCAGGGCCGCGAGCAGCAGCAGCAGGCGATGGCGCATCATCGTCATGATTTCGCTTGAACGGTGGTGGACAGCATCTGGTCGGCCGTGGTGACGACCTTTGAGTTCATCTCGTAGGCCCGCTGTGCAGCGATGAGGGCCGTCACTTCGCTGACCGCGTCGACGTTCGACGCCTCCGTGTAGCCTTGCAGCAGGGTGCCGAAACCGTTGGTCGCGGGGTCGCCCACCACCGCAGGACCCGAAGCGCCGCTGACTTGCCACAGATTATCGCCCAGCCCCTCCAGCCCGGCCTCGTTGACGAAGCTGGCCAATTGGAATTGCCCCAGGGTCTGCGAGGCAGCCTGGCCAGGCAGGGTGGCCTGCACCAGTCCGCTTTGGGAAATGACGATGTTGGTGGCGCCGGGCGGGATGGTGATTTGCGGCAGCACTGAGTAGCCCTGATCGGTGACGATCTGGCCTGAGTTGTTGACCGATAGATTGCCGGCGCGGGTGTAGGCGCTCTCGCCGGACGGCATTTGCACTTGAAAGTAACCCGCGCCCTGGATCGCCAAATCCAAGGGATTGCCGGTCTGGGTCATCGATCCCTGTTGGGTGATGCGGTAGATCGAACCGGCCTTCACCCCCGAGCCTATCTGCAGGCCGGTCGGCACGATGGTGCCCGAGGCGTCCGATTGCGAACCGACCTGCTCCTGGTCCTGGTACAGCAAATCCTGGAACTCAGCCCTTTGGCGCTTGTAGCCAATGGTGTTCATGTTGGCGATGTTGTTCGAGATGACCTCGACGTTCAGTTGCTGGGCGGCCATGCCGGTCGCGGCGGTGGAAAGAGCGCGCATTGTTCAAAAATTCCCTAATTGACCTTGCCCAGACGCTGGATGGCCTGCTCGGAAAGGCTGCCGTTCCCGTCCATGATGTTGGATATTTGCTGGTAAGCCCGGCTGACCTCGATCATTCGGGTAATCTGGGTGATCGGGTTCACGTTCGAGCTCTCGACCATGCCCTGCTCGATCTTGGTGTCTTGCGCCGGCTGCGAGCCCAGGTTGGACACGTTCTCAAAATAGCCCCCGCCGTCCTTTTTTAAGGCCGAGGGCGACGCGAAGCGCACAACGCCGATCTTGCCGGAGGTTTGGGCGCCCTGGCTGATCGTGCCGTCGGCGCCGATCAGGGGCGGCCCTTTGGTGGGATCAATCGACACCGGCGCGCCGCCATCGCCCAGCACCGGATCACCGGACGCTGTCACGATCTGCCCCTGGGCGTTCAGGGAAAAGCGCCCGTCGCGGGTGTAGCGGGCGCCGTTGGCAGTCTGGACTTGAAAGAAGCCATCGCCGCGCAGTCCAAGGTCAAGGGTCCCGCCAGTCTGGTGCAGGGCGCCTTGGCTAAAGTCGCGGGCCAGCCCCTGATCGGTAGTGAATTGGATCGGGACCGCGCCCGGCGTGGCCTTAGGCGTCTTAGGGTCGGCGACGACCATCAGCGATTCGACCTTGAATCCCGCCGTATCGGCGTTGGCGATATTGTTTGCGACCACTTCGAGCTCTTTGCGCAGGGTTACCTGCCGCGACAAGCTGACATAGAGGGTATTGTCCATGGTCCGGCTCCGGTGCTCATCATGGTTAAATGCAAGCCCTGGGCCAGAATAAAAACGAACAAATACAACAAATTATAAAGTTAACGCGGGTGCCGGGCGGCGGAGTCGACCCGGCAAAAACTGCAGCCCTATCCAGGCGGAAAAAACTGATCCTTAACCATATTCGCCGGATTCATCGGTCAGCCCCAACGCACTGATCAGGTAGGGGCGGGGGCTGCGGACAGACGCCATGTTTGGAAAGAAGAAAGCCAAGACCGAACAGGTCGCCGAAGAGGCCTCCGCCGAGGCGGTGGCCGAAGAGGGCGCTGAAGGCGAGGCTGCGCCCGCCAAGAAGAAAGGCCCGCCCAAGATTATCCTGATCGCCGCCGCCGCCGCCGTGGTTGTGGTGGGCGGTGGTGGAGCGGCGGCTTTCCTGTTGCTGGGCAAGGGCGGAGCCCCCCATGCTGCCAAGCCTGCCAAGAAAGTGGAGAAGAAGGGCGAGGGCAAGGACGGCAAGAAGGACGCAGGCGGCCCGCAGGTGGCCGATGGGCCCAACGGCGTGGTCTATTACACCTTGCCGGATCTGGTGGTGAACATGCAGACCGCCGATGGCCGACCCAGCTTCCTAAAGCTGAAGCTGACCCTGGAGCTGCCGGACCACGACACCGCCGATACGCTGGATCCCAACATGCCGCGTCTGCAGGACATGTTTCAGGTGTTTCTGCGCGAGCTGCGGCCGGAGGATTTGGCGGGCAGCCAGGGCAGTTACCAGCTGCACATGGAGATTCTGCGGCGGGTGAACATGGTGATTGCGCCCTCTAAGGCCAACGCCGTCCTGGTCGAAGAAATGTTGGTCAACTAGCCGATGGCCGATCCCGCTGAAGAACCGGCCGTTTCTGACGTCGCCGCCCCTGACGAGATAAGTCCGGAAGGCGTCGCCGGTTGGGGGGATGGCGAGCCCAGTGCGGAGCGCATCCTCAATCAGGAGGAAATCGACAGCCTGCTCGGTTTCGATCTGGCCGACGAATCGGTGGAACGCGGCGGCATCCGCGCAATCATCAATTCGGCCCTGGTCTCCTACGAGCGTCTGCCGATGCTCGAGATCGTGTTCGACCGCTTGGTCCGCCTGATGACCACGTCTCTACGCAATTTCACCTCTGACAACGTCGAAGTCAGTCTGGACAACATCTCCTCCGTGCGCTTCGGCGACTACCTGAATTCCATTCCCTTGCCGGCCATCCTGGCCGTATTCCGCGCTGAGGAGCTCGACAATTACGGCCTGCTGATCGTCGATTCCAACCTGATCTATTCAATCGTCGACGTGCTGCTCGGCGGTCGTCGCGGGTCGGCGGCCATGCGCATCGAGGGGCGGCCTTACACCACCATCGAGCGGGTGCTGGTGCAGCGGATGGTCGAGGTTGTGCTTAACGACGCCCACGCCGCGTTCGAGCCCTTGACCAGCGTGCACTTCAACCTGGACCGGCTGGAAACCAACCCGCGCTTTGCCGCCATCGCCCGGCCGGCCAACGCCGCCATCCTGGTGAAGCTTCGCATCGACATGGACGACCGAGGCGGGCGCATCGAACTGCTCTTGCCCTACGCCACCCTGGAGCCCATCCGAAAGATGCTGCTGCAGCAGTTCATGGGAGAAAAGTTCGGTCGCGACAACATATGGGAAAGCCATTTGGCCACAGAATTGTGGACCACGCAGATGGAGGTCCGCGCCGTGCTTGACGAACAACTGATCAGCTTGCGCCGGGTTTTGGATCTGAAGGTCGGCGACACCTTGATGCTGAACGCCTCGCCCGATCCCGTGGTGGAACTGCGCTCGGGGGCTATCGCCCTGACACGTGGGAAGATCGGCCGACGCAACCACGTAGTGGCAGTGCGCTGCGAAGGCCCCCTCAATCCGGCCGCCCGCCAAGCTTTGAAGGATTTGCGATGAGCCTAGTCGCCCTGACCCTGAACCTGACCCTGGGCGCCCTGCTCGTGGGCGCCATGATCCTCGGTCTGCGTCTGGATCGCCGTCTGCGGACCCTGCGCGAAAGCCACCAAAGCTTCGCCAAAGCGGTCTCAGAGCTTGATCAGGCGGCTCAGCGCACCCAGGCGGGCCTGGAGGAGCTTAAGGCCACCGCCGACAGCGTCCGTGTGGACCTGGTCGCACGGATCGACAGCGCCCGCACATTGTCCGACCTGCTGATCAAGCTGACCGCCGATGCGGACGCCAAGGCCGAAGCCCTGGCCCAGGCCCAGGCGGCCACCCCGACCGCGATCAGGGCTCCAAGCTTGCGTCCCGTCTTCTCGCGCCCCGCCGATCCTGAACCCAAGCCCATCGCCTCGCCCCGTTCACGCGCGGCGGTGGATGACGAATTGTTTGAAAGTGCGGGGTCCACACTGGGCAAGGCGGCGCTGTCCGCAGTGGGCGGAGGCCGCCGATGAAGCGCGCCCCGAGATTTCTACCGCTCTTGCTCATCGCCGTCGGCGGCGTTCTAGCCGTGCGTCTTGTCGGTGGCGCGGCGTCCCTGCCGGTCATCGCGGCCGGGGCTAAGGCCTGGGCGGAAGACTTGGCGCCGGGCGCCAAGGCCAAGGCCGGCGCGGCCGATCAGTCGAAGCTCGACCCGTCCGCAGCGCCTGGCGGTCCCGCCCCCGCCGCCCCCTCGGGCAGCGTCATGGCGGTCAATAGCCCGCCGCCCGCTCCGGTTTGCGCGCCGACCCCTGCTGAGCTGGCCAAGGAGGCGGGCTTGTCGCCCGCGGAGCTTCAGACCCTGCAAAATCTCGGCGCCCGGCGCACGCAGTTGGATCAGCGCGAACAGGGCATGAGCACCGAGTTAGCGCTGTTGGCGGCGGCCGAGGCTAAGGTTGACGCCAAGCTCGCCCAGCTCAGCGGCCTGAAGGGCGACATCCAGGGCCTGTTGGGTCAGGCCGACACAGAGAAATCCGCAGAGACCGACCGGTTGGTCAATGTGTTCCAGGCGATGAAGCCGAAGGACGCGGCCGCGCGCTTCGGCGTGCTCGACGATTCCGTGCGACTGCCCGTGGCGGCCAAGATGAAAGATCGCGCCCTGTCGGCGATCTTGGCCCAGATGTCGCCGACCGACGCCAAGGTGCTAACCGAGAAACTGGCTGACCGCATGGCCCCGGCCGATCAGGCGCGCGCGGCCTTGGCGTCCAACAGCACCGCGCCCCCCGCCGCTCCAGCGGCCGCACCCTCTGCGCCTCCGGCCACGGCCGCAGCCGCCCCGCCGCCCGCAGCCAAGGGTGCTAAGAGCCCGAAGAAAGCGAAAGGCTAGCGCATGCCTCATTTAAAACCGGAACGGGTCTAGCCCACGATGCGCTGGCCCAAGCCCCTGCTGTGGATCGCGGTGACGGCGGCCCTGGCGGCCGGCGCCGTCGCGCCCGTTGGGCTTCGGGCCTGGGCCGCAGCGGCCAAGGAGCCGCTGGAGGTGCGGGTCGGGCAGAGCCAAAACCTGTCGCACATCGAATTCCGCTGGAGCGGAGGGGTACGCTATAAGGCGAGCCATACCGGCCAGACCGTGACCTTGCACTTCGAGCGGCTGGCTGATCCGGATATATCTTTGCTCAGGGTGGATCCGCCGGCCTTCCTGCAGACCGCCGAGTTGCACAAGTCGGCGGGCGCCATCGATGTGGTGCTGACCCTCAAGCCGGGCGCCGACGCCAAGACCGGGCAGGCGGACGGCGCGATCTACGTCAATCTGTTCCCCGCCAAGCCGGCGGATGCCACTCCCCCCGCGGCTGACGCGCCGCGCCCCGATCCTCGCCCCGCCGACGGCGTGGTGCGCATGAAGAGCGAGATCGCCTCGGGACAAATTCTACTGCATTTCCCATGGCGCAGTCCCTTGGGCGCCGCCGCCTTCCGGCGGGGAGACGCGGTGTGGCTGGTGTTCGACACCCCAATCAAACTCGATCTCGGCGGCGCCCCGCCGCAAACGCCGATCTTCAAGGGCGTTAAGGCCGTTTACGGTCAAGGCTTCAGCGCGGTGCGGATCGTCGCGCCCGGCGGACCGGCTGTGCGCGCCTGGGCGGACGGGGCGACCTGGACCCTGGCGATCGGACCGGGCCTTCAACCCTGGGCCACGTCGATCAAGACCGAGCGGGACAACGCCTCGCCCATGGGCGCCTTGAAGGCCCAGCTCGCCGGGGCCACCAAAATGGTGTGGATTGACGATCCGGCCGTGGGTGATCGTATCGGCGTGGTGACCGCCTTGGCCCCGTCCAAGGGCTTGAGCTCGCGGCGCGGTTTCGTCGATTTCAATCTGCTCGCCTCGGCTCAGGGGTTAGCGCTCGAGCCGGTCGCCGAGGATATCACGGTCAATTTTGACACCGACTTCGTGCGCATAAGCCGGCCCAAAGGCCTGACCCTCTCCTCCACGGCGGCCGTGGTCGGACGGGTGAACCCGTCTCTCGCCATGCCGCAACCCGCCGCCATGCCGGCCTTGATCGACTACGCCAACTGGTCGCGCACTGGGCCGGGCGGATTCATGGCCCGCTATAGCGAACTGCAGAACGCGGCGGCGGCGGAGATCAACAAGGAGGCGGACGGCGACAATCAGACGGGCGTCAAGGCGCGCATGGCCCTGGCCCGGTTCTTGGCCGGATCGGAGCTGTCCTACGAGGCCATCGGCGTCCTGAACCTGACGGCCAAGACCCATCCGGAGATGTTGGCCGATCCTGAGTTTCGCGGCATTCGCGGCGCGGCGCGGGCCATGGTCCGGCGTTACAAGGAAGCGGAGAACGACTTTTCCTCGCCCGCCCTGGCTTCTGACGCCGCCAGCGCCCTGTGGCGCGGCTATATCGCGGCTAAACAGAACGACTGGACCGCCGCCAAGGATGGCTTCAGCCACGGCATGCTGGCGATGAACCAGTTCGCGGCGGCCTGGCAGGCGCGCTTCGCCCGCGCCTATGCCGAAACCGCGCTGCAGGGCGGCGACTTGAGCGTGGCCACTACCGAGGTAGCCCTGGCTATCGCACAAGCCCATGACCCCGCTGAGGTTCTCGCCGGTCAGTTGTTGCAGGCGAGATTGATCGAGGCCCAGGGCTTTCCCAAGCGGGCCTTACCGATTTACGACGCCGTGGCGCGCTCTCCGCTGGAGCAGGTCGCGACCCCGGCGATGTTGCACGCCACCCAGATTCGCTTGGCGCAGGGCCAGATCAATCCGTCCCAGGCCGCGCAGGTCTACGATGATCTGCGCTACCGCTGGCGCGGGGACGCCACGGAGCTGCAGGTCATCCGCACCTTAGGCCAGCTGTACCTGACTCAGGGCCATTACCGTGAAGCGCTGGAGGCCATGCGCACGGTCAGCTCGGTTCAGGACAGTTCGCCCGAGGCCCTCGGCCTACAGGCGGATATGCGCGGTGCGTTCCGCGCTCTGTTTCTTGACGGCCGCGCGGACGGCATGGAGCCGGTCCAGGCCCTGGCCCTGTTCTCGGACTTTCAGCAATTGACGCCCATCGGCGCGGACGGCGACCTGATGGTGCGCAAGATGGTGCAGCGGCTGGTGGACGTGGATCTGCTCGATCAGGCTTCGGTTCTGCTCAAGTATCAGGTGGAAAATCGCCTGGACGGCATCCCCAAGGCTCAGGTTTCGACCGACCTGGCCACGCTCTACCTGATGAACCGCAAGCCGGAGGACGCGATCCAGGCGCTCAATGCTTCTCGCACCACCGTGCTGCCTACGGCCCTGGCCAATCAGCGGCGCATGGTGGAGGCGCGCGCCTGGCTCGACCTGAACCAGAACGATCATGCGTTGGAGCTGGTGGGCAAGGACCCCACGCCGGACGCGGACGACATCCGCGCACAGGTGGCTTGGCGGACGCGCCAATGGCCTCAGGCGGCCGCCCTGATGGAAAAGCTGCTTGGCGAGCGCTGGAAGAGCGGCGCGCCGCTTGGCGTGGATGACGAGACACGACTGCTGCGCGCGGGCATTGCCTATAGCCTGGCGGGGGACGATGGGTCGCTGGATCGGCTGCGTGGCCATTTCGAGCCGATGGTCGACAAGGCCCGCTCGCCTGAAGCCCTCAGGGTGGCCCTAGCGGGAACCGCTCGGATGGCCGCCAATATCAGCGACTTCAAGAAGATTGCAGCGACCGACGACGCCTTCGCCGGCTGGGTGTCCAAGATGAAGGACCGCTTCCGCGCCGGTCCGGGACCGGTTGCGCCCAAGGGCAAGGTGGCCGGCGCCGACACGGCGGGCAAGGGGTAGGGGGCGGCGGTGGTTGCGGCGGGGACATCGCGTAATTGAGGTAGGCCCATCCTCCTTGGGCTACGAAGTCAGTGTTGAAGCTGCTTCACGAAGGAGGATGGACCATGGTTGAAGTTTAC
>JBEHYN010000020.1:0-46677 GCA_048498155.1 Pseudomonadota bacterium | reverse complement strand
CCGGCGGTCTTCACCTTGAACGAAGCGGCTCATCTCAGCGCCTCCGACATCACGATGTCAGGAGTCTGTACTGCTTCGCGTTTTTACACAGCCTCAGTCTGTTACCGTTCCTGGGCGCCGGGGAAGAGAAGAATGCGAAAAGCACTAGCAGGTGTCGCGGCGTTGGCGATGCTGGCGTTTGCGTCGTCGGCCTGCGCCGTCACCCTTACCAATCTAGACGATAGCAGGGTTCAAATCTTTGTTTGCGATGAGAATTGCGGGCCTAGCCACGGCCAGGATTGGGGATCCGCGTTCGACTTTTGGCTTGCGCCAGGCGAAGCGAAAACGTTCGCTTGTAGCGGTAAGTGTTTCGTCGGGGCTTATTATGAGGGGCACTCCCCGACCTTGGGCGACATGGCCGTGGCCGATGACGACGAATTGTTTAGCGGCGACGAACGCGGCTATTTGAAAAATGGGTTCGCTGTCCATTCGCCGAAGTGAGCGGCTGGGCCATGGCGCGGGTTATTGTATTCTCCTGCGTGCTCGCTGGCGAATGACCGTAGACGGCAAGATTGTTAGACGCCTGGTTTGCGGCATTGGGTAGTGTCTCAGTTTGAAATCTGAGCCCGTTGACAAGCATGGCGCATGGCATCGCTCGTCCGCTATAATGGCGGCATGGTTAGATTCACCCCAGGAAAGTGCTGGAAAATCGCTGGCTACGCGAACGGGAAGCTCTTTTTCGAGCGCACGCTGCCATACCACCACCTGACCTCTGGCCAGGCAGGCGGATTGATCCAGCGCCTGGCGGCCCAGCACCTGCCCCCCAGAAGATGTGGTTACAGCTTCTCAGAAGTTGGGCACACGCGGGCGGACAGAACATCTCGAAGTGTGCTGCACCTCAATGCGGCCCGTTTGCCTCACTACGACTGGTAGCCCGTACTTCACCGCAAGCGTTGAGGACTGCTCTGATGCCTAAAGGCCCCAACGGACAGAAACGCCCCGGAGACGTGATCGGCGCGGCTATCATGGTCGCCAAGATCGCGACGGGTGAGGTTGAGGAAACGGCCGCCTCTGAAGGCAAGCGTCAGGGGGGCAAGCACGGTGGCGCTGCGCGCGCTGCAAGCCTTACGCCGCAGCAACGCGCAGAAATTGCTTCAGTAGCGGCGCAGGCCCGCTGGAAGAAGTCCGACTAGACTTCCTCGTCTTCCGTGGCGTCGATGGCCTTCCGCCAATCAACGTCCGGCTCGAAGTCGAGCGCCATCTGGATCGGCTCCAAATCCGGATGCTGGGAATTCCAACGGTCCGCATCGTAAATGAGGTGAACCGCATCCCCCACCATTTGCTCACGCCGCTTGGTAAGCGACCGATGCATTTGCGGCCTTGTGGCGTCTTCAATGTCCACAAAAACAAAGGAGACTTGGCCGTCAGCATGTTGAATAGGCAGAGAGTGGTACGCTCTGTATGGCCGGCGAGTCTTCTCGTCTCGGCGCAAATCTTCGCGGGCCGCAACGCTTATCTCATGGGCCAAAAGCTCAAGCGGGTCTTTTGGCCGGGGCATCTCGACGCCGTTTTTTTGCGCGAATTCGGCAATTTTTCGCGGATCGAGTTCCGTTTCACCGGACATAATCCGATATAGGGCGATGATCTTCTGAAGCTGCTTTTTTCCGGCCAAGACTGAATCCTTATGTCTCGATGGGGTGAATGTTGCCCCAGCCATCAACTTCTGCGGCTGGGAGTACGAATTCGCGAACACTGGCGAGGTGATCTCGGAAGTGGGTGAATTTCCCTGTTCGGAATTGAAGTTGCCCGGCGACTAAGCCGGGGTGAACCTTGAGCGCCTTAGCAAATCCGATCAGGTCGCGTTCGGAAAAATAGGGCGCCTTCCGAGCGATGAACGCGTCCATGTCCTTTTTGGGCACGCAAAATTCCCGCGCAGCTTCATTTGCAATGCGCTCCTGAACTTCTAATTCCTCATCCGGTTGCCGCCCAAGATCGACATCGATTACCGGGCTCTGGAGGCCGTCGCGGCGGCGCACGTGCTCGAGTTCGTGCCTCAACACGAAAAGAAAATTGTCGATGCGGTCAAAGCGAAGCGACATGCCGATAACCGGAGCGTTATCGTTCAGCCAGAAGCAGACGCCATCAATCTTGCCGCCCGGCAGCCCTTCAACCACAACGAACCGAATTCCGGCCTCAGCAAGTATCCTTGGCACCCGCTCCATGTGTTCGGGGTGGGAACGAAGTGCAGAGATTTTGGAAATCGCATCCTCGACCCGTTCGGGAGAATAGGGTCCGAGCAACATATCGCTCGCAATCATTTTGACGCGATGGAGCCATGCTAGTTGTGCTGGCGCTGGGTCTTTTCCGGAGTCAGTCTTTTTAGCGGCATGGGCGAATACGGAAGCGTCCTCGATGCGGTTCACCTTGAAGAAGCGGCAAAGGGCGGACTCAACCAAATCCGCGTCGCGCATATCTTCAGCGTCCACCCAACCCCGCCGGATCATCTCAGCTACAGGCAGGTGGCCATAGATGCTTGCGCGCATGGAGCGCTTGGGGTCGGGCCTGGACTCGATCTTTGCCTTGGCCAGATCGTAACTGCTCTGCAGATCTAGGAATCTTTGAGCGGGAACGCCGAACACCTCCTCCAATGATAGCGCCATGGTCGCATCCACTGGTCGCTTGTCGCTGGCCATCTTGCTTACGATGGGATCGCTCACCCCCAACACCATCGCCAGCACGCGGTTCGTCCAGCCGCGCTCTTTGAGAAGCTCGGTGATCAATTGGCCTGGCGTTCGAGCGTCGGTGTTCGTCATCGGTGTCCCCCAAGATAGATGGTTTGCGCAAAAAAGCAAACTGCACTTTATGCTTGACATAAGCATGGTGTAATCCGCTTATAGAAATATGAACAAGCTGCCCCTCAGCAAGCGCGTCCAAATCCTCTCGATGCTCTGCGAGGGTTCGTCCATGCGCTCGATCAGCCGGGTTTGCGACGTGTCGATCAACACCGTGACCAAGCTTCTGGTGGACGCTGGCGAGACATGCTTGGCACTGCATGACGACCTGGTCCGCGACGTGAAGGCGTCCCGTATCCAGTGCGACGAAATCTGGAGTTTCGTTGGCGCCAAGCAAAAGAACGTCGCGGCAGCGATTGGCGACCCGGTTGGCGATGTGTGGACGTGGACCGCCATCGACGCCGACACGAAGCTGATGGTCTCCTATTTCGTCGGCGACCGCTCAGGACAATCCGCAATCATCCTCATGGACGATCTTCGGGGGCGCCTGAGCAACCGGGTCCAACTGACCACAGACGGCCACAAGGCTTATCTGGAGGGCGTGGAGGGCGCGTTCGGCGGCGACGTGGACTATGCGCAGCTTGTGAAAATCTACGGCGAGACGCCGGGACCGAAGGGCCGCTACAGCCCAGCCGAATGCACGGGGATCAAGAAAATCCGGGTGGAAGGCGACCCCGACGAAAAGCACGTTTCGACCAGTTACGTTGAGCGCATGAACCTGTCGATCCGGATGCAAAACCGCCGATTTACCCGGTTGACGAATGCCTTCTCCAAGAAGCTGGACAACCATATCCACGCCCTGGCGCTCTATTTCGCGTTCTACAATTTTTGCCGGATGCATAAGACGCTGCGCATGAGCCCGGCAATGGCCGCTGGCGTCTCTCAAACTCTCTGGACGATGGAAGATATTGCGGAGAAGATCGAAGCCCGGACGGCCAAGCCTGCGAAGCGGGGGCCTTACAAAAAGCGGGGGGCTTAAATGTTGGCGGCATGGCGGCGCTGGTCTGGGTCGGCCAAATTTCTGTCGTTATGGTTCGCCGCTTCTGTGGCGGGATTTGTTTTTGTCATTCTGGCCCACTTTCTCGGAATCGAAGTCTTTCCCGCCTCGACAGGCCCCGCCGCGCCGCAATTCTCTCGTAGCGAATGCCTAGAGCGCAAGATGCGCGAATTGTATGGCGACAATGTCTTTGTGGAGGACCTGTCAACGTCGGCGCACTCCGCTATTGCGAGTGCCTGCGCTCAGGAAGAGTTTTCAGGACCCTGATTTCAAACTGAGACACTACCCGGCATTGGGGTGCGTTGATGTCGGCGAACTTCCGGCTTAGGCTGTGTCGGTGAGGCGGTTTCGCCTTGAGGTAATACCGATGGCGCCCCGCTTTCCGCGCGCGCTGAAACGCCTCTTGAGCATCAGTTTCTCGCCGAAACAGGCAAGGCAGTGCTCGAAGGATTGATCGAGCCGAGTGGCCGCTACGGCCATCTGCGAGGATGCCCGAAAGCTGATTGTCCCAGGGTCGCGGGCGTATCTAAACTTCCATCTCGAACGTTGTCAGGCGGCCTTTGCAGAGCCGGGAAAGGATCCAGAGCGGAGCGCGTTGCCCGATGCTTTTGTCGTGCTCAACATGTCAACCGGTGCAAAGTCGAACGCCAAGAGCGTCGATAAAACTGCAGGGCTTGAAGCCTTCCGGGTTGTCGCAGCGAGTGAAGACGTGATCGGCCCAAGGCGTTGCGTTGGAGAGTGCGAACCTGGAGCGCTCAAACCGCATTAAGGGTTCGACGACAGCTCAAGCAATCCTTTGCTTCGTCGTCGGACGAATCGGGCGGAGTTGAGAGCCCGGTGCGCAAAGTCCGCCGAATGTCGTGGAAGACGAAGCCCAGGATTCAGAGCTCGTTTGCGAACTCATCCGGCTCTAGGGGCGGCGTCGATGGCTTTTTGCGCGGCGGCGTCGCCTTTGAAAATAGCCCTGGCCTGGGCCTGGGCCTTGGCCTGCTTATCGGCCTCGCCCAGCACCCCGTAGGACCGAATCAATAGGACCCAGCCCTGCAGGTTGTGGGGGTCCGCCTGAAGCTTTGCGGCCATCTGGGCGACCATCGACTGGATGAAGGCGCGCTGGTCGGCGGGCGCCGCCCCGGCCTGGGCCTGTTCGGCCGCCTGCACCTGACTTTCTGACGGCCCGGCGCCCTGCGCCTGTTGGTCCTCGCCCGCGAGGTGTTCGACTAGGCGGCCGGCTTTTTGCGTCGCATCGATCTGGACCTGTAGCGCCGGCCCTGCTTCGCCGGGAGGCAGCAACGCCGCCAGCGCGCGCCAGTCGGCCAGGCCGCCGTTCACGTCCCCCGCCATGATCTTAGCCCGGCCAAGGTGATAGCGGGCTGAAACGGCCCCTTGCGGATCGAGCGCCACGGCTTTGCGGAAGGCGATCACCGCCCCGACCGGCTCCTGGCCCTGGGCCTGCTCCACCAGAGCCTCGCCCAAGGTTGCCCAGATGTCTGAGCTGGCGGACGCCATGCGTGAAGCTGTGCGCAGGGTCTGAATAGCCGATGGCAGATCGCCCGAGGCCGCCTGGGCGCGGGCCAGCAATAGATGACCCTGGGCGTCGTCAGGGCGGCTCTTGAGCACGTCCCGCAGCACCGCCGCCACTTCAGCCGGCCTCAGTTGCGTCGGATCGGGCGCGTTGCGCCAGGTCTGCAAACGCTGGGCGTAGGGCTGGTCAGGCGTGCCTGGGGCGCCGAGCAAGACATAGACGCCCACCGCCGCGATGGGCGCGATCACCGCCGTCAGGATCACCCACATCCGAACCGCGCGGGAGACGGTGACCGCCGCCGCCGGCGCTCCGGCCCGATCCGCCGCTGTCAGCAACCGGCGGGCGGCTTCGGCGTGGGCCATCCGGCGCTCGCTGTCGGCCAACAGCCCGCGATCAGCCAGTTCGTCGATCTCACTCAGTTGGCGGCGATAGACGTCCAGTGTCGGATCGGCCAGAGGACGGCGCGCCAGACGGGCCGCGCGATACAGCACGAGGGCGCCGGCCAGGGCCGACAGAACAGTCGCTGCGATCCAGAATTCGATCATCGGCAGTCCATAGACGACTTTTCGCCCTTTCGCCAAGGCGGCTGCCGTGCGGACGGTCGGCACACTGTGCTTTGGGCGCAACAGGCGCTCAGATTGCATCCGGCCGCGTGTGGCGGGCCTTGCGAGATCAGCGCTTTAGAGAAAGAGTGGCCCGGTGAGAGGGGACTCTTCACCGGGCCAAGGCGCCGTGAGTGAGGGGGATAAGGCTCACGGGAAAGATATGACTAGCCGTCAATCATGGCTATTCGTTGACAAGAATGTTGCCCCGAGGGGGTAAAGGGCGGTTCCTGAATGGGAGCCGCTCTTTTTTTATGGTCGACCCAGGCCCATCCCGACCCTCCAAGCGCGACCCGACAGGCGAGCGAACTTCAAATTCAGCACGCTAGGGGCGTGCAGTCAGCTACATAGGCGCCATGACCGACGCCGTTCTGTCCGTCGAGGACCTCAGCAAATCCTTTGGCTCGAACATGGCCGTTCAGGGCGTGTCCTTCGGGGTGCGCCCCGGCGAGATCGTCGGCCTGGTCGGCCTCAACGGCGCGGGCAAGACCACCATCATCAATATGGTTCTGGGCGTGCTGCAGCCCAGCGCCGGATCCATTTCGATCGCCGGGCTGGACCTAGCCAAAAAGCCCAGCGCGGCCCTGGCCAACACCAATTTCGCCGCGGTCTATGCGCCCCTGCCCGGCAATCTGACGGTGGAGCAAAACCTGCGGGTGTTCGGCATGATTTATGGCGTCAAGGCCCTGTCCGCGCGCATCGAGACCCTGCTGGACGAATACGACCTTCAGCGCCACCGCCGCGCCAAATGCGGGGTGCTGTCCTCGGGTGAACAGACGCGGGTAATCTTGGCCAAGGCCATGCTGAACCGGCCCAAGCTGTTGTTGTTGGACGAGCCCACCGCCTCCATAGACCCGTCCACGGCGCGCGACATCCGCGCCCTCATCCGCGACTTCGCCGCCACTGGACACGGGGCGGTGCTGTGGACCAGCCACAACATGTACGAAGTGTCGGAATCCTGCCACCGGGTGCTGTTTCTGGCGCGAGGCCGCATCGTGCTGCAGGGCGAGCCCGAAACCTTAATGCGCGAGCACGGCGCCAAAACCCTCGAAGACCTGTTTGTCACCGTGGCCGATGAATCCATCGAGGGAGCGGAATAGTGAACCCGACCCGCATAGCCGCCATCGTCCTGCGCCAGATCTATCTTTATCGGGGCAGTCCCGTGCGCCTGCTGCCCATGGTCGCTTGGGTGGCCATCGACATCGTCCTATGGGGCTTCATCACCCGCTATCTGAACAGCGTGACCGGACCGCGCTTCAACTTCGTACCGGCCATTCTGGGCGCGGTGCTGCTGTGGGACTTTCTGGTCCGGGTAATGCAGGGGGTGACCACCGCCTTCTTCGAAGATGTCTGGTCGCGCAATTTCTTGAATGTCTTCGCCACCCCGCTGAAGGTGTCCGAATATTTGACGGGCCTGGTCATCACCGGCGTGGGCACCAGCCTCGTGGGCCTGGTCGTCATGCTCGCCCTGGCGACCGCGGTGTTCGGCCTGTCGTTCTTCTCCTATGGCCTGGCGCTTATTCCGTTCGTCATGGTGCTGTTTCTGTCCGGCATAGCCCTGGGAATCTTCGGGGCGGCCATCGTGTTGCGCCTAGGGCCGGCCTCCGAGTGGCTGATCTGGCCGATCCCTTCGATCCTCTCGCCCTTCGTCGGGGTGTTCTACCCCCTGTCCACCCTTCCCGGCTGGATGCAGGCCATCGGCCGCCTGCTAGCGCCCTCCTATGTGTTCGAGGGCATGCGGGCTGTGGTCGGCGGCGGGGGCGCATCCCTCGGATTGCTGGCCGTGAGCGGCGGCCTAGCCATTTTCTATCTGCTCCTGGCTGCGCTGACCTTCACTTCGGTCTACCGCGGCGCCATCCGCACCGGCTTGATCGCCCGCTACAGCGCCGAGAGCTTGAGTTGATACGCTTCGGCTGTAATTAATGGCCAAATCACAAGTCTTTGCTGGGAACGGTGGAGGCGCAACCGGGGGTGGGCGACATGGAAGTTCTCACTAAGGTATTGTTATTGCTTCATTTTTTTGGATTGACGGTTGGCGCGGGCGGCGGGCTTGGCCTGTCACAAACCGGTCCCCGGCTTATTAAGACCGGCGCCGATGGTCGGGCGTTGCTTTGGACATTGCACGACGTGTTCCACCGCATGGCCGGCGCCGGTTTGGTCGTCATGGTGATCACAGGCGCGGGCCTGGCCTGGACGGCGTTTGGCGGCGTGAACAACATGCCTGCTTGGTTTTGGGTGAAAATCGCCTTCATCGCCATTGCTCTGGTCGCGTTCGGCGTCAATCACCGGGCGACCGCGCGTTTCCGACGCGGCGAGGAACGCGCCGCCCGCGCCATGATGATTAGTGGACCACTCACCGGACTGTCTGTTCAGTTGGCGGTGCTGAGCGCCGTACTGGCCTTCGGCTGATCGAACGTAAAGCGGGCTTGGGCGCTTCCGCACAGGCTGCTTGCTCTAGACTAACTCTTGCGCCGGGTTTGTCGCCGCCACAGGGAGGCGTATTCGCCGTCCTGTTCCAACAAGCCGGCGTGGTCGCCCTGTTCGACGATGCGTCCCGCCTTGATCACCAGGATCAGGTCCGCGTCGGCGATTGTGGACAGGCGGTGGGCCACCACCAGGGTCGTGCGGCCTTGGCGTGCGCGGCGCAGGGTGGCCTGGATCGCGGCCTCGGTTCGACTGTCCAGGGCGCTGGTGGCTTCGTCGAGAATCAATAGACGCGGGTCGGCGATCAGGGCGCGGGCCAAGCCCACCCTTTGGCGCTCGCCGCCCGAAAGCTTCAGGCCCCGTTCGCCCACCTTGGTATCGATGCCTTCTGGCAGCGATCGAATGAAATCGCCCAACTCGGCGGCGTCTGCGGCGGCCCACACCTCCTGATCGTTGGCCTCGGGCCGGCCAAAGCCGATGTTCACGCGAATGGTGTCGTTGAACAGGGCCACGTCCTGGGGCACCAGGGCCACGGCCCGGCGCAGGGAGGTCTGGGTCAAATCGCGCAGATCGCAGCCGTCCAGCCGCACCACCCCCTCCTGCGGATCGATCAGCCGCATGGCCAGGCGCACCATCGTGCTCTTACCCGCGCCCGAAGGACCGACCACAGCGACCGTGGTCCCCGGCACGGCCCGGAACGAGACCCCAACCAGACCTTGCGAGCGAGCGGAATGGCGGAAGCCCACCTGCTCGAACGCCAACTCCGCGCCGCGCTGGTCGGCTGGCGGCAGAGCCCGAGCGTGCGGCGCATCGGCCACCGCCGGCTTTTGCCGCCACAGATCGACCATGGCCTCCATGTCGATGATCGACTGGCGGATTTCTCGATAGGCGAAGCCCAGGATGTTCAACGGGGCGTAGATATTCATCATCATCAAGGTGACGGCGGTAATCGCCCCCACCTCGATCTTGCCCGCCGCCGCGTCCATGCCTGCCATCACGGCCATGGCCGCCAGGCCGATGCTCATCACCGCCGCCTGAACCACGTTGAGCATGACGAGGGAGGTATTGGCTTTCACCGCTGCCTGGGCGTAGGCCAGCAAGGCCTCGTCATAGCCCGCGACCGCCCGCGCCTCAGCCCCAAAGCTTTTGACGGTCTCGTAGTTGAGCAGGGCGTCGACCGCACGGCCCGCCGCCTCGGAATCCGCCTCGTTGAGCGCCCGTCTGTGGCCGATGCGCCAGTCGGACACCAAGAAGGTCAGGGCGCCGTAAATGACCACCGTGACCACCACCACCATGGCGTAGCGCCAGTCATAAACGTGCTGCAGCACCGCGGCGGCGAACAGCAGCTCGAAGGCCGTCGGCGCCATGTTGAAGGCCAGGGTGCGGATCAGATACTCGATCGAGCGAGCGCCCCGGTCGATGGTGCGTGACAGAGCGCCGCTGCGCTTGGTCTGGTGATAGTCCATCGACAGCGACAGGGCATGGCCGAAGGTCTCGGTCGCCGCACGCCGTTGCGCCGCCTGGGAGACCGCGGTGAAGATCGCATCGCGCGCCTGGGGAGCGGCGGAGGCCAGAAATCTCAGAAAGGCCCAGCCCAGGGCCAGGGCGGTAAAGGAGATGCCCAAGGTCTGCGCCGGCCCCATGCCGTGGGACAGACGGCTGATGGCTTCGCCGATCAGCAGCGGCGACCAGACTCCCAACACCTTGCCCGCCAGGGTCAGCGCCAGGGCGGCGGCGGTGCGCAGGCGCAGTTGCGGCGCCTGGGAGCGCATGACCAATCCCCAAAGCTCGGCGAGGGCCCGCGCGAGACTGGGTTTGACGCTCGGCGCCTGGGTCTCCCGCGTGCGGTCGCGCGATTCGCGCCCGGCGCCTCTTCCGTTCAACGGCTGCCCCCCGCGAGCGCGAACAGTTCTGTGCTTTGCATTCCCCCGGTTGGGGTCGCCCAGTCGATCCGCCAGCCCGAGCCGTGCGGGGCCGCGCGCATCACGCCGGTGAACACGGCAGGGGGGCCGACATCCGCGCTCACCCGCCCCGCCCCGGTGGGGCTCACCACCTGCACGGTGCGCATACCGGCGCCCAGGGGCTTTGGCAGACTGAGGAAGAAGCGGCCGTCCCGCCCTGAGGCCCCCTCGTCCACCGAGACGCGGTCCACCAGGACCTTCAAGGGCTGGCCGGGCTCCGCCCATCCGGACACGACAGCCGCGCCCGTTCCGTCAAAATCAATCGCCGTAATCACCGGCTTGGCGGATGGGCGCGCCAGAACAACGGCGCCGGCGCCCGATCGCAACATTGCAGCGGCCGGCTCGCCGTTGGGCAAAATCGCCAAATAGCCCTGCGCCTGCTGACGGCGACCACCGACCTCCTGAGAGAGGCCATAGATCGCCGCCCCGCCCTTGGGCGCGGTCAAACTCCAGGCGCCCGAGGCGTCCGCAGTGGTCTGCTCGGCGCGTCCCTCGGGCGACGCCAGCCGCACCGTCGCGCCAGGCAGGGCTTGCCCCGTCACGATGACCGCCCCGCCCGGCGCACGCTGGGCGTCCTTCACCTGAGGCGGTTCGCGATAGCCGCTGTCATCCGCATCAGCCGCCGGCGTGTTGGGCGGGCTGGCCGTCCGCGTCCACGGCGCCGAGCGCCCGCACCCATTCAGGGCGAGGCTTGCTATGGCTATGGCGGCGAAGAGGGCGGTATTCTTCAAACGATCTCGATCCCTATTCGGCGCGGCGCCTTGACCCTAATGGCCCTGGCACGGACGGTATAGCGCCCAAGCGGACCGGAGACTCGGCGAAAAATACGTCGCGCTTCGTCAGCCTGGGCCAAGTTCGAGAATCGGCCAAGACCATTGCGCCAACCGGAGAGACGATGAGCCAAACTGATTCAGCCTCCTTACCCCCGGCCGCCCTGCGCTCAGTCTGCGTATTCTGCGCCTCCGCCGACGGCGCGGATCCCGCGTACTTGCAGGGCGCGAACGACCTGGGCGCGGTTTTGGCCCTTGAAGGGGTGCGCCTGGTCTATGGCGGCGGCGGGGTGGGCCTGATGGGCGCCTGCGCGCGAGCAACCCATGCAGCGGGAGGGCAGGTGCTGGGGATCATGCCAACGTTCCTGCGCGGCCGCGAGATGGCTTTCGACGCGGTGCAGACCGTGTTTGTCACCTCGATGCACGAGCGCAAGGCCATGATGTTCGAGCAATCGGACGCCTTCGCCGTCCTGCCCGGCGGCGTGGGGACCCTGGAAGAGGTGATCGAACTTCTGTCCTGGCGAAGGCTCGGCCTGCACGCCAAGCCTGTCGTGTTCCTCGATCCGGGCGGCTATTGGGCGCCCTTGTTCACGTTGTTCGGCCACACGGTCGAACAGGGCCTGACCCCGGCCTGGTTCATGGACACCTTCAAATCAGTCGCGACAGCCGAGGCCGTGTTGCCCGCGATCCGCTCAATGCTGCATCCAGAGGCCCCCTCAGGTGGCGGGGCCACAGCGCTCACCTAATCGTCGCGGTGGACGCGCTCGCGGCGTTCGTGCCGTTCTTGGGCTTCCAGGCTCAAGGTGGCGATGGGCCGCGCTTCAAGCCGGGCCAGGCCAATGGGCTCTCCGGTCTCCTCGCAATAGCCGTAGGACCCGTCTTCGATGCGGCGTAGGGCGTCGTCGATCTTGGAAATGAGCTTTCGCTGGCGGTCACGGGTGCGCAGCTCGAGTGACCGATCGGTTTCGGAAGAGGCGCGGTCCGCCAGATCAGGGTGATTTTCTGTATCGGCCTGAAGATGCGTCAGAGTTTCCCGCGATTCGCGCAGGATATCTTCTTTCCAATCGAGGAGTTTTTGCTTAAAATACCCCAGCTGCCGCTCATTCATAAACGGCTCGTCCTCTGATGGACGGTAGTTGGAAACTTCTACTTGCACCACGGCCGCCTTCATTGACGCCCTCTAGCTCTGATGCATGCGATCTAGCCGGGCGGAGCGCTTATAGCAAATCGCGCCAGGCATTCAATCGAGGTCACGCATAAGTTTAAGCCGCTCGTGAGCGGCCCAGTTTAGCCAATTCCACCGCGGCCCGGGTTTCGATCTGATCGAGCACCGCGTCCAGGCGTGCATCCTCGGTCACGGCCCGCTCCTCGCGCACCGCCCCCACCAGTCGGTCGAGCATAGCGGGCGAAGCGCCGCCGTCGATCAGGGCCAGCTTCAATTCATCCAGCAGATCCAAGATGCGCCCGGCCCGCCCGACCGCGCGTTTACGCTTGCTCAGTGGGTCGTCCACCCCCTGCAGGGCCAGCAGCGCCGACAGGGTGATGACGCCATCAAGGCTCTCCAGCCGCCGGGCCTCGTCGGCCGGCCCAACGTCGTCGGCGCCCGTAGGCGCGAACGTCCCGCCGCCTGCCGGACGCGCTTGGCGTGCAGAACCTGAGGACGATGCGCCGTTGGGACCGTTGATTTTCATGCGCTGCCTGGACCAATCGGATGGGCGAATACACAAACAGCGCCCGCCTTGAGGCCCAGTTTGAGCGGCCCTGCTTGCAGTATGGTTAATGCCCGGCAGTTCTTGCCCGGCGCAGTCGCCGCGCCTCGCGGGTGATGAACAACCAACTGTTTTAATAGAATTTTTTCAGAAAAATAGTTGGCACGTTCGTCGCATGTGACATCGCTGATCGGCGGTCGTTCCGCCGTAAACCCAGTGTGGAATCGCTTATGCGTCGTTTGACCTGGCTGAGGACCCTCATTCTGACGGCGTTTTTTGCCGCCAATGGACTAAGTTCGTCCCAAGCCTTCGCCAAATCGCGCATCAAGGACATCGTGGATTTTGAGGGTGTGCGCGAGAACATGCTCGTGGGCTACGGCATTGTCGTGGGTCTGGCCGGCACCGGCGACACCCTCAACAACTCGCCCTTCACCCGCCAGAGCCTTGCGGCCATGCTCGAGCGACTGGGGGTCAACACCCGCGACGCCACCCTGAACACCAAGAACGTCGCCGCCGTGATGGTCACCGCCAAGCTTCCGCCCTTCGCCGCCACCGGATCGCCGGTTGACGCCACGGTCTCGGCTCTGGGCGACGCCAAGAGCCTTCTAGGCGGCACCTTGCTGGTCACGCCCCTACTGGGCGCGGATGGGGAAGCCTATGCGGTGGCTCAGGGCACGGTCCAGACCGGCTCACTGTCCGCCTCCGGCGCCTCGGGCAGCTCCGTCACGCGCGGGGTGCCCACATCCGGCCGCATCGCCGCCGGCGCGGTGGTCGAGCGCGAGGTCAATTTTCAGCTCGCCAGCATGGGCCAACTTCGCCTCACGCTCAAAAATCCGGATTTCACCACCTCGCGTCGCATCGCCGAGGTGATCAACAGCCGCTTCGCCGGCAGCGCCTCGTCCGACAATCCCACCATCGTCACCCTGCACCCGCCCGCCGGCATGGGCATGGTCAACTTCGTGACCACCCTCGAGCAACTGGACGTGGAGCCCGATTCTCCGGCGCGGGTGGTCATCGACGAAGTGTCCGGCGTGATCGTGATGGGTTCGGACGTGCGCGTGTCCACCGTCGCCATCGCCCAGGGCAACCTGACCATATCCGTCCAGGAATCGCCCCAGGTCAGCCAGCCGGCCCCCTTCAGCCAGGGACAGACCACCGTCACGCCAAAATCCGCCGTGGCCATAGACGAGGAAAAGGGCAAGCAGCTGTTGGTGATCAAGGAAGGCGCTTCCCTCTCGGCCCTTGTGGCGGGGCTCAACGCCCTGGGCGTCACGCCGCGCGACATGATCTCCATCCTTCAGACCATCAAGGCCGCCGGCGCCTTGCAAGCCGACATACAGGTGCTGTGATGACCCCCGTCGTTCTGCCGCCCACTGCCGCCCAGGCCGCCGCCGCCGCCATGACCCCGGCCCAGCAGGCCGCCACGCGCGCCAAGATTGAAGCGACCGCCCACAAGTTTGAAGCCTCCTTCATGTCCACCATGCTGCAGTCCGTATTCAAGGACGTGGACCTGGGTGGAGGTGAAGGCGGCGAGGCTTTCAAATCGATCATGATGGATGCGGTGGCCAAGCAGATGGCCAATGGCCGAGGCGTGGGCCTCGCCAAACAGGTGCAGGCCGAGATGCTCAAGCTGCAAGGCCTGAGCTGACATGGCTCTGGACGCCCCTGACGCGGCCTCGCGCATGGCCCAGCTCGTCACCCTGACCGATCGCCTCACCGGTCTGATCGCTGGTCAGGTCAAGGCTTTCGAGGCGCGTCGCCCGCAAGACGCGGCCCTGGACGCAGCGGAGACGGGCCGCTTGGCAAACCTTTATCGCCACGAAAGCCTGCGGGTTCAGACCCAACCTGAACTGTTGGTCGGCGCACCGCCGGAATTGCGCGACCGCTTGATCGCGGCAACCCGCGCTTTGGACGCGGTCCTGGCCCGGCACGGCCGCGCAGTGGAAGCCGCCAAGACCATCACCGAAGGCCTGGTCCGCGCCATCGCTGAGGAAATCGCCCGCCAGCGCGGCGCGGCGGCGGGCTACGGCCCCAAGGCCGTTCAGACCGCGAGCCCCGCGACGTCGCTGGCGTTGAATAGGCGCGCTTAGCACCGCTGCGGCGGAAGGGCGATTTGGGGCGGAGGGCAGTCGCCACCGCAAGGATGCAAACCGATTCTGGTAAGCCGGTAAGTCGAAACGTCAATTTTGGCTGCCGGCCCTGTTTCTGTGCGGGCGCGGCCTCATGCTGCGTTGACGTGTTCCGCCGCCGTCCGCAAAGTTGGTCAAAGGACGTCAAACCAAAATCAAAAGCGTCCGGTTCAATTTGGAGGAAACCATGCAGATCGCTCACGGCGATGAGACCGAGGTGAGAGTCGTCCAAGGCGGCGTGCGCACCGGCACAATCGGGATGCAATACCTTCTTTTCGGCGATCCTGCCTCGCCCGGGATGTTCAAGTTTGGATTATTTCGCCAGTCGGAAGGCTTCTTTTCTCCGCGCCATCGGCACAACTTCTGTCAGTTCCGTATCCAGCTCGAGGGTCAGTGCGAATACGGACTCAGCGGCAAGATGCCGACTGGAACGATCGGCTATTTCCCGGAGGGCGCCTATTACGGACCTCAGGGACCGGACGTGGGCGAGACCTTCAACGCGACACTGCAGTTCGGCGGCCCCAGCGGGCAGGGCATGGTTACGATCGAGCAGACCGCCGCCGCCAAGAAGGAACTCGACAAGATCGGCGTGTTCAAGGACGGCGTGTTTCACCGCAATCCTGATGTTCCAGGCAAAAAGAACATGGACGGCTTCGAAGCGGTCTGGGAACAGGTCATGGGCCGGCCCCTGGCCTATCCCGAGCCGCAGTATCCCGCGCCGGTCGTGATGCACCCGGAGAACTACGACTGGCGGCAGGTCTCCGGCGTCCAGGGGGTCGAGCAAAAGGTGTTAGGCGTGTTCAGCGACTGCCAGTTCCCCTGCGCCATCTATCGCCTAGCCCCAGGGGCCGGCTACAACATCGACGGTCGCGGCGTGCTGCTGGTCCTGTCGGGCCGCGGCGCGGTGGCGGGAAACATCTACCGCAAGTACACGGCAATCTATCTTGATACGGGCGAGACGGCCCGCTTCAAGGCTGATCTGGCGACAGAGATCGTGCTGCTGGGCCTGCCCGATGTGGCGGCAATGGCTCAACCGTTCGCCACCCAGGCGGCCGAGTAGGGGCGCGTCAAGGGGATCGAGGGGAACAAGGGGGAGAAGATAAGCCTGCAGGTTCCTATAATGTTCTTGCTGCGCCGCGCGGTTTAAGGCCTACATAGGAAGACTGCGCCTGACCCTCCCCGGCGGGCTTTTCGAGCCTTTTAATGTCCGATCCCCATCGCTTCATCCGCGTGCGCGGCGCGCGCGAGCACAATCTGAAAAATGTCAGCGTGGATATTCCGCGCGAGCAGCTGGTGGTGCTCACCGGCCTGTCCGGCTCGGGCAAGAGCTCGCTGGCGTTCGACACCATCTACGCCGAGGGCCAGCGCCGCTATGTGGAGAGCCTGTCGGCCTATGCGCGCCAGTTCCTGGAGCTGA
This sequence comes from Pseudomonadota bacterium, assembly GCA_048498155.1. GTDB lineage: Bacteria > Pseudomonadota > Alphaproteobacteria > Caulobacterales > Caulobacteraceae > BOG-938. The sequence continues at coordinate 30,375 of JBEHYN010000020.1, read as the reverse complement.
TGGGCAAGCCGGACGTGGACCTGATCGAGGGGCTGTCGCCGGCCATCTCTATCGAACAGAAGACTACCTCCAAGAACCCGCGCTCCACCGTGGGCACGGTGACGGAGATCCATGACTATATGCGCCTGCTCTGGGCGCGCATCGGCGTACCGTATTCCCCGGCCACCGGTCTGCCGATCGAGAGCCAGACCGTCAGCCAGATGGTCGACAAGATCACGGCGCTGGAGGATGGGACGCGGCTCTATCTGCTGGCCCCGCTCATTCGTGGGCGCAAGGGCGAGTACCGCAAGGAGATCGCCGACCTGCAGCGCCAGGGCTTTCAGCGCCTCAAGGTTGACGGCGTCTTTTATCCCATCGAGGACGTTCCCGGCCTCGAGAAGCAAATCAAGCACGACATCGACGTGGTGGTGGACCGCATCGTGGTCAAGCCGGACCTGGAGCAGCGCCTAGCCGACAGCCTGGAAACCGCCCTGCGCCTAGCCGACGGCATCGCCGTGGCCGAATGGGCGGATACCGAAGAGGGCCAAGAGCCGCGCCGTCTGCTGTTCTCCGAAAAGTTCGCCTGCCCGGTTTCCGGCTTCACCATCACCGAGATCGAGCCGCGCCTGTTTTCCTTCAACAGCCCGCACGGCGCCTGCCCGGTGTGCGACGGCTTGGGCGCCAAGCTGGCGTTCGACGCCGAACTGGTCGTGCCGGACAAGGACAAGACCCTGCACAAGGGCGCAGTCGCTCCCTGGGCGCGCGGCCCCTCGCCGCTCTACACCCAAACTCTGCAAGCCCTAGCGCGCCACTACGCTTTTTCGATGGATCTGCCTTGGGCCAAGCTGCCGGAGGCGGCGCAGAAGGTCATCCTGTTTGGATCCGGCGCCGAAAAGATCAAGTTCACCTACGACGACAACGCCCGCAAATATGAGGTCAACAAGACCTTCGAGGGTGTGGTCCCCAACCTCGAGCGACGCTGGCGCGAGACCGACAGCGCTTGGGTCCGCGAGGAGATGGGCCGCTATCAGTCCGACACCCCCTGCGACGCCTGCGGCGGCCTGAGGCTCAAGCCCGAGGCCCTGGCGGTGAAGATCGCCGGCTCGTCAATCGGCGAGGCCGGCCTGCTGTCGATTCGCAAGGCGCGCGACTGGTTCGAGGGCCTGCGCGCCGTCCTCAGCGACAAGCAGATGGAGATCGCCGCCCGCATCCTGAAGGAGATCAACGACCGCCTGCGCTTCCTGGTGGACGTCGGACTGGACTATCTGACCCTGTCGCGCGGCTCAGGCTCGTTATCGGGCGGCGAAAGCCAGCGCATCCGCCTGGCCAGCCAGATCGGCTCGGGCCTGACCGGGGTGCTCTATGTGCTCGACGAGCCGTCCATCGGCCTGCACCAGCGCGACAACGCCCGCCTGCTGACCAGCCTGAAGGGCCTGCGCGACCTGGGCAATTCGGTGTTGGTGGTCGAGCACGACGAGGAAGCGATCCTCACCGCCGATCATGTGATCGACATGGGCCCGGCCGCCGGCGTGCATGGCGGCGCGGTGGTGGCCGAGGGCCTGCCGGCCGATATCATGGCCAATCCCGCCAGCATCACCGGCCAGTACCTGACCGGCGCGCGCGAGATCGCCGTGCCGCTGGACCGCCGTCCGGTATCCAAGAAGCGCGTGATCACCGTGGAAGGCGCGCGCGGCAATAACCTCAAGGGCATCACCGCTGAGATTCCCGTGGGCGTGTTCACCTGCGTCACCGGCGTTTCCGGCGGCGGCAAGTCCACTTTCACCATTGAGACCCTCTACAAGGCCGCCGCGCGCCGGCTGAACAACGCCTCGGACGCCCCGGCTCCACACGATCGGGTCGAGGGGCTGACTCAATTCGATAAATGCATCGACATCGACCAGTCGCCCATAGGCCGCACGCCGCGCTCAAACCCGGCCACCTATATCGGCGCCTTCCAGCCCATTCGCGACTGGTTCGCCGCCCTGCCGGAGTCCAAGGCGCGCGGCTATGGCCCAGGGCGCTTCTCGTTCAACGTCAAGGGCGGCCGCTGCGAGGCCTGCCAAGGCGACGGCCTGATCAAGATCGAGATGCACTTCCTACCCGACGTCTATGTGACGTGTGATGTGTGCAAAGGCCGCCGCTACAACCGCGAGACCTTGGAGATTCTGTTCAAGGGCAAGTCCATCGCCGACGTACTGGCGATGACCGTCGAGGAGGCCCACGACTTCTTCAAGGCCGTGCCCTCGATCCGCGACAAGATGGCGACGCTCGAGCGAGTGGGCCTGGGCTATGTGAAGCTCGGCCAGTCGGCCACCACCCTGTCGGGCGGCGAGGCCCAGAGGGTCAAGCTGTCCAAGGAACTGTCGCGCCGAGCCACTGGACGCACGCTCTACATCCTCGATGAGCCGACGACGGGCCTGCACTTCGAGGACGTCAAGAAGCTGCTGGAAGTGCTGCACGAGCTGGTGGACCAGGGCAACACCATGGTGGTGATCGAACACAATCTTGACGTGGTGAAGACCGCCGATTGGATCCTGGATTTCGGGCCGGAGGGCGGAGACGGCGGAGGCCGCATCGTCGCCTCGGGCACGCCCGAACAGGTGGCCTCCTCTCCCGATAGTTGGACCGGGCGCTATTTGGCCGGCGTTCTGGAGCGCCACGAACAGCGGCGGCTGGAGCGCGTGGCAAAGCTCAGCGTCAAGCGGGCGTAACGCCTTGGTTGGAATCCAGGCTGTGCAAGGCGCTGACCGCCACACCTTCCAAGGTCGTAGCCACTAGGGCCAGCATGATCGCCTCGAAGGCTAGAAAGATCAGGGGCAAGGGCTGGAACAGCTCTGACAGCTTGGTCGCCGGCTGCAACGCATCTGCGATCTGGTCCACCGTACCGCCCATGGCGACCAGAACAGCGCCCGCCAATCCGCCGCAAACCGCGAACAGCAGCACCGCCACCAGCACCATCAGTCCTTCGGCCATGCAGAACGATCCCAGCAGCGGCCCAGCCTGGGCCTTGGTCAACCGCCAGGACCGGAAAAGCATCAGCCGCCCGGACTGAAAGGTCATGGGCCATGCCAGCGACAATCGGGCCAGGCTCCAAACAAGGCCAAACACCGCGCCGCCCAATCCCACGATCTCCACCAAGCCGCCCAACGCCTGATCGCCCAGCGCGACCAAGTTAGCCAGGGCGGCGACCATGGCCGCGGTAAAAAATAGGCCGGTCATGACCAACAGGTTGAACGAGACGATCAGGATGAAAATCGCCCACTCGCTTTTGCCCAAACGCAAAAAGCACCAGCGGCCCTCCTCGGGCCTCAGATAAGCCCGGTAAATGGCCGCCGTGACGATGGCGACAAACGGCATGGCGACCAGCGCACCCGCCAGATAGCCGGGCGCCACGGGCTGATAGGCTCGGGCCACCGCTTGGGGATCGATGGTCTTGGCGTTCACTGCGGCGTCGAGCGCCGGCATATAGCGGCCGCTCATGGCCGTGGTCAGGGCTAGCCCGATCAGCCGACCGACAAAGATCACCGCCGACCAAGCCAGCACGGCAAGCGGGCGTTGGCGCACAAGCCGGAAACCCGCCAAAGCCGCGGCCCAAGGGGCGAATGAGGCCATGTCTGTCCTTAAGTCTCGATGCCAGTGTCCGCTTGTAGGCGAGCTTGGCCAGAGCGCCTAGGACGCAGTGGGCTTCGGTAGCGCGGAAAAGGCGCGGTAAGCCTCGACCGAGGGCCCGAACATCACGGCGAACAAAGCCGCGAAGAACCAGACCACCGCCGCGTTACCGACTAGAACGACCACGATCAGCGTCGGATTCGATCCTGGATTAAGGACGACCTTAAAGGCATCCAGCAGACTCGTGTGGGTTACGAAAAGGCCGATTCCGACCACCGCTAACATAGCGGCCAAGAGTAGGGCCTCACACGCCAGTACGATGAATGCCGTTAGGACATAGGCGCCGAACAGAGACCAGAAGTGGCCCTTGGTCAGCCGCCAGGACCCGCGCAGCCCCCTACGCTTCTCCGCTGCCGTAACCACCGTGGCCAAGGACAAGCGGACCATGACGTAGATCAGTGAGGCAAACACCGCCAGCAGAACGACTGTGTGCAATAGCACAAAAACAATTTCTGGCGGATGGACTATGCGGCCCAGCATCACAATGAGCATAGCCGCGATCATCCCGGCCAGTAACGAGACGATCTCGACGACCACGAACACAATGCATAGCCGGATGATCAGCCAGAGCATCCGCAGTTCGTCTGCCCCAAAGCTAATTCCGCCGAAGGGTCTGGGGCGAGGATCAAGAAAGGTGCGCAGGACCGCGCTAATCAGGATTGGGTAGAACGCCAGTTCCAAAAGCGCCAGCCCACCTTGCAATGGAAGGAGGGTCTGCATTGCCTTTAGCGCCACGGCGGGATCTTGCGGATTTTCTGCTTGCAGAAAAGCGGCATGAATAGCCGTAGGTAGGCCCAAGGCGAACATCGCCGCCCAAACCGCTAGGCCGAACACCAGCAGGGCGACAGCCCATGCGGCCACAGCGCCGGGCCTTCGCCTTACCAGACCAAATCCCGAAAACGCCGCCGCTGACGGTGAGAACTCAGCCATTGTCGCCCCCGACTGTTGTCGTCTGCAGTTGGCCGAGAAAACCTCAGATTGTAAAGCCGTGAAGTCGCTCGCGTCTTCAGGTATTGAGCGCGCTCGCGACGGGATCTGGTGCGTCATAAGCCTGATAGGCGCGCACCAGGGGACCCAGAACCACCGGCAGCAACAGGCCGATACAAACCGCCGTCACGACCTCGCCGAACACAACCGCCGGCCCGAACGTGGAATTGGCGTTGAACAGATCTCCGGGCTTGGCGATGGCGCCGTGGGTGCCGATGGAGGCCAGTTCGGTCAGGATCATGATCAACATCAGGGCCACGAACGCCACCACCAGGAACAGGCCAATCGACAGAACGAGCGATCCGGCCAAGGGCCAGAAATGGCCATTGGTGGAGACCCAAGACTCTCGAAGGCTGATTCGTTTACGGTCCACCGCGATCACCGGCGCCAAGGACAGGCGGACGATCACGATCAAGGGCAGACAGAACAGGGCGAAGGGGGCCAGGAAGGCGAGGAAATTGGCGACCGAGGGGCTGAGCGCCTCCGTGATGTTTTCAGCCAGGCCGAACACCATGCCGGTCATCATCGTCAGCAGCCAGTAGATCACGCCATATCCGAACAGCAGCATGAACAGTCTCCGCTCATCGGCGCTCAAACGAAAACTCACGGATTTGTCGATGCCCATGAAGGAGCGCAGAGCCGAAGCGTAAACCAGCGACGCGCCCGCAAGCTCCATCAAGATGGTGACGATCAGGGCAGGCACGGCCGGCAAAAGCAGAGGCAGGATCTGACCCAAATCCGGTCTGCCCGAGACGGCCTCAAACGCCCGCAAGGCCTCCCCACCAACCAGGGCGCCGAGCACGCCGGTGGCCAGATTGAACACGAAGGTCACCGCCGCCCAGGCCGCCACCGCGCCTGGGCGCTCCCGCGTAAAGCGGAAGCCCTCGAAGGCAGCCTCGGTGAACGAGAAATCACGCATCGAATAACGAATCCCCTCCGAACAAATGTTCGGCCCCGACGGATGTTTGGCGCTCCGTCACATTTGTAAAGATCAATGAGGCCAAGTCGTTCACGACATGCGTGAATTTTTATTGCCTGTGATATTTGCGGCCCGATGAAAGCTGCCCATTTTCCTATCCACGTCGTCGGTGGCGGCCTCGCCGGAAGCGAAGCTGCCTGGCAGATCGCCCAGGCCGGTTTGCCTGTGGTGCTGCATGAGATGCGCCCGGTGCGCGCCACCGCCGCGCACCAGACCGACGCCTTGGCCGAACTGGTTTGTTCCAACTCCTTCCGTTCCGATGACTGGGCCTATAACGCGGTAGGATTGTTGCACGCCGAGATGCGTCGATGCGGCTCGCTGATCATGGCCGCCGCGGACGTCAGTCAGGTGCCGGCGGGCGGCGCCCTTGCGGTCGACCGACACGGTTTTTCCGGGGAGGTTACCGCGCGAATCCAGGCTCATCCCTTGATCAGCGTGGTGCGCGAGGAGCTGATAGGTCTTCCTCCGTCGGATTGGGACAGCGTGATCCTGGCCACCGGCCCCCTCACCTCCCCGGCCTTGGCGCAGGCCGTGCTCGACCTGACCGGCGAGGGCGCCCTGTCCTTCTTCGACGCCATCGCGCCCATCGTCCACACCGACAGCATCGACATGGACATAGCGTGGCGCCAGTCGCGCTATGACAAGGAGGGTCCGGGTGGCGACGCCGCCGCCTATATCAATTGCCCGATGGACAAGGACCAGTATCTGGCCTTCGTCCAGGCCTTGCTGGATGGACCTAAGAGCGAGTTCCGCGAATGGGAGCACGTGCCCTATTTCGACGGCTGCCTGCCGATCGAGGTGATGGCCGAGCGCGGCGTGGAGACCTTGCGCCACGGACCGATGAAGCCCGTCGGCCTGACCAATCCGCACAATCCGACGGTCAAAGCCTACGCCATTGTCCAACTGCGTCAGGACAATGCGCTAGGGACCCTGTTCAACATGGTCGGCTTCCAGACCAAACTGAAACACGCGGCTCAGGTCGAGGTGTTCCGCACCATCCCGGCCTTGCAGAGCGCTGAATTTGCCCGGCTGGGCGGCCTGCACCGCAATACCTTCATCAATTCACCCAAGCTGCTGGACGGCGCCCTGCGCCTCAAAGCCCAACCGCGCCTGCGCTTCGCCGGCCAAGTGACGGGGGTGGAAGGCTATGTCGAAAGCGCCGCTGTGGGCCTGCTGGCAGGCCGCTTCGCCGCCGCCGAACGCCTGGGCTCAGTACCCGTCGCCCCGCCAGCCACCACCGCCTTGGGCGCCATGATCGGCCACATCACCGGCGGACATCTGGAGGGCGCCAAAAGCGGCTTCCAGCCGATGAACATCAACTACGGACTATTACCGCCCATGGAGGCGCCAAAAACCAGCGTGGACGGCCAGAAGATCCCCTTGAAGGAACGCGGCCGGGCCAAGAAGCGCCTAATGAGCGAACGAGCCTTGCGCGACCTGGACGCCTGGCTCGCCGGAGCAGAGGTAAGGGCGGCGGAGTAGCCCCGGCCGCTAGAACTTGAGCGCCGTGCGCGCGCCGAACCGCCGGGGCGTATTCATCACCCCCTCCGGGAAGGCGCTCAACGGCGAAATCTGGGTCAGGGTCCGCGTATTGGTCAGGTTCTCACCGTAGACCGTCACGCTCCAACGATCGCTGACCTGGGCCAGGGTGATATGAGCCCCCAGTTCCGACCAGGCCGCAGCCTGGAATGTCGGGCTGTCCTGATTGGTCTCCAGTCGGCGCACGATTAAGGGGACAGGAGCAATATTCCCCTTTTGTTCCGTTTCTGCTACGTCTTCACCATGGCCCGTCTCGCCCGCATCGTTGCGCCCGGCTGTCCGCACCATGTCACCGCGCGGGGCAACCGGCGCGAGCCGATCTTCTTCGAGGACGGCGATCAAGACATCTACTGCGACATGCTGGCCGAACAGATGCGCCGCGCCCAGGTCGAGGTGTGGGCCTATTGCCTGATGCCGAACCACGTTCACTTGATCCTGCGGCCCGCGACCGCCGACGGGATGGCCCAGGCCCTGGGGGTGGCGCATCGGCGCTGGGCCAATTTCGTCAACACGCGCGGCCGTTGGCGCGGCCACCTGTTCGACGGCAGGTTCGCTTCGGTGGCGATGGACGAGGATCACCTGATGGCGGCCGTGCGCTATGTCGCGCTCAACCCGGTGCGGGCGCGCCTTGTCCCGCGGGCGCAGGATTGGCCGTGGTCGAGCGTGCGGGCGCATCTGGCCGGTGTGGATGATGGTCTGGTCTGCGTGCGGCCGGTGCTGGATCGCGCGGAGCGGTTTGCCGAGCTGATCCAAACCGATGCCGACGACCCTGCTTTCGCCGCCATCCGCGCAGCAGAAACCACCGGCCGTCCCCTAGCCAACGCCGACTTTGTCGCCGACCTGGAGCGCCGATTGGGCCGGCCCATCGCCCGGCGCGCACCCGGACGAAAGCCGGCGGTCCGCAGCAAGGATCAGCCTTCACTGCTGTAGACCAAGAGCTCGGGGTATGGTGCTCCTGTCCCCTTATTTCCAGAGATATAATGAAAAGCACATGACGACAAAAGCTAGCGTTGAAGCCTTTACTTTTCTAAAACAATATTTTCTTATTAGCTCTATCATCGACCCCACGTATTTTACGCAGGCCGTCCGATCTGAATGACGGATTACTTCTAATTTTCGTTTAATAAATTCTGGTTGTTGCTCAAATTGGCCGAATTTGAACGCGTCATAATGACGCAAATTGTGCATATACCTGGATCGGCTCGACGGTTTCGGCGGGGCCTTAGGGCGACCCAGCCAGGGTGGCCCACATGAGGCGCAACTGTTTTTCCAGCAGGCTGGGATGGCGCCCTGAGGCGTAGACCGGCGCCAGACAGGCATAGGCCACGGCAGGAAAGGCCGCGACTGGCAAGGACCTTGCCGCCTCGCGTCCCACACCCAGAGACCGAAGAGACAAGACCCGCATCCGCTCCGCCGTCAGGCTCACGGGCATCCTGTCTGGCGCGATCAGCCTTCGGGCGGTGGCCAGCCCCCAAGCCCGGCCGATAGGCTGGACGCTCGAAGGATCGGCCGGCCCACCCAGAAGCGCCACGGCCGCCTGCATTACGGCGCCGGTGGTGTCATCCAGATAGGCCACCACCGCCCCTTCGTCGGCGAAGGGCGCTTTGTACGCGTCCTCGATCCGCGCATGGACCAGGCGGTCCAGCGTGGCCCGCTGCACGGCTCCGCATCTGACCGCCTCGGCCAGGCCTTGGGCGACCGGATGCGCGCGCACGAGCCTGCCACCGAACATTTCGTCCAGCGCTTCGAGCCACCAAGTCAGGCGAATTTCCGCCATCAGGGGATCAGACGCCACTTGCGGCGCACGCGCCAATTCATGATCGAAGGCGTAAAGGGCGATGACGGCGGCCCGGGCGGCCACGTCGTCAATAAAACGGCTGGCCAACCACCGGTCAGGATCGGCTTTGCGGACGGACTGGTCCAGATCCAGGGCAAGCGCTTGGGACATGGGCGCTGGCATAGGGCGCGCCGAAAATGACGCAAGAAAAAAGGCCCGCCAGCGATCCGGCGGGCCCTCTATCTCGATCTTGCCTAGGCTTAACCGTAGATCGTCTGGCTCATGGTCATGGAGACCAGCATGGGCAGAGACAGCAAGGTGTTGGTCCGGCTGGCGAGGGTGGCGATCTTGGCGGCCTTGGCCTTGGCGTCGGCGTCCGCTTCCTTGATGCCCAAAGCGATTTTCTGGTTCGGCCAGATGATGCCCCACACATTGAGGAACATGAAGATAGCCAACCACATGCCCAGGCCCAGCAGGGAGTAGTGCACATCCACGCCCGAACCGGCCGCATTGCCCAGGAAGCCGAGGCTCAGGGCCTGCAAGGTGTAGTGGCGCACCCCGGCGATGGCCAAGCCGGCCAGCACTGTGACCAAGGCCGCCCAGCGAAACCAGAACAGAGCCTCAGGCGCGATGTACTTGGACACAGCCGGTTTCAGCTCGGCGGGAATGTCCGGCATTTTCCGCATCTGGACGAAGTTGAAATAGTACAAAAGGCCGATCCAAAGGATGCCGGCCACAACGTGCACCCACCGCAGCAGGGCCTGACAAAAGATCGCGTCAAACCCGCCCGGCGCGTGGAACCCAAAACCGATGATCATGATCAGGGCTAGGATCGCGCTGACGATCATAGTGTTGCGGAAATTCAGAAGTAACGCCGACATTCCTGGCTCCTTCGCGGATGCGTTCGTTGGCTTTGAGACACGTCTCAGATCGGGACGGGCGGCAAGGTGCTACCGGAGCATTCCTCCGGCAAGTCCTAAATGGCGATGAGAGCGCAGGCCAATCGCCGGCCCTCGGCGGCCAGGACATTGTAGGTGCGCGCCGCTGCGGCCGTATCCATCACCTCAAGCCCGATTCCGGCCGCCTGGAGCGCTTGGCGCAAGGCCGCCGGGGGGGGCGCCGGTTTGGGCCCCACGCCCAACAGCACGAACTCCACCACCCTCGGCCCCAGCGAGATCACCGCCTCAAGATCGCCCGGCCCAATGTCCGACAAGGCCGCAGGCAACCACGGCATCACTTGATCCTGCAGGATCAGCAGCGAGCCTTCGTGGCGCATACCAGACACACGAAACCCACCTGCGCCATAGGCGTCAATCGACGGCGGCCGGCGCGGCTGGGCGGTCATGTCAGGGCCGCGGAATCGCCGCCCTGCCCGGCTCGGTTTCGGCATCGTCCCCGCGCTTGACGCCCCACACCAGAATAATCGGCAGGGCGACATAGATCGAGGAATAGGTGCCGACCACGATGCCGAACACCATGGCGAACACCAGGGGGAACAGGGTCGGTCCGCCCATGAATAGCATGCCCGCCAAAGCCAGCAGCGCCGTCGATCCGGTAATCAAGGTCCGCGACAACCGCTCGTTCTCCGACAGGTCGATGATCTCACGCAGAGGCGTGCGCTTGTACTTGCGCAGGTTCTCACGCAACCGGTCGAAGGTGATGACCTTCTCGTTCATCGAATAGCCGATAATGGTCAGCAGGGCGGCGATCGAGGTCATGGAGAACTCGATGTGCAGGACCGACAGCATCCCCACGGTAAGGATCAGGTCGTGGAAGATGGCGATCACCGCGCCCAATCCGAACTGCAGCTGGAAGCGGAACCAGATGTAGACCAGCATCAAGCCGATGGCCAAGGCCAGGGCGGTGATGCCCGATACCATCAGCTCGCCCGACACCTTGGGGCCGACCACTTCCACCCGCGTGAACTGGATGCCCGGGAAGGTCTTGACCAGTTCGGCCTTGACCATATTGGCCGCCTGCATGGCGTCGGCCCCGTCCGGCGTCTTAAACCGCAGCAAGGCGGCGTCGGGGGCGCCAAAGCCCTGCACCTGGGCATCCTTGACCCCGCTGCGCCCGAGTTCCGCACGCAGCTGCGCCAAAGGCGCCGGCCCTTTGGTGGCCGTCTCGATCACCGTGCCGCCGGCGAAATCCGTACCGAAATTCAGGCCGGTGGTCGCCACGCTGCCCAGCGAGGCCAGCACCAGCGCGCCGGACACAATGGCCGCGAAGGGCGCAAGGCGGGTGAACTTAAAGTGGGTCTGGGCGGGCACGAACTTGATCAAGGGCCAGCCCTGACGGCGCCCTTCAGGATCGATGATCGGCAGGGTTTTGGGCTTGACCCTCTTGAACCACATCCCAAGCAGCACCTGGCTGACGATGATGGCGCTGAACACCGAGGTGAACACGCCGATCGACAGGGACCAGGCAAAGCCGCGCACCGGACCCGCGCCAAACTGGAACATGATGCCGCCGGCGATCAAGGTTGTGACGTTGGCGTCCATGATCGACACCATGGCGCGCTGGAAGCCATGGTCGGCGGCCATCAACGGCGGGGAGCCGGCGCGGGATTCATCGCGGATCCGTTCGTAGATCAAGACGCTGGCGTCCACCGCCAAGGCCAGCGAGAGGATCATGCCCGCCACGCCCGGTAGGGTCAGGGTCGCCTGAGTCAGTGACATCGCCGCGATCAGTAACAGACCGTTGACCGTCAGGGCCGCCACGGCGACCCCGCCGAACAGCAGACCGTAGGCCAGCACGATAAAGGCCAGGATCACCACGAAGCCCAGCACGGCGGAGATTTGGCCGGCGCGCACCGCATCGGCCCCGAGCTCGGCGCCCACGCTGCGTTGCTCCTGCACCTTCAGCGGCGCCGGCAAGGCGCCCGCACGCAGCACGATGGCCAGCTGGTTGGCGCTTTCCGGCGTGAAGTTGCCCGAAATCTGACCCGAGCCGCCCGGAATGGCGCCCTGGATCACTGGGGCGGACACCACCTTATTGTCCAACACAATAGCGAAGCGCTTACCGATGTTCTCCGCCGTAACTTGGGCGAAGCGTCGCGTGCCGATGCCGTTGAAACGGAAATTGACTACCGCCTGGCCGGATTGCTGGTCGAAGCCCTGGCTGGCGTCCGTCAGCATCTCTCCGGTGACCACCGAGCGGCGCTTAACCACGAGCGGCGCGGCGCTTTCCTGGCTCGCCAGGGCCACGTCGTCGGCCGGAATGCGGCCGGCGGCGAGGTCTTCCGCGCTGACCTGGTCGTCGACCATCTGGAAGGTGAGCTTGGCCGTCTGGCCGATCACGGCCTTCAGCTTCTCCGGATCGCTTTCGCCCGGCGCCTCGACCACAACCCGGTTCAAGCCCTGGCGGGTGATGCTCGGCTCGCGCGTGCCCAAGGCGTCGACCCGGCGGCGGATGATTTCAATGGACTGGTCGACCGCCTTGGCGGACGCCAGAGCCATGGCCTCGTCCGACAGGCTCAGAGTGACCAGCCCGCTCGGTTGGCTGCGGACAACCACATCGCGCGCGCCGTTGGGTTGCACCTGACCCAGCGCCGCCAAGGCCTGGAACGCCGCGCTGGTCTGGGCGGGGCTGGCCAGGGTCGCGGTCACCGCGCCATTGGACAGGCCAAGGCCGGTGGTAGCGATCTGCTTGCTAGCCAGCGTGGTGCGCGTATCCTCAAGCAGGTTGTTGAGCTTTTCCGCCTTGAGCGCGTCGGTATCGACCTCGAGCAGAAGATACGAGCCGCCCTGCAGATCTAGGCCCAGGTTGAGCTTCGCCTTAGGCAGCCAGCCCGGAAATGAATCCAGGGTCTTTTGCGGAATGACGTTCGGCGCTGTGAACATCAGGCCGAACAGCACCGCGAGAACGCATAGGACGACCTTCCAACGAGGCAGGGCGAGCATGGCCTTAGGAGGTCTTGGCGTCGTTGGCGACGACAGGCTCGCCGCGCGTGCGCACCTCGGAAACCATCGATCGCACTACCTTGATGGTCACGCCCGTGGCGATCTCCACGCCCAACTCGGCGTCCTCAACCTTGGTCACCTTGCCGACGACGCCGCTGTTGAGCACCACCGTATCGCCGCGCTTCAGCGCCGCAACCATGGCCTGGTGGGCCTTCACGCGCTGCTGTTGCGGACGCAGCAGCAGGAAATAGAACAACACGCCCATCATCGCCAACATGGGCAGGGGCCCCGCGAGCAGGTCGGTCAGACCGCCTCCAGAGGCGTTGGCGGCGGCGGTTTGGGCATAGGCCGGGGTCCCGAACATGCGGTCTCCGTTGGGGGCTGGTTAAAAGTCGGCGGAAGCTAGGCGCTGCACTCACGTTTTGCAATGCGTCGCAGCTCTGGGTAGGAGCTAAGGCATGAGTGAAGACCTCACGCCGTTGATCCGCCGCATTGCCGAGGCCCTCGAACGCTTGGCGCCGGCGCCGCCCACCGAGCCGCAATTCGCCGCCGCGCGCCTGTATCGCTACGAGACCGAGCGGGACACTTTCCTACCGGCCGCTGACTACGCCCTGCCGGCGGACATGTTGGTGGGTGTGGAACGACAGAAACAGCGCTTCAGTGAGAACCTATCCCGGTTCGCAGTGGGCCTGCCCAGCAATCACGCCCTGCTTTGGGGCGTGCGCGGCACAGGCAAAAGTTCCATGGCCAAGGCCGTTTTCATGGCCCTGGCCGCCCAACATCCGTCGCTGCGGCTGGTGGAACTGGACCGTGACCACATCGGCGCATTGCCGGGCCTGTTCGCCCGACTGCGCGGTCAGCCTGAACGGTTCGTGGTGCTGTGCGACGACCTGTCGTTCGAGGAAGGCGCGGCGGCGGCCAAGACGCTCAAATCCGCCTTGGAAGGCGGCGTGGAAGGCCCGCCGTCCAATGTGCTGTTCGTAGCCACCTCCAACCGACGTCACCTGATGCCGCGCGGTCACGACGAGAGCAAAGGCCTGATCGCCACGGCCGAGGACGCCGAAGAGGAAGTATCAGTGTCCGACCGTTTTGGCCTGTGGCTCGGTTTTCCGCCGATGGATCAAGCGGCCTATCTGGAGGCCATTCACACCTACGCCGACCGCTTTGGCCTCAAGGTCGCCGACCTGGATCGCCGCGCCTTGCAGTGGTCCCAGCTGCGCGGCTCCCGCTCAGGCCGCGTCGCCTGGCAGTTCATCCGCGACCTGGCGGGAGAACTGGGCAAGGGATTGCCGCTGTAATCTCGTCATTCTCGGGACGCCTGAAAGGCGGGCCCGGGAACAAAGCAGCGAAGACCTTTACGCCGCCCGCTGAATGCGACGGACAGCCTGGAACGGCTGGGTCCTCGGGCTTCGCTCCGCGAACCCGAGGATGACGTCTATTACCGCACCGGCAGGACCAGCATCGGGTCCACAGGACGGGCCTTGTCCTTGGTGGTCGGGGCGTAGCGGATCTCGAAGTGCAGTTGCGGGCGGTCAACGCCGCCCGTCTGGCCTACCAGACCGATCTCCTGCCCCTGAGTCACCGCCTGGCGCATCTTGACCTCAATAGAGGCTAAGTGGGCATAGGCCGTCACCCAACCGCCGGCATGCTTGATCAGCACCAGATTGCCAAAGCCCTGCACCGCGTTGCCGGCATAGACCACCTCTCCGGCGGCGGCCGAGCGCACGCTGTCGCCCTGGGTCGCGCCGATATCGATGCCGTCTGAGCGCACAGCACCCCGCTGGCCGAAGGTGTTGATCAGCTCGCCGCGCACCGGCCACTGGAATAGGCCCCGCCCTGCGGCGGCGACCTCGGAATCCCCCAAGGCGCCGGTCGACGCAGCCTCCGGCGGCGCTGCGACCGCAGGTGCGGGCTTGGCCACGGGCGCGGGAGCAGCCGGCGGCGTTACAGGCTTGGGCGCAGGCGGAGCGACCTGAGCGGGAGCCGCCACAGCCGGAGCTGGCCGCGCAGGCGGCGGGGTGTAAGGCGGAGCCGCGTAGGGCTGCGGAGCAGCAGGAAGCGCTGAGGCGTTATCCGGCGGCGGCGGGCGAACAAACCCCTGCCCCACCGGACCGGAAGGCGCGGCGGGCGCCGGAGTTGCAGCCGCAGCCGGCCTTGCGACCGGGACTGCAACCATGATCGGCTTAGGCACACCCTTGTCCTTGGCGTCGGCGGGCAGATAGATCTTCTGGCCCGGATGCACGCCCTTGGTGGGCTCAAACTTGTTGAACTCCGCCAGGTCCTTGGGCTCCTGCCCGAAGCGGCGGGCGATGGAGTAGAGGGTGTCGCCGCTCTCCACTTGGTAGTAGCGCTTGGTCGGCAGCTTGATCTTGGAGCCTAGCTTGAGCCTGTAGGGCTTTTCCAGGTCGTTCAGATCGGCCAGATCCGCCACGTAGATCTTGGTCCGGTGCGAGATGCCCACCAGGGTGTCGCCCTTCTTGACCGTGATCGGCTCGGGCGTGTCGGTATGCACCTTGCCTGAACCGGGCGCCTTTTGAGCGACCATGCGGGGCGGAGGCGGCGGAGAGGGCGGCGAATAGGCAGGCTCGGGCCGGGGCGGCGGCGCGACCGCCTGTTGGGCGCCGACCGGCGGCGGCAAGGGCGTAGAAGCCACCGGCTTGCTGGGCGAAGCGACCGGCGAGTTGTCTTGCGGCGGCGGCGGCGGCGGCGGCGGCGGCGGCGCAGGGGGGGGCGCTGCGACGGGCGCCGGGGTGACCGGGTACATCGGCGCAGGGGTCTCACAGGCGCTGAGCAGGGCGCAAAGGGCCGTCGCGGCCATGGCCGTGGTCTTAAAGTTCGTCATCATCGCTCCAGCGGCAGGTCGACCGGAATCGCGCATAGCCCCTCCGGTAGTGTCGGCGGCGGCGGGCGCGGCGCCAAGAGCAGGATGCGAAAAAGTGAGCGCCGGGTTTTCGCGTAGTTCCCGCGTAAAAACATCAAAAATCGATCTCAAAGTTCGCGCGCGACCCCTTCGAGCAGGGGCACGAAACGCACGTCGCACAGAGCCTCCACCTTAAAGCCGCCCTTGCCGTCGCCGGTGTAGCGTCTCAGGGTCTGCACGGGCCCCTTGCCGATGGGCGCGACAAGCACTCCGTTCGGTTTCAGTTGTCCTAACAGCCCTTTAGGTTCACCCGGCGCCGCCGCTGTGACCAGAATGCGGTCAAACGGCGCCTGTTCGAGCCAACCCTCGCCGCCGTCGCCGAACCGGGTAAAGACATTGGTCAGGCCCAAGGTCCTCAGCCGCTCTTCGGCCTCCGCCAGCAAGGTGCGGTAACGCTCGACGCTGTAGACGAACCGCGCCAGGCGAGCCAGTACGGCGGTCTGGTAGCCCGACCCCGAGCCGATCTCCAACACGCGCGAGCGCGCATCGACCTTAAGGGCCTGAGTCATCAAACCCACGATAAACGGCTGGCTGATGGTCTGGCCGCAGGCGATGGGCAGGGCCGAGTCCTCAAAGGACCGCTCGCGAAACAGTTCAGGCACGAATAGATCGCGCGGCGTTTTTTCTATGGCGGACAGCACCTTCGGATCGGTCACGCCCTGGGAGCGCAGGCCCAGGACCAGCCGCGCCAGCCGCGTTTCCGCCGTTTCGTCTTCGTCCTGAGCCATAGGCTGCAACTCAAGCCTTGGGAGGCGCGCCGCCCAGGACGCCCTTTAGGGCGTGAAGGGTCGGGCGGTGGGTGAGATCGATATGCAGGGGCGTAACCGAAATGCGCCCGTGACGCACGGCGTAAAGGTCGGTGCCCTCCGGAGATTCGTCCTGGCGCCCACGAAAGCCCATCCAATAGTAGTCGCGCCCGCGCAGATCGAC
Organism: Pseudomonadota bacterium; assembly: GCA_048498155.1. Taxonomy (GTDB): domain Bacteria; phylum Pseudomonadota; class Alphaproteobacteria; order Caulobacterales; family Caulobacteraceae; genus BOG-938. The sequence goes on along the minus strand of JBEHYN010000020.1, from coordinate 13,693 downwards.
GCGCCGTTCAGCGTGGGCATCCAACACGTCGCGAAAGCCCTGGGCCGTCACCTCAACGGCTTTGACTTGATCGGGCTCCAAGTCGGGGAAGTTGATGTTGATGATCACCTCCTTCGGCCAGCCCTCTTGGAGCAGCTTGCGGATAATGCCCGGGCCATAGGTTTCGGCGGTGTGATAAAGCGCCTGTTCGCTGTCATGAAAAACCTTCAGCGATTGGCTGAGGGCAATGGATGGGCAGCCCAGCGCCATGCCCTGCAGCGCCCCGGCCACCGTGCCGGACACGGTCACATCCTCGCCCAGGTTCTGACCGCGATTGACGCCGGACAACACCAGATCCGGCGGCGCGCCCTCCACGAGGTCCTGAAACGCCAACATGACGCAGTCTGACGGCGTGCCGACCACCGCCAGCCGTCGCTCTGTGAGTTTGCGCACGCGCAAGGGCGCGGACAGGGTCAACGCGCGGCTGGCGCCCGACTGCTCCATTTCCGGCGCGACCACCCACACATCGTCACTCAGCTTGGCTGCGATGCGCTCCAGCGCCCGCAGGCCCTCGGCATGGATGCCGTCGTCGTTGGTGAGGAGGATGCGCATCAGCCGATGTGGGTCAATCCGCCCATATAGGGCTGCAGGGCCTGGGGAATGGCGATGCGGCCGCCCTCGTCCTGATAGTTCTCCAGCACCGCCACCAGGGTGCGGCCCACCGCCAGGCCCGAACCGTTGAGGGTGTGCACGAAGCGCGTGCCCTTCTCCCCCGAGGTCTTGCAACGGGCGTCCATCCGCCGGGCCTGGAAGTCGCCGCAGTTGGAGCAGGAGGAAATCTCGCGATAGACGCCCTGGCTGGGCATCCAAACCTCGAGATCGTAGGTCTTACGGGCGCCGAAGCCCATGTCGCCCGTGCACAGCAGCATGGTGCGGAAGGGCAGCTCCAAACGCTTGAGCACCGCTTCGGCGCAACCGACCATGCGCTCGTGCTCAGCCTCAGATTGCTCGGGCGTGGTGATCGACACCAGCTCGACCTTGTAGAACTGGTGCTGGCGGATCATCCCGCGGGTGTCTCGTCCAGAAGCGCCAGCCTCCGAGCGGAAACAGGGCGTGAGCGCCGTCAGCCGCATGGGCAGTTCAGCTTCATCAACAATCTGGCCCAGCACCATATTGGTCAGGGAAACCTCGGCGGTGGGAATCAGCCAGCGGCCGTCGGTGGTGCGGAACAGGTCCTCGGCGAACTTGGGCAGCTGGCCAGTGCCGAACACGGCCTCATCGCGCACCAAAAGGGGCGGCGAGACCTCCAGATAGCCATGCTCGCGCGTCTGCATGTCGAGCATGAAGGCGCCCAGCGCCCGTTCCAGCCGCGCCAGTTCCCCCTTGAGGAACACAAAGCGCGCACCCGAGGTGCGGCCGGCCGCCTCGAAGTCCATCAGGCCCGTGCCTTCACCCAGGGCTACATGGTCCTTGGGGTCGGTGATCAGCGGCGCATGGCCCCAGCGGCGCTGTTCGACGTTACCGTGCTCGTCCGCGCCCTGGGGCACGTCAGCAGCCGGCAGGTTTGGCAGGGCGGCCAGGATGATGTTGAGTTGCTCGCCCAGCGACTTCTCGGCCTCGGCTTGCTCGGCCATCTCTGCCTTCAGCGCCTCGACCTCAGCCATGAGACGCTGGGCCTCGGCCTCGTCCTTCTTGGCCTTGGCCTGACCGATCAGCTTGGACGCCTCATTGCGGCGGCTCTGAGCCTCCTGCAGCGCCGTTTGGGCAGCGCGCAGCGTGCGGTCGATCTGAAGGATCGGCGGGCTTTGGGGCGGCAGGCCACGCAAGGCCCAAGCCGCGTCATAGGCGGCGGGGTCGGCGCGAAGGGCGCGAATGTCGTGCATGGCGGTCGGCCTGAGCGGAAGAAAGAGCGGCTTCCTTTAAGGCGCGTCGGCGCGAAGGCCAACCTCAAACGCCCCGATTAGCTCTCCGCAGCCGCCTCATCCTTGCCGCGCCGAAGCTCGATCAGGCGCACGCACCAGATTGACACCTCATAGAGCAGGCACAGGGGAATGATCAGCGAGATCATGCTGAACGGATCGGGCGGCGTGACCACGGCGGCCAAGCCGCCCACCCCGACAATGGCGTAGCGACGGCCCGAAGCGAGGGTGTCGGCCGAGATCAAGCCCGCCAATCCCAAAAGCGACAGCACCACGGGAAGCTGGAAACATAGGCCGAACGCCAGCAACAGTGTCGTCACCAGGTTCAGATAGTCAGAGACCTTGGGCAGCAACTCCACCGACACATTGCCGGCGCCGACGATTTGCTGGTTCAGAGAGAACCACAGAACGAACGGCAGCATGATGTAATAGACCAGCGCAGCGCCCAGCATGAATAGGAAGGGCGAGGCCATCAGGAACGGCAGGAAGGCAAAGCGTTCGCGCTTATAGAGCCCCGGCGCCACGAACTGATAAAGTTGCCAGGCCATAACCGGGAAGGCGACAACCAGGCCGGCGATGCCCGCCAGCTTGACCTTGGTGAAGAAGAATTCCAGCGGCGCGGTGAACACCATCTTCAACGGCCCGGACGGCGGCATGGGCAGGACGCCGACCAGGGTCAGGATCATGTCAAACGGGCCGTGACGCCCGCCATGCGCCTTCTGTTCGGCCACCAGCCCGCCGGCCACCTCAAAGGGATGAAGCAGAAACAGATAAATGTCCTGAGCCAGGAAGAAGCAGCCAAAAAATGCGACCACCAGGGCCAGCACGCTGATGATCAGCCGCTGACGCAGCTCAATCAGGTGCGACATCAACGGCGCCCGCGACGCTTCGATTTCGGACTCGTCGAAGTCCTCGCTCATTGCCCCGGCTCCGAGGGCGTCGCCTTGGGCTTGGACTTCGGCTTGGCCTTGCTCGGCGCGGGTTTGGCCGCCGCGCTCTTGGCCGGCGCCTTGGATTTGGCGACGGACTTCGGCGCCGCCGATTTGGCCGCCTTGGCCGAGCCGGCCTTGCCCGCCCGCTTCGTCTTAGGCGGCAGGATGGACGCCTCGGGCTCGTCGGCGACGGGCGCGCTGGGTGTCACATCGGTATGATCGTCCAAGCTGACCGTCGATTGTTCAATCAGGCCGCTGACGTGATCCTTCAGTTCATCCACTGGCTTGGCCGCCGCGGCGCGCATGGCCTCGACCTCCTTGCGCAGCTCATCCAGCTCAGACTGGCGGGCCATCTCGTCAAAGCTGGCGCGGAACTCATTGGCCATGCCCCGCAAACGGCCCATGAACTGCCCCGTCTTGCGCAGCAGACCTGGCAAGTCCTTGGGGCCGACCACCACGAGGGCCAACACCACAAAGATGATGATGTGCGTTGGACTCAGATCAGGCAGCATGGAACCTCAAGCCGGGAAGACAGGCATCGACCGGTGCGGACGTCTTAAAGGAGCGAACGTGGAGGCCAAGGCCTCAATGGTGCACGTCTTCCTTTTCCGCTTCGGTGCGCGGCAAAGGCTGGGAAGCGGCCGGCTTAGGCGCTTCATCCTCGTTCTTCAGGCCGTCTTTGAACGCGCGAATGCCCTTGGCCGCGTCGCCCATGATGCTCGACAGCTTGCCCTTGCCGCCGAATACGATCAGCACGATCAAGCCAATAATCAGTAGGTGCCAAGGCGAAAGACTGCCCATCGGATCAAACTCCCTTTTCCGGGGCTGACGCCGCCGGCGAAATCATCATGTCACCCAATATAGGGCATCGTGTGGCGGGCCGCCAAGAAACAGCGTCGCCAGGCCGCAGGGCGCGCCTATAGCCTAACTGTCCTCGCCAAGGAAATCCTGGTGAAATTCGGTTTCCTCGCCGGGCTCCAGCGGATCCTCATCCTCGCTCGGCCGGGCGGGGTCCGGGACCGCGAAGCTGGACGGCATATTCAGGTCCAGCAGTCCGGCCGCCTTCATCTCCGCCGCGCCGGGCAGGTCGGCCAGACTGGGCAAGCCGTAGTGCTCCAAGAACCCATCAGTGGTGCCGTAAGTCACCGGCCGGCCCGGCGTGCGGCGGCGCCCGCGCATGCGCACCAGGCCCAACTCCAGCAGCACATCCAGCGAGCCTCGGCTGGTCTGAACGCCGCGGATCATCTCCATCTCTGCGCGGGTCACCGGCTGGTGATAGGCGATGATGGCCAGGATTTCCTGGGCGGCGCGCGACAGGCGACGGGGCTCGTCGCGCTCTTCGGTCATCAGATAGGCCAGGTCCTCCGCCGTCTGGAAGCGCCAGCGCCCGCCCACGCAGGCCAGATGCACCCCCCTGCCCTCGTAACGTTGTCCCAGCGAAGCGACCGCGCCCGCCACGTCCGCGCCTTCAGGCAGGCGGCGGGCCAAATCGGCGAGGCTCAAGGGGTCGGCGGCGGCGAACAGCAGGGCCTCGACCTGGCGCTCCAGCGCATCTTCGCTCATTGCTCGGCCTCCAGCCTCAGGCGTGAGCGCAGATACAGCTCCGTGAAGGCCTCGGCCTGACGCGCTTCCAGCACGCCTTCCTTGACCAGTTCAAGGCTCGCCGAAAGGGTCGAGGCCATGAACGAAGCTCGACTGGGCCCGCTTCCGGCCCGTTCCGGCGTCGGCGCAATGCCCGTCAACGGCCGCCAAGCCTTGAGTTGGGGCATCATGGCGCGCACCCGCGCCCTGGCGTCCTCCAGCGGATAGGCCTGGGGCGGCGCGGGCCGATAGTGACGGTCGGCGTGACTTTTGCGTTGATCCGCATAGGCGCGCATCAAGCCATAGAGGTCTCCCTCCAAGTCGCGGCATGACACGATCCGGATCGCCTGCGGATCGCCCCGCGTGAAGACCTCGCGGCCCAGCTGGGGTTGGCGGGCCAACACCTCCGAGGCTCGGCGCATGACGTCCAGCTTAGCCAGCCGAAAGGCCAGACCCAGCGCAGCTTCCTCCGCCGGAGGCTCCTCTGCGGCCGGCCGTTGGGGCTTGGGCAGCAGCAGGCGTGATTTCAGGTAGGTCAGCCAGGCGGCCATAACCAGATAATCGGCCGCAAGCGAGAACCGTTGGCGGCGCGCCGTCTGGACAAAGGCCAGGTACTGATCAGCCAGGCGCAAAATCGACAGTTTGAGCAGATCAACCTTCTGGCTGCGCGCCAATGCCAGCAGCACGTGCAGCGGGCCTTCATAGCCATCCAGGTCGATGATCAAGGCGTCGCCATCCTCAGCCGCCGACCCGGCCGCCGCGAAGTCGAATCGTTGCTGGAACGGCTCGCGGCTCATGACGCCGCCCCAAGGCCAAGGTTCGCCAGATGGGCCTCTGCCGCTTCGATGTCGAACGGCTGAACGCGCCGGGCGCTGGCGCGCGCGTCCGCCGCACGCTCGGCGGCGCGGCCAGTTAGCGGTCCGGTTCCCTCTGCGATGGCGGTCATCTCCGCCATATCGCCGTTGCAATGCAGGATCACGTCGCAGCCCGCATCCAGCGCGCGGCGCGCCCGTTCCTCGAACCCCCCGCCCAGGGCTTTCATCGACAGGTCGTCGCTCATCAGCAGGCCGTCAAAGCCGATTGCGCCGCGGATCACCACGCCGATGGCGCGATGGGACAGGGTCACGCAGTTGTCAGGGTCCACATCCGTGAAGGTCACATGGGCCGTCATGGCCATGGGCGCGTCGGCCAAGGCGCGGAACGGCGCGAAATCCGTCGCCTCCAGCACGGCCAGCGGCGTGGTCACCACCGGCAGGTCCAGGTGGCTGTCCACCCGCGCGCGGCCATGGCCGGGAATGTGCTTGATCACCGGCGCCACGCCTCCCGCCAGCAGTCCGTCCAGCGCCGCACGGCCCAGCATGGAGACCTCGGCGGTGTTCGAGCCGAACGACCGGTCGCCAATCACGTCATGGGTTTCAGGCAGGCGCAGGTCCAGGCAGGGCGCGCAGTCCGCATCGAACCCCAGCGTCGTCAGCTCATGGGCGATCAACTGATGGTTCAGCCTCACCGCCTCGGCCGCCCCTTCAGGATCGCGGGCGTACAGGGCGCCGAAGGCCTGCGCCGGCCGACGTAGGCGGGCCAGAGGCGGCTTTAGCCTCTGCACCCGGCCGCCCTCTTGATCGACAAACACCAGGGCGGCCGGATCATCCACGCTGGCGCGCAGGGCGTCGATCAAGGTGCGGGTCTGGTCCGCCGTCTGAATATTGCGCGCGAACAGAATGAAGGCCCACGGCCGGACCTCGGCGAAAAACGCCCGCTCGTCAGGGGTCAGGCGCGGCCCCGAACAGCCAAATATTCCGGCCAGATGGCTCAAGGCCGGGCCCTCCCGCGAAAGGCCGAATTCACTTCACCAAACAGGCGTGACCGGCCGCTTTCAGCTTGACGCAGAAGGCCTGGGCCTCGGCCTTGGAGCCGAAACCCGTCACCGCCGCGCGATACAGTGTCTTGCCGTCCTTGCTCACCGGCTCGAAATGCTTGCCCTTGCCCGACATGTCAGCGCCGAAGGCTGCGGCGGTATCGCTCCACCCCTTGGCCGCCAGGGCCTCGGAGGAATAGGCGCCGATCTGCGCCGAGGCCCCGACGACGACGGCTGATGCTGCGGCAGGCTTGGTGGAAGGCGCCACGGCGACGGCGGCGACCATGGGCTTGGCCTGTTTGGGCTTGGCGGGCTTTTCGCTCTCTTCGATCAGGGCCTCGATTTCATCCTTGGACGCCGCCTGAACCGTTTTGGCGGAGGTGGCGCCTGCTGCGGCGAGCGGCGGCCCTGCGGTGACCGCGACGGTGGGGCGAGGCTTTGGTTGTTCAGGCGGGGGCGCGAAGGTCGGCGCAGCGGGCGTCGGTGCAGGGACTCCGTCGGTTTTGTAGATTTGCAGGCCGGCGGATGCGTCGCTTGACGGGCCGGTCGCCGGCGCGGGCGCCTTGATCTGAGCCACCGGCGTGCCTACCGGCGCCGGACCTGGGCCGGAACTGCGAACCCCGGAGCGATAGAACAAGACGATGGCCACGATCAGCACCACCAGGATCACCAGGCTGATCGCCAGCGTGGTGGGAAACCCGCCGCCGCCGCTGCGCGACTGTCGGGCGTCGAACGCCAGCGGGGCGTCGTTTTGCGGCGAATAGGCGCCGCGCTCTTGGTCGCTCATGCTTGGGCTCCAGCGGTCCGACTCGATGAGAGGGGCGTGATTCGCGGCTATTTTAGTCCATTGCGGGCCCGTCGCGGCAAAAGTCGGCGCCGCAGCCGGTAACAGTTGGTCGAAAGTCCAGATTCCTGGCCGTATCAGCTGTTCCAAAGGTCCAGATTGAACAGCTTCCGGTGCTCCTCTATGGCGAAGCGATCGGTCATCCCGGCAATATAGTCGCAGACCGCGTGGGCCTTGCCGGCCGCCCCATCCGCGCCCTTGACCCGTTCGGCCCACAAGGTGGGCAGGACGTTGGGCTCATCGAGAAACAGCTCGAACATCTCGCGCAGGATGCGGCGGGCCTGGCTGCGGGTGCGATTGACCCGAAAGTGACGATACATCCGCGTCTGCAGAAATTCACGCAGAGCCAAGAGGTCCTCGGCCATGTCCGGCGAGAACGCGACCAGGGCCTTGCCCAGCCCTCGCACAGCCGCGGGCGACTCCACTCCGCCGGCTTGGGCGCGCGCGCGGGTCTGCGCCATCACATCATCGATCATGGCCCCGATCATCCGGCGAACCGCCTCCAGACGCAGCAGGCGCGGATCCAGCCCCGGCAGGTCGCCGCGCGCCGCCTCGATGATCGGGCCAATCAGGGGGGTCTCGGTCAGCTCATCCAGGTCAAACAGCCCCGCCTGAACCCCGTCGTCCACGTCGTGGTTGTTATAGGCGATGTCATCGGCCAGAGCCGCGACCTGGGCCTCCGCCGAGGCCCAGCCTGAGGTCTCCAGCGGATAGGCCCGGTCGTAGTCCGCCACCGCCCGCCAGGACGGCCGCTCCAGCCGGTCGGTCACCGGCCCATTGTGCTTGACCACCCCTTCCAGGGTTTCCCAGGTCAGGTTCAGCCCCTTAAAGTGAGGGTAGCGGTGCTCCAGCTCGGTGACCACGCGGAAGGTCTGGACGTTGTGGTCAAAGCCGCCGAAGGCCCTCATGCACTCATCAAGCTGATCTTCGCCCGCATGGCCGAACGGCGGATGGCCCAGGTCATGGGCCAGGGCGATGGTCTCGGCCAAGTCGTCGTCCAGCCCCAGCGCCTTGGCCAGGGACCGGGCGATCTGCGCGACTTCCAACGAATGGGTCAGGCGCGTGCGGAAATGGTCGCCCTCGTGGGCCACGAACACCTGGGTCTTTTCCTTTAGACGCCGAAAGGCCGAGCAATGGATGATGCGGTCGCGGTCGCGGGCGAAGGGCGTGCGCGAGCGGCTGTCGGCCTCGGGCCAGCGCCGTCCGCGAGAGGCGGCCGGGTCCTGGGCATAGGGCGCGCGGGGCGGCGGCTGGTAGCGCTGAGCGGGCATCGCAGTCCTTATGGGCCAACGGGTCTTCCGCCGGAGCGTCGGACGCCTCATATAGAGGTTCGTCTTAACCGGTCATACGTCAACAATGCCTGTCATGAGCGACGCTCTCATCGTCCACAGCAAGGCCAAGCGCGTCCCGGTGACCCTGTCGCCGTCTGCGGCCAGGCGGCTTCGCGACCTTTCGGCCCTGGAAGGCCGCACGGTGATGCTGCGCGTGGCGGTGGAAGGCGGTGGCTGTTCGGGGTTTCAGTATCAGTTCGATCTGGTGGAGCACGCCGAACCCGACGACCTGAAGGTCGAGCGCGACGGGGCCTCGGCCCTGGTCGATGAGGTGTCCTTGGAACTGCTCAAAGGCTCGGAAATCGATTTCGTCGAGGAACTGGCCGGCTCGCAATTCCGAGTCCGCAATCCCAACGCCAAATCCAGCTGCGGCTGCGGCGTGAGCTTCTCGGTCTAAAACTTCGCCAGCATCATGCTGACCGCCATCAGCGCGCACCAGGCGAAGGGCGCGCCTATCGCGAGCCATTGCAGGTGCTCACGCCGTTTGACGAAGGCGACCCAAGCGCCGTAGGGCGCGGCGATGCAGATGATCCACAGGCCCAACATCAGCAGGAAGGCGACCCAGACAATGGGCTTTTGCAGGTTGTAGGGGTCGTCGAACAGCATGGGCGAAGCTATGGCGCCGATGGCGCCCACGGGCAGCATCAGCAGGCAGCAGAAGGTCGCCATGCCCAGAATGATCGCTTGCCAGGTTCTCGACATCATATACGCCGCCCGCTTGAGGGACGCGCCTAGCCAGACTAGCGTCCCGACCCCGGCTTATAGGCTTCCGCCGAACCCAAGGCCCCGTCAATGAAACTCGCCACTTGGAACGTAAATTCTATCAATGCGCGCCTGCCGACGGTTGTGGACTGGTTCACGCGCGTGCACCCGGACGTGGCATGTTTGCAGGAATTGAAGTGCGTGGACGAAAAGTTCCCGCGCGAGCCGTTCGAGGCCCTGGGCTACAACATCGAGGTGCACGGCCAGAAGACCTATAACGGCGTGGCTCTGCTGTCCAAGACGCCCCTGGAGGACGTGCGGCGCGGCCTGCCCGGCGACGACGACGATGATCACGCCCGCTATATCGAGGCGGTCGTGTCCGGCCCCACGCCCCTGCGCGTAGCGGGCATCTACCTGCCCAACGGCAATCCCATCGGCACGGACAAGTTCGCCTATAAGCTCCGTTGGTTAGAGCGGCTCCGGCGCCACGCGACAGAACTCTTGGCCTATGAAGAGCCCTTGGCCATAGCCGGCGATTTCAACGTCATCCCCGAGCCCGCCGACGTGGACGACCCGGCCGCCTGGACCGGCGACGCCCTCTACCAACCCGAAAGCCGCGCAGCCTTTCGCGGCCTCAAATGGCTGGGCCTGACCGACGCCTATATGCAGGTCGACGGCCGCCCCGGCGGCTACACTTTCTGGGACTACCAAGCCGGCGCTTGGCTGAGAAACCACGGCATCCGCATCGACCACGTCCTGCTCTCGCCCCAAGCGGCGGACCGGCTGAAGAGCGTGGAAATCCACCGCGAAGAACGGGCGGCGGAGAAACCGTCGGACCACGTGCCGGTTGTGGTGGAGTTGGGGCTGTAGGGGGGATACGGGCGATGGTCTATAAGGGCACGAGCGCACCTGGCACATGGGCTTGGTTTATGGGCATCGGATTGGCTCTGTTTATTGGCCTAACGGTCAGGTCCGGGACCTTCTACCTCAACAGAGGTCGCACTATCGATCGGGACAAACGACCAGCCTTGTTCTGGTTGATCGTGGGCATCATGGTCCTCATCGTGGCAGCTCTGTTTGGCATCGGTGGGTACGAGTTGGCGCATGTGCCTCTCCGCTTGCCGCCCACTTGATCGAACGTCCGCTCACCCCAAATGCGACATTCACTTCGTCCCCTCACGCCGCCTCAGGCCGCCGGGGATGTACCTCTACCGACACCGCGACCTCCTGCCCCAAGCCCTCCAGCATCGCGATCAAGCGCTCGACGGTGAAGCGCTCAAGCCTAGCCCGGCGCACGCGGGAGAAATCGCCGTGGTCGAAGCCACTGAGTTCCTGCGCCTTGCGGGTGCTCAGCCCCGCTTCGTCCAGCACCCGCAGCACCTGGGCGGCCAGGATTGCCTTGAGTTGACGCGCTTCGGGATGGGCGCGGCCAAGATCACGGAAGACGTTTCCACTACCGTGGACCAGCTCCATGTCGTCATCTCTTTTGGTCATCGCAACATCTCCTTCAACCGCTTCAGCCGCTCACGCACCAAGTCGATTTCGTGCTTGGGCGTGGCGATCCCACTCTTGGACTTCTTCTGGAAGGCGTGGACGATCCAGATCGCCTCCGCCAGTTGCAGCGCATAAACGACGCGATAGGCGTCGCCCTGCGTCCGGATCGCCAATTCCCAGACCCCGCTGCCCAGCCCAGACATGGGCTTGGCGACATCAGGGGTTCCGCCCTCAGCGATGATCGTCAAAGCGTCTTCCGCAACCGTTTGGGCGGCGAGCGGGAAATCGCCAAACGACCGCAAGGCTCCCTTCAGCCAACTGATTGGCCGTGTATTACGCATTCTAAATGATGGCAACTTTGCCACCGGCCGTCAAGCGGGGCCGGAACGCTTGGCGGCGAAAGGCGGCATGACGTAACATTCCAACTGGCTCAGCGGTCAGGGCCCCACTACGCGCAGGACACCCTTCAAAATGCGGACAGGCTTGGGCATTCTCTTAGCGGCAGGGCTGGCTCTGGCCGTAGGCGGCGCGCGCGCTGCGCCGCTCCCCGCTGACGTCTACCCTGACTCCCGCAACCGCCTCCCTTTGCCCACCCGCCAAGACACGGACGACTACGGCAAAGCGATCATCGACGGCCTCAGCCCCGGCCAAGCCCTGCCTGCGACCGTGCACTCCACCCGCCTCTACAGTCCGGTGGCCAAGTCGCTGGAAGAGGCCGATCACTTCGTCAATTTTGAAACCGCCCTGCCCCCTCAAATCGTCGAGATCGCGATTCTGGTCACCGCGCGCGAGATGGGTTGTCAGTTCGAGTGGACCCAGAACGAGCCGCACGGGCGCGACCCGGCCAATCCGCACCACATTGATCCGGCCATCATCGACGTCATCAAGTTTGGCAAACCCACGACCGGATTGGGCGAAAAGGAACAGGCCGTGATCGCGTTTGGGCGCGAGATGATCGGTCGGAAAAAGGTTTCACCGCCGACGTTCGCGAAGGTCCTGCGCCTGTTCGGCCGCCAACAGACTGTGGAGCTGGTCGAGCTGATGGCCAACTATTCTGCCGCCGCCCTGGAGCTGGCCGCCTTCGACCAGCAGCTGAAGGTGGGACAGACCCCCTTGCTCCCGCCCAGACCCCCGCGAAAATGATCGGACGCCTGTTTCAGTCCACCCCAAACGCCAACAGCACATTGCCGGGGTAAGCCGCGCCCGGCCCCGGATTGGCCAGATAGCCTGAGCCCACATAGACCATGCCGCCGACGATGACGGGACCCGGCCCGCCCATCGACCCGCCCTTGGCCGCCACCCCATTGACCGTGTCAAAGGGTCTGACGGTGTCGTATTGCCAGATCACCCCGCCATTGACCGTCGACAGGGCGCGCAGGATTCCGTCCCAACCGCCCGTGAAAAACACGCCGGGGATGGCCGATCCTGCGGCCGTCTGACCAAATGGGCGTGGTTGGCCCGAGGCGCTCGGGCCGGGCGCTTCAAACCATGTCAGCCATTGGCGTTTGCCGGTCGACAGCTGAACGGCCGCCGCACCGCCCGTCGTCAAAGGGAAATAGGCGCTGCGCGCATCAGCCGCGCCGCCAAACACGATGATCCCCTCGCCCTCGCCAGGCGGCGGCCTGTCCGCCAGGTTGGCCGTCCATAGCACCGCGCCCTTGTGGTCCAGATCGTGGGCGATGACGGCGCCGCTCTTTTGCGCCGCCACGATGATCTGGCGGCCGTTGGGCAAGGTCCGTAAAATCGGCGAACTGCCGAAATCATAGTCCGGTCCCAAGGGCTTGGGGCAGTTGTCCGAAGCGCCCGATTTGCAGCCGAGGATCCAAGCGTCGCCCGCCGTGTCCTGCACCGACCACAGGACGCGGCCGGTTTTCAAATCCAGCGCGAGAATGGAATCCGAGCGTCCGGCCGCCGGGCTCGTGTAGCCATCGCCGGTCCCGACATACAGGGCGCCGCGTTTGGGATCGATGGTCGGAGCGTTCCAAACCCCCGCCCCCGCAGGCCCCCATTGCTGCGTCCCCAGGGCATTGGTCCGCGTCGGCGAGGGCGGCTTTTCAATGGTGTAGGTCTTCCAAACCTGCCGCCCGGTTGCGGCGTCCAGGCGCACGACGCTGCCGCGAAAGGTGCAGCAGGCGTAGTGCATGTCGGAGGAGTGGCCCTCCTCGGACGACGACACCGGAACGTAAAGCGCCCCTTGGTAAAGCTGGGGCGCGCCGGTGATGTGGGCCAAGGGATGATCATCGACGCGGGCTTTCCATACGAGCCGCCCGCTCTGGGCATCCAGCGCATAAACGTTGGCCCGCATGTCGCCGAAGTAGACGGCGAAGGTCCCCTTCCGGCGGCCGATGCTGATCGCAGTGTGGACGCCGGGACCGGCCCGAAAGGACCAATAGACACAGCCGGTGGCGGCATTGAGCGCATAGACATAGCCATTGTTGCTGCCGACAAACAGTCGGCCGGACACGACCGTCGGCTGACCAAAGGCGATTCCGTTGGGAATGCCGAAAGCCCACTTCAATTTCAGCTTCGGCGTCTGGGCCGCCGACAGTCCGGCGGCCTTGGCGTTTTGAAAGCGCGTATTGGCCGTATCGACTCCCCACCCGTTCCAGCGCGCGCCGGCGGACGGATCGGCCAGGGCCTGATTGGAGGCGCAGCGATGGGACATCGAACCGGCGTCCCCGCTAATCGCCGCGCCCGCTTGGGCGCCGATGGCCTCAGCGATGGCCCGCTTGTCGTCGCCGGATAGGCCCTGCGCCACTCCGCTCATCGAGCCGGTGGTCAGGGCGTACAGAATCTTCCCGGATGGCAGCCTCTGCAAGGCCGCCAGATCGGGCGCATGACTGGCGCCGCCGTGCACATGGCAGGTCGCGCAGTGCTGCTCGAACAACGCCAAGCCGGGCGCGTCGGCCGCACGCCCGCTCGGCGCCGCGATCACGGCCAAGAGCACCAACAAAAAAGCCGTCGCGCCTGAATGAGGCAAGATATTCATGCTCCTCCCCGCCACCGCTGACGGTCGATCTTGGTTCTGCCCGGTAACTGACACCTGTCTCTCGAAG
>JBEHYN010000019.1:0-48394 GCA_048498155.1 Pseudomonadota bacterium | reverse complement strand
ACCCACACCTGGATCATCGACCCCCTTGATGGCACCACCAACTTCCTGCACGCCATCCCTCATTTCGCGGTCAATATCGCGCTCAAGCGCGAGGGCATGATTGTGGCGGCGGTGACCTACAACCCTGCTTCGGCCGACATTTTCTGGAGCGAACGGGGCAAGGGCGCCTTCCTCAACGATAAGCGCCTGCGCGTGGCCGCCCGGCGTGATCTGACCGAAAGCTTGCTCGCCACGGGCATTCCCTTTGTCGGACGGCCTGGTCACGCCACCTTCCTCAAGGAACTGCACCAGGTCGCTCAGCGGGTCTCGGGCGTTCGCCGGTTCGGCTCGGCGGCGCTGGATTTGGCGTGGGTCGCTGCGGGCCGCTTCGACGGCTACTGGGAGCGCGGGCTCAAGCCATGGGACGTAGCGGCGGGTCTGCTGCTGGTGACCGAGGCGGGCGGCAAGATCTCGGGCCTTGAAGAAGGCGAAGACCCCCTGACCAGCGGCAATATCTGCGCCGCCAATCAGGAACTGCATCCGCTGATCCTGGAGCGGCTGAGGGCCGTCTCTTAAGCCCCGGCGCCAAACTGCAGACGGGCCAGGCGCGCATAAAGCCCGCCGCGCGCGACCAGATCGGCGTGTGCGCCTTCTTCCACGATGCGGCCCTCGTCCATCACTAAGATTCGATCAGCCCGGAGCACCGTGGCCAGGCGGTGGGCGATGACCAGGGTGGTGCGTCCGGTCATGGCGCCGTCCAGCGCCTTTTGCACCAGATCCTCGTTTTCCGCGTCCAGCGCGCTGGTCGCCTCGTCGAGCAACAGAATCGGCGCTTCACGCACCAAGGCGCGCGCTATAGCTAGGCGCTGGCGCTGGCCTCCGGACAAGGTGCGCGCCCGTTCACCCACAGGGGTGTCGAAGCCTTCGGGCAGGGCGAGCAGGAAGCCCTCGGCCTGGGCCGCCCGGGCAGCGGCGATGGCGGATTCGCGGTCAGCGTCGGCGCGGCCGAACCGAATGTTGTCTAGAGCTGAACCCGAAAATAGCGGGATGTCCTGCGCCACCAAAGCCATGCGCGCGCGCACCTCTGATGGGTCAGCCAGCTTCATGTCCACACCGTCAATCAGCACGGCCCCGGCCTGGGGATCGAAGAAGCGCAGCAGAAGGCGCAGCACCGTGCTCTTGCCCGCGCCCGATGGGCCGACAAGCGCCACCCGCTCACCGGGCCGGACTGTAAAACTCACGCCCTTTAGGGCCTGCATGTCCGGGCGGCTGGGATAGGCGAAGCTGACGACGCGGAACGCGATTTCTCCGCGCGCCGGCGTGGGCAACGCGATCGGATGGGCTGGAACGCCGATCACCGGCTTGGCGGCGAGCAGCTCACTGATCCGCTCCATGGCGCCGGCGCCTTTCTGCACCTCGCCCCAGACTTCGCCGAGCGAGCCCACCGAACTGGCCGCCAGGAAGGACAGGAACATGAACTGAACCAACACGCCCGCGCTCATGGCGCCTGCTTGGACGGCTTGGACGCCCCACCATAGGATCACCGCCACCGCGCTAAACACCAGGAGCATCGCGCTGCCGGTCAGAAGGGCCCGCGCCAGGATGCGGGTCTTGGAGACGGCGAAGGCGGCGTCCACCGCCATGTCGAACTGGTCCGCTGCGCCGGATTCCCGCCCGAACGCCTGCACCGTGTCCAGAGCGTCCAAGGTCTCACCGGCATAGCCAACCGCCTCGGCGAAGCGATCTTGAGCGGCGACTGATAGACGGCGCACCCGACGGCCATAGGCGATGAGGGGTACGAGAACCACTGGGATCATCAATAGCACAATGCCGGTCATGCTCGGACTGACGGCTACCAACATGCCCACAGCGCCCACAGCCAACAGGGCGTTGCGAAGGCCGGTGGACGAGGCGGATCCCACCAGACCTTCGACAATGGCGACGTCGGTGGTCATGCGCGAGAGGACCTCGCCGGTACGCACTTTCAGGAAGTAGCCCTGATCCAGCGTCAGGATGTGGCGGTAAAGAACCTGACGCAGGTCCGCTACAACCCGCTCGCCCAGGCGCGTGAAGAAGTAGAAACGCGAGCCTGCGGCGGTGGCCTGGACCACCGCGAACAGGCTCAGCAGGGCGAAAGCCGCGCCGATATGCACAAACCCCTTGCCGCCGGGCAAGCCCGCATCGACGACGGCGCGGGCTCCCACGGTTAGGGACAGGGTGGCGCCGGAGGACAGCAGCAGGAACAGTACGGCGGCCAGGGCGTCGCCGCGATGGGTGGCGACGATGGGCAGGAGTCTGGACAAGGGACGCAGGTCTCGGGCTTTAGCCCGGCGCTTGGCTGCCGCCCCCATGGCGTCACGCAGCGCCGGACCCGGCCTTGGCCGTTCTGGGGCGTGATCGACCGTGGCAGCCGTATTAGTTATCGCGTCCATGCAGCGCTTGCCAGTTCCGGAGCAAACATTGTATACGCCCGGCTTCCTTTTACCCGCCCTATTTTGGCGGGTTTTTCGTTCCACCGCCCCACGGCAGGGTGCATTCGGTCAGCAAGATGAAACAAGATACTCACCCAGACTATCACTTCATCACCGTGGTGATGACCGATGGGACGTCCTATCAGACGCGTTCCACCTACGGGAAAGAAGGCGCGACACTCAATCTTGATGTCGATCCCAAAACCCATCCGGCTTGGACGGGCGGCAACCAAACGCTCCTCGACCGCGGCGGTCGAGTGTCGCGTTTCGCGGCCAAGTACGGCGGTTTCTTAAAGAAATAGGGCTGTTTGAGGGCTCAGAAATAAAAAGCCGGCCTCGTTGGGGCCGGCTTTTTTTGTGTTCGGTCAGGGGTGCGACAAATCAGCCCGGCAGGCCAAACGCCGCCGCCAATCGCTCGTGCTGAGCCAGAACCGGGTGCTCGGCTTCGTCAGCCGACTGCAGATACATTCGCTTATCCAGGTGCAGGACCCGCTCATAAAGACGGGTGGAACGGTCAAGCAGGCTGAGCAAGCTCACCGGCAGTTCTTCTTCGGCGTCCGATGGCGCTTCAGTCCGCGGCTCGGTCAGGCGATAACGGTCATTGAACGCTTCTGCGGCGGGCATGTCGCCCTCGCGCACCGCGCGCTGAACCAACAGCCAGGACGCCACCTGCATCAAGCGCGTGGTCAGGCGCATACTTTCTCCGGCATAGGCCAAGGCGCCACCGCGCGACAGCAGTTTGGAATCCTGACGCCCGGCTCCATCGAGATAAGCGGCGGTCTCCTCGACCAACTCCATGCCTTCCTGAAATGTGCGCTCGAACAGCTCGGAGGCCGTGAAATCCTGCACGCCGCTCGCCTGTGTTGGCGTGGCCGCTCCAGCATCATTCATAGTCCGCGCCCTTTCCAGGCCTTGAGACGAACTGTCCCCTGGGGGGGCGGGGCTGCAACAGGCGTGCCAACATCACTCCTTGCCCAACTTGAACAGCGCGTCCGCCGCGGCGCGCCCAGCCTTCTTGCGCTCAAGCTGGTTGCGGGTGCGCGCGATCTCAGTCTCAAGACGCTCGATTCGGCTTTCCAGTTCGTCAACGCCGAACAGCTCCAGATCTTCCCTGGAGACTTCAATCAAAGCGACGCCGCGGGCCCGCCGCGGCTCAACCGGCTCGTCCAGCATGGGCGCGCCTCCCTTTGCTCGGTCCGTCCGAACCGGTATCTGACGCATGACGATAGCATGAGACAAGCCGAAGAGCCCAGCCGATGACCGAACCCGTTTGCGAGGCGGACATGATGGCGATCCAGGTCAAGGGGGGCACAGGCCCCGCCGAGGCGCTGAAGCTGTGGGCTCATCCTCGCCCCCGGCCGGGGCCGGGCGAAATTTTGATCCGGGTTCGAGCCGCCGGGGTCAATCGCGCTGACTTGATGCAACGGCGCGGACACTATCCGCCGCCGCGCGGAGCCTCAGACATCATCGGCATGGAAGTGGCCGGCGAAGTGGCGGCGCTGGGCGCTGGGGTCGCGCGCTGGGCAGTAGGCGATCCGGTGGCCGCCCTACTGCCAGGCGGTGGCTACGCGCAATACGTCACAGCCGAAACCGGCTGCGTCTTGCCCATTCCGTCCGGGCTGGATTTCGTTCAGGCCGCCGCCCTGCCTGAAGCGGTCTTCACGGTCTGGAGCAATGTGTTTGAGATCGCCGCCCTTAAGCCCGGCGAGACGCTGCTGCTGCACGGCGCGACCTCCGGCATCGGCGTCACCGCCATTCAATTGGCCAAGGCTTTGGGCTCCAAGGTCATCGCCACATCGCGCGGCGCCGACAAGGCCGCCCACGCCGAGGCCCTGGGGGCAGACCTGTCAATCGACTCCTCGTCTGGGGACTGGGTCGAAGCCGTCAAGGCTGCCGGCGGGGCCGATGTGGCCTTGGATATGGTCGGCGGCGAACAGGTCGCCAAGGACCTGTCGGTGATGAAGCCTCATGGCCGGGTGGTGATGATCGCCTTTCCGGCGGGGGTCAGGACCGAGATCGATCTGGCGGGCATTGTAATGCGCCGCCTGACCTTGACCGGCTCGACCCTGAGGGCTCGCGACGCCCAGGAAAAGGCGCGGCTCGCCGGGGAGGTCGAAGCTCACGTTTGGCCGTTGATTGCTTTGGGCGCGTTCAAGCCGGTGATCGACGCGGTGTTTCCTCTGGCCGAGGCGGCCAAGGCGCATGCGCGATTGGAAGGCGGCGAGCACGTGGGAAAGGTTGTGCTGAGCGTTTGAAACCAGCCGTTCCCTTTGCGGGCGAACGGTCCTATATAGCGCATGAACAACACCCGCCCGGCCGCAAGGCCGGGCGCCGTCGTTTTTAGCGGCGGATTCGGAGAAAAAACATGAGCGACATTCTGATGCCCAAGGCCACCGCTGTGTGGCTGGTGGACAATACCTCCCTGACCTTCGAGCAGATCGCCGATTTCTGCGGCCTGCATCCGCTGGAGGTCAAAGGCATCGCCGACGGCGAAGTGGCGCGCGACATTCGCGGCGCCGACCCCATCGCCAATGGCCAGCTGCTGCGCGAGGAACTGGACGCCGCCCAGGCCAGCCCGGCCTACCGCATGCGCCAGCAAAAAAGCCGTCACGCCGAGTTGCTGAAGCCGGCTAAGAAAGCCCCACGCTACACCCCGGTCTCGCGTCGCCAGGACCGGCCCGACGCCATCGCCTGGTTCCTTCGCCATCACCCCGAAGTGGCCGACAGTCAGGTGTCCAAGCTGCTGGGCACCACCAAGGCCACCATCGATCAGGTGCGCAATCGCTCGCATTGGAACACCGGCAACATCAAGCCGGTCGATCCGGTGACACTGGGCCTCGTCACCCAGCTGGAGCTGGACGCCGTTGTGCTCAAGGCGGCCCACAAAAAGGTCAAGGACGACGCGCGCAAGGGCATCGTCAGCGAGGGTCCCAGCCTGCGTCCAGCCGCCGAGACCGGCTTGGTCGATCCGGCGGCGGAAGCCCGGGCCGCTGCAGCGGCGGCGCCCGATTCAGAGCCCGCGCCGAGCAAGCCCGTGGCCGACAAGGACGTGTTTTCCGCCGACGTGTTCAGCGACGCGGAGGGCGCCGACGAGGACTGATGGCCCGCGCCGGGCTTTTAGTGCAGCGACGGCGCTTGGCGCAGGTTCGCCATCTCTTCCTTCAGCTTGAGCTTCTGTCGCTTGAGTTCCTTCAGTCGTTGGGTGTCCGAAGCCGGCCTTCTGTTCTCGTTCTCGATTTCCCGTTCAAGGGTTTGGTGTCTGACACCGAGTTCACGAATACGGGCTTCAACGGCCATGACCGCGTCTCCATGCTAAATCGCCCTTGAAGTGAATACCTCCCTGGGTCGACTGTCAGATCACAATGGGGTGCGGGCCGTTAACAAGGGTTTGGCGCCAGTTGCATGGGCACGGAGGGTTCGGCGTGAGGCATGGACGTGACTGATCCGGTCAAGCCACGCTTGGTGGTGGGCGTTTCCGGGGCCTCGGGCGCCGTCTATGGCGTGCGGGTGCTGCAGGCCGCCGCCGAATTGGGGCTGGAGACTCACTTGGTGGTGTCAAAGGCCGCCGCCCTTACACTGCAGCAGGAAGCGGGACTGACGCCCGCCGATCTGGCCGCCATGGCTGGGGTCACCCATCGTCTTGGCGCTATTGGCGCCTCCATCGCCTCGGGTTCTTTCGCCACCCTGGGCATGATCATTGCGCCCTGTTCGGTGCGCACCCTGTCGGAAATCGCCACCGGCATGACAACCTCCCTGCTGACCCGCGCAGCCGATGTGACCCTAAAGGAACGCCGGCCACTGGTGCTGATGGTGCGCGAGAGCCCGTTCCACCTTGGCCATCTGCGGACCATGGTCAGGGTCACCGAGATGGGCGCGGTGATCGCCCCTCCGCTGCCGGCCTTCTACACCCGCCCCCAAACCTTGGCCGAAGTCGTCGACCAGTCGGTGGGCCGGGCGCTGGACCTGTTCGGCCTCAATTGGCGGCCGGTCAAACGCTGGGGCGAGGATATCGGTCCGGCCGTCATTCCATGAAGCCTGGGCCATGAGCCTTTGGGATTGGGCGCTGGAGGCCTACGCCCGGCCCGGCGTGGCCGAGGCCTGCCTTGAGCTGCAAGACCATCACGGCCAGTCGGTGTCCTATCTGCTGTGGGCGGCCTGGGCGGCGCAAGACGGCGTGACCTTGCCGGCGGCGGAGTTGGCTGCGGGCGCCTGGCTCGCGCGAGCGTGGGACGAGGCGGCGGTGTCGCCCCTGCGCCAGGTGCGGCGGCGATTGAAGACACCCATGAGCGGCATGCCCGATGCCCCCCGCGAGGCGGCGCGCGCCCAGGTCAAGGCGGCGGAGCTGGCGGCCGAACACGCGCTGATGCTGGCGCTGGAGGCCATGACTCCGACTGGTGGCGGCGAGGTCGCTCCACTACTCCAGGCCCTGGTCGAGGCCTCGGCCGCCTGGGGACCGGAGGTTGGGCGCCCCGCTTTGACCCTCCTCGCCCAAGCGCTCGCCTGATCCATGCGCAAGCCGGCTTTACCGACGCGGCGACTGTGCTCTAATGACGTCCATGTTGATCCGGCGTCGGGACCGTCCATCGCATGAATGACGATGAACTTTCGGCGGAGGCAGAGGGCGTTTTGCGAACGCGCCTGGCCGAGCTTCGCCAGGAGCACCAGGATATGGACGATTCCATCTATGCCCTGGAACGCGGACCTCGCCCCGACCAGATTCAGATCGCGCGCCTTAAGAAAAAGAAACTGGCCCTGCGCGACCAGATCGAACGTCTGGAAGACCAGCTGACGCCGGATATCATTGCTTAGAGCAAGATTTTGAACCACGAAGCTCACGAAGGACACCAAGAGGTCGGCGCTATCGGTTGGCCAGGGGATCGCGAAGCGAGAATTGATTGATCGCGCATCTGCGCGATCCTTTGTGTTCTTCGTGAGCTTCGTGGTTCAAATATATTGAACAAATACCGCCAGGAAGACTGAAAACTCAGGTTTTCGGCGGTTTGCGCAGGTACATGACCGCGTCGGCTTCGGCCAACGCCTGCTCGGCCGAATCGGCCCCGGCGATCTCGCGCACGCCATAGGTCACGCCGATGTGGAAGCCGGCGCCCTCGTACCGCACCGGTTCGCCGATTACCGTCGCGCGCAGGGCCTCGGCCTTGCGCGTGGCCGCCTCCCGATCGGCGTGCAGCAGCAGGACGGCGAATTCGTCCCCGCCGAGGCGCCCGACCACGTCGGATTCGCGCACCTCGGCCAACAAACGTTCGCCCACCGCCACCAGGGCCGCATCCCCCGCCGCGTGGCCGTAGCGGTCGTTGACACCCTTAAAGCCGTCCAGATCGAAATAGATCACGCTGGCCGGAATCTCGTGCCGCCTCGCTACGGCGATAGCCCTTTGCACCTCGCGCATGAAGGCCCGGCGATTGAGCAGCGGGGTCAGGGCGTCCTGGTCGGCCAGGCGCTCGGCTTCGGCCAAGCGTTCGCTCAGCGCCTTCACCTGGGCGCGCAGGTCCTCGATCTCCCGCGCCATAGCCGTGGCGTCGGAGGGGACCTGTGGCTCTGAATGCGCGCCGGAAGCGGTCATTGGGAAACCTTACCGGGTCAGGGCTGAGTCTCAAATGCATTGCGGGGCTCATGGCGTTTGCGGCGCGCTGCCCCTATTGTCTGCACCAAGGGCGCTCGGCGCCGCGCCGCGACAAGGAGCCCGACGGTGCTACGCATCGCCCTGCTGACGTTCATCCTGATGTTTCTGGCGCTCTCGATGCTCTACCGGGCGTGGAGGGTCGTTCAGGCCTTGAAGAGCGGCAAGTGGTCGATGCGGGGCGTTGAGGTGCTGCTGGCGGACCGGCCGAAAATCTATTGGCGCATCGTCATCATGAACGGCGTGACCCTGGCTATTTCCCTGTGCGCGGCCGTCGTGGTCCTTCGGGCGATGGTCACTGCAAACTAACCGCACGCGTGCGGTTGCAGCCGGGGCGCCGCAGCCTATACTCCGCGCCCTTCCGGGCCGCCCAAGGCCCGCACAGTTGGGGCATAGAGCAGCATGGGCGCCAACGCGCCGGTCGCCATCATCATGGGCAGTCGCTCCGACTGGCCGACCCTCAAGGCTGCGGCCGAGATTCTCGACGTCCTGGGCGTGGCCCACGAGGACAAGGTCGTCTCCGCACACCGCACGCCGGACCGCATGTACGCCTTCGCCAAGGGGGCCAAGGCCGCCGGCTTTAAGGTGATCATCGCCGGAGCGGGGGGCGCGGCGCATCTGCCGGGCATGACGGCATCGATGACCGAACTGCCCGTGCTGGGGGTGCCGATCAAGACGGCCAGCCTGGACGGCATGGACTCCTTGCTCTCCATCGCCCAGATGCCCGGCGGTATTCCGGTGGCGACCCTGGCCATCGGCGAAGCGGGGGCCAAGAACGCAGGCCTGCTGGCCGCGCAGATTCTGGCGCTGGCCGATCCGGCTCTGGATCAGCGCCTGACCGCCTGGCGCGCGGCTCAGACTGCGTCTGTGGCCGAAACCGTGGAAGATCGCTGACGGATGGCGGTTGCGGCTCCTCTTGCGCCCGGTTCGATGATCGGCGTGCTGGGCGGCGGTCAGCTCGGCCGCATGCTGGCGCTGGCGGCTGCACGATTGGGGTTCGACGTCACCGTGCTGGAACCCGAGCCGGACTGCCCCGCTTCGCGCGTCGCCGCGCGCACCCTCACCGCTCCCTATGACGACCCCGACGCGCTGGAGGAACTGGCCCGCACCTGCAAGGTCGTGACCTTTGAATTCGAGAACGTGCCCGCCGCCGTGGTCGATCGGCTCGAGGCCTTCGGCGCGCTTGCGGCGCCCGGCCGCCTGGCCCTGGCCACAGCACAGGACCGTGTGGCCGAAAAGACCTTCCTGCGCGCCCAGGGCCTGGCCGTGGCCGACTTCGCCGAAATCAACACGGCGTCCGACATTGCCGCCGCCCTGCCGAGGCTCGGCTCGCGCGGCCTGCTGAAGACCCGCCGCGAAGGCTATGACGGCAAGGGCCAGACCTGGGTGCAGGGACCGGAGGACGCGCAGGCCGCCTTCGCTCGAATTGACGGTCGTCCCGCCATCCTGGAAGCGGCTGTGCCCTTCGTGCGCGAGCTGTCGGTCATCGCCGCGCGCGGCCGCGACGGTTCGGTCGCCTGCTATCCGCCGGGCGAGAACCACCACGAAAACGGGGTGCTGCGCACCACCCTGGCGCCGGCCGATATCTCGCCAGAGACGCTGGCCCAGGCCGAGGCCATCGCCCACACGGCGCTGGCGGCCCTGGACTATGTGGGCGTGATCGGCGTGGAGCTATTCGAGCTGCCCGGCGGCGCCCTGGTGGTCAACGAATTCGCCCCCCGGGTGCACAATTCCGGCCACTGGACCCTGGACGGCTGCGAGGTCGATCAGTTCGAACAGCACGTCCGCGCCATCGCCGGCTGGCCTCTGGGCCCCACCGCGCCCCTAGCCCGCGTAGAAATGCAAAACCTGCTCGGCTTCGAGGCCGAGGACTGGGTGCGCCTCGCCGCCGAACCGGGCGCCCGCCTGTGGCTCTACGGCAAACACCACCCGCGCGAGGGCCGCAAGATGGGGCATGTGAACAGGTTGCGGGAACTGGGCTGACTTCAAGCGATATTATCGCTTTATTTATCGCGGAAACAGAGCGATATTATCGCTATATCTATCGGTGGTTCGTTTGAACCACCCCTTCCTCCGGCCGTTCCCGCGAAAGCGGGAATCCAGTTCTTTCCAGCTTAGAGATTCCTGGACAGGACTGGATCCCCGCTTTCGCGGGGATGAGCGGGTGATTGGGGGTGGTTCAAATGAACCGCCGATTGCTCTCGTGAAAACAGTCATCCTCACGCCGAGCGCGGCGAAGGATATCCACGCCCTTCCCCGAGATGCTCGAGAACAGGTGGCGTCTGGCCTTCACCGCTACACCATGACGGGCCACGATCACGTACAAGAGGAGCTGAGACCATGCGCGCGCCCCAGATCATTCGGACGGCCGGCGGCGAGGAACTTGTGGTGCTGCTCCGAGCCGACTACGAGGCGCTCCTTCAGCGAGCCGACGATGAGGCCGAGAATGCCGCCGACCTCGCCATCTACGACGCCCGCAAAGCCGAATTGGCGGCCGGCGGCGGCGTGCTGCCCCCGGCGGTGAGCGCGGCGATTCTTCGAGGCGATAGCCGGCTGAAAGCCATCCGCCACTGGCGCGGCATGACGCAAATGCAATTGGAATTCAAAACCGGCATCGGTCAGGGCTATCTGTCCGACCTCGAAAGTGGGCGCCGCTCGGGAACTTGGGAGACCATCGCGAAGCTCGCGCAGGCGTTGGACGTGCCGGTGGCGTGGCTAGCGTAGACAAAAAACAAGCCTGGACATCATCGTGGGCGGCATAGTGCTTTAACCGCCGTACCTCGCCTTCCCCAACACCCCCGCCGCCTGGGCCGCAAAATCCCCCTTCGGCAGCCCCGCCTTCCACTTCTCAAAGCTCATCACATCGCCCACTCGTCGCTCGACAAAGGCGTCGGCTTCCGCCTTGCCGGCGGAGAGGCGCACCATCAGGGCTGAGCCGAGGA
Source organism: Pseudomonadota bacterium (assembly GCA_048498155.1). Classification (GTDB taxonomy): domain Bacteria; phylum Pseudomonadota; class Alphaproteobacteria; order Caulobacterales; family Caulobacteraceae; genus BOG-938. Next base: position 37,364 of record JBEHYN010000019.1, on the reverse strand, counting down.
TGGCCGAGAGGATCGCGCGTTTGGAATAGTGGTTCTCGTCGGTGGCAGTATCGCCGGCCCAGCGCCAGAGGGCGTCGGCGGCTTCCCACTGCAGGCGCAGGGCCAGGGGCAGGTTGGTTGGCAGGGCGAGGAAGCCGGCCCAGCGGCGCGCGGCGGCTTCGTGCTCGGCGGCGGCGTCCTGGCGGGCTTCCACCGCGCGGATGATGCGCTGACGAATCTTCAGGCTGTGCGGGTCCACATCAGCCAGGGCGTCCAGCATCGCGTGGTCCAGACGGCGGCTATAGAGTGCAGCCAGGTCGCGCGGGCCGCCCGGCATGAGCAGCTCCACATCGCCCGCCGACAGGCCCGCCGTCTGAGCCGCCCGCAGCACGGTCTTGGCGCTCCAGCCATGCTCTCCGGCCAGCTCGAGGGCGGCGTTCAGCACCCTGGCCTCGGCGGCGTCCGCCCAATTGTCGTTCGTCCGGCTCATCCGTTTGAGGATAACGCTTTGGGGCGTGCAGGGCGATGGACAATTAAAGTCGGCTCTGGTATCAGCCGCGCCAAGCACGGACGGAGACTTCCGGGCGCAATTTCCTGTTCGTCGGTCTGGGTCCCTGCAGGGGAATAGGATCGGCGTTGCTTCGGAGGACCGGGTCATCGTCCAGATTTTCGTGCGCGACAATAATGTCGACCAAGCCTTGAAGGCGCTGAAGAAGAAGATGCAGCGGGAAGGCTCTTTCCGCGAAATGAAGCGTCACGTGCATTACGAGAAGCCCTCGGAAAAGCGCGCCCGCCAAAAGGCCGAAGCCGTGCGTCGCGCACGCAAGCTGGCCCGCAAGCGCATGCAGCGCGAAGGCCTGCTCCCTGCGCCGAAAAAGCCCGTCCGGGCCTAGAGCTTTTCTCTGAACTGAGCTTCAAAGCCGCGCACCCGTTGCGCGGCTTTTTGCGTTAGGGGGCGGCTGATAAGCCCAGCGCAGCGCAAATTCACACCGCTCACCCCCGCGAAGGCGGGGGCCCAGGTCTGTCCAGTCAAGCGGAAGCGCCTGCCGCTCTTCCTGGGTTCCCGCTTCCGCGGGAATGAGCGGATTAATTGGGTAATTCTGTGAATGTCGAAAAGCGTTAGGGGGCCGCTGCAACGGCTTGGGCCGGCGCCGGCGCGTCCAGGTCCATTAGGGGCGAGATGGCCCCTTCGGCAGCGCTGCAGACTCCATCACGAACGTGACGCCGCGCACGATGTGATCGGCGTACTTGAGGCCCAACAGCGAGGCGTGCTCGGAGCCTTTCACCACTTCGGTATAGCCGTGATTGGAGGCGAGCGCCGAGGCGTCGTGTTGGGGCTTCCAGGCCGCGCCGTCGCCATGTTCGGCGGTGATGACCGCAACCGGCCAGGCGGGGTCGTATTGGCCGGCCGCGCGCGCCTGCTGGGCGGTGAGGGGCCATGTCTCCACCTCCTCGTCGGATACGCGGTTGTGCCGTGCGGAGGCGAACATCTCCTGCTTCTCGGCCTTGGCCTGGGGCGTCAGGCCGATCTTGTCGGCAAAGGGCGCGGTCTTGACCGGTTGGAGCAGGCCGAAGGAGGCGATCACCGCGACCGCGCGAGAGACGCCGACAAAGGCGTTGACGTAATGGCGGGTGTGAGGGTCGTCCATGTCCTCGGGCGTGGCGGCGTCGACCAAGACCGCGCCTGTAACCTGTGAGGGATTGCGCGCGGCGAACAGGCGAAGGCGCAGGCCCGCCATGGAGTGGCCCACGATGATGAACGGGCCGGGCTCATCGGCCGCCTTGAGCAAGGCTTCCAGATCGGAAACCACTGCCAAGCCGTCGCGCGGCGAAGGGCCGGGGTCGGACCAGCCCAGACCCGCCCGGTCGTAGGCGCACGAGCGCACGCCCAGATCAGCCAGTTGCGCCTGCACCACCGCCCAGTCGGCGGAAAAGCCGAAGGCTCCGGCCTCCAGCAGCACTGTAGGCTTTGTGGTGACCCCGCGATCAGGCCCTGCGCAAACCATCCGCAGGCTGCGCCCGCCAATGTCGAACATCCGGCCTCGAACAGGCCGGGTTGCGGCCGCAGCGGTCATGGCGCCTCCGAACACGGTCAAGACGAATAGGTAGGCCAGCAGGGCTAAACCGCCGCGCCGGACCCGGGGATTCACCCGCAAAGACTAGGCGGCGCCCGGCGCCAAAGGAAAGCCCCCAAACCGCTCCCCGCTCTCACAGGGCCTTCAGTATGCCTTCAACCGTCTTTTTGGCGTCGCCGAACAGCATCATGGTGTTGTCGCGGAAGAACAGCTCGTTCTCGACGCCAGCATAGCCTGGGGCCATGCCGCGCTTGAGGAACAGCACCGTCCCGGCCTTCTCCACGTCCAAGATCGGCATGCCGAAGATGGGCGAGGCAGGATCGGTCTTGGCCGCCGGATTGGTTACGTCGTTTGCCCCGATGACGAAGGCCACGTCGGCAGTGGAGAACTCCGAATTGATGTCCTCCAGCTCGAACACTTCGTCATAGGGCACATTGGCCTCGGCCAGCAGCACGTTCATGTGCCCGGGCATGCGGCCGGCCACCGGATGGATGGCGTATTTGACCTCGACCCCTTCGGCCTTGAGCTTATCGCCCATCTCGCGCAGGGCGTGCTGGGCCTGGGCCACCGCCATGCCGTAGCCCGGGACGATGATCACCTTGGAGGCGTTCTTCATGATGAAGGCCGCGTCGTCCGCCGAGCCCTGCTTGACCGGCCGCGTCTCGGCCACAGCTCCGGCCGAACCTGCCGTGGCGGCGGCGCCGAATCCGCCCAGAATCACCGCGACGAAGCTGCGGTTCATGGCCTTGCACATGATGTAGGACAGAATGGCGCCCGAGGAGCCCACCAGGGCCCCGGTGATCACCAGGGTGGTGTTCTCCAAGGTGAAGCCCAGGGCCGCCGCCGCCCAGCCGGAATAGCTGTTGAGCATGGACACCACCACCGGCATGTCCGCCCCGCCAATAGGGATGATCAGGGTCACGCCGATCAGCAACGCCAGGGCGAATACGCCCCAGAACGCGCCCTTGGCCGCTCCGCCTGACATGACCAGCACGACGATCAGCACCACGATAGCGATGCCGATGGCCAGGTTGAGCAGGTGACGCTGGGGCAACAGGATCGGCGCGCCGGACATATTGCCGTTCAGCTTGGCGAAGGCGATCAGCGAACCGGTGAAGGTGACCGCGCCGATGGCCACGCCGAGGGACAGCTCGACGAGGGATTCCAGCTTTACGCCGCCGCTGGGGTCCGCGATGCCATAGGCCGCTGGGGTGTAAAGGGCGGCCACCGCCACCAGGCAGGCGGCCAAACCCACCAGGGAGTGGAAGGCCGCCACCAGCTGGGGCATGGCGGTCATGGCGATCTTGCGCGCCGCTATGGCGCCGACCGCGCCGCCTACGGCCACGCCGCCGAGGATCAGCAGCAGGGTGACAGGGTCCAGCGCGCCCCGGCCCCACAGGGTGAGCAAGGTCGTCGCCACGGCCAAGGCCATGCCGATCATGCCGAAGAGGTTGCCCTGCCGGCTAGTCACGGGGCTGGACAGGCCGCGCAGGGCCAGGATGAACAGGACGCCCGAGATCAGATAGGCAATGGCGGCGAGATTGGCGCTCACAGGGCCTCTCCGCTCTTGGGTGCGTCCTTGGGGCGTTCCTTTTTCTTGTACATGGCCAGCATGCGCTGGGTGACCAGGAAGCCGCCGAAGATGTTCACCGCCGCCAGGGCTGCAGCCACGGCGCCCGCGCCCTTAGATATCCAGACGAAACCGGAATCTAGCTCCCCCGCCGCGCCGTGCGCAGCGGCGGCCAGAAGCGCGCCAACGACGATCACCGAGGAGATGGCGTTGGTCACGGCCATCAGGGGCGTGTGCAGGGCCGGGGTCACGCTCCAGACCACGTAATAGCCCACGAAGATGGCCAGCACGAAGATCGCCAGGCGAAACACCACGGGATCGACCATTTCCATGCTGCGCTCCTAGGCCTTGAGGGACGGATGGGTGATCTGGCCGCCGTGGGCGACCAGGGCGGCCTTGAGGATCTCATCCTCCAGGTCAGGCGCCAGAACGCCGTCCTTGCCGATCAACAGACCGGCGAAGGCCAGAAGATTGCGGGCGTACAGCGCAGAGGCGTCCGCCGCGATGCGGCCCGGCAGGTTGGGTATGCCCAGGATCTTCACGCCATTTGCGGTGACCGCGACCTCGCCGAGCTTGCCGCCCTCGACATTGCCGCCTTGCTCGATGGCCAGGTCGACGATCACCGAGCCGGGCTTCATGGAGGCGACCTGGGCGGCGCTGACCAGTTTGGGCGCGGGGCGGCCGGGGATCAGGGCCGTGGTGATGACCATATCCTGCTTGGCGATGTGACCGGACACCAGCTCGGCCTGCTTGGCCTTGTACTCAGCGCTCATTTCCTTGGCGTAGCCGCCGGCGGTCTGGGCGTTCTTGAATTCCTCGTCCTCCACCGCCAGGAACTTGGCGCCGAGGCTCTCGACCTGTTCCTTGGTGGCGGGCCGCACGTCGGTGGCGGTGACCACCGCGCCCAGGCGGCGGGCAGTGGCGATGGCCTGCAGGCCCGCAACGCCCACACCCATGATGAACACCTTGGCCGGGGCCACGGTGCCGGCGGCGGTCATCATCATCGGCATGGCCTTGCCGTAGGCCTCGGCGCCTTCGATCACGGCGCGATAGCCGGCGAGGTTGGCCTGGCTGGACAGGACGTCCATCACCTGGGCCCGGGTGATGCGTGGCACGAACTCCATGGCGAAGGCGGTGACACCCTTGGCGGCCAGCGCCTCCAGCGCTTCGCGCTCTCCGTACGGGTTGAGCATGGCCGCGACGACGGCGCCGCTCTTCAAGACCGCGATTTCCTCAGCGACGGGCGCGCGCACCTTGAACAGCACATCGGCGCCGTCGATAGCGGCCTTGGCGGTTTTGGCGATGAGGGCGCCCGCCGCGATATAGTCAGCGTCCAGATAGGATGCGTTCGCGCCGGCGCCCATCTCCACGCACACCTGCACGCCCAGGCCGATCAGCTTCTTGGCGCTGTCCGGCGTGATCGCGACCCGCGTTTCGTTCGCCCGACGCTCCCGCGTGACGGCGACTTTCACAGTCATGCCCTATTCCTGTTGTTACCGGTCATGGCGCGGTCTGCGCTCGCCGCGGCCGGGCGAGCCGACGCCCATCTCGGCGCAATTCATTGTCGGTCGCAGAAAAGCCCTGCGGATGCGGTTCGTCTAGCGCAATCGCGCTGATGGCGGCCTGGCCGGACGGTCGTCTGTCCGATGTTCGCAGCCCCGCCTAAACCCGCTTTTGATAGCCAGTCGGGCGGCAAAACCGGAACCCACTTGCCCCTGACTAGCTCTTGTGCGCGGCCTTTGGCTTTTCGCGCAGCACCAGATAGCCGAGCACCGAGACGATGATCCCGGCGATCGCTGCAGCCAGGAAGCCGGCCGAAGTGCAGAACCACAGCACCAGGAACAGCATGCTGGCGGCCACCGACAGCGATCCCCATTTGGACATCAGGATGAAGGCGTGAAACGAAGCCTGGTTGGCTTTGATATCCATTTTTCCGTGCGTGTAGCCGTGAGCTTGCTGAGCCATGACCGCCTTCTCTGCTGCAACATTCGGGCGGAACTAACCCATTGCGCGGCGGGGCTCAAGAGGACTTGCAAGTCGTGCGCGAGCCTGGACCGCCCTCGCCCGATTATTCAGCGTCCGCCGCCAATCTCAGCTATATGCCGCACTGCGGGATCGACTGAGCCTCCTAAGCGTTGGGAATGGGTCACTTCCATAGGACCAACCCATGGCGCCCCCTCCCACGCTCCGGCTCATCGAGTTTCAACCACAGTCGATTTCCTCCATCGCCCTGATCGGAAACTATCCGCCCAGGCGCTGCGGAATAGCCACCTTCACGGCGGATGTTCGCGAGGCCCTACTTGGCGCGCGGCCTGACCTGACCTGCGACGTTTACGCCATGGTCGACGACGGCAATGCCTACGCATTTCCCGGCGAGGTCTGTTTCGAAATTGGCCAGCAACGCCCGGACGACTATCGCGCTGCGGCGGCGCGCCTGGCCCGGACCCAGCCCGACGTCATCTGTGTGGAACATGAGTTCGGCATTTTCGGCGGCCCGGCCGGCGAATATCTGATGCTGATGTTGGACGCCGTCGATCAGCCGGTCGTGACGACCCTTCATACCGTGCTGGAGCAGCCAACCGCAGATCAGAAACGCGTTTTTAGCCGGCTCCTGGCCCGGTCCTCGCGTCTGGTCGTGATGGCGGAGCGCGGGCGCCGGATTCTTCGAGAGGTGTGGGACGTGGCCGACGACAAGATCGTCGTGATTGCACACGGTGCTCCTGACCGCGCCCTGCTTGATCCCGAACCCTTCAAGGGCGCCTTGGGCGTGGCGGGTCACGAGGTCCTGCTTACCTTCGGCCTGCTGTCGCCCAACAAGGGCATCGAGACGGTCATTCGCGCCCTGCCCGCCATCATCAGGGAGCGGCCGACGGCCCTCTATCTGGTCCTGGGCGCCACCCACCCGCATGTGTTCGCCCAAGAGGGCGGGCGGTACCGCGAATCCCTGCAAGCCTTGGCGGACAGCCTTGGCGTGGGTGATCGGCTACGGTTGGTTGACGCCTATACCGATACGTCTCAGTTGCTGAATTATCTGCATGCAGCCGACATCTATGTGACGCCCTACCTGAACGTGGCGCAGATCACCTCAGGCACGCTGTCCTACGCCGCCGCCCTGGGCAAGCCGATCGTATCCACGCCCTATTGGCACGCCGAGGAGCTCTTGTCCGACGGCCTGGGGCGGCTGGCGCCGTTCGGCGACAGCGAGGCTTTCAGCGCCGAAATCATAGCCCTCCTGGACAACCCAGAGGCCCGGCGCGCTTTAGGGACGCGGATTTATGACGCCAGCCGACACACTGTCTGGAGCGGCTACGCAGAGCGCAAGCTTGAGGTAGTTGAGACGGCCCGGGCTCTGCGCCGCCCGTCAGTCGGTTCGCCCCGTGGCCCTGCGCCGTGCAGCCCTTCGCTGGAGGCGCTAAGCCGCCTGACCGATAGCTGCGGCATTATCCAGCACAGCCTGTTTGACATTCCCGACCGTCGTCACGGCTATTGCCTTGATGATAACGCCCGCGCCCTGATCCTCATGCACCGGCTGCCCGGCGGCCTTGGACCGGAGCGGCGCAGCTTGGCCACCCTGTACGCCGCCTTCGTCCAGGACGCCTGGAACCCGGACAAGGGGCGCTTCCGCAATTTCATGAGCTATGAGCGGCGCTGGCTTGAGACCTACGGTTCGGAAGACAGCAATGGCCGGGCGGCCATGTCAATCGCCGCCAGCATGGTCGAAAGCCAGGATCCGGCGCACCGCCTCTGGGCCCGGTCCCTGATGGCTGAGACCCTGCCCCACCTGGATTCGATTGTCGCCCCTCGGGCTAACGCGTTCATCCTTTTGGGCTTAGTCGGCCTGTTGCCGCTGGGCTGGGAGTCAGGCCGGGTGACAAGCATGGTCGCCGCCAAGCTCAAGCGTTTGTGTGATCTTCTGACGGCGCGCGCTAGCCAAGGCCTGCCTTGGTTCGAAGGGACGCTATCCTATGACAACGCCCGTCTTGCCGAGGCGGTCATTCGCGCCGCTTCCGCCTTGGGCGACCCTCGCGCGCTCGCCCTTGGCCTGAAAGCCTTGGATTGGCTGTGCCGTCGTCAGACCGGGCTCGGCGGCCACTTCCTGCCTGTGGCGACAGCCGATTTCGGGCTGCCGCTAGACTCCGCCAGCCTTTTCGATCAGCAACCCCTGGAAGCAGCCGCCACCATCGATGCCTGCGAAACGGCTTTTGTCGTCACTGGTGATTCTCGATGGATCGCGGAAGCCGAACGGGCCTATGGCTGGTACCATGGCGCCAATTCCCTCGGTGTGGCCGTCGCGACCCCGGACGGCGAATGTTATGACGGCCTCACCTGGAACGGAATCAACCACAATAAAGGGGCCGAATCGGTGGTGTCCTTCCAGCTGGCGACCTGCGCCATTGCGAGATTGAGACAGACCATGTCCGAAACCTCCAAGACGGCCGTGGATTTGTGACGCCGCCCCGACAAAAAGCGCGACCTTTGCTCGAGATTCTGCCCATGCGGCTGCAAGCCGAGCCCGACCGGGTGGTCATCCGCCCGTTCGAGATCGCGCCGGAACCTCGGTCGTTGCACGCGACGGAAACCGGCCGAGTCCAGCGGATTGTCTCGGCGGTACTGGCCATGGACATGCGCACCTGCCAATCCGAACTGGCCCTGGTCGCTAAGGATTTCGAACAGCGCCATTGGCAGACGCGCAAAGTGTTTCTCGATCGGTTCGAACAGGTGCGCGCGGAGCTGAACCTGGATCTGGACATTCGCGAGGATCGCAAGGAGCTGATCGGCGCCTATTTCTGCCACGAGTACTCCTATACCTCCGCCGCCTTGATGAACCCCTCCATCGTGCCCCACCCAGACCAGTCTGGCATGACCCAGGGGGCGGTGCGGGTCGTGCTGTCCCTGCGCGCGGTCGGCGAGGGACACATCTCATCCATTGCTTTCAGGGAGGGAATTTTAGACCACAAGGGCGGGTTTGAGCTGTTGCCGCGCCCTCCCTTCTCAGTGGCCGCCCGCGCGACGATCCAGCCGACCGAGGCCAATGGCGGGGTCACGACTGCGGAACGGTTCGAGGAGGCGACCTTGTCGGGCACCGTGATCTTTCCGTTCACCGCCCAGCAGCGCAATGGGCTTGAGGATCTGCGCCTAGTGATGATGACGGACGATGAAGGTCCTATCTATTACGGCACCTACACCGCCTATTCGGGCTTCAACATCGCGTCTGAACTGATGGTCACGCGGGACTACCGCACATTTCAGCTGAAGCCCATGACCGGCTCAGCGGCGCGCAACAAGGGCATGGCGCTGTTCCCGCGCAAGATCAACGGCGCCTACGCCATGATCGGGCGTCAGGACGGGGAGAACCTGTTCTATCTGCGGTCGGACGACATTTTGAATTGGCATGAAGGCGAACTGCTACTTGCTCCGGTCTATCCATGGGAGTTGGTCCAGATCGGAAATTGCGGATCGCCGATCGAGATCGACGAGGGCTGGCTCCTGCTGACCCACGGAGTCGGGGCCATGCGCAAGTATTCCATCGGAGCCGTGCTGCTCGATAAGGACGACCCGACCAAGGTGCTTGGCCGTACGATTCACCCCATCGTCTCGCCCTCGGACGAAGACCGCGAAGGCTACGTGCCCAATGTCGTCTACACCTGCGGGGCCATGGCGCACGGACGGCGGATATTCATGCCGTACGGCGTGGCCGACAGCTCCGTAGCCTTTTGTTTCATCGATCTGGATCAGCTCCTGGCGGCCATGCAATTCGGAAATTGAGCGTCAGGCATATGGGTTGCCCCCATTCCTCCGCTCGTTCCCGCGAAAGCGGGAATCCAGGTCTTTCCAGCGGGGCGATCCCTGGACAGGACTGGGTCCCCCGCCTCCGCGGGGGAAGAGCGGTTTATGGGTTAGAGTTCAATTGGAACATCGAACGCCTTAGGGACGGGGAGGCCTCATCCAAGGACTTCGAACTCGTCGATCAGCCGTTCCATGCGATGCAACCCTCCCTCCCAGAAGGATTTTTCGCGCGGGTCCAGGCCGAATGGCTTGAGCGCCTCAACGTAGGTTTGCGATCCGCCTGCCGCCAAAAGGGCCTCATAGCGCGGGGCGAACCCTGCGGGGTCCTTGAGCCGCTCTTCCATCAGAGCCTCAACCAGCAGGTCGCCGAAGGCGTAGGCGTACACATAAAAGGGCGAGTGAACGAAGTGGCTGACATAGGCCCAGTAGTGCTCATAGCCGGGGTTCAGCTTCACCGCAGGACCGAGGCTCTCGCCCATGACCTGGAGCCAGACTTCGCCGATCCGGTCGGGCGATACCTCGCCGGTCAGGCGCTCGGCGTGGAACAGGCGCTCGAAGCGATGGAAGGCGATCTGCCGCACCACCGTATTGAGGCCGTCCTCGATCTTGCCGGCCAGCAGGGCGCGCCGCTCGGCCTTTGAGGCGTCGGCCAGCAGACGATCAAACACCAACCCTTCGCCGAAGATGGACGCGGTCTCCGCCAGGGTCAGGGGCGTGTCGGCGAGGAGGGTGCCGAGCGGCGCGGCCAGAGTCTGGTGCACCGCATGGCCCAGCTCGTGAGCCAATGTCAGCACGTCGCGGCGCTCGCCCATATAGTTCAAGAACACATAGGGGTGCTTGTCGGAGGTCACCGGATGCGAAAAGGCCCCAGAGGACTTGCCGGCCCTCGGCCGCGCATCGATCCAGGGATTCTGGAAAAAGGTGCGGGCCTTGTCGGCGAAGGCCGGGGCCAATTGATCGAAGGACGAAAGGACCAGGGTCTTGGCTTCCTCCCAGTCGTACCGGCGTGGCTGGGCCTGATCGAGGGGCGCGTTGCGGTCCCAGTAGTCCAGGGCTTTGCGGCCTAGGGCCTTGGCCTTGAGGGCGTAGTAACGATGCGACAGGCGCGGATAATGCTCCACCACCGCCGCCTCAAGGGCGTCCACAGCCTCGGCGTCCACTTCATTGGCCAGGTGGCGCGAAGCGGCCGGATCGGCAAAGCGCCGCCAACGGTCTTCTACCTGCTTTTCAAAGGCAATGGTGTTCAGGCTCAGGGCCAGGGTTGGCGTGGCCTGCTCCAGCGCCTTGGCTAGGCCCTGGGCCGCGCTCTTGCGTTGGGCGGGATCGGGGTCCGACAGTCGGTTCAGCGTCTCGGGCAAGGTCAGGCTCTCGCGCCCAACCTTTACCGCCATGCGGCTGAGGGTCTCGTCGTACAAACGGCTCCAGTTGGCGACGGCCGGAGCTCGGTCGTTGAACAGCCGCTCCATCTCGTTGGATAGTTCATGCGCGTGCATGAGCCGCACGCGACGCAGCCAGGGCCGCCAATGGGCGGCGGCGGGATCGGCGCGCAGGGCCAGCTCGATTTCCACCTCATCGAGCTGATTGAGCTCCAGGGTCAGGAACAGAGCCTCGGCGGCGATGGTCGACGACTGGGCCCGCATGTCGCCCTCGAACTTGGCCCAGGCCGCATCGTCGCGGCAAGTAGAGGTCATAAGCCCAGCATAGGCGGCCAGCGCCCACAGCTTGTTGGTGGCCGCCTCGTACAGGCCCGCCGCGTGGGCCAGCAGGGCGCCCAGTCGCTGAGGGTCGCCCCGGGCCACCACCAACTTGCCCTTCAGCTCGACGAGGGCGGCGTTAGCCGCGCGGGCGGCTTGAAGGTCCTGTTCGACGCGCGGGTCGTCCCGCCCGTCGTAAAGATCGGTCAGTCTCCACTCGGGCAGTTGGGTCGGGGCGGGCGTATGAATCGTCATGGGGGAGGTATAGCGGTTGGGTGGGGCCGCCGCGTAGCGATTTGATCGGCAACCTTTCCTCAATCTCTCCTCAACCGGACCTTTACCCCCATGCGCGTATAACCGTCCCAAAATAGCCCATGTCGATAACGGCAGGGTCCTTTGATGGCGGTGTCTTTTTATGACCAAAACGGTCCTAGTCGTTGACGACGATCCTACCCAGCGCCGGTTGATCCAGGCGGTGCTGGAGCGCGAAGGATTCGCCGTGGCCCAGGCCGAGGGCGGCGATCAGGCCCTGGCGCGGCTGATCTCCGGCGCGCCCGCCGATGCGGTGATCCTGGATCTCGTCATGCCCGGTCTGTCGGGCATGGACACGCTCAAGGAAATGCGCACCCGCGGCTTTATGCAGCCGGTGATCGTGCTGACCGCCACCGGCGGTGTGGACGTTGTGGTCAAGGCCATGCAGGCCGGGGCCCAGGACTTTTTCATCAAGCCGGCCTCGCCCGAACGCATTCTGGTGTCGATCCGCAACGCCCTGCAGATGGGCGATCTGACCGCTGAGGTGGACCGGCTGAAGAAGAAGACCGGCGGCCGGCTGACCTTCGCCGATCTGGTCGGCTCATCCGCCGCCATGGCCCAGGTCAAGCGCATGGGCGAGCGGGCGGCCAAGTCGCAGATTCCCGTCCTCATCCTGGGCGAAAGCGGCGTGGGCAAGGAAGTGATCGCACGGGCCGTGCACGGCGCCTCGGATCGCGCAGGCAAACCTTTCGTGGCGGTCAACTGTGGCGCTCTGCCTGAGAACCTGGTGGAATCCATCCTATTCGGCCACGAGAAGGGCGCCTTCACCGGCGCTCACGACAAGCACCTGGGCAAGTTCCAGGAAGCCAATGGCGGGACCCTGTTCCTGGACGAGATCGGCGAGCTGCCGCTGGACATGCAGGTTAAGCTTCTGCGCGCCCTGCAGGAGAGCGAGATCGACCCGGTCGGCGCCAAGCGCTCGGTTAAGGTCGACGTGCGCATCCTGTCGGCGACCAATCGCGACCTGACCCAACAGGTCAAGGAAGGCCGCTTCCGCGAGGACCTGTACTATCGCCTGAACGTGTTCCCCATCGAGGCGCCGTCCCTGCGCGAGCGGCGTGAGGACATCCCGGCCCTGGTGGAGCATTTCGTGCGCCGCTTCAACATCGAGGAAGGCAAGCGCGTGGCCGGCGCCAGCGCCGAGACCCTGGCGCTGCTCACCGCCCACGAGTGGCCGGGCAATGTTCGCCAACTGGAAAACGCGGTCTATCGCGCAATCGTCTTGGCCGATGCGCCCTATCTGCAGCCCTACGATTTTCCGGCGGTGTCGGGCCTTCAGCCACCGGCCGACAGCGCGCCCGCGTCCGTCATGCCCGCCTTGCCGACATCGGTGCAGCTGACGATGGACGACATGCCCGTGTCCTCGCCCGTGCGCGTGCTGGACGAACGCGGCCATCTGCGCACCCTGGAGGAGGTCGAGCGCGACCTGATCCAGCTGGCCATTGAGATCTACGCCGGCCACATGTCCGAAGTGGCCCGCCGCCTCGGCATCGGCCGCTCAACCCTTTATCGCAAGGTGCGCGAACAGGGCATTGAGGGCGTGCTGGATGAGGCGGTTTAGCTAGACCCTGACGCGGTGCGACGGGAACTGCTGGATCCCCGGGCTCGCCTTCTGGGCGCCGGATGATGACGTTGGTGATTACCCTACGAACGCCCGCTCCAGCACGAAATCCCCCGGCTCGGAATTGGAGCCTTCGGTCATGCCTTGGTCCTCGCACACCTTGGCCATGTCCTTGATCATCTCCATGGAGCCGCACAGCATCACGCGGTCCAGCTCGGGATCGAACTTGGTCTGATCAAGGCCAAGGTCTTTGAAGATCTGCCCCGTCTCGATCAGGGTGGTCAGGCGGCCCTGACGCTCGAAGGGTTCGCGGGTCACGGTCGGGTAGTAGATCAGCTGGCTCTTGGCCATTTCGCCGATCAGCTCGTCCTCGAAAATGTCCTTGGTGAACAGGTCGCGATAGCAAAGCTCGGCCACCTCGCGCACGCCGTGGGCGACGATGACCTTTTCGAACTTGTCGTAGGTCTCATAGTCGCGCGCCACGCTCAGCCAAGGTGCCAAGCCGGTGCCAGTGCCGAACAGGAATAGATGACGGCCCGGCTTGAGGGCGTCATGCACCAGGGTGCCGGTGGGCTTCTTGCCGAGCAGGACGATGTCGCCGACCTGGATGTGCTGCAGACGCGAGGTCAGGGGGCCGTCGGGCACCTTGATCGACAGGAATTCCAGCTCCTCGGCATAGTTGGGCGAGGCAATGGAATAGGCGCGCAGGATCGGCTTGGACTCGCCCGGCAGGCCGATCATCACAAATTCGCCCGAGCGGAAGCGCATACCCTCCGGCCGGGCGATGGCGAAGCTGAACAGCCGGTCCGTCCAGTGCTTCACCCACAACACCGGCTGATGGTGGAAGGGGCTGTTCACCGGCGGCGCGGCCGTGGCGGGGGCGGAATCCGTCATATCGATCCTGATCTTACGCGCGGTCCTACTAGAGCGTGACAGGCGAAAGTGGATACCGGTTTCGCCGCCCGTCACGCTCTACATATTGGATTTAGAGCCTTTTTATCCGGTTCAAATGATTTCATTTAAACCGGAGTGGCTCTAGCCGTTGAGGGGCTTTGGGCCAAGGGTTGAATTCTATCGCGGTGTGCAGCGCAGCTAAGGCGCCCACAAAGCTCTAATTCGCGGTGGCGATTTGGCGGCTTGAGGGCGCCGGCGATTTGGCGGAGGGACAGCCTTCGAATGTCCCCACCTTCACCGCGCTCAGGGTGGCGAGGTTCAAGGTCTGAAAGGCCCGCATGGACTTGGCGGTGATCCCGGTGAACAGATCCACCCGCATGCCCTTGATCGCTCGCCCGACGTCGGAGGCGTACCAGAATCCGTCGTGGAGCGAACCGTCGGGCAGCGTCATGCCGACTGTTTCCTTGATGAACACCACGCTGTGGCGGGGAATGACGGAGGGGTCCACCGCCACGGTTCGCATGGGCGCCAGTTTGCAGCCGAGAGAATCGCGCGAACTCATGCCCTTGATGCGAGCGTAATAGAGTGTCGCCTTGACTTGCAGCGCGTCCACCGCGTCCAGCGCCGCGTCCTCGGTCTTGCGGATCAGCTCGCCAATGGGATCGACCACCAGGGGCGACGCAATTGGCGCCTTGGCGCGAAGGGCGGGTTCGGAGGGCGCGGCGGCGGCAAGCGCTACGGCGGCGGCGAGTCCGGCTATCATCGGGGATGTGCCCACGGTGGCGGCCCGGTCGGCCTGCTTGAGGTGCTTCTAAAGCCCGCGAGTGGATCGGACAACCCCTTGCCGACGGGCGCGCCGACAGGCGATGCTCGTTCGGGCGCCACGTCGATGTCACGGGGGGCGGCCATGAGGGGCTGATTACACCTTGATCTTAGGTTCACCGATCATGATGCACCCACTGCGCTCGGCCCTCGCTATGCTGCTGGCCCTGGGCTGGGCCGACCAAGCGCTGGCCTGGGGCAGCACTGGGCACCGGCTGGTCGCTCAGGCGGCCCTGCAAGCCCTGCCCGCCGACATGCCGGCGTTCATGCGCACGAGCGAATTCGCTGTCGAGGTCGCCGAGGTCGCCCGCGACCCGGACCGTTCACGCAAAGCCGGGCGCGTTCACGACAACATCCGAGATCCGGCACATTTCATAGACGGAGATCTGGAGGGCAAGGTCCCCGGCGGCTTGTCGCTGGACGACCTGCCGCCCACACTAGAGGACTATGATACGGCCCTGCGCGTGGCCGGGAGCAACAGCTGGAAGGCTGGTTATCTCCCCTATGCCATTATCGACGGATGGCAGCAGCTGGTGAAGGACCTAGCCCTGTGGCGGGCCGACGCGGCGGGGGAACGCCTGACCGTGGACCCGACCCACAAAGCATGGCTGACCGCTGACCGCCTCCGCCGTGAGGCGTTAGCGGCCCGCGACCTGGGCATATGGGCGCACTTTGTGGGCGACGGTTCCTACCCGCTGCACGTGACCACCCATCACGACGGCTGGGGCCCCGGCGCCAATCCCAATGGCTATACCACGAGCCATATCCATGTTCCGCTTGAAGGGCCCTACGTGGCGGGCCATGTCAGCCTCGCGGCGGTGATTGCGCGAATGGCGCCCTATCTGGATTGCCATTGCGCCGTGGAGGCGCGCACGGGCCGATATCTGCTGGCTGGGGCCAAGCTGGTAAAGGCGTTCTACGCCCTGGAAAAGGCGGGGGGCTTCAAGGAGAGCGACGGACGCGGGGCGGCCTTTATGACCGACCGCATCGCCGTGGGGGCAGGTGAGCTGCGCGATCTGACGCTCATGGCCTGGCAGGCCAGCGGCCCCATGACCGTGGGCTATCCCACCGCAGTCCCCGCCGCCGATTTCGAGGCCGGCAAGGTGGCCGATTCCTATGCCCTGCTGCATAGCAACGACTGACCGTCGGCCTCAGTTCAAGGCTGGAAAGGACAGGCGGCAGACGGCGCCGGGATTCCCGCCGGCGAGGGTGAACTCTCCCTGGAGCTGGGCGGACATGGCCCGCACGATCTTCAGACCCAGGCTCTGACTTCGCTCAATATCGAAGTCCGCCGGTGGACCGTTCCCGTCGTCACGCACAGTCAGGGCCCACCGATCGCCTTCGCGGGACAGCGACACTTCGATCACGCCCCCCTTGCCTTCCGCGTAGCCATGTTCGAGGGCGTTGTTGACGCACTCCAGAAGCACCAGGGAGACCGGGGTGGCTTGGTTCGGATGCAGGGGTCGCTCACCGCCTTCGATCATGATTTTGACGCGTTCGGCGCCTGCGGCCCGCACAGCGTCCGACAGCAGATCCCGCGCAAAATCGCGAAAGTCCGTGGGCGCCCCGGCCTGATCGTGCAGTTCCCGCTGGATTCCGGCGATCAGGGCGATACGTTCTGACGCCTCAATCAGGGCCTTGCGTCCACTCGGCGATGCGGACGCCGCCTGCACGCGGAGCAGGCCCGCCACGACCTGGATATTGTTGGACACCCGATGCTGCAGTTCGCGGTAGAGGACGTCCCGGTTTTCCGCCAGGTCGGCGTAGCGCTGGCGCTCGATTTCCAACCGGTCGCGCCCCGTGCGCAGACTGGAGATGGCGAGGGCGCAAGCAGAAGCGGCGATCAAGAACATGACTCCGCCAAGCGGCATGCTGGGCATTTCCGCGAGCGCAGAGATCGGCGGCGCGTAGGTCAGAACGGCCACGGCTGCGGAGATGACGCCCACGGCGAGCGCGGGCCAAAGACCGGCAAGATAGGCGGTCAGGATCACCGCGCAGAAATAGGTCAGGTAAGGATAGTGGCTCTGGAACCATGAACCCGCTATCGAGCGCAGGACCAAGGCTGCGAGAAAACAGCCCGCGCCGATCCCATAAGCTCGCAACCTCTCCCGACTGAATGTGAGCACGGGCATGGCTACTCCAGTCCAAGCCTGAAAGAATGTCAGGGCGCGTTCCGAAGCAGTCGGCTATCGGCTTGTCCCGCAACATCCACTGATTGTCTAAACTCGATTTACCCGGCGGCGTTGATTAACATCAATTCAAACCTAAAGTGAACTTTCAGGCAGTGGCCGAAAATGATCAAGCCGTCTGTCGGCGGGGGTGAATTCATGCCTGAATCGCCGCTCTAGGCTCGCAAACAGCGTTGAATCGCGCTGGAATGGGCTGATGCACAGGCTGGGCGCCAACAGATTATGGACGGGGGAGCGCGGCGGCGGTTTGGCCGCCACCGCCATGATTTGGGCCTGCGTGATGGTCGCCGCCTGTGGCCATGCGCCTTCCGAACCACCCAGGCCGACGTCCTTGGCCAAGGCCGATCCACTCATCGTCGCGACCGCGCCTACGGCTCGCGGCATTTTGTTGCTGGCCCGCGTCGACCAGCCCGATCTGGCCGGTGATTCCGTCCGTCAGGCTTCGCGCGCCGTACGCCAGATCGCCCGCGCGATTCAGGCCGGCGCGAAGGACTTGCCCCCCGACGCCAGCGTTGTCACCTTCGAGCTCTACGGGGTGGAGGCGGACAAGCTTGGAAAGCGCACGCCCGCGCGCCTGTTCGCCAGCGACTATGACGTCAACGACCTGACGAACGCCGACCTCAAGTCGATGGGGCCGGCCAAACTGCTCAATCTGGCCATCGACCTGCGAATCGACGAAGCCGGTATTTCGCCCATCAACGCCTGGTGCATGCGCTATCCCCACGTGGGGACCAACTACTGCGAGATGGCGGGGTTCTAGCGTGGCGGGAGATCGTTCCTAGGGCTTGCGCGGCGGCTCGCTATCGGGCGAGGGCAACTTGAGCATGGCGCGCAGGCTCCAGGCCTCATCGCCCTGTTGGGCTGGCGCCGAAACGTCGGCGATGCGCCAACCGTCCCGCGTCAGCACTAGGTCGTAATCGACCTCGTAGGGTTTCTCGGCGTTCTCGAAGCGGGCGACCACCCGTTCGCCGTCCAGCGTGTTGATCGCGGAGATGTGCAGGTTCGACAACTGCACGTCCTGGGCGCCGTAGCGATAGTCGAAATCAATGGCGCCCACTTCACCGGGATGGCTGCCGCGCTTGAGCGCCTTGGCGAGCTCCACGGTGAAAAAGGGGTCCTTGGCTGGCTTTTCGGGGAAGGGCGTCAGCGAGGGCGCATAGAGCGCCTGAATCAACCCCACGCCCGGTAGATCGGTGCGCGGCGCCGGGACTTGCGGGCGATCACTCGCGGAGGCGGGGGGCGTTTTGGGCGCCGGGCGGCGTTGGGGGCCGCAGGCGGCGAGGCACGCCAGGAGGGCCACGAGGAACGGAAGGACTTTCACGACGTCAGTCTGGCGCCTGTGGGTGATCGAGCCAAGAGGTCCTGTGAACGGCGAAGGGCCGGGGCGGCGGCGAGTCGCGGGGACTGTTCAGGCGGACGTGAGGGCCGCCCGGCACAGCTCTACCCGTCGAACAGTGTTTGCATTTTCGCGGTGAGCAGCTTGAGCATGCGCAGCAGGTCCTCGCGATCACCTGGGTCGAGCATGGATTCCAGCCGCCGCTCGTGAGTCATGACGGCCTTGAGCAGTGAGCTGCGGACATCCTCTCCCTCGCGGGTGAGGTGCAGCGAATAGGCCCGCCGATTGGATTCAACCCGATGGCGGGTCACGAATCCCCGCAGTTCCAACTCGTCAATCACCGGGGTCAGGGAGGACTTGTCGCGCCCATTCGCGCGGCTGAGAGCGGTCTGGGTGATGCCAGGATTTTCCCCGATCAGGGTCAGGACGGCGAAGTGGCCCACGCGGATCGGCCGTCCGACCGCGCTGGCATCCTTAGCGTAGGCCTGGAATGACATGGTCTGCGCCATTCGCAAATAGAAGCCGATAAATCCGCCCAGTTCGCCGAGCTTGACGTCAGGCCGCCCGGCGGGGGACTCTTCGTCGGTCGGGACTGGAGTTTTGGCCTTAATCGGCGAGGGCATGGATTTATCCTTGGGAACGTGTATTCGCTGAGCCCGACACAACCCAGCCTGTGATCCCTCAAATAGTTTGATACCACACAATCCGGCATCGGAGGAGAGGGTGTCGAGGTAGGGGAGGGTATGACGCCAGGCAAACCGAATTTTGTCGACGAAAAAGGCTGGGCGGCTATTGATAATGTTCGACAACCCTCCGGCTCCCTCAATGACCTCATCCTACACCGCTAGCGGCGCGTTCCTTGACGCCCTTCAAGAACTGGGCGTGGATTATATCTTCGCCAACTTCGGCAGCGACCACCCTGCCATTGTCGAAGCCCTCGCGGAGGCCAGAGCAGCCGGCAGGCCGCTTCCGCATGTGATCACCTGTCCCAACGAAATGGTTGGCATGAGCGCCGCCCATGGTTTCGCCGCCGCCACCGGCCGCCCTCAGGCGGTTCTGGTGCACGTGGAGTGCGGCACCCAGGCCTTGGCGGGCGCTGTCCACAATGCGGCCAAGGGCCGGATTCCGATCTTCGTGTTCGCCGGCGCCTCGCCCGTCACTCAGGACGGCGAAATGAAGGGCAGTCGTAACGAATTCATTCAGTGGATTCAGGACGTCCATGATCAGCGCGGCATCGTGCGCGGCTATATGCGCTACGAGGGCGAAATCCGCGCGGCCGGCGCGATCAAGCAGTTGGTGGCGCGCGCGTTCCAGTTCGCGCAGAGCGATCCCAAGGGTCCGGTCTATTTGATCGGCGCCCGCGAGGTGATGGAGGCTCCGGCCAAACCTACGCCGTTAGTCGTACAGGATTGGAAGCCGATCGCGGGCGGGGCCATGGCGCCCGACGCGGTCGCCGAGGTGGCCAAGGCTCTGGCCAAGGCGCGCGCCCCGCTGGTGGTGACCTCTTTTCTTGGCCGCAAGCCGGAGGCGGTGGGCGAACTGGTCAAGCTGTGCGAACGATTGGGCGTAGGCGTGCTGGAATCAGTGCCCAATTATGTAAACTTCCCGCACGACAATCCGCTATATCAGGGCAATCAATGGAACGAGCCGCGCCAGAATGCGGCTCTGGCCGACGCCGACGTGGTGCTGGTGATCGACAGCGACGTGCCGTGGATTCCGATGTCCAGCGAGCCCAACGCCAAGGCCAAAATCTATCACATCGATATCGACCCGCTGAAGGCGCAGATGCCTCTGTGGTACATTTCCGCCCGAGGGCGATACGCTGCCGACGCCGGAGTCGCCCTGGGCCAGCTCAACGCGGCCCTCGATGGCATGACGCCCGACAGCGCCTTAGTGCAAAAACGCCGCCAGCGCTGGATCAAGCTGCATGAGGCGCGCAAGGCCGCCCTCGCTCAGAAGGAAAGCTCGGGCCAGATCCTGACCGCCGAACGGCTGACGGCGGCGTTGCGGCGCCGAATCGACGCCGATACCCTGGTGGTCAACGAGGGTATTTCCAACTACCAGACCATCTTCGATCACCTAGCCATGACCCGCCCGGGGTCAATGTTCACCAGCGGCGGCGGATCGCTCGGCTGGCACGGCGGGGCGGCGATCGGGGCCAAGCTGGCTCACCCCAAAAAAACCGTCATCGCCCTGACCGGCGACGGCTCGTTCATGTTCTCGGTGCCGTCCTCGGTCCATTGGATGGCCCGGCGTTACAAGACCCCGTTTCTAACCGTGGTCTACAACAACGGCGGCTGGAAATCGCCTAAGCTGTCGACCCTGGCGGTGCACCCGGACGGCTACGCCAGCCGCGCCGACAATCTCGACATGAGTTTTAACCCTCAGGCGGACTACGCGGGAATCGCTGCGGCGGCCGGCGGCGCCCATCCTGAAATCGTGAGTGATTTGAAAGATCTGGAGGCGGCGCTCGACCGTTGTTTCCATGCCGTGAACGTCGAGGGGCGCGCCGCGGTGCTCGACGTACGGCTGGCAAACCCTTGACCAAATCCCCTCTAGTCGATCCATAGGACTCGACAGAATTATCCCAAGAGCTTCGCGCTCAATAAAATCGAGAAGTATGGAGGAAACGGCGATGGATGATGCGGCCCAAGCGGCATCGGATAAGGCGCATCGCGAGGGCCATGAAGGCCTACCGGAGATCGGCGCGCGGTTGGACCGGCTGTCCGCGAGCCGAACCGTCTGGACGGTCCTGTTGCTGATGTCCTTCGGCGGCTTTTTCGACGCCTACACCCTGTATGCGGGCGGCACCATCGCGCCCGGGCTCGTGAAAGCCCACATCCTGTCGGAGACGACCAAGAACTTTTTCAGCCTGGAAGGCTATGCCGGTTTCACGACGGCGACGTTTACGGGTCTTCTGTTCGCAAGCTCCTGCTGCGGCTTTTTGGCGGACAAGTTCGGACGCCGGGCGATCTTCACTACCGGTCTTTTGTGGTTCGGACTGTCGGGATTGATGATGTCGTTCCAGTCCACGTCCCTCGGCGTGAACTTCTGGCGCTTCATGCTGTCGATCGGCACGGGCCTGGAGGTGATCACCATCGATTCCTATCTGAGCGAGATGGTGCCTAAGGGTGCGCGGGGGAAAGCCTTCGCCATCAACAACGCCATCCACTCCACTGGACAGCCGGTGGCGGCCATGGCGGCTTTTTTCCTGGTTCCCTACACGCTGATGGGTTTTGACGGCTGGCGCTGGGTGGTGGCTCTGGGGGCGCTGGCGGCCATCATCGTCTGGCCCTTGCAGATGCTCATCCCCGAAAGCCCCCGTTGGCTAGCCGCACACGGCCGCCTGGCCGAGGCGGACAAGATCGTTTCGGACCTCGAAGCCAAGGTCGTGCGCGAGACCGGCAAGCCCTTGCCGGCGCCTGAGCCCGTGGTCCACCGCCCCCCTCACGTCAAGGGACGCTACAGCCAGATCTTCAGCAAGGAGTATCGGGGACGCACCCTCATGCTCACCCTGTTCCATATTTTCCAGGCCGTGGGCCTGTTCGGCTTCATCAACTGGATGCCGACCTTTTTGGTGCACCAGGGGATCAGCATCACCAAGAGCATCGCCTATACTTTCGGCATGGCCATCGTGGTGCCGCTCGGTCCGCTGGTCTGCTCGCTGTTTGCCGACAGAATCGAACGCAAGTGGCAGATGGTCGGCGCATCGCTGACAATCGCCGCAGCGTTCCTTGTGTTCGCCTTTGCGCGCAGCCCCTACATCATTGTGCCGATGGGCGGGATCGAACTGCTCAGCGCGGCCATTCTCAGCTACAGCTTCCACGCCTATCAGGCTGAGCTGTTCCCCACCCGGATCCGCACCCAGGCTATCGGCTTCGTCTATAGCTGGAGCCGGGTCAGCGCCATCCTGGCCTCATTCCTCACCGCTTGGGTGTTGCGCGCCTACGGCGTGCCGGCCGTCTTCCTGATCTTCATGGGCAGCATGATCATGGTGGCGCTGTGCGTCGGCATCATGGGGCCGATGACCAAGAATCGGTCATTGGAAACTTTATCGCCGTAATAGCGCCGTAATGGTCCGCGAGAAAATCGAGAAATGTTGGGGGGATCATGGACGATACGGTCGTAATTGCGTCGGATAAGGCGCGCCGCGCCGGCGACGGCTTGCCGGAGATCGGCGCACGCCTGGACCGGCTCGGAACCAGCCGATACGTTTGGTGGCTGGTGGCGCTGCTGGCCTCCGGGGGCCTATTCGAATCCTACCTCATCAGCACCGGAAGCGGCATCGCACCCGGTCTGATCAAGAGCGGACTGCTGACCGATTCCACCAAGGAATTCTTCAGCATGAAGGGCTTCGCGGGCTTCAGCGCCGCGACATTCACGGGCCTGCTGCTCGCCAGTTCGTGCTTCGGCGTCCTGGCCGACCGTTTTGGCCGCCGCGCGATCTTTACCTTCGCCTTGCTGCTGTTCAGCATCTCGGGCGTAATTATGGTGTTCCAGCACACCGCCAACGGACTGATCTTTTGGCGTTTCATGGTCGCCCTCGGGGCCGGGGTCGAGGTGATCACCATCGACGCCTATCTCAGCGAACTGATGCCCCGGGACGCCCGCGGCCGGGCCTTCGCCGTTAACAATGCGATCCATTCCTGCGGCAAGCCACTCGCCGCGTTCGCCGCCTTCGCGCTCGTCCCGTATGCGTTTTTCGGTGTCGATGGGTGGCGCTGGGTCGTGATCCTGGGCAGTATTGGCGCTATCGTGATCTGGCCCCTTCGGAGGTTCATTCCCGAAAGCCCGCGCTGGTTGGCGTCCCATGGCCGGCGCGACGAGGCGGAAAAAATTGTCGCTGCCATGGAAGCGCGGGTCGAGCGGGAGAGGGGCGAACCGCTGCCGGCGCCCGAGCCTGTGATTCACCACCCGCCGCACATCATCGGCCGTTACGCCCAAATCTTTAGCCGGGAGTACCTTCCGCGCACCCTCATGCTGAGCCTGTTTCACGTCCTTCAGGCGATCGGCATGTTCGGCTTCGTCAACTGGATGCCGACCTTCCTGATGAAGCAGGGAGTCAGCATCACCGACAGCCTAGCCTACACCTTCGGCATGGCGCTGGTCACGCCCCTGGGTCCGCTGGCCTGCATGGGTTTCGCCGACAAGATGGAGCGCAAATGGCAGATCGTGGCCTCGGCCGTGGTGATCGCCGTCGTCGGCCTTGTTTTCGCCACTTCACGCGACCCGCTGGTCATCGTGCCGGCGGGCGCCATAGAGCTCCTGGCCGCGGCGGTCCTCAACTATAGCTTCCACGCCTACCAGGCAGAGCTCTTCCCCACGCGCATCCGTGTCCAGGCTGTGGGCTTCGTCTATTCCTGGAGCCGAGTGAGCGCGGTCTTCACCGGTTTCCTGATTGCGTTCATGCTGAAGGAATACGGGGTCCCGGCGGTCTTCGTGCTGTTCACGGCCAGCATGCTGCTGGTCGCACTGTTCATCGCGGTTTGGGGTCCCAAGACCCAAGACAAATCCTTGGAGGTCCTCTCTCCATAGTCTGCCTATTGCCGCGATTCAGAAATTCGCCCAATAGGCGGACGGCCTTCAATTTCAGCACACGAGCGTCACGGGATGCTTTGAAATGCGCCCCGTGACGAGCCGGAGCCCCCGGCAGGAATATTAGCCGCGAGACGGGGGCGAAATGTGACCAGGAAAATTCAATTCCGACCGAGACGAAACCTGCCACTTTGCGCTAGACTTGAGGCAGTGAATAGTCTGCGGCTGGCGGTTGCGTACCGCCGCCAGTGGGTCTCACCGGGGAGTGTCTAAGCCGAAGAGCTCAGGGTTCTCGGCATTGATTGGAGAATAACATGCAGATCGCACACGGCGACGAAATACCCGTCGATTGCAATGGTGGTGGCGTTCGCACCGGCAAGGTTGGCAAGCAAATCCTACTGTCCGGCGACGATGACTCCCCGGGCAACTTCCGGTTCGGGCTTTTCCATCAGTACGGCGATTTCGAGTCGCCCCGGCATCGACATAACTTCTGCCAGTTCCGGTATGAGTTGGAAGGCCTGTGCAATTACGCCAGCGACGGTAAGCTCAGCCCTGGAACGGTCGGCTACTTTCCCGAGGGCGTCTATTACGGACCGCAAGGCCCAGACGCGGACATCACCTATACGGCGGCGTTGCAGTTCGGCGGACCGGGCGGCCAGGGGCTGTTGACCAACGCCCAGACCGCCACGGCTAAGAAGGAACTGCTGAATATCGGCAAGTTCGAGGGCGGAGTGTTTCGCCGCAATGAAGGCGTGCCCGGCAAGAAGAACATGGACGGCTATGAGGCGGTCTGGGAGCAGGTGGCTGGCCGCAAGCTGGTCTATCCGGAGGCGCAGTACGGCGCTCCCGTGCTGATGCAGCTGGAGAACTACGCCTGGTTGCCGTTGGACGGATCGCCTGGCGTGTCGGTCAAGGCCATGGCCACCTTCACCGACTGCAACATCCCCTGCGCGGCCTATCTTTTGGAGCCCGGCTCCACATTCGTAGCCGGCGCTCGGGGCGTTTATTTGGTCCTGTCCGGTCATGGCGCGCTGGAGGGCGACACCTTCCGCAAATACACCGCGCTTTATCTCGACACCGACGAAACCGCCGCGTTCAAGGCCGATCAGACGTCCGAGATTCTGCTGATGGGCCTGCCCAATGTGAGGGACATGCTGCCGGACCAGATGCCTGTGCTTCACCGCGAGGCCGCTGAATAATTGGCTGCGAACAAGGGCGGCCATGGCGGGACAGGCGCTGCGAGTCCGGCCCTATGAACGAAAGCAGGAGCGTTGAGTTGGGGGGGACGCGAACCGATCTTTGGGTCGATGGCCCAAGGGCGAGCGCAGACGGTTCGCGCGGTTTGACCGGGCCGATATGTTCGTAAATCGACGTTCCGTGACGATCGAATGGGGAGATTGCGATCCTGCGGGCATCGTTTTTTATCCCCGTTATTTCGCGATGTTCGATGCGAGCACCGCCGCCCTGTTCGCCGCTGCGCTCGGCTACGACAAGTTCAGTCTCCGCAAGCGCTTCGGCGTTGTCGGCTTCCCCATGCTGGAGACGTCGGCCAAGTTCACCGCCCCCAGCCGTTTCGGCGAGACGGTCACCATCGAAAGCACCATCACCCGCTTTGGCCGCAGCAGTTTCAACGTCGCCCACAAACTGTTGCGCGGCGAGACCGTCGCGATTGAGGCTGCCGAAACGCGCGTCTGGGCCGCTCCTGACCCGGACGATTCGGATAAGATTCGCAGCGCGCCGATTCCCGCCGAAGTGATCGACGCGCTTTCCCGAGACAATAGCCCGGCCTAAGGAATATCCATGTCCCGCTTAATGATCACCGTGGCTCCGACAGGCGGCATGGCTTCCAAGAGCCAGAACCCCAATCTGCCGACCCAACCGGCGGAAATCGCCGAGTCCGTGCACCGGTCTTATAAGGCCGGCGCCTGCATCGCGGCGCTGCACGCCCGACGCCCCGACGATCAGGCCACCTGCAACGCCGACATCTATCGCGACATCAACACGCGCATTCGGGCCAAATGCGACATCGTCATCAATAATTCCACCGGCGGCGGTTCGAGCGGCGACATGCTCATCGCCCGCCCGGACGGGCTTTATGAATCCAATTTTGACGAGCGATTGAAGGGCTGCGAAGCCGGCGCTGAAATGGCCACTTTCGACGGCATGACCTTCGTCGATGTGCACGGCGGCAAGGAGATCTTGGTGGTCACCCCGCCTAGTCGCTGTGAAACCCTGGTCAAGCGCATGCTGGAGCGGGGAATCAAGCCGGAATGGGAGGTGTTTTCCCCCAACCATATCCTGCAGGACGTCACCCGCCTGATCCAGGCCGGCTACGACAAGCCGCCCTATTACATCAACATGGTGCTGGGGGCGGATAAGGGCTTCCAGGGCGCGATGCCCTATAGCCACGACATCCTCAACGCCATGATCGCGGCGCTGCCCCCGCAGGCGATTTTCTGTGTCTCCGCCATCGGTCCCGCCCAACTGCCCGCCACCACCCAGGCGATGCTGCTGGGTGGCCATATCCGCGTGGGCCTGGAGGACAACAACTATTATGCACGCGGTGAGTTGGCGACAAACGAACAGCTTGTGGCCCGCGCCGTGCGCATCGCCACCGAACTGGGCTTGGAGATCGCCACTGCAGAACAGGCCAGGGACCTGATCGGCCTGCCGGTTCCAGTTCGTGTCGCCGTTTAAAGGCCTTTTGAAAAGAGACCCCATGTCCTCCGCATCTGAGCGTCCGCCTCTCCCGGTAAACCCCGTGCTGGAACGCATGAGGGCCGGCGATGTGGCGCTGGGCATGAATGTTCGCCTGGGCCGATCAGGCGACATCGCCTCCATTGCTCGTTCGACCGG
The DNA here is from genome assembly GCA_048498155.1 of Pseudomonadota bacterium. GTDB lineage: Bacteria > Pseudomonadota > Alphaproteobacteria > Caulobacterales > Caulobacteraceae > BOG-938. The sequence continues at coordinate 10,754 of JBEHYN010000019.1, read as the reverse complement.
TCATGACTTCCTGTTTTTGGACACCCAGCACGCGATCTTTTCGGTCGAAACCTTGGCTCACATCGCTCAGGCTGCCCGCGGGTGCGGCGTGGCGCCCCTTGTGCGGGTGCGTAGCTGCGAAGACCCAGACGTCTCCCTGCTGCTCGACGCCGGGGTGATGGGCATCGTGTTCCCGGACGTGGAGACGGCTGACGAGGCGCGCAAGGCGGTGAACACAGCCAAGTTTCCGCCCATCGGCAGGCGCTCGGTCGCCGGGTCGCCCAGCCTGTTCGACTTCCGGCCCATGCCGGCGGGCGAGGTGGCGCGGGCCTTGAACGAAATCACCCTCGTGGTGTGCATGGTCGAGACGCGCGCAGGACTTGCTAATCTCGAGGAAATCGCCGCCGTGGACGGGGTGGATGTCATTCACGTCGGATGCAATGATCTGCTGTTCGACATGGGCAAGCCCGGTGCGTTCGGTGATCCCGAAATTGTCGAGGCGATCGATCGGGTTATCGCGGCGGCCAAGGCGAACGGCAAATTCGCGGGCCTTGGCGGTGACCGAGACCTGGCGCGGCAAGTCGGCTTTATCCGAAAGGGCGTCAGCTTCGTCACCACCCAGACGGATATCGGTTTCCTTATGGCTGAAGCCTCTCGCCGGACCAGCGAATTGCGCGGCGCCCTGGCAGGCGGCCAGACATAGAAATCGGTTCCATTCTTTGGTATATTCAGTGGTCTATAGAGTTCGGCGGCGTTCCCCAGAGCGGGGCTTGTGCTTGACGCTGTCGGGCTCCGGGGTCATCTTGGGAACCCCTACTATTGTTTTGTCGCGCGGGTTGAAGCGGCGCGGGCTTCATAGCTCACCACAGGCTTTCCCGCACATCTAATTGGGAGATCAAGCGATGGCGAAGATTCAAACATTCCGGCTTGAAGAGGCTGTGGGTCGCGCGGTCAAATCCACCCGCGGTCGCGGCGTGGAGGGTGAGAAGAGCCCGGGTCTGAAGGTGGTGCAGTTCCCCATCGATACCGGCATTCCCGAGATCAATCTTCGCTTCGGCTACGACCAGATCGGCGACGGCTTCTATTCACCCCGGCACCGGCACAATTTCGATCAGTTCCGCTTCGTCGTTCACGGCGAGACCAACATCGCCAAGGGCCGCGACCTGCATCAGGGAGAGATCGGCTACTTCCCCGAAGGCACCCATTACGGCCCGCTGACTCAGCGCGGCGACGTGGGCCTGCTGGTCATGCAGTTCCCTGGCCCCCAGGGGGAGTACCGGATTACGGACGCCGAGAAGCAAGCTGCCATGGATAGCCTGCGGGCCAAAGGCGGCACGTTCGAGGACGGCATCTATAAGATCACTAAGCCCGATGGCAGCAAGGTCAACCAGGACAGCTATGAGGCGGTTTGGCAGGAACACACCGGCCGCCCCGTGACATATGCCAAGCCCCGCTACGTCTCGCCGATCATGGTGCGCCCGCAAGGCTTCCAATGGCGCGCCGATCCCAAGCGTCCGGGCGTGCAGGTCAAGCAACTGGGCTCGTTCCACGAATACGGCACGGCCATCTCCATCTGGCGCCTGGCGCCCGGCACGGTCATCGCTCCCGAATTGCTCGACGCCCCGGAAGTGCGCTGCGTGATCGCCGGCGAGACCCACTACGACGGACGGCTGCTCGACGATAAGAGCACCTATTACATCCCCGAAGGCGTGCGGACTCAGCCGATTGAGAGCCCCAAGGGCGCTGAGCTGCTGGTGTTTTCTCTGCCGATGTACGCTCGAGCGGCCTGGGATAAGGCCCACGGCCGTGAACCGGTCGCGGCCTAATCGGGCGCACGACACGGGGCTTTCGTAACAGCGCGCGACGGGCCCGGCGGCCCGTCGCTTAGTTTCAAAACCAGATTTTTGGATTCGCGATCATGGACAAGGCGCAGACCGCCCCTAACGCCTCGAAATACTTGAAGCAAATCGACTTCGAGACCTTCAACAAGGATCGCGCCCGCTACAACCAGCGCCTGCTGGATCGCACCAACTCAGACATCACGAGCTGCGCGGTCAACTATGTGCGCACTCCCCCCAACGGCGGCACGCCTGGCGGGGAGCATGTGCATGACTATGACCAGATGATGTTCCTGATCAGCGGCAAGATGATGGTTAAGATCGACGGGAATGTTTATCCGGTCCAGGCTGGCACCCTGATGGTGTTCCCGGCCGGTGTGCCGCACCATTTCTGGAACCTGGATGAGGAAACCATCCACCTCACCCTGATGGCGCCAGCGCCCGATCCGGATAAGCCGCGCGCCACGCAAGTCCAGTCCTAGGCGAGCCTCGCCCCAACCTCTCGGTCAAAACAACTGGCCCCGATTGGGACCGGTAGAAAAGGAAGACTTATGGCGGGGAAAATCCGCGTCGGCATCGTCGGCGCTACGGTCACGGTGGGCGGAAGCGGATGGGGCGCGCGGACCCACGTTCCGGCCTTGCACGCCTTGCCCGACTACGAACTGAAAGCGGTCTGCACCACGCGCGAGGAGACCGCTCTGGCTTCGCAGAAGGCCTTCAATACCGATCTCGCTTTCCACAATTTCGACACCATGCTGGCCAGCCCGGAGGTGGACTTGGTCAGTGTGGTCACGCGCGTGCCCGCCCACTATGACCTGGTCATGCGCGCCCTTCAGGCGGGCAAGGCGGTCTATTGCGAATGGCCCCTGGGCGCGACCTTGGCCGAGGCCGAGGAGATGGCCAACCTAGCGGCGGCCAAGGGACTCTACACGGCGGTGGGCTTGCAGGCCCGCAGCGATCCGACCCTGACCTATGTTCGCGAACTGATCCAGCAGGGCTATATCGGCGAGGTTCTGTCGGCGGATTTCGCTTACGTCAACCGGGCCACCATCAAGCGCGGCGCTGGGCGTATCTTCCAGCACGACAAGAGGAACGGCGCCAATATCCTCACCATCGGCGGCGGACACGCCATCGATGCGGTCAGCTTTGTCTTGGGTGAGTTCACCGAGTTGTCCGCGCGCCTAGCGACCAGGGTCACGGAGTGGATCAACTCCGACACCGGTGAGAGCGTTCACGTGGACTCGCCGGATTGGGTTAGCGTTTCGGGTCGATTGCACAGCGCGGCGGAGGTGCAGTTCCTGGTGGCCGCCATGCCTGCCATGCCGGAAGGTCGGCGAAACTTCGAGATCTATGGTCGCGAAGGCATGCTGTCGGTCGCCGTCGGCGCCGGCGGTGCGGAGAAGAATCCGAGCATCTATCACGGCCCCAATCAGTTGTTTGGTTCGCGCGGCAAGGAGCCGCTCGTGGCCATGCCGACTCCTGAGCGCTTCACCCTGATCCCGGACACAGTGCCGGCCGGACCGCCGCGCAATGTGGCCCAGGCCTATACCCGCCTGGCCCAGGCCATGCGCGAGGGCAAGCCGTACAGCCCCAGCTTCGCCGATGCTGTCAACGCGCACAAGCTGGTCGCCGCCCTGGAAAAATCCTCGGAATCCGGCAAGTCAGTGGCGCTGTAAGGGCAGGTATTGCAGCGCAGAGAATTGAATATTTGAACCACAAAGGACACGAAGATCACAAAGGGGTAGGCGCATCCTTCATGGTCTTCGTGAGCTTTGTGGTTCAATATTCCTGGTTCCGGCTTACGCCGGGGGCCGCTTAGACGTACCTCACCCCAGCGAGTGATCGGCCAGCAATTCCAACGCCTTGACCATGGCCGAGTGGTCCCACCCGGCGCCGCCGTGGGCCACGCAGGCGCTGAACAGCTGCTGGGCGTTGGCGGTGTTGGGCAGAGAAACGCCCAGGGCCTTGGCCGAGCTCAGCGCGAGCGCCAGATCCTTCTGGTGTAGGGCGATACGGAAGCCCGGATCGAAAGTGCGCTTGAGCATGCGCTCGCCGTGCACCTCCAAAATGCGCGAGGCGGCGAACCCGCCCATCAGCGCGGCACGCACCTTGGCCGGGTCGGCCCCGGCCTTGGCGGCGAACACCAGGGCTTCGGACACCGCCTCGATGTTGAGGGCCACGATGATCTGATTGGCCACCTTGGTGATCTGCCCGGCCCCGACGCCGCCGACCAGGGTGATGTTCTTGCCCATCTTCTCGAACAGCGGGCGCACGCGCTCGAACACCGCGTCGTCTGCGCCGCACATGATGGTCAGCGAGGCCGCCTTAGCGCCCACCTCGCCGCCGGAGACCGGGGCGTCAACATAGTCGCAGTTCTTGTCGGCGATCTTTGCGGCGAAGTCCTTGGTGGCGATAGGATCGATCGAGCTCATGTCGATCACGGTCTTGCCCGCGGTCAGCCCTGCGGCCACGCCGCCCGATCCAAACAGGGCCCGCTCCACATCCGGCGTGTCGGGCAGCATCAGGATGATGATGTCGGCGCCAGCCGCAGCCTCGGTCGCGGTCGCGCAAACCTTGGCGCCGCCGTCGAGCAACTCCTGCGGAAGGGGCGACCTATGTTTGACCAGCAGCAGGTCGTGGCCGGCAGCGGCCAGATGGCCCGCCATGGGACGGCCCATGATGCCGACCCCGATAAATGCGATTTTCATTTAGGAACTCCGTTTGGACGGCCGTTTGCCGAGATAGCGCTTAGCCCAGCCCAGGCCGGTCAAGGTGTCGCCGAGCGGCCGGTACTCGCAGCCGATCCAGCCGTTGTAGCCGAGGGCGTCTAGGCGTGACAGCAGCCACGGATAGCTTATCTCACCCGTGCCCGGTTCGTTGCGACCCGGATTGTCGGCGATTTGAATATGACCGATGCGCGGGAGCAGCCGCTCGATGGTCCGGGCCAAGTCGCCTTCCATGATCTGCATATGATAGATGTCGTACTGCAGCTTCACATTGGGCCGGTCCACGGCGTCCATCAGCTCCAGGGCGACCTTGGTGGTGTCGTAGAAGTAGCCGGGGATGTCGACCTTGGTGTTGATCGGCTCGAACATCACATCGATGCCGTCACTGGCCGCCGCATCGGCCGCTGCGCGCGCGTTACTGACGAAGGCTTCGGTCCAGGCCGCGCGGTCCGCGCCCTCGGGGATCTTGCCGGGCATGATGTGCAACTGCTTACAGTCGGTGGCCCGGGCGTAATTGAGCGCCACGGCCAGGCTATCCTGGAACTCGGCGACCCGCTCGGGGTTGGCTGCCATGCCCCGATCGCCCGCAGCCCAATCGCCGATGCCCATGTTGAACAGGACCAGCTTCAACTTGTTGCGCTCCAGCCGCTCGCACACGACTTCGGCCGGCGCCTCATAGGGCGCAACGCACTCCACGGCCTTGAACCCCGCTGCCGCAGCCGCGTCGAAGCGGTCCAAAAATGGCAGGTCCGAAAACATCATCGTCAGATTGGCGGCCAGCTTGGTCATGGCGTCTGCTCTTTGGGCTTTCGGTGAAGATAGGGGTAGGGGTTGCGGCGGTCACGCCACTCGGTCGGGCGGTTCCGCGCCCGAAAAGAACGCTTCCAGATTGTCGGCCGCCTGCATGCCCATGCGAGTGCGCGCCTCAATGGTGGCGCTGCCCAGGTGCGGCAAGAGCACGGCGTTCTCCAGGGCCAGCAAGGCGGGGTTGACCTGGGGCTCGCGCTCGAACACATCCAGTCCCGCCGCTGCGATCCGGCCGCTGGCCAGGGCTTCGGCCAGAGCGTCCTCATCGATCACAGAGCCGCGCGAGGTGTTGACCAATATCGCGGTAGGCTTCATGAGCGCCAGCCGCTCGGCGTTGATCAAATGCCGGGTCTCCGGACCGCCCGGTGTGTGCAGTGAAAGGACGTCGGCCTCCACCGCCAAGTCATTGAGCGTCGGGAAATAGGTCACGCCGAACTCAGCCTCGATGTCCGGCGACGCGCGATTGCGGCTGGAGTAGCCAAGGCGCATGCCGAACCCGGCTTTGGCGCGGTGCGCGGTGGCCTGGGCGATGCGTCCGAAACCCACCAGGCCGAGCAGTTTGCCCGACAGGCTCTGGCCCACCATGTGGCGAGGCCGCCAACCGGTCCACTCGCCCGCGCGCAGCTGTCGCTCGCCTTCGGACGCTCGCCGCGAGGCCATCAGCATCAGCATCATGGCCAGGTCGGCGGTCGGTTCGGTCACCGCGCCGGGGGTATTGGTCACCACTATGCCGGCCGCCTTTGCCGCTCGGATGTCGATATGTTCGTAGCCCGCCCCGTAATTGGCCAAGATTCGCACCTTGGAGCCCGGCGTGGCGATCGCCGCCGCATCGACCTTGTCGGTGGGATTAGGGCACACGGCATCGTAGAGCGGCATGGCCTGCGCCCACTCTTGCGCGGTCATTGGCCGGTCGTGCGGATGGATCGTAAGCTCGTAGGCCGCCGCCAACCGGTCTTCCGCCGCTTGGGGCACGTGACGGGTGAGCAGGAGTTTGGGTCGGGCCAACGGGCTCTCCTCTTTTCTTGTTCTGTTGCACGACCATTCCTCCGGAGCCGCCCGGCTCCGGGTCTGATCAACCTATGCAGGCGATAGCGTCCATCGCGATCAGGTCAAGCGCAGAAAGAGTAATTCGGCCCGCATCCGGTCGGGATGCGGGCCGACGGGTCTCTTTTAGCCCGGGGGGATCATCTGCGGGAAGACATATTGGATCAGCATGACCAAGACGCCGAGCAGCAGGCACAGGATAATGCTGTGCTTGAAGGTTCGGGCCAGCACCGCGCCCTCCTTGCCGGTCATGCCGGTGACGGAGGCGCCGGTGGCGATGTTCTGCGGCGAGATCATCTTGCCCATCACCCCGCCCGACGAGTTGGTCGCGGCCATCAAAACGGGACTGAGGTCGAGTTTGATGGCGGCCACTTTTTGAAGATTTCCGAACAAAGCGTTGCCGGAGGTGTCGCTGCCGGACAGGAACACCGCGACCCAGCCCAGGAAGGCCGAGAGCAGGGGGAAGAAGAAGCCCACCGAGGCGACGGCCATACCCAGGGTGTAGGTCATACCGGAGTAGTTCATGACATAGGCCAGGGCGACGATCAGGGCCACGGTCAACACGGCCACGCGGATGTTCTTGAGGGTCTCCGCCATGCAGCCGAAGAACTGCTTGACGCTCAGACCGACCCAGAGGGCCACGACCACGTTGGCGAGCAGAATGGCGGTGCCGGAGGCCAGGGGCTGGAAGGTCCAAACCGCTGGATAGGGTTTACCATTGTAGGCCGTGACGGAGATGGCGTTGTGCAGACCCGGCCAATTGATCAGCTGCTGTTGGATCAGGGGAACCTTAAACGTGGTCCATGCGATGACGATGGCCGACAGGACCAACCAGGGCACCCAGCCTTCCCACGTCGGCACCGGCGACTTGGTGGCGCGCAGCTCGGCGGACACTGATAAGGCGTATTGGGGATCGTGCGGCAGTTTCCAAACCTTGAGGAACAGCAGAGTGATGACCAGGCTGCTCAAGGATGAGACCACGTCAGTGAGTTCGTAGCCGAGGTAGTTGGAGGTCAGGAACTGGGCGAAGCCGAAGGAGCCCCCGGCGACCAGCAGCACCGGCCAGAGAGCTTTGATCGAACGCAGGCCGCCGTAGATGCCAACTACATAGAAGGGCAGCAACAGTGCCAGGAACGGCAGTTCGCGGCCGATCATTGAGGCCAGGCTGTGCACCGGCAGCTGGGTCACGGCGCCCAGGGTCGTGACCGGCACGCCCAGTGCGCCGAACGCCACCGGGGCGGTGTTGAAGATCAGAGTGTAAACAAGGGCGTCCAGCGCCGGGAAGCCGACCGCGATCAGAAGCGCGCTGGTGATCGCCACCGGGGCGCCGAAGCCGGCCACGCCTTCCAACAGGCAGCCCAGACAAAAGCCAATCACCACTAGGACCACACGACGGTCATTGGGCAGATGGTCGACAACCCAGCAACGGAAGGCTTCGAAACGTCCGCTCGTTGTGGCGATGCTGAACAGCGTCAGCGCGTTAAAGACGATCCACATCACCGGCCAGAGTGCGAAGGTGGCGCCTGCGGCCGCGCTATCCAGCGCTAGTTTCACCGGCAGCTTCCAGACAAGTATCGCCATGGCCAAGCCCCAAGCCAGGCCGACCAGCGAAGCCTGCCAAGCGGGCCGGCGCAGCACGCCCAGCATCACCAGCACGACCGCCAGTGGGGTGGACGCCACGAGGAAGGACCATAAAAGGTTGCCTTCCACCGGCATGAGAAGTTGTTGGAACAAGGCCGCTCTCCTTCAGAAACGATTGTATTCGCCGCCGCCCGGGCTCGGGCGGGCGGGCAGGCGACGGACTTTCCCGTCCATAGCGTCGACCAGGGGACTGCGGGCCGCCCTCGTCGTCGTCGTATAAATCTTCAATCTTCAACCCCCGCCCTGTCTGCCGACGGCCATCGCCTGCTCTGGTCTACAAACGTCGTCCCATTGCCAGGCGGGGCAATGCGGGGTGAACGTGCGGCGACCTGGCGATGTGAAGTTGGCAGGACCTCCCTATGCTTCAGAAACCCCGCCTTGCCCAAACACCCGTTTGGTCAACTAGGATTTCCACGCGCCCGCTTTTTGTTTGTCCGACGATAGTCGAGGCTCGGGCGATGCTTCCAACAATACGTTTGGACTGTCAAGGCAAGTCCGGGCCTTGGAATGCGCCCTGCCGGACCGGCCAACCCCCTATTCCGCAAGGCCTCGCGCGAACACCCATTGATCTATCCTCGCTGGCTGGCGCACAGTCAGCCAGCAAGGCATTGGCGGTTGGATGGGCGCGAGACCCGGACCAACTGACAGCGGGGGAAACGAAACAGGAGATGGGCGTGAAATCAGCCGTTGGGGTGAAAGCGGCTTTGCTTGCCGCAGGCGTTGGACTCGCACTGGCCGCTGGTTGCAGCCCTGCGTCAGCGGCCAATGGCTATCCGTCGGACATAGACGCAACCTCGGGCAACCGTTTGCCGGTACCCAAGCGCGCGGACCTGAGCCCGGCCGATCAAAAGACTTTCGATGAGATCGAGGGCAAGCTGGGGGAGGGGCTTCCCGCGTTGGAGAAGGACCGCCCGCTGGTGCGGATGTATAGTCCTGGGGTGGCCAAGGGCCTGGGCGAAGCGCACCACTATCTGAAATATGACGCCGGCTTCGACGCTCGGTTGGAATCCGTGGCCGTTCTGACTGTGACGAGGCAACTGACCAACCAGTTCGAATGGACCCAATGGGAAGCCCACGCGCGTGAGCCGAAAGACCCCCGCTATCTGGAGCCCTATGTGATCGACGTCATCAAGTCCTGCAAGCCGGTGACTGGTTTGGGCGAGAAGGACGCGGCGATCATTACTCTGGGCCGTGAAATGTTCGGTCCCAGGAAGGTGTCGTCGGAGACTTTCGCCAAGGTGCTGCAACTGTTTGGCCCACGCAAAACCGTCGATCTGGCTGAGATGATGTCGCTCTACGCGGCCACCACTGACGAGTTGGTGGTGTTTGACCAGCAACTGCATCCTGGGCAGACTCCGTTGCTTGCGAAAAATGCGACGCCCTGCGGTGTGTCAGGGCCGAATATGTCTTGGGTGGCGGATGTCCTACGCTAAAACAGCTCAGGGGCCGAGGAACCGGGCTCAAGGCACAGGGGAGAACATGAAACGAAACGTTCAAATGCTGACCCGAGCGGCTGCGGCGGTCTTCGTGCTTGTGGCCGCAGGCGCCTCGACCGGGAGGGTCCAGGCCCAGGCGATTTCGTCTGATCCGGCCCATTGGCCGGCGGATATTCACGCCGACTCCAGCGGCCGCTTGCCGGTTCCTAAACGCGCCGACCTCAGCCCCGCCGACCAGAAGCTGTGGGACGAGGTCCAGGGCCAGCTGCAATCGGGCGGTCTTCCCGCGCTTGAGAAGGATCGACCCCTGCCGCGCATGTACAGCCCCGGCGTGGCCAAGGGCCTGGGCGACGCCCACCATTACCTAAAGTACGACGCGGGGATCGACGACCGGCTGATGAATATCGCCGTGCTCACCACCACCCGCGAACTGACGGCCCAGTTCGAGTGGACACAGTGGGAGCTGCACGCCCGCGACCCAAAGGATCCGCGTTACCTGGAGCCCAACGTCCTGGATGTGATCAAGACCTGCAAGCCGGTCACGGGTCTTGGAGAAAAGGACGCGGTGGTCATCACCTTGGGCCGCGAGATGTTTGGTCCCAGGAAGGTCTCATCGCAAACCTTCGCCACCATGCTGCGGTTGTTCGGGCCGCGCAAAACCGTGGATATCGAGGAGCTGATGTCCCTGTATGCGGCTACGACCCGCGAACAGATCATGTTCAATGAGCAACTGCATCCCGGACAAAAACCGCTTCTTCCGGCCAATGCGGCGCCCTGCGGCGGCGGCGCCTCAGGCGCGGATTTTTCGTGGGTCGCCGATGTTCTGCGCTAAGCCGGCTCAAGGAAAAAGCATCATGAATACGACGTTGAAAGCCTTGGCCGGGGCCGGGCTAGCCGCCCTGGCGCTCATATCGGCGACGGGTGTAGCCAGCCGGGCCGTGGCCCAGGATTCCGCACAGCGCCCGGCCGACATCGACCCCGAGTCCGGCAACCGGCTGCCTCTGCCCAAGCGCGAGACCATGAGCCCGGCCGATCAGCAGATCTTTGACAGCGTCATGGGTAAGCAAGCCACCGGCCTGTCGGCGCTCGGAAAGGAGCGTCCCCAGGTTCGCATGACCAGCCCCGGCGTGACCAATGGGTTGGAGGAGGCTCACCACTATCTGAAATACGAAGCCGGCATCGACGGTCGTCTGATGACCGTGGCCGTTTTGGCCACCGCGCGCCAACTGGTCAGTCAGTACGAATGGACCCAGTGGGAGCAACATGCCCGCACGCCCAATGAC
>JBEHYN010000018.1:0-51789 GCA_048498155.1 Pseudomonadota bacterium | reverse complement strand
CGCTTCACACTCATCGTTCTGCTCCGAATCAATAAATCCGGAACGGAATGAATCAGCGCTCAGTCGCCCTGTGAATCCTGAATGTCGATTGGTCCTAGGATGACGGCGGACTAGGGGGGACGAGCCTCACCGCCCCTGCGCCGCCCTTAGTCCCAACTCGTCCAGCACCGCCGTCTCTCGGCGAGCGGTTTCCTTGACCTCGCTGACGCGGGCCATTTCGGCCACCTGCTCGAACTTCTTCAACTCCTCGAAGGCGCGCGACAGGGCGTCGCGGGCGCCGGTTTCCTCGACCTTGGCCGCCTCAATGTTGGCGATGGCCTGATCGCGGCGCAGGCGCCAGCCCTGCAGGAAACCTATGCGATAAAATCCAGCGTCGGCGTCCTCACCCGCCTTGGCGGTTTCGGCCTCGGCCTCGGCCTCGGCGTGCAGCATGACCAGCTTGAACTCCGCCGCCACGCGAGCTTCCACCAAAACGGCCAAGCGTTTTTGGAGGGTCTCCACTTGATGATTAGAAATGCGGATCAGGGAATTAGCCCATTTCATGCCGGGTCTGCCTCAAGGATGGCCGCCAATTGCGCGAACCCTTCCTCTAAGTTTGTGCCCTCATCCTTATCCTGACGTAAAAACGCCTCCAGGGCGGGATTGAGCCGGATGGCCCGGTCGATCTGCGGGTCCGCCCCGGCGCGGTAAGCTCCGATGCGGATCAACTCCTCCATATTGGCGTAGGCGGCCATGACCTGGCGGGCCTCGGCCGTCACCGGCCGCTCCTGGGGCGTCTGGCAGCCGGGCAAAGTCCGCGAGATCGAGCGCAGGACATTGATCGCCGGAAAGCGCCCGCGCTCGGCGATGGACCGCTCCATCACGATGTGGCCGTCGAGAATCCCGCGCACAGCGTCGGCGATGGGCTCATTGTGGTCGTCCCCGTCCACCAGAACGGTGAACAGGCCGGTGATCGGTCCCGCTTCGCTCCCATCCGGCCGCACTGGGCCCGGCCCGGCCCGCTCCAGGAGTTTGGGCAGTTCGGTGAAGACCGTTGGGGTATAGCCCTTGGTGGTGGGCGGCTCGCCGGCGGCCAGGCCGATCTCGCGCTGAGCCATGGCGAAACGGGTTACGCTGTCCATCAGGCACAGCACCTCCAGGTCCTGGTCGCGCATGTATTCGGCTATGGCGAGGGTCATGTAGGCCGCCTGCCGGCGCTTGAGCGCGGGCTCGTCGGAGGTGGCCACCACCACCACCGCGCGTTTGAGACCCTCCTCTCCGAGGGTCTCCTCGATGAACTCGCGCACTTCGCGGCCCCGCTCGCCGATCAGCCCGACCACCACCGCGTCGCACGCGGCGCCCTTGGCCAGCATCGAGAGCAACACCGACTTGCCTACGCCAGAGCCGGCGAACACGCCCAGTCTTTGGCCTCGGCAGCAGGTGGTGAAGGCGTTCATCGCCCGCACGCCCAGGTCCAGCCGCTCGCCCACCCGTCCGCGTGCGTGGGCCGGCGGGGGCGGGCATCTCAAGGGATAGGCCGCCGGTCCCTGGGGCAGTGGCCCCTTGCCGTCGATGGGCTCGCCGAAGGCGTCGATGATCCGGCCGCGCCATCCGAGGGTGGGATGCACCGCTGCGCCTTGCGGACAGATGCGAATTTCAGCCCCGGGCGCCACGCCCTCCAGCGCTCCGAAGGGCATGAGCAGGGCGCGCTCCTCGCGAAAGCCTACGACCTCGGCGGGTAATGGAGCTTGGCCGCCCCTGCGAACCACCTCCGCGCGGGCGCCCACCGCCAGCCGCGTCAGACTGCCACGTGCCTCGATCAAAAGTCCATTTACCGCCGCCACGCTGCCCGAGACGGTCAGCGGATCGATCCGTTCGATGGCGTTAATGAGGTTTTGCAAGGACGATGGTTTCCTACAAACGGCCCTTGCCTCAGGGAAAAAGTCATTCCCTGTTGGTAGTTAGCCTAGCCAGGGCGCTTCCTGAGCCCCCCTGAAACAGGCTGATCCAACATGGTTAATTTTTTCGCTTGAGGGGCGGAAGGAGCGCTTGCTCTCCCCCGGCAAATCGCCCTAACCAGATATTCAGATTAACCAAGTTTAAATTAACTACGGCCTAGCGTGAGCTTCGGATTTCGGGGCGAACGTAAAGCGTTCCGTATTTACGACCGCCTTGCGCGGGGAGGGGTCACATGCGCGTACTGTTGATAGAAGACGACAGCGCTACAGCGCAGAGCATCGAGCTGATGCTCAAGTCGGAAGGTTTTAACGTCTACACGACGGACTTGGGCGAGGAAGGCGTGGATCTCGGTAAGATCTACGACTACGACCTCATCCTGCTGGACCTCAATCTGCCCGACATGTCGGGCATGGATGTCCTTCGGCAGCTAAGGGTCGGCAAGATCAACACCCCGGTGATGATCCTTTCCGGCAGTTCGGAAATCGACACCAAGGTCAAGACTCTCGGCGGCGGCGCCGACGACTATATGACCAAGCCCTTCCACAAGGACGAGCTGATCGCCCGCATTCATGCGGTGGTGCGTCGCTCCAAGGGCCACGCGCAATCGGTCATTAAAACCGGCGACATCACCGTCAACCTCGACGCCAAGACCGTGGAAGTGAACGGCATGCGCGTGCATCTGACCGGCAAGGAATATCAGATGCTCGAACTGCTTTCCCTGCGTAAGGGCACGACCCTGACCAAGGAAATGTTCCTGAACCACCTGTATGGCGGGATGGACGAACCCGAACTGAAGATCATCGACGTGTTCATCTGCAAGCTGCGTAAGAAGCTGGCCTCGGCCGCCAATGGCATGCACCACATCGAAACCGTCTGGGGCCGCGGCTATGTGCTGCGCGACCTGCACGAAGGCACAGTGGCCGCCGCCTGATCGGCGTTTAGCTCATCGCTTCAAAACGCCCGCCCCCCTGGCGGGCGTTTTTCGTTGTGCGGACCCGGTACGGCCATGAAGCGCGACGGGACCAGGCTGCGGCTCGATTGCCCCTGTCACAGTTACGAATTGCGACATATGCGCCCGAGCAACGACGCCGCATCGCAAAGCACAATTCAGTTCAATGAGTCAGATGGTTAGCAAATCCGGCCGGGGCCTGGCCGGTTAACCGCGATGGCGCAAATTTTACTTGCCTTTAACCACATCGGCTGGCCAAGGTTCGCCCCGTCACACACCGCCAACGCCGTTCGCGTCGGCGAGTTGGTAGTTTTTCGGGGGTAGGATGCAGGAATTCGATCCGAGACAGCCCGCGCTGCGTCTTGCGCCGCGCCTGTTCGTCATCCTCTCGGGTTGCAGCGCCCTCGCCCTCGCCTGGCAACTGACCAGCCACGGTCATAACAACGTAACGCCCCAACCGGGCGCCCTCAATGCCTCCTCCCTAGCCGCCATCGAGCGCCAGGCCTTCGCCCAGGCCCAGACTCAGCCGGGCTTCGCGCAGCCGATCAGCATCATGATCAAGGTCGCGCCCGGCGAGACCTTCGAGTCCGCCGTGCGGCGCGCGGGGGTCGGCCAAAATGAAGCTCAACAGGCCGTTCATGCCCTTGGCTCGGTGTTCGACACGGTCAACATCAAGGCCGGTCTGGCCTTTGAAGCCGCCATCGCCCGCCCCCGCGACAGCAACGGCCCCGCCCGCCTGATGGGCCTATCCATGCGCATTGGCCCGGCAAGCGCGGTCACTCTCGCACGCGCCTTCGACGGCGCCCTGCACCTGCGCCAGATGGATGAAAAGGTATCTGCCCAGACGGTGGTGGCCCAGGGCCAGTTGGAAGGATCTTTGTATGCTTCGGCTGAAAAGGCCGGGGCCACGCCGGAGTTGACTGCCGAGGTGGTCAAGCTGTTCTCTCATAAGCTCGATTTCAGCCGCGACATTCATGCCGGCGACAAATTCAGCCTGGTGTTCGACCGCAAGGTCACCGAAAGCGGCCGCACGGTCCAGGCGGGAGACTTGCTCTACGCCGAGATCGAGGCCAAGGGCGGAGCGAACCGCTTCTACCGTTTCAAGGCCTCAGGCGCCGCCGCTGCCGACTACTTCGACGAACTGGGCAAGAACATCCGCGGTTTCTTGCTGCGCACCCCCCTGGACGGCGCTCGAGTCACCTCAAGCTTCGGCATGCGTCTGCATCCGATTTTGGGCTTCACGCGGATGCACGCGGGCATCGATTTCGGCGCGCCGATGGGCACCCCGGTGTTCTCCGCGGGCGACGGCGTGGTGGAAAGGGCGCAGTGGACCAACGGCTATGGCCGCTGGCTGCAGATTCGCCACAACGGCCAGATCGAAACCGGTTACGGCCACCTCTCGGGCTGGGCCGTGAAACCCGGACAGCATGTGCATCAGGGTCAGGTGGTGGCCTATGTGGGGTCTACGGGCATCTCCACCGGTCCGCACCTGCACTACGAAATCATCGAGCACGGCAAGAAGGTCAATCCAGGATCGGTCAAGGTGCCCTCCGGGACCATCTTGGGCGGCCGGGAGCTAGCCGCCTTCAAGGCCGAAAAAGGCCGAATCGATAGCTTGATCGCCCGCCAGGGCGGCAAGACCAGCGCCGTCGCCCTGCGCGCTTCGGAGCCGGGCGGCCCCGAGCGGTTTTTGCGCTAGGGATTGCGGACCCATTTCCGGACGCCGTGCCTAAAATTGCGTCACTCTTGAAATTGTCTTCGCGCGTTCAAAGGTTTGTGACTTTGCCGCAGGCAATTGCCTGCCTACATTCGGCTTGTCGTTCCAACCATTGAAAGGAGGTGATCCAGTGTCTCATAGTTTCATCCGCAGCGAGGAAATCGTGACCTGGGCCTCCGTACGGGGTCCGCGCCCTGAGTGAAGGGGTCGCGAGGCCGCGCTGCGGTCCTGACTATGGAAAGGCCGTCCTGGCGACAGGGCGGCCTTTCACATGTCTGGCCCGCGACCTTGCGCCGCAAAAAAAGCGACACGCAAACGGCCCCGCTTAAGGGAGTCGCAACCACGATCATCGATATTCGCCTGGAAAACCCACTTGGAGGTCGCGTTTCAGGTTCCGGCTGAGCCGCACCATCGTCGAGACGTGGACGAGGCGTCGAATGACCGATCGAACCCGGACGAGGCCGTTGCGTCGGCTGTGCGGCCTGTGGGGCGACACCCAAGGCGGCGTAGCGATCATCTTTGCCTTATCAGCCACCGCCCTCATCGCCTTTCTCGGCGCAGGCCTGGACATGTCGCGCGCCCTGGTGGCGCGTCAGGAGCTGTCCAACGTCGCCACTTTGGCTTGCCAGTACTCCAACCGGCCAACGGTTTATTCGGTGGCCTACAGCAACAACAACGGGGTTCAGGCCTACGCGACCCAGGTCAACAGCTTCATCACCCAGAGCCTGTCCAATCAGAACTTCACCCTGACCCAGAGCACCGGCACGCCCTACACTTACTCGGGCCTGGGCGGCGCCGGACAGGTGAGCCTGACGGCCACCGTACCGACCTTGTTCCTTCCCATTGTGTCGATCAATTCCCTGCCGGTCAGCGTGACGATCGCCTGCGCCACGGGCCAGACCCAGACTCCGACCACCTCGGGCTCGGTGATCGTCTCGGAAAGTTTCGAGAATTCGGCCTGTAGCGGCACCTGTTGGTCAACCTTCCAGCCCAGCGGGGCCCAGAATGCGCTGAGCAGCACGCCGATCAACACCTTTCCCTCCAACGTCGGCTATGTCGGGTCCAGTGGGACGGAGTGGACTTTGATGGGCTATTGTCTGGAGGTGGACGCGGTCGGGCTGATCAAATCCACGGTGCCCAACGGCACGCACTCCGCCGAGTTGGACTGCGATAATGGCTCCGGGTCGAGGGGCAACTCCTCGATATCCAACAAAACCTACTACGCCGCCGGCGCCTATGAGGTGCGTTACAACTATACGTCCCGCGTCGACTATCCGAACTACGACCCCACCTACATCTGCGCTTCTACTGCGGCGGACCTGTCCTGGGCCAATGACGCCAATTCCGTCGGCGCCCCCACGGGCTCCATCTCCCGCTCCAACCAGATGAACGTCTACTTCGACGCGGATTCCAGTGGGACAGCCCCGACCCACACCACCTTGGACGCGACCCAGACCCTGGCCGGCTCCAACCTGATCGACGAGTGCGTCTATGCAGCCAGTTGGGTCCAGCGGAGCATCAAGATCACGGTCTCCAGCCCCGGCTATTACTGGCTGAGCTTCGCAGCCGATGGCGGCAATGACAGCTACGGCGCGCAGCTGGACAACATCCAGATCTGCGTCACCAGCTGCTCCGGCTCGGTGCAGGACAACTTCCCCAGCGCCTGGGGCATCACGTCCCTGTTGTTCGAGGATAGCTTCGAAACGATCAGCGCCAGTGGATCGGTTGATACCAGCTCAACCCTGGACACCGACTACGGGACCCTGAACTTAGGTTGGCCCACTCAAAGTTCGCTTGGCTGGGCGACGGGGCCTTACGACCAAGTCGGCATTGTGAAGGTCGCGGCTTTGGCGTCGGTCGGCCTGCAAACTCTGGAATTGGACAGCGCCAAAAGCGGCAGCCAGACCACGTCGCGCCGCTCCGTCAGCCGCTATTTCTATCTCGTGCCCGGCTATTACTCAGTCAGCTACAACTACATATCCGCCGTCAAGTTCACCGGTCTTTCAGGCACCAACTGCACCTATACACCCTCGACCTCTTCGGCCCTGTCGTCCTATTCCAGCACCACTTCGACGTCAGGCACGAACCAGACCGGCACCGGTGGCGGCCCCAAGTGGCCCAAGGACACCAACGCTGTGGCCGTGTTCATGTCGCACAGCCTGAACGTCAGCTATCCGGTCGGCGGCGGCGGACTGGATACAACCACGTCCTATTACAACCCCAGTGGGACGACCACGACCACGCCGACGGTGGCGCCCGACAGCGTCAGCACCTCCAGCTACAACACCGCTCAGTTCAACCCCGTGCTGGATTACTGCAACTACTCATCGTCGTGGACGACCCGTACGACCTATGTGCGGATCACCAAGCCCGGTCAGTACTGGCTGACCATCGGCTCCGTCGGCGCCTCGGCCTCGCAGGACAAGGTCGGCGGCGTTATCGACGATGTGAAGGTGTCGGCGGTGAATAGCCTGTACGGGACAGCGCCGAGCTTCTACGCCAGCGTGCCGGTTCCGAGCGTCGCCAATGGCGCGACCGTTAGCTACACCGGCTTTTCCATCGTGGCGGACGCCCTGACGCCATGATCCCAACGCCACGGCCCATACGGATACTGCAGCGCTTGGCCCTGGCCTTCGGACGGGATAGGCGCGGCGCGGCCGCCATCGAATTCGCCCTGCTCGGCCTGCCCTTCCTACTGCTGTTGATCTGCGTCATGCAGTTGGGGCTGTATTACATGACCCAGGTGGCGCTTGACGCGGGGACGGTGAAAGCCGCTGAGGATCTTCGCTCGGTATTCGGCACCGGGACCACGCCGGTGACGCCTTCCGGGGCCACCTTAAAAGCCACCATCGTGTCGGGCTCGGGGACGGGCATTGTCAGCAGCGGCTTGATCGTTGA
This sequence comes from Pseudomonadota bacterium, assembly GCA_048498155.1. GTDB lineage: Bacteria > Pseudomonadota > Alphaproteobacteria > Caulobacterales > Caulobacteraceae > BOG-938. Next base: position 44,287 of record JBEHYN010000018.1, on the reverse strand, counting down.
GGTTCGGCCCCTGACCAATCTGGGCGCGGGCACAGTCGCCATATCCGATGGCCTGACCAGCTACGGCTCGGCCTGGACTCCCCTGGTGCTGCGCGCCAAGTACAGTTTCTCGACCTTCATGCCGGGCTTCGCCTCCACCTGGTCGATCAATTCCAGCGCCCTGGTCCGCAGGCAGGGTCAATGAGCCCCCGCCCCTTTTTGCAAAGGTTCTGTCGATCGACCCGAGGCAGCGCCGCCGTCGAATTCGCCTTCATCGCGCCGATCATGATCGTGATCCTTGGCGGCCTTTACGAGGTGGGCAACGCGTTCCAATCCTTGACCGCGGTCAATGGGTTGGCCTCGCAGTACGCGATTTCCTGGGCGGACTGTTCGGATAACCCCACGGGGACCTGCAACACGGAGATCGGGCTCTATTCTCCCACTGCGGCCATTTCCAACGTCGCCCCTCAGCTCACCGCCTCCAACGTGAACTTGAAGATGTTCCAGGTCACCATGAGCGGCTCCACTCCGACGGTGACCTACAGCTATCCTTCTGGCTCCAGTTTGAGCACGACCCAGACCAGCGCCGCCCAAGCCAGTCTCACCAGCGGTCAAACCGGAGTGATCGTCACGGTGAGCTACACCTATTCGGTGGTCGTTTTTCCAGGCGTGCTTTCGGGCATTATTCCCGCCAGCTTTCCGATGAGCTTCACCGTCGTCCAACTAAAAGCCTGAGGCCGGGGTCAGGGCGCACGACAGATTCGTCAGGACTTTGTTCATCATAACTAAAACTTTGCGGCCCACGGTCGCCTGATAATCCCTAAAGAGCCCAACAGCCCCCGTGCAAAACATCTTCAGTTTCAGTTCCCGGGAGCCCTCGGAATTTCCCCGCTGGACGTTCCAGAATGTCGATCTGGAATATGACGCCGGCTCGCAGTCTGTGTGGATGTACTACAAGGAAGACGGCCCCCCATTCTATTCCCTGCAGACCCTGATCGACATGGCCTCCGTGCGTGAGTCTCTGCGCGGCCTGCTGAAATCGCCCTATTGGAACCGGCATCCGATCCGCTATTTCGTGATGGCCTCGCGCAAACCAGGGATTTTCAATCTCGGCGGCGACCTGGCCATGTTCGCCAAGTCCATCCGCGAACAGGAGCGCGAGCAACTACGCGCCTATGCCTATGCCTGCATCGATGTTGTGCACGGCCTGGCCACCGCCTTCGGCTTGCCTATCGTCACCCTGTCAGTGATCACCGGCCAAGCGTTGGGGGGGGGACTGGAGGCGGCCCTGGCCGAAGACTTCATCCTTGTGGACGAAACCGCCAAGGTGGGCGTGCCCGAAGTCGCCTTCAACACCTTTCCTGGAATGGGCGCCGTCAGCCTGCTCTCGCGCCGCCTTGGCGATGCGCGGGCGGAAGAAATCATTGGCTCGGGCAAGGTCTACAGCGGCCGCCAAATGTTCGAGATGGGGGTTGTTGACATCCTCGCCGCCGAAGGGTGCGCGGTGCAGACGGCCGTGAACTGGATGACCGACGGCGGGGCCGATCGGTATGCCAGACGCTTGACGATCGCGCGGGCGCGCCGCCGTTTCTTCCCTGTGTCCTATGACGAGCTGATCAAGATCACCGATTTATGGGTTAGTTGTTCCTTCGATGTCAGTCCCCACGACATTCGGCACATGGAGCGACTGGCCGCCGCACAAAAAAGGCTGGTCGGCGAATAACACCCCGTTAACTATCGATTTTTACAGGACTTCAAGGCCAGAGCCATATTGTCTGCAAGCCGAATTCCAGTTCGGAACAGACGGCGGATTGGCATTATGACGGTCTCAAGCGCCAAAAGCGCGCCAAAAACAGGTCTACCGGTCGAGATTCACGCGGCGCTTGTCAAGACGCTGTTTGGCACTGTGGGCTCATTTGTGTCCGGCATAGTCGGCGGCCTTCTGGTGCCTGCCGTCGCCTGGGGCCGAACGCGCGATCCGATCTTCTTGGTCTGCACCGTGGCCCTTTTGGCCATGTCCATGCTCAGGCTGATGGTGTTTTACGGCTATATGCTCAAAGGCGAGCAGGCCAAGCAGGAAGACGCCCGACGCTGGGAAAGACTCTACGCCCTGGGCGCAATAGGATTCATGACCGGGGTGGGCCTGACGGCCGCAATCCTGTTCCATCAGCGCCACGACGAGTTGACCACCCTATACGGGATAGTGATCATGATGGGCGTGGCGGGCAGCGTGGCCGCGCGCAACGCCGGACGTCCCGCCATCGTCTATGGCCAGGTGATCGGGGTTTGCAGCCCCTTGGCTTTGGTTCTGCTGTTTGAATACAATAGCTGGTACTGGGGTCTGGCGGCCATCATCGGCTTGGTGATGGTCTCTGTGAAGTCCACCACCAAGGCGCTCAACGAAATTCTGGTCACGGCGCTGCTCAACGGGCGCGAAGCGGCCATCCAGCGCACCATGTTCGGCACGGCCTTGGACAGCATGTCTCACGGCCTGTGCATGGGCGACGACGACGGGGCCATCACGGTGGTGAATCGGCGGCTGAAGGAATTTTTCCGCCTTGAAGAGACTCCGGAGGATTTGCGTGCGGGGCAGATGGCGGACTTGATCGCCTGCAGCGGACGGCTTTCGCCTGCGCGGCGAACCAGCTTCGTCAAGGCGTGGGGAGACCATATCGCCCTGAAATCGCCCTCCATGTTCAGCGAGGCGATCGATGGGCGCACCTTCGATTTTCGCTGCGAGCCCAAGGCCTCCGGCGGCTTCGTCGTGCTGGTGGAAGATGTGACCTCCCAACGCATGGCGTCGCAAAAAATCGAACGCATGGCGCACTTTGACGATCTGACCGGCCTGCCCAACCGCATGCACTTTCACGGCCAGATGCAGGCGGCGCTTGAAGAGCCCATTGAGCCGGGCTGGCAGCTTGCCCTGCTCAGCGTCGACCTGGATCAGTTCAAGGAAGTCAACGACACCCGGGGCCACCCCATCGGCGACGAATTGTTGCGCCTGGTGGCTAATCGTCTGCGCCATGCCTTGCACGCCGATGATTTGGTGGCGCGCTTCGGCGGCGACGAGTTCCAGGTGATGCTGCGCACGCCTGCCGACTCCGAACATGTGGGCCACATCGCCGAGCGGATCATCGAACGGCTAAGCCAGAGCTACCGCGTGGACGGCCACATCATCTCCATCGGCGCCAGCATCGGCATCGCGGTGTCCACCGGCGAGGTGAAAGATGCGGACGATCTGTTGCGGTCGGCCGACGTGGCGCTTTATCAGGCCAAATCAGGCGGGCGTGGCGTCTATCGCATCTTCGATCCGGCCATGGATGAAGCTCTTCAGCGCAAGCGCGACGTGGGCCAAATCTTGCGGGACGCCATCAGCCAGAATGCCCTGGAGGTCCACTATCAGCCGGTGGTCGATTACCACACCGGCCGTATCGTAGCGTGCGAGGCGCTGGTGCGGCTGCGTCACCCCACCGCCGGCTTGGTGCCTCCGGGCGAATTTATCGAGATCGCCGAACAGACCGGCCTGATCGTGCCCTTGGGCGACTGGGTGCTGCGCCGGGCGTGCAAGGATGCTGCGGGGTGGCCCAAGCATATCCGCGTGGCCGTCAACTTCTCGCCCAAGCAATTCTTGATCCGCAAGGATCTGATCGGCGACATCCGGGAAGCTCTGTCAGAGGCGGGCCTGGAAGCCAACCGGCTTGAGGTGGAAGTCACCGAGAGCACCATCATCGAAGCCAAGGACTCCCTGGTCATGCTCAGTGAGATCTCCGCCATGGGCGTGAAAATCTCCCTGGACGACTTTGGGACCGGCTATTCGAGCCTGTCCTATCTACGTCAATTCCCCGTGGATAAGATCAAGATCGACCGCTCCTTCGCCATAGACATCAAGTCGCGCGCCTCCCAGGCGGTCATTGGGTCGGTGTCGGTGCTGTCCCAGTTGCTCAACGTGGAACTGGTGATCGAAGGGGTGGAAACCCTTGAGCAACTCTCCGCGCTGAAAATGTGGAACGTGCACCTGATCCAGGGCTACTATTTCAGCCGCCCGCGGCCCCTGGCCGAAATCATGCCGCTACTACAGAGCGCAGCGCCCTTCGCCCCCGCCCTCCAACCGATCCAGTCGGTGGCCTGAGCCGGATCTAGGCTACCCGCGCCTCGCCAAGACCGTCCAGAACAGGCCTGGCGAAGCGCTGGGCTCGATAGATGGCGTAGGTTGAATTGTGCCGACGCAGCGAGCGCGTTAGGAACTGCTCCACCTCGGCGAAGCCTGCTCCGTGTCCCAGCAAGGCCTTGGCCAAAAGCAGGTCGCACATTTCCTCGGCCTTGAGGCTTTCGCCCCGCTCCATTAGACGCTCAGCCCGAACAAAGCCGATCTTCTGGGACAGGAAGCCGTAGGTGGCTAAGGACAGGGCCGGATCGGCCGCGAAGGAAAAGCGGCGCCCGGTCTCCGCGATCATCAGGTTGCAGGCCAGGGCCAGCTCCAAGTCGGCGCCGGCCATATGAGCGCGCGCGCAGGCCACTGAAACAACGGGCGCGCGCAGGATCAGCGCCGCCACATCGTTGACGAGCCGATTGAAATCAGCACCCCCTTCGGAGTCCCGCTCCACGTGATGGGCAAAGTCCAGCACCAGATACTTAAGATGACCACGGCGGCCCTCGGCCACGTCTTCGACGATCCGTCGCAGAGCTTCCACGCAATCGTCGTCAAAACCCGCCGCCAGCTTGGTGACGACCAGGGTCTGTAAAGCGGGGATGTTGTGTTCGATCAAACCCTCGGTCGGCGCATGGCCTTCACGCGCCTCAAGAAAGCCGCCGAGGCTGGGAAAAATCGGAATGACACCGGGATCGAAATCGAGGATGTCCAAGCCTTGTAAGTCGTCCATGCCACCCACTCCACTTTAACGACTTCCGTCCGCAAACGGCGCCGTCCCCTCCACAACTCAAGTCGTACGCGATTCCCCTGCGACGTGAATTGGCTCTTAACACAAAATAAACCACATTGGGAAGAGCTCGGCGGAATAAATTCAGAGTCCGTTAACTTTTTTACCTCGTGTAACTGAATTAACCATGATCTGAAGCGCCTGCCACTCGTTAACGCAAGTTAACGAACCGATATCATTCTTTCGCATGGCAGCATTGTGAGTTTTTATTTGGCTATTATTCGACGTATTCGCAGGAACATCCGTTCGGTATTATTGTAATTTCAAAGATCAAATTAGGTTCGGTTTTGTGAGACGGCGGCGGACTTGCCTGTTGATCGCAGGAATTCCAGAATTTCGTGCTTGAGAAGATGCACCTAAACGTTGAGCGTGCGGCCGCGAGACGATTCGATCACGATGATTACGGATGGATGCTGTCAGTCGGCGCCCGTCCTAATCCAGCGTCGGCTTGGACCTCAACGCCTTGACGCCTGAACGTCCCGCCTTGCGCTCCAGCCGCTTGAGCCTTGAGGAATAGGTCGGCTTGGTGGCCTTGCGCGTTTTGGGCCGCAGAGCCGCCTGGCGGATCAGCGACAGCAGGCGCTCCACCGCGTCTTGCCGGTTCAATTCCTGGGAGCGAAAGCCTTGCGCGAACAGGATGATCACACCGTCCTGGGTTAGACGCGCGCCTGCCAGGCGCTCCAACCTCACGCGCACGTCGTCGGGCAGGCTGGGCGAGCGGCGCGCATCGAAGCGCAGTTCGATGGCGGTGGAGGTCTTGTTGACGTGTTGACCGCCTGGACCGGATGCGCGGGCGTGGCGCAACTCGATCTCATCCTCGTCGATGGCCAGACCGGGACCGGCGGGGATCATCATGCAAGATCAGGCTTGGAGGCCCGCCTTCTGCAGGTCCGCCAGACGTCCCGAACCGTCAGGACGTCGCAGCATCGCTTTCAAGCGGCTGGCCAACAGGGCCCGGTACTGATCGCACGCCTCATCGATGCCGTGCTGGTCGTCCGCGCGGAGGGGATCTTCCAATGCTTCTTCGACATCGGATAGATCGTCGTCATCCTGGATTTCCCGGTGCAGCCCAATGGCCGCTCGAGCCAAGAAAGCCAAGGCGGGGTCCAATTCGCCTGGTCGAGGCGCGGCTACATCCATCAGGAGAAGCCCGTTGTTCCCGACCATGCGCCCGGCGATATCCAGACTCTCGGCGGCCTGGTCGATCATGGCGTCGTCCACCGCGAAGGGCAGGTCCTGTGGCTGTGGGCTCATGGCGCGTCTCGCTGAACTACAACGGTTCCCTAACCTGAAGCGGTTAGGTTCGTCGAGTTTCCCGTAGCGCGGCCTGCCTCATGTCCCTTGTATCAAGCGTTCGTCCGTCCGATCTTCCGGCCTCCGACCGAGAGGCCTGGGCGGATTTTTGCGCGGCTACGCCCCCGTTTTGCAGCCCCCTGCTGGGACCGGACTTCGCCGAGGCCGTAGCCCGGCGACGCGATGACGCCTATGTGGCGGTGTTTCGCCGTAACGGCCGAACCGTCGGCTTTCTACCTCATCATCGCCGCCCCTCAGGCCTTGCCCGACCCATCGGGGCGCCCTTCTGTGATTATCACGCCCTGGTCACAGAGCCGGGCTTGAGGCTTGACGGCGCCCAGGCCCTGACCGACGCCGGCCTGTCCACCTTTCGCTTCTCCAACTTGATTGACCCCTACAGCTGTTTCGAGGCCGCCCGGCAGAGTCCACAGGAGGGCTTTGTCATGAAGCTCGGCCCGATGGGCGCCGGGGCTTATCTGGAGAGCCTGCGCGAGCCCAATCCGAAGCGGGCCAAGAACTGGCGGCGACTGGAGAACAAGCTGGAGCGGGAGGTGGGCGAGATTACGCTCAAAGCGCCTGACCACAACCAGCAAGCCTTCGCCACCCTGATGCGGTGGAAGCGCGAACAGCTGGTGCGGGGCGGTCTGCACGACATCTTCCGTCCGGACTGGACGCTGGGCCTGATGCAAGACCTGTTCGACCAGCGCCAGGGTCCCTTCCAGGGTCTGATGCTGACCCTTCGCGCAGGCGGACGGCTGGTCGCCGGCCACTTCGGCGTTCGCTTGGGCGGCCACTTCCATTCTTGGATATCCTCGATCGATCCAGACCTCGCCGCCACCGGCGCAGGCAACACCCTGTTGCTGCGGGCGATCGAGGCCATGCCCCAATTAGACCTGAGCGCCTTCGACATGGGCTCGGGCCATGCCCACTATAAAGAGCCCTTCTGCACCGCCCGCGTTCCTGTCGCCTCGGGCGTGGCCGTGGCCCAAGGCGCGGCCCACGGGATGGCCCATTCGGTTGACCAGGCGCTGGCCCTGGCGGCCGACCGCTCCGAAGCCGTGGCCCGCCTATTGCGCCGGCTGGACCACATCGCCGCCATCGAACTGTCGGTGGGCGGACGCCTGCTGGGCGTGGCTCAGGCTTTCGCCGGCCAAGGCCGCCGATCCAGATCACCCGACCGCGCGCCCGAAAAGGCGCAAGAGAGAGCGTTGCTCGACGGCTGAGCATGGCATGACCCAGCCCCTCATCTCAGTGATTGTGCCCACCCAGCGTCGGCCCGGTCCGCTCAACCTGGCCGCCGGGTCGATTTTGGCTCAGGAGCTGGTGGACTTTGGCCGGATCGAACTGATCATCGCCGACAACGATGTGACGCCCAGCGCCAAGGCCGCCGCCGAAAAGATCGCTGGCGAGGCGCCCTTCCCCGTACGTTATGTCCACGAGCCCAGGCCCGGCGTGTCCATGGTGCGTAATGCCGCGCTAAGCCAAGCCAAGGGCGAGCTGATCGCCTTCCTTGACGACGACGAGGAAGCCCCGCCCCATTGGCTGGCCGAGCTTTTAACTGTCATGCAGCGCTATGAGGCGGACGGCGTTTTCGGTCCGGTGCATGGCCGCGCGCGCGCCTCGATCATGCAACACCGCGACTATCTTGAACGATTTTTCTCCCGGGAGGGTCCGGCGGAAACCGGTCTGATCGACGGCTTTTACGGCTGCGGCAACAGCTTAATCCGCCGCGCCGCCCTGCCCGATCCGCATCGGCCCTTCGACATGGTGCGCAACAAGACCGGCGGCGAGGACGATTTGCTGTTCGGCCTGATGAAGGACAGGGGCGCGCGCTTCGCCTGGGCGGCCGAAGCCTGGGTGTGGGAAGACCCCGCCCCCGAGCGCCTTACCCTTGGCTACACCCTGAAACGCGCCTTCGCCTACGGCCAAGGGCCCACCGCCGTCAGCGCCGCCAGCCGCCAGAAGCTGGGCGTGGCTTATTGGATGACCGTCGGTCTGGGTCAGATGGCGATATTTGGGGCCCTAGCGGCCGTCAAATGCGCCGTTCGCGCGCCCGACCGCGCTTACGCCCTGGATAAGGCTGTGCGCGGATTCGGCAAGTTCCTGTGGTTCCCGCCCTTCAAGTTCCGCTTTTATGGACAGGTGACGCCGAGGGCCTAAGGCGTGTCCGATATCCTGCGCTATGCTGCAGTCTCACAAGGACTCATCCATTGCAGGGCACGGTTCAGTCGATTTGGCGTCATCCCGTCAAGGGCTTCACCCCAGAACGCTTGAACGCGGTCACCCTAGCCGCCGGCGCCCATTTCCCGTTCGACCGGCTGTACGCCGTGGAGGACGGGCCCTCCGGCTTCGATTCGGCCGCACCCGGCTATATTTCCAAGCAGAAGTTCGCCGTCCTGGCCAAGATCCCCACTGTGGCCAAGGTGCACACCCGCTATTACGACAAGAGCGGCGCGCTGGAGGCCAGCTTCGAGAGTCTCCCGACGATCCGCGCCCAGCTTGACCAGGAGGATGGACGCAATGCCTTCGCCGCCTGGCTGACACGGGCCTTGGGCGAAGACATCAACGGTCCGCTCAAGGTCCTGCCCGGCCCCGGCGCCCATCGTTTCACCGATGATGTGCAGGGCTTCATCTCGGTCCTCAATCTGGCCAGCGTGCGCGATCTGTCCGCCAGGATCGGCGCCCCGGTCGATCCCCGGCGGTTTCGCGCCAATTTTCATGTGGAAGGCTGGCCGCCGTGGGCGGAGAACCACGCCGCCGGAGAGCGTCTGACCCTTGGCGGCGCGCAGGCCCGCGTCGTCAAGCCTATCACTCGCTGCATCGCCACCCATGTGGACCCCGAAAGCGGCGAACGCGACCTGGACGTGGTCCGGGCCCTTTACGAGATCTACGGCCACCGCTGGTGTGGCGTTTATGCAGACGTGACCCTGGGCGGCCGGGTGATCCTGGGCGACCGGTTCGGGCACAGCCGCCGACAGCCGTAGCGAAGCGTCGCGGTGCCTAGCGGTCAGCCCCTATCCAACGCCGCGAAATCCTCGTCTGACAGCACCACCCCCGCCGCCGCCACGTTCTCCTCCAGGTGCGCGACCTTGCTGGTGCCTGGAATGGGCAGCATGACCGGGCTTCGTTTGAGCACCCAAGCGAGCGCCACCTGCCCCGGCGTGGCGCCCAGGCGCGTGGCGATCTGCTGCACAGGTCCGCCCGATCGCGCCAGCTCGCCGGCGGCGAGCGGGAACCATGGGATGAAGCCCACGCCTTGCGCCTCGCACCAGTCCAGCACCGCCTCGTGGCGGCGATAGGACAGATTGTATTCGTTCTGGATCGAGACCACCGGGAAGAAGGCCTGGGCGGCCTGGGCCTGCTCCACCGTCACCTCCGACAGGCCCACATGGCGGATCAGGCCCTCGCGCTGCATATCAGCGATCACGCCGAACTGGTCATCGCGCGGCACGGACGGGTCGATGCGGTGCAGTTGCCACAGATCGATGCGCTCCAGCTTGAGGCGGCGCAGGCTGTCCTGCACGTTCTGGCGCTGCACCTCAGGCCGCCCATTCATGCGCCAAACGTTCGGCCCCGAGCGGGTAAAACCGCCCTTGGTGGCGATCAGCAGACCGTCATAGGGATGCAGCGCCTCGGCGATCAATGCCTCCGACACCCCCGGCCCATAGGAATCCGCCGTGTCTATGAAGTTCACCCCCAGCTCCGGAACCCGCCGCAGCACCCTGAGCGCCTCGGCCCTATCCGCTGGCGGCCCCCATATGCCAGGCCCAGTCACCCGCATGGCCCCAAACCCCATCCGCGCAACCTCGATATCGCCGCCGATCTTGAAGTGGCCGGACAGAGCGGCGTTGGGCGTGGTCATGGCGGAGGCTCCTGATGGGTCTGTCACAGGTGGGGCCTGAAGGGGGATGAGGCAAGGCGGGGGTTGGCAAAGCAGCTCCTCTCCCCCTCGAAGGGGGAGAGGTTGGGAGTGGGGGTGTCGGGCGCCGAGATGGAAAATGGAGCGTTTGAGGCGGTCCCACCTCCAATGCCGATCCGGCCCCGATAGCGCGAACACCCCCATCCCTGCCCTTCCCCCCTGGAGGGGGAAGGACGCCAAACCTTTCGTCCCCCTCGCGCTGGTCACTTACTCGCGCGAGGCGCAAGATGCCCCGTCGAGCGAGGACCAAGCGATGAACCGAGCGATATTGGCTAGCGTCTTGACCGCCCTAAGCCTCACGGCCGCCGCCCCGGCCCTGGCCGCAACTCCCGGCTCACATTCGTCACAACCGCCAACCACCACCGGTTCGGGCGTCGGCGCAGGCGGCTCGGGCGGCTCTGCCAGTGGATCAAACAGCGCCATCGGCGCGGCGAGCGGCGGCGATGGTCAAAGCCAGCTCCTGACCGCCACTAAGTCGATGTCGGAAACCCAGATGAGCTTCAACCTGCAGAACCTCAAGGTCCAAGGCCCGACCCCGCCCAAGCCCCCCACCAAGCCGGTTGTGGCCAAGCCTTCGAACGGGCGGTGAGTTCTTTCACCACCCCCTCTTTCGCCTAGCTAGCCAAGCGCAACCTTCGCTGGTATCCAGCCGCCATGCTGCACTACGCCGCCCACGTAATTACCATTTGCCGTCAAGCCATGGCTTGGCGCGCGATGGGTTGCGTGGAGGCGGATCGGCGATAGGGCCTTAACAGGCCCGCCCACCCCTCCCGACGCGGAGGGGTTCGGCGTACGCATTCCTCCCTGTCGGGTCTGCCCTAGGCGAAAGACCATGACGGGACTTGATCCACATCTGCTCGGCGCGTTCGCGGTGTTTGCGTTCGTCGCCTCCATCACCCCCGGGCCCAACAACGCCATGCTGATGGCGTCCGGGGCCAACTTCGGCCTGCGCGCCAGTCTGCCTCACATGGCGGGCGTGGTCGTGGGCTTCCTGCTGCTGCTCATCGCGGTGGGCGCAGGCCTGGGCGGCCTGTTCGCCGCCTATCCGGTATTGCACCGGATCATCGGATGGGCCGGCGCGGCCTATCTGCTGTACCTGGCCGCGCGCATCGCCTTGTCAGACAAGCTGTCCACGGGCAATGGCGCGGCGCGTCCGCTGCGGTTTGTGCAGGCCCTGAGCTTTCAGCCGGTCAATCCCAAGGCCTGGGCCATGACCCTCGGCGCCATGACGACCTATGCGCCGCAGACCCACTACCTGGCCAATGCGAGCTTGGTCATCGTTCTGTTCAGCCTGATCAACATCCCCAGCATGTTGGCATGGACAATCTGCGGCGTCGCCATGCGCCGGTTTCTCGACCGCCCGGCGGTGCTGCGCAGCTTCAACGTTGGGATGGGGGTGCTGCTGGTGTTGTCGCTTGTTCCGGGGTTGGCGGCGTTGGTTGCGGGGAAGTGAGGGAGTGTGGGTCTATGGGCCCAGGATGAGCTCCTGCCCTGGCGTTCGCAACGTCTCGTCAGTGCGTTGCCCCTGCATAGGCTTCGCGATGGTGTGCGAGAAACGTCGGGTGTGGCCACAAGCGCCGATCCGCAGGGAGATGCAGACCTCTATCGGCGCCGCGAAAAAGAGAGGCCAATTCACTCGGAACGCGGTTGTGCGACACAAGCAATTGGTAGTCCTCGCCGATGGAAATCAGGTGTCGATCAAAAAGCCAATGGACGGTAGCAGATAGGGCAATGCCGTTTTGGACGACGTCTGGACCTCCGACCGCTACCGGCTTGATGTGGGCGGCCTGAACCTCAGCACGACCGCCGCCGTTGATTATGCGAAGTCCTGTGACTGCGCAGGTGTTGTCATAGGCTTTGCAAACCTCCAGCCGAAAGCTCGCTTCCCGAACCTTTCGGTTCAATAGCGTCAGCTCAACACGGCGGTCGACATCTTCGGCAAACCCCGGCTGATCAAACGGCGGCAGATCTGCGGCAGAAAAATCCAGTCCGAGCCGAATGGCGTTTTCGGGAGCCAGCGTCTCCGCCAGTCCCTGCAAGACAATCGAGTCGAAATCCGCTTGAAGGATGGGCCGCATGGAGCGCCCTTGAAGGGCCTGACCCACGCGCTTTGGATCGGCAATGCCGCGAAGCTGAGCCTCCGCGTAACGACCGTCTCGGACGAATGGCACCGGCGCCGGGAAGGACAAGAAGTCAGAGACGTTGGCGTAGTAATGTCCCGGCAACTCGGGGTCTGGCGTCACGGACATCACACGCGCCGCGGCGATATAAGCACGTCGGCCGCCATTGCGCTGGGGCTCGCGAAACAAAGCCCAATCGCCCACGCAGTGCCGCGCCGAGTCAAGGTAGTCGCGCTTCCCAGGGAAGTGATAGCGACGGGTGATATCGTCGTCGTAGCCTGACTGTGGCTTCACGTCGAAAACACACTTCACGGCGTTACCTCAGCGGGTTGTGATCCCGGCCACATTTTGACGTGGACGAATTGACGTTATTGCGCAGCCATCAAATCTCATCAGCGATATCTTCGGCTTCCTCGGCCTCCTGAGCCTGCTGCTCCTCAACCGCTTTCGGCAACTTCGTCAGCGGCCGCCCCGAGAAATAATCGTCAATCCGACGCTCCAACAATTCGACCGTCAAAAGAGCGCTGTCGGTCGTATTAATCGCGGCGGCTCGGCCGGGATGAAGGACATCCCACGGCGACTTGATTTGGTCCTTGCGGCGCTTGCCGGGGTCCTTGTTGCCGAAGCCGTCCAAGGCTCGGTTCCAAATCGGCTTGAAGGTCGAGATGAGAACGTTTTCACCCAAGGGAATCCAGACGTCATCCACGACCAGATAGCGGACTTGAAAATCTGCCAAATCCAAGTTGACCGCTTCCTTGATTGAAACCGCATGCTGCCTGAGCCGCTGCGCAAGCGCGGCGCCGGTGGCTGAGGCGTCGCGCGTTATCCCGCCTTTTCGTCCGCCCTTCGGAATAGCCTTGCCGATGTATATCGGTTGAGCGCCGGGTTGGGATGGAGGGATTCTCGTGATCGGGGCGTAAGCCGAAAACGGCCCCGTGTAGTAGATGACATAGACACCGGCCCCCACGATGCCGTCGGTCTCGCTCAGCGGGACCGCGTCCCGACGCAGCAACTCGATTTCGATGCTCTTGGCGAGATTGAGTTTATCCAGGGGATTGTAGACATCCCCGCCGCTCATGCGGCCTGTTCCAATTGATTGAAAACGCTTTCGCCGACGGTTCTCGCCAAATGGACCGGCACCGCGTTTCCGAGTTGGCGCATCGTCTCCGTCCACGAGCCATGAAACAGAAAGTTGTCCGGGAACGTCTGGAGGCGAGCGCTTTCACGGACGCTGAAATAGCGGATCGTTCCGTCCGGGCGCGCAAGCATGTTCTCTCCGCCGGGCACGCCGTGGACGCCGGCCTTCAGGGTCTTGCCCGGCTCGTCCAGTGCGCTGCCGGTGTGCCCTGCGTAGGAACGCGCGCCAGGCTGGTACCGATGATTCAAGAACTCAGCTGCTTTTCTGGGATGTCGCTCAGGATCGGGTAGACCGTACAGGGCGTCTCGAACAGTTCCCCACGGTCGAGATGCAGGCCATTCAACGATTTTCGCCGCTTGATCTCTCCAACGCGCGGGCACGTGCCTATTCGCTGTCGGGACTTCGTGTTGATCCCAATACTGACCGGAATTCATGGACCAGAGGAGCGCGTCCACCGAGTGAGTTTCGGTCGGGAAGGCCCATTCAACATTCAAGTCATCGCGGAAGCCGACGAAAAACACCCGCTCACGTTTTTGCGGCACACCATAATCAGCCGCGTTCAAAACCCGAGTGACGACCCTGTAATGGAGGTCATGCCTAGCGCCAGAGGTGTGATGGCGTTCCAAGCGAGCGAGGTGCTCCTCCCATGCCTCGTCAGGCTTGGCGACGACCGTCGGGTGCTCCAGTTGTAACCGAACATACTCAAAATAATTCCGGAAGGTCGGCCGCGTCAGCCCTTTGACGTTCTCGAAAATGAAGGCGCGTGGACGGGCGTCGCGTACCGCTCGGATCGCTTGTGGGAACATGTCGCGGGCGTCATCGTAGGCCCGGTGACGTCCGCCCATCGAGAACGGCTGGCAAGGCGGCCCGCCGGACACGAGGTGGAGCTTGTCTTCGTATTCCTTGAAATCCACTGAGCGAACGTCGCCCTCGGTGAGCTTCCAGCCCGACACACTGGCAATGGATCGAGCTTGGTTTTCGCGGATGGTGTCGCAGCAATAACGGTCCCGCTCGATGACTCGCTCGGCGCGAAATCCCGCGCCGTGAAGGCCGATACCAAGCCCGCCCGCCCCGGCGAAAAGCTCAATTGATTTCATCGTCCAGAAACCCCTGAAGGCGATTTTCAAGAGACTTCAGGTCTCGAAGATCGCACTCCCAAACAACGAACACGCTCCAGCCACTCTTGGCAAGTTCCACCTGAACGCGAGCATCGCGCGCTACGTTCGCCGTGAATTTCGGCAACCAAAATTCCTGCCGTGATTTGGACTGCCGCGCCAGGGCGCATCTCGGATCAGGGTGTCGGTGCCAAAAGCAGCCGTGGACAGGATCACCTTTCGGCGACGACGGAACACCAAGTCGGGGCTTCCCGCAGATCACGACCATGGAGACGGTATCGGTAGCCAAGCCGATGAACCAGTCGGCGCACGATCCATTCCGGCGACGTGTTCTTGCTTTTGACGCGAGCCATTCGCTCGCTGCGTTGCTCGGGGGTCAGAGTGTCCATTTCGAATTGTGGTGATCGCCTGCGCGTCGCTCGCGCGCCGTCACTAAAACACGCGGACGGCGGCGGCTTCGATCTGGCGCCGCAAGGTTTTGTGCAGGCTGTCGCGTGTCATGATATCGGCCTTGCGCCCAAGGATGCGAACGGCGAAGGCCTTCACGTCCATCAGATCAAACAGGCCGAGCTTGCCTTTTTCGTAGTCGAAAAACAGGTCGACGTCTGAATCGTCTTTGGCATCGCCGCGAACCGTGGAGCCAAACATGAAAAGGCGTTCGACCCCGAGGCGTTTCAGCTCGGTTTCGTTGCGCCTCAACTTGGCCATGGCGTCGTCGCGCTTCATGGCTTCACCTTAGCATATCCAGCGCCTCAGTTCATCTTCGCCATCCCGATCTCCAGCCGTCCCTCCCCGGCCGTGACCTTCACCACCTCGCCGTCCTTGATCTCCCCGGCCAGCAGCCGCTTGGCCACCGGGTCGACCAGTTCCTTCTGGATCACGCGCTTGAGCGGCCGGGCGCCATACACCGGGTCGTAGCCGCGTTCGCCCAGCCAGTGCAGGGCTGTGGCGTCAAGCGACAGGTTGATGCGGCGTTCGGCCAGGCGTTGCTCCACGCGCTCCAGTTGGATGCGGACGATGCTGTCCATCTGGGCGCGGCCCAGGCGGTGGAACAGGATGATCTCGTCGATGCGGTTGAGGAATTCGGGGCGGAAGTGTTTGCGCACCGCGTCCATCACGTGCGGGCGGGCGATCTCCACGCTTTCGCCCTCCTCCAGCCCGGCCAGGAAGTCCGAACCGAGGTTTGAGGTCATGATGATCAGGGTGTTCTTGAAATCCACCGTGCGGCCCTGACCATCGGTCAGGCGGCCGTCGTCGAGCACCTGAAGAAGGATGTTGAACACATCTGGGTGGGCCTTTTCCACCTCGTCGAACAGCACCACCTGATAGGGCCGACGGCGCACGGCCTCTGTCAGAGAGCCGCCCTCATCATAGCCGACGTAGCCTGGAGGCGCCCCGATCAGGCGGCTGACCGCGTGCTTTTCCATATATTCGGACATGTCGATGCGCGTGACCGCGCTCTCGTCAGTGAACATGAAGGCGGCCAGGGCCTTGGTCAGCTCGGTCTTGCCCACACCCGTGGGTCCCAAAAACAGGAAGGAGCCGATCGGCCGATTGGGGTCCTGCAGTCCCGCGCGGGCGCGGCGCACGGCGTCGGACACGGCGGCCAGGGCGTCTTCCTGGCCCACCACGCGCAGGCGCAGCACGTCCTCCATCTTGAGCAGTTTCTCGCGCTCGCCTTCGAGCATCTTTTCCACCGGCACGCCGGTCCAGCGGCTGACCACGGCGGCGATCTGTTCGGCGTCCACCACCTCGGGCGTCATCTGGTCCTTGGCGGCGGCCTCGGCGTCGCCCAGCTGCTTTTCCAGTGAAGGGATCTGGCCGTACATGATCTCGCTGGCGCGCTGCAAATCGCCCTGACGCTGGGCCTGGACCAGCTCGGCGCGCAGACGGTCCAGGGCTTCGCGGGCCTGGGCGGCCGAGCCGACCTTTTCCTTTTCCGCGCGCCAGCGGGCGGTCATCGCCTGGGACTGTTCGTCCAGGTCGGCGATCTGGGCCTCGATATCGTCGAGACGAGCCTTGGAAGCGGCGTCGGTCTCCTTGCGCAGGGCCTCGCGCTCGATTTTCAGCTGCACGGCCTTGCGGTCGACCTCGTCCAGGGCCTCGGGCTTGGAGTCCACCTGCATGCGCACGCGGCTGGCGGCCTCATCGATCAGGTCGATCGCCTTGTCCGGCAAGAAGCGGTCGGCGATGTAGCGATTGGACAGGGTGGCGGCGGCGACGATGGCGCTGTCGGAGATGCGCACCCCGTGGTGCACCTCATACTTCTCCTTCAGCCCGCGCAGGATGGAGACGGTGTCTTCCACGGAAGGCTCGTTGACGAACACCGGCTGAAACCGGCGGGCCAGGGCCGCATCCTTCTCCACATGCTTGCGGTATTCGTCCAGGGTGGTGGCGCCCACGCAATGCAGTTCACCGCGCGCCAGGGCGGGCTTGAGCAGGTTGGAGGCGTCCATGGCGCCTTCCGATTTACCGGCGCCCACCAGGGTGTGCATCTCGTCGATGAACAGGATGATCGAGCCCTCGGCGGCGGTCACCTCGTTCAGCACGGCTTTCAGCCGCTCCTCGAACTCGCCGCGGTATTTGGCGCCGGCGATCAGGGAGCCCATGTCCAGCGCCCACAACTGCTTGTCGGCCAGGCCTTCGGGCACATCGCCGTTGACGATGCGCAGAGCCAGGCCCTCGACAATGGCGGTCTTGCCCACCCCGGGCTCGCCGATCAGGACGGGGTTGTTCTTGGTGCGGCGGCTCAGCACCTGTATGGTGCGGCGGATTTCCTCATCGCGGCCGATCACGGGGTCGAGCTTGCCGTCGCGGGCGGCCTGGGTCAGGTCGCGGGCATAGCGTTTGAGGGCGTCATAGCCCTCCTCGGCACTGGCGCTGTCGGCGGTGCGGCCCTTACGCAGGGATTGGGCTGCGGCGTCGATGCCGGCGGCGGTGGCCCCGGCGCGC
This sequence comes from Pseudomonadota bacterium, assembly GCA_048498155.1. Taxonomy (GTDB): domain Bacteria; phylum Pseudomonadota; class Alphaproteobacteria; order Caulobacterales; family Caulobacteraceae; genus BOG-938. The sequence goes on along the minus strand of JBEHYN010000018.1, from coordinate 26,834 downwards.
TTGAGCACGACAGCGGCCTCTCCGCCGTCCTTGGCGATGGCCGAGAGCAGGCGCTCGGTGGTGACAAAGGCGTCGCCCGCCTTCTTGGCGGCTTCCTCGGCCCCCGCGAACACTCGCGCGGTCTCGGCCTTCATATAGAGCTGGCCCGATCCGCCCTCGACCTTGGGCAGCTTGCTGATCAGGGCCTCGGTCTCACTGGCGGCGATGTCGGCCTTGCCTCCAGCCGATTGGATCAGCTGGCTGGCCAGACCATCCTTTTCCTCCAGCAGAACCTTGAGCAGATGCTCGGGCGCGAGCTGCTGGTGGCCGCGTGCGAGCGCCAGGCTTTGGGCTGATTGGATCGCCTGTTTGGCGCGGTCGGAATAGACGTCGATGTTCATAAAGGCCCCTTGATGGCGACACCGCGCGAGCGACCCTATCAGGCATCGCCCCGCATGGGAGCGCATTTAGGTGTGGCGCCGAAGTCACACAAGGGGTGATGTAAGTTCATGTCTCCTCTCCCCCTCGATGGGGGAGAGGTCGGGAGTGGGGGTGGAGGCAGTGGGCCTAAGAAACGAGCGCGTGAGGCGGAATCGCCTCTCGCGTTTCATCATTAGAACGCAGCGCGGCCACCCCCATCCCTACCCTTCCCCCATCGAGGGGGAAGGACGCTCAATTCTGAATAGCCTCAGACCTCTTCCGTCTCCGCCTTGGCCTCGCCGCGGGGCGCGCGGGGACGGCGGGGGCGGCGGGGCTCGGCGGCTTCGGGAGTTTCCGTGCGTTCGGCGCGCGACTGCAGGAAGGCGGGCGCCGGGCTCAGGGCGCCGTCTTGAGAGCGCAGTTGCGGCTCACTACTGGAGACGGCGCTGGTCAGCGGCGTGGTTTCCGGCTCGACCACCGCCAGGGGGTCGCGCTCCTCGCGGGGCTGACGGTCGTAGCGGTCCGCCCGCAGCGGATAACGATCGCGCTGTCGTTCCTCGCGGGGTCGATCCTCGCGCGGGCGCTCATCACGGGGACGGTCGTCGCGGGGACGGTCGTCGCGGGCGCGTTGTTGATCATCGCGGGGACGCTGCTGATCGCGATTGAAGTTGCGGTCGCGGTTCTGATTTTGATCGCGGTTCTGATCGCGGTTCTGCCACTCCCGGTCGCCCCGGTTCTGGTTCTGATCACCGCGGTTCTGGTCGTTGCGGTAGGGCTGCTCGCTGCGGCTATCCTGGCTCTGGCCATCGCCCTCGGTCGCCTGGTTCTCGCCTTCGGAAACCGGCTCTTCGCTGAAGTTGTTGTTGCTCTCGTCCTCGAAGTCGATGTCGTAGCCCGAGGTGAAGGTCTCACGCCCAAGGAAATCGGAGGGCGGACGCAGGGGCTGCACCGCGCGAAGAACCCGGAAATAGTGCTCGGCGTGCTGCAGGTAACCCTCGGCCAGGACCCGGTCGCCCCCCGACGAGGCGTCGCGCGCCAACTGTTGGTACTTTTCGAACACGTGCTGGGCGTTGCCGCGGATCTTGACCCCGTCCGGCCCATTGGAGTCGAAGGCGCGGTTGACGTTGTGCTGAGGCTTGCCGCCATTGCCGCCGCCGGAGTTTCCACCCCGGTTGCGGCCGCGCTGCCGCTTCATACCCTTGAAATCTCTCATCTATCGCTGACCGTATCGATGCCGCTTGCGGACAGTCCCAAGCGTTGCAATCGAGATGCCTTAGTCGGGCGTCCGCGCCTGCGGCCGGCGCACCAGCCACGGGCCGCAATAGCGCCCGGTTTCCCACTCCGGCGTTCCGCAAGACTGCGTGCGCGCCTAGCCGGTGGCCTCTGCACTTCGAGGAAGCGCTCAGTCCGGCGATTTGGGTGAAGACACCAATGGTCTAACCAATGAGTCGAGAATTTCCAAGGGGTTTGTTGCGAATGTCCGTCAGGATCGTTTGCGACCCAACACTGCACGATCCCGCCCACCGAGGTCGCCCTGCACAGTGACCTGGTCCGCTCCGGCCTTCTCCATCAGGGCCTGGACCGCCTTGCCCTGATCATGACCGATCTCCAGGGCGAACAAGGCGCCGGGCTTGAGCACGCGGAGAATCTGCGGCGCCAGGGCGCGATAGGCTTCTAGCCCGTCCGCCCCGCCGTCCAATGCCAGGTGGGGCTCGCACTGGGCGACTTCGGGCTCCAAGCCCGCAATATCGCCGGTGGGGATATAGGGCGGGTTGCAGACCACGATGTCGAAGGCGTCGTCCGGTTGGTCCTGGGTCCATTCGGCGTGCAGGAAAGCGGCGCGGTCGTCCAGCTTCAACAAGGCGGCGTTCTCGCGGGCAACTTCCAGGGCGGCGGCGGAGATATCCACGCCCACGCCGTAGGCCAAGGGCCGCTCGGTTAGGATCGCCAGAAGGATGGCCCCGGAGCCTACGCCCAGATCCAGGATGTCCGCGTTCTGATCCTCCGGCAGGGCCTTAAGCACGGCGCCGACCACCGTTTCCGTGTCCGGCCTTGGGGTCAGCACATCGGGCGTGACCTTCAGTTCGATGGTCCAAAAACCCTTGCGGCCGAGAATGTGGCTAACTGGCTCGCGCGCCTCGCGCCGGGCGAGATAGCTCTCCAGGGTCAGCAGCTGCTCGTCGCTCAGCTTGCGGTGTGGATCGGTCAAGATGTCGGTGCGGCTGGCGCCCGCGGCGGCTTCGAGCAGAAGCCGCGCGTCGATCACAGGTCCGTCGATCCCGGCCACCTCCAGCCTGCGGCGCGCGCGGGTCCAGGCCTGAACAAGGCTTTCACTCATGGGGCGGTCTGTGCCCGACCCGGCCGATGCGCGCAAGGTCGGAACGAGAGGGCAGCTTGAGGGTTGGTTGCATCATGACCCACCGATTGCAACGCTCGCCCCAAGCGCCCGCGCCCGAGAAGGGATTGGCGCCCACTCTCGCAGCTTGGCCGGCGCTGGCGGGCCGGTGGTTCGCGCGTCTGCATCTCCCCGCTCGCTGGGCGGATCCTCTGTCGCGGGCGTGGCGGGCGTTCCATGCGGACAACATCGTCTCCGTCGCCGGCGGCGTGAGCTTCTTCGCAATGATGGCTGTGTTTCCAGGCATGGCGGCCTTTGTGTCGCTGTATGGCATATTCGGCGATGTGGACGGCGCGCGGTCAAACCTCGTGGACCTCACCGGCCTGCTGCCCGCCGACGCCTTGACCTTTATCGGCGACGAAATGAGCCGCATCGCGGCCGAACAGCAGGCCAACCTCAGCGCCACCGTCGTCCTCGGCGCCCTTTTATCGATCTGGAGCGCTAATGCCGGCATGAAGGCGCTGATGTCGGCGCTGAATGTGGCCTACGAGCAATCTGAAAAGCGCGGCTTCATCAGGCTCAATCTGGTCAGTCTGGCGTTCACCGTCGGGGCGCTGAGCGTCCTCGTCTTCGCCTTCCTGGTCCTCGTCGCCGTGCCCGTGGCTCTCGGACTGGTGGGTCTGCAACCGGATGAGGCCCTGTGGGGCGTGCTACGCTGGCCGATCATGGCGCTGCTCGCAGTGAGCGGTCTGTCGCTGATCTATCGCTTTGGCCCCAGCCGCAGGGGCTCGCGCTGGCGGTGGATAACTCCCGGCAGCGGCGCAGGCGCTGTGGCATGGCTCGGCCTTTCGCTGTTGTTTTCCTGGTACGTGGGCCACTTTTCGCGCTTCAGCGTGACCTATGGCTCGCTGGGCGCGGTGATCGGCTTCATGGCCTGGATCTGGCTATCGGTGATCGTAGTTCTGGCGGGAGGGGAGCTGAACGCAGAGCTGGAGCGCCCTGCCGCCAAGGACCCGCCCTGACCCGCTCGATCAACCCGCGCACGACCGCCAGCTCCGATGCGGGTCCCAGCGCGCAGGCGATCAGTCCGACCCCCATCGGGATAAGCCAGATGATGCGGGCCTGGTAGCGTGAGAATGCGCCCGACAACACGCCGCACACCCCCGCATTGACGACAACCGCCAGCAAGAGGATCGCGCCGGCCGCCGCCAGTCGGACGGCCTCGCGCGACCAAGGCTGCGTGCGGTCGGCTAAGGCGGCGATCACCTCCGGCCGCGTGAAACGCCACAGCCCATAGGCCAAGGACAGCAGGATCACCGCCACGTGCCACCACTTCGTCGGCGTGGGCCGCAGGAACGGCCGGCAGCCTGGGCCGATCGGTTTACACGCGCGCGCGTCCGCGATCAGGTCCACTAGGCGCGTGGTCTGCCAGTATTCGTTGGCCAAGAACTGTCGCGGATCGCGCAAGGGATCGTGCGAGGAGATCTTGACCAGTTGGCGACCCCAATTGCGTAGCGCCGCCCCGGCCACGCCTGCGGGATCATAGGCGATCACGCCACGAACAAAGGCGCCTTCCTGCTTTTCCATCACCAGCTGCTCGGGCGGCTTGACGGCGTTGAACACGCCCAGGCCTGGCTTGTCCTCCCATAGAATATCGTCTGAACGGGCTAAGGCATCGCCCTTGAATCGACACAGGATAAAGGGCGTGTCCGGCCCGGTGCAGGCCTTGTTCAGGTATAGGCGCCCCGGTCCGTCGGCCAGAAGGCGGGCCATCAGGAAGGGTGGGCGGCCTAGTCCGTGGCCAGTTCGCATCTCGAAGGCGTGGACATAGGCCTTGCCGGCCACGACCGACGCCGCCGCCGCCGTCAGGACGAGGGCCGCGCCAAAGAGTATGGCGCGGCGCGGCGCCTTGAACGCCCATAGAATCGCCGCCGCCGGAATAATGAGGGCCAGGATGGTGAGGGAATGAGAGGTGTGGAAGCTGAAGCTGGCGGCCAGGAGCAAGACAACCGCCGCCTTGCTCACCGCTCCCAAGCGGTCGCCATAGACAGTCAGCAGCACCAGGCCGATCGCCGCCAAGCCGGCGAACACATCGGGCATGACGAAGGTGGCGAACAACGGCAGCGTCGACCCTGCGGCCAGACCCGCGCTCAAGGCGAAGTAGCTCCAGTCCGGCGCCTGGGGAGCGGCGACCCGCCACAACAGATAGATCATCCATGCGGCGGCGGCGGCCTGAACCGCCGCCAGCAGCCAAGCACCGCCGATCTTGTCGGTGACATAGAGCAGAAAGCCATAATAGGGCGAGCGGGCGCCCATGATGGCGATATCGATCTGATCGTCGTCGGACACTTCGGCGTGCAGGCTGGCTCCGTGAGACTTGAACGCTTCGGGCAGGCTCTTGATCACCTGGGTCAGGTTCTCGCCCATCAGGTAATAGCCGTCCGTGTCGAAGAACACGGAAGGGCGACCTGCGAGGAAGGCGGTCGACATCAGAATTAGCATCCCGGCGAATATGCTCATCGCAGGTCTGAGCCGCTGCAACGGCAGACGGCGCCAAAGGGCGGAGACAGGAGCGATCAAGGCCTAGGGCTCAGTCTGAGTATGTTTTTCATGCACGAAACAATATGAAGGGCTTAGCGCGAGCCGAGCCCGCGCGCCAGCCGCGCCGCCGCCGCCCAGGCTTTCATCGGCCCGCTAGCGCACCGGCAAGGCTCCGCCTAGGATGAACGCACAAGCGATGTGCGAATTCGGGATGAGCGAAACAAGAATGGCCTACAATCCCTCCCCATCCACCCCCTCCACCGCCGCGCGGTCGAGCCTGGCCAACAGCGTTCTGATCCTTGCCGTGCTGGGTTGTTTCGCCGCCGCCCACTGGCTGCAAGATCTTCTGACGCCATTGATCGTCGCGATCTTCTCCCTGTTCCTAATCGATGTCCTGGCCGATCAGGTTGGCCGCTGGGCGCCCAAGACCCCGGAATGGGCGCGCGTCGGCGCCGCATTCGCATTTATCATGCTGCTGCTCGGCGCTTCGGGCGCTCTGATCTACCACGCCGCGCCGCAGTTCAGCCAAAGCCTGGCGGAAGCGGCCCATAAAAGTCAGGACCTAGTTTACGAATTATCCGACCGCTTCGGACTGCCGTTCTCCAACCATCCCTTGGCCGAAGGCATGGACTTCAAGCCCCTGGGCATAGGCTTGCTGCTGGCCGCCCGGAGACTGGCCACGGGACTACTGCTGGTTATCGTCTATCTTGGTTTCATCCTGGCCTCGCGCCGCACCTTCGCCGATAAGCTGCACCGTCTATTCAAGACCCCGGATTCACGCAGCCACGCCGAGCGGGTGTTCCAGCGCGTGCGCCAGGGGGCTGAGAGTTACATAGGCCTACAGGCCTTTAAAGGCGCTCTGCTAGCCCTGGTGTTTTGGGCCGTGATGCGCGTGACGAGCTTGGACAACGCCCTGTTCCTAGCCTTCCTGGTGTTTCTTGCCTCGTTCGTCCCGATCATCGGACCAGCCGCCGCCGTGGTCCTGCCTGTCATGCTTTGCGTGGCGCAGTTCGATCTCGGCTGGCGGGTGCTTCTGATGGGCGTGGCCCTGGAAGCCAGCGTGATCGCCATCGACAGCGTGCTGCTGCCGCGCCTTCAAGGCGAACGGCTGGACGTTGACCCGGTGGTGGTGCTGGTCTCCCTGGGCTTCTGGAACGCCATATTCGGCATCACCGGCGCCCTGTTCTCCACTCTGCTCACTGTGGTCGTGATCGCCATCGTGTCCGAAGTGCCGCGCCTGCACTGGCTCGCAGTGGTGCTGTCCAAACGCGCCGACGCGGTTCGGGACTAGGACAAGTCAGGCAAAGCTGTCTTCCAGCATGGCCAGACGGGCCGCCTGATCCTCGCCGATCAGGGCCTCAATCATCTCGTCGAGGTCGCCTTCCATCACCTTGGGCAAGGTGTACAGGGTCAAATTTATGCGGTGATCTGTCACTCGTCCCTGAGGAAAATTGTAAGTGCGGATACGCTCGGAGCGGTCGCCCGAACCCACCTGGCTTTTGCGCGCCTCGGCGCGTTCGGCGTCCAGGGCGGTGCGCTGCTGGTCGTATAGCCTGGCCTTGAGCACCTTCATCGCCTTGGCTCGGTTTTGGTGCTGTGACTTCTCCGACGAGGTCACAACGATGCCGCTGGGCAGGTGAGTGATACGCACTGCGGAGTCTGTCTTGTTCACATGCTGGCCGCCGGCCCCGGAGGCACGGTAGGTATCGATGCGCAGATCGGCGTCGTTGATCTCGATCTCCACATCCTCAGCTTCCGGCAGCACGGCGACGGTCGCCGCCGAAGTATGAATACGTCCCTGCGTCTCAGTGTCGGGCACCCGCTGCACACGGTGCACGCCGCTTTCAAACTTCAATCGGCCGAACACGCCCTCGCCGGTTACCGAGGCGATGATTTCCTTGTAACCGCCCATTTCGCCCTCCGAGACGCTCTCAACCTCTACCCGCCAACCCCGCGAGGTGGCGTAGCGCTGGTACATGCGAAACAAATCTCCGGCGAACAGGGCCGCCTCATCGCCGCCAGTTCCCGCGCGCACCTCCAAGATGGCCGAGGCGTTCTCATCCTTGTCCTTGGGGGCCAGCAGTAGGGCGACCTCATGCTCCAACCGGGGCAAGCGCTCATCCAGCGCCTGCAGCTCCTCACGCGCCAGGGCCGACATGTCGGCATCATCCGACCGCGCCATATCCTCCAGCTCGGGCCTTTCGGCGCGGGCGCGGCTCAGGGCTTCGACGGCGTCGGCCACAGGCTTCAGCTCGGCATGCTCCTTGGACAGGCGCACAATCTCGGCTCCGTCCGCGCCCGAGCCCATGCGCGCTTCCACCTGATGGAAGCGATCGAGCACCTGATCGAGGCGGGCCTGAGGCAGACGCATTGGGAACCTGACGCCGGAAAGCGCCGCTCTTAGCCTACCCTCGCCCGCCTTGTCGAACCCGCACGTCAGTCAGGGATCCGGGCCAGGCGGTCCTTCGGCAGGAGGAAGCGCACTCGCCGCGCCTTGAAATCCACCGACACCCTGTCGAATTTCCGCAGAATATCCATGCCGAGCAGCATTGAAGGATGGTTGCGTAGGTCCAGTTTGTCGAAGGTGTGGATGTCGGCGTAGGCGATCGGCAGATTGGTGACCTGGATGCCGCCGAGACGGACGTGCGCCAGGACGTCGATGTCGGCCTTCGCCGTATCTCCGCTGACGCTCAGCACATTGACCTGCTCGGCGACGGCGGCGGAAAGCGAATGATTTTGCACCAGCTTGCGCAGGACGGAATTGCCGATAGAGGTTTGCCCCCCCGTGTCGATCACCACAAACAGATCGCGCCCCCCGACGGAGGCGTCGACCAGGACCAGTTGGCCGTAGCGGCTTCGACCGCTGACGACAATATCGCCAGGCTCATCGTGGCCGGAACTGGGCTGGATCGTCATCTGCTTGGTGCGGAAGTCCATGACGATGTTTTGGTCGGCCAGGGCGTCGATGCCCAACAGCCCGGCCGCACCGATATTGTGTTGGCTGAAGACCGGCGCCCTGATCCCCCTGATCTCGCGCGAGCCCACCTGCAGTCTGTCGATTTCAACGCTCGGCACGACGTCCAGGCCCGTGGCGCTGTCGACGCTCAAGGACCCCTTGGCAGGCAGGTTCAAAGTCGCGGCGAGGGTTTGCGACACCGTTGTCCGGTCAGACGCGGTATCGACGATAAAGGAATAGGGTCCCTGGCCATTGACCATCACCGGAACTGTCATCCGCTCGCTGCCATCCTGAGCGGCGTCGATCACCTCCGCGTCATCAGCTGCGGAGACGAGCGGATCGGTGACCGGGACGGTCGGTGTTTGGGCATTGACGGCCCGTACAGGCCACACGGCCGCAGCCGACAGCAGCGCCATCGCTCGTCGTCTTGACCAGGGCCGAGATCGTCCGGTCGTGCTCATCAGGCGCAACTTATAGACTGGAAGGGCGAAAAAGTCAGCCGTTCAGCTTGGTCAACGGCGTCTGGTTTGCCTGGAGCTGCCCTTGGAGGGCGCCGTTGGCGTATATATCGAAGGCTTGGGGATCGGATACGTCGACCACAAGACCCTTCACTGTAGCGGGCGCCCGGTAGGCTTCGCCGGCGGCAAGCTGGCGGGCGAAATAGACCGTTCCGTCAATGCCGCGAATGATAATCGAAGCGGCTTTATGCGCCTGCAGGGTAACGGTCGATTGATCGGCGCGCGCGCCGAAGACGGCGCCCTGGGCGCTGAAGGCCACGCGCTGTAACTGCGCTGGCCCCCCGGAAGCGTCGGCCGCCGCGCTCGGCGGCGCCAGACCCGGCGTGATGTAGGGCTTGGGCACGTCGGATTCCGGCGGCGCGGGCTGAGCGGCGGCCAAGGCCACAGGCCCGGTCGGCGTGGGCGCGGTCGAAGCGGCGAGTGGAACCGGCGGCGAGGCCTTGCCGTCGCCGGCCACGGCGTGCTGAGCGAGATTCCATGCCAAAACGCACGTGACCACCACAGCGGCCGCGGCGGCGGCCAAGGACACGCGAGGATCGCGATGACGACGGACTCCGACGGGAGCGCGCAGCGGCTCACTGGTGCTCGGCGCGTTCTCTTTGAACTTGCAGACCGCTTCGTCCTGGTCGATGCCCAGCGCTTGGGCATAGGCGCGCACATAACCGATGACGAAAGGACGGGATGGCAGTTGGTCCAGCCGCATGTCTTCCAGGGCGGCCAGATAAGCGCGGCGTATGCGGGTGACGTCGGCAACGTCCTGCAGGCTCAGGCCGCGGGCCTCGCGCAAGGCGCGCAAAGCGCCGCCAAAGCCCGCGCCGCCGCTCATGAACGGCTCCATGCCTTCGACGATCCGACCCATGGGCGCCTGAGCGACCAGGGTGATCGATTCTGTAACCGCGCCTGAATCGAGCGCCATGGCTACTGCTCGCCCCACCTAAAGCAATTTGCGGACAATCCGCGCGGCCCCCCGCTTAAACCAACTTATTAACCTGCTCTTGTGGATATCAAGCTATCTCACCGAATTCAATAGATTAAATTGCGACATATAGTTTACGCGCCAACGTTTCTATCTCGCTACGCAACGATCCAGACGATCCTTTAAGTAAATTCACAACTCCGCGGCGAGCCGCCGCTCGATCTAGCGACAGCACCATGCGCTTGACCGGACCAATACCTGAGGGAGGCATCGACAACCGATCAAAGCCAAGCGCCACAAGAGCAAAGGCTTCCAGCGGCCGCCCAGCCATTTCTCCACATACGGAGGCAGGCGTGCCGGACTCGGCGCAAGCATCCTGGATAGTCTTCATCACTCGCAACGCAGGGGGCGACAAAAAGTCGTAGCGCTCGCTGACCCGAGGATTGCCGCGATCAGCGGCGAACAGGTACTGCATCAGGTCATTGGTGCCCACCGAGACGAAGTCGACCATCGGCAGCAAGGCGTCCAGGTGCCAGACCAAGGACGGGGCCTCGATCATCACCCCGACCCTAAGGGTGCTGGGCGTGGGGCGCCCGCGACGTTGGGCCCAGGCAATCTCGTGATCCACCAGCGCCCGGGCGGCCCGGAATTCCTCCACGCTGGCCACCAGGGGAAACATCACCCGAAGCTCTCGGCCTTTGGAGGCCCAGATCAAGGCGCGAAGCTGCAAGCGTAAGAGGGCGGGACGGTCCAGCCCCAGGCGAACCGCGCGCCAGCCCAACGCCGGATTGTCCTCCCGCTCCGCTTCCAGATAAGGCAGCACCTTGTCGCCGCCCAGGTCCAAGGTGCGGAAGATCACCGGCAAGTCGCCGGCCCCGTCGATCACATGAGAATAGAGTGCGGTCTGAGCTTCCAGCCGGGGCAGTTCTTCGGCCACCATGAACTGGAACTCGGTTCGGAACAGGCCGATACCCTCGGCGCCGGTCTCGTGCAGGATGTCGATGTCCACTGACAGGCCGGCGTTCATCAGCAGGGTGATCTTGGCCCCGTCGCGGGTGAAGGCCGGCGTGTCGCGCAGGCGCGCGAATTCCGCTCGTTTCTGATTGCGCACATCGATGCGCGCCATGATGGCTTCGATCACGTCGGGCCGGGGCCGCAGATAGGCTTCACCGGACTCCGCGTCCACAACCACCGGATCGCCCTGGGACACCCGGTCGCGCAGGCCCGGCAGGCGGCCCACGATGGGGATGTCCATGGCCCGGGCGATGATGGCCGCGTGACTGACGCCGGAGCCCTCCTCGAGCAACACGCCCTTAAGCTTGGTCCGATCGTATTCCAGCAAATCGGCAGGGCCGAGGTTACGGGCGATCAGGATCGCGTTGTCTGGCAGAATGCGCGGCGCAGCACCATCACCCGACAGGTGACGCAACAAGCGGTCATTCAAGTCTTCCAGGTCGTGCAGCCGCTCGCGCAGATAGGGGTCGCGCGCCTGAGACAACCGCGCCCGGTGCTCTGAGCGGACCCGGCCCACCGCCGCCTCCGCCGTCAGCCCCGAACGCACCGCTTCTTCCAGTGACCGGTTCCAGCCGCGGTCGTGGGCGAACATGCGATAGGTTTCGAGCACTTCAAACGAAGGCCCGACGATGCCGTGCTGGCCGTCGAGCATAATGTCGAGCTGGGATTGTAGGGCGTCGATCGCGGTCTTAAGCCGTTCTTCTTCGCGCACGGCGTCGTCCGACAGAAGCTGCTCGGAGGCCACCGGCGCCTCGTGCAGCACGGCCTCGCCATAGGCGACCCCTTCGGCGAACTTCAAGCCCTTCAAGCGTTCGGGGCGATGGGGCGCCAGTTCAACGCCCTTGAGCTCCGCCTGGTCGACCAGCTCGCCGCCCGCCACCATCTCGGCCAGCACCATGGCGATGATCTGCAGATCCTCGACCTCGTCATCGGTGTAGATTCGCTCGGTTCGGTTCTGCACCACCAGCACGCCGATAGCCCGCCCGCCGCGCAGCAGCGGCACACCGAGGAAGGCGTGGTAGGGGTCTTCCCCCGTTTCCGGCCGGTAGGAAAAGTTCGGGTTGTTTGGCGCGTCCGCCAGGTTCAGCGGCCGACCCAGGCGCATAATCTCGCCCACCAGGCCTTCGCCCGGTTTCAGCCGCGTATTGTGCACGGCGGTGGGGTTAAGGCCTTCGGTGGCGAACAGCTCCAGGTCGTTGGTCGCGCGCCGTAGATACAGCGAGCACACCTCGGCGACCATCGACAGGGCGATGATCCGCACAACCATGTCGAGTCGCGCCTGGGCGGGTCCGCCGCTCGCCAAGGCTTCGCGAATCTGACGCAGCAGGCTGCGCGGTCCGCGAGCGGCTAGGCCAGTGATCGGCATCGTGTCTCCTTGCTTGAGCCGCTTTTAACCCGTCAGGCCCGTGTCGGGGAGAGGCGGGCGATACTTTCGCACAAATTGCGTAACGATGGATCGCTGCTTGACTGTCGGGACCGATATGAAACCTATCAGGCCCCCGCAACGTTGCGGATTTTGGCCTGAGCCAAATTCGGATTTGGCGCGCCGGGTCCTCCGCCAAAGGCAATATCCATGTCCCTGACTGCTGACGCCCCCCTAGCCGCCCGACGCGTACTGGTGATCGAGGACGAGATGATGATCGCCATGTTGCTGGAAGACATGCTGTCCGACCTGGGTCACAGCGTGGTGGCCGTCGCGGGGCAGTTGGACAGCGCCTTGATCCTGGCCCGGGAGACGGATGCGGACTTGGTCATCCTGGATTTGGACCTGGGGGGGCAGACGTCCCTGCCCGTGGCGCAAGTCCTCACCGAACGCGGCATTCCGTTCATTTTCGCCAGCGGCTATGGCTCACAAGGCCTAACGCCCCCGTTTCAGCATGCGATTACACTGAAAAAGCCGTTTGATATGAATGACTTGTCTCTGGCTCTTAAGCAGATTTCCGCCTAAGGCTACAGCTGATCGAGCCCGTAAGCGGCGTGCAGGGCTCGCACGGCCAGTTCGGTATAGGCCGCGTCGATCAGCACGCTAATCTTGATCTCGGAGGTCGAGATCACCTGAATGTTCACGCCCTTTTCGGCCAAGGCGCCGAACATGGTCTTGGCCACGCCGGCATGGCTGCGCATGCCCACGCCGATCACCGAGACCTTGGCCACATCCTCATTGACCGCGACTTCCTCAAAACCGATCTCGGCCTGGCCGGCGCGCACGATCTCTACGGCGCGCGCGGCGTCACGCTTGCCGACAGTGAACTCCATATTGGCGGAGCCCTGCGTGCGGGCATGCGACTGAACGATCATGTCCACATTGACGTTGGCGTCGGCTAGGCGGCTGAAGATCGCCGAAGACACGCCCGGATGGTCGGGCAGGCCGTAAAGGGTGATCTTGGCTTCGTCGCGGCTATAGGCCACGCCGCTCACGATACGCTTTTCCACGATCTCCTCCTCGTCGCACACGATGGTGCCTTGGCCCGGGGCCTCGCCCGGCTCGACGAAACTCGACAATACCCGAACCGGCACGCGCTGGGCCATGGCCAGCTCGACCGAGCGAGTCTGCAATACCTTGGCGCCTAATGAAGCCATTTCCAGCATCTCCTCATAGGAGACCCGGGCCAGCTTGCGCGCCTTGTTCTCAATGCGTGGATCGGTCGTATAGACCCCATCCACATCCGTATAGATGTCGCACGCCCCGCCCACAGCCGCAGCGATGGCCACTGCGCTGGTGTCCGACCCGCCCCGGCCTAAGGTGGTGATGCGCCCGCCGGGCGTCACGCCCTGAAAGCCGGCGATGACGGCGATCTCGCCCTTGTCGAAACACGCCAGCAGATTGTCAGGCGGAATGTCCTCGATCCGCGCACGTCCGTGGGCTTCGTCGGTGAGGATGGGAATCTGCCACCCGGCAAAGGAGCGCGCCTTAAGGCCCATGTTGCGCAAGGTCATGGCCAACAGACCGGCCGTCACCTGCTCGCCGGACGCCACAACCACATCATATTCATCGTCCGACGCGTCCAGGCCCGCTGCCGACGCGCCCGCCCCGTCGGTCCAGGCGACCAGTTCATTGGTCTTGCCGGACATGGCGGAGACCACGACGGCCACCTGCTTGCCCGTAGCCGTCTCCACCGCGACCAGCCGCGCCACCCGACGGATGCGCTCCAGATCGGCGACCGAAGTCCCGCCAAATTTCATCACCAGCCGCGACACGCCGCAGGTCTCCCGCGTTAGAAGGGCGCCCTTCTAGCTGGGGGCGGGCCGCGCTGCAAACAGGGAGTTTCAGGCATGGCTTCGAAAGGGCCCGATACAAACTACCTATCTAATATTTGATACATATGTTATCGTTGCGCTCATGCTCAGCGATCCCAGCACTGTCATCAAAAGCAACGCGACCGTCTCGGACAATATCCGGGCCTTGGCCCGCGCCGGCTATGGCCGCGCGGAAATCGCTCGTCTTCTGGGCAAGCGCTATCAACATGTAAGAAACGTGCTCGTGGACGAGGAGCGCCGCGCCGGATCGACCGTTGAAGGACAATTTGCGGAAACGGATCCAACCTATCTTTCGCCGCCATCACCTAAGGAGGCGAGCGATATTGTTTGGTTGGAGGTCGCTGTCGACGGCCGCCTGGAGTTGCCCGAACCACTCCGGTCAGCGCTCGGCGTCCAACGCGGGGGCAAGGTGATGGCCCAACGGGCCGAGGATGGAACGGTGACGCTTCACAGCTTGGAGGCCGCAGTCAAACAGGCGCAGGCCATATTCCGGCGCTACGCCAAGCCAGGGGTCAGCCTCGTGGATGAACTGATTGCGGACCGCCGCGCCGAAGCCTTCCGCGAGAGCCAAGAATGAATGACTGCGTCGTGGACTCTTCGGTCCTGCTGACGATCATTCGAGGGGAACTGGGCCAAGCCCAGGCAACAGAGGTCTTGCCTGGCAGCCTTCTGAGCGCGGTCAATCTGTCCGAGGTCGTCGCAAAACTGAGCGAGCAAGGCGCGGGTTCCGACGACATCCAGCTGATTTTGCGTCAGCTCCCGTGCGCAGTTGTAGGCTTCGACGAAGACCAGGCTTTCACTGCGGGCGTCCTTCGCGTGGCCACGGCGCACAAAGGCCTGTCGTTTGGCGACCGGGCCTGCCTCGCCTTGGCCCTGCAAAGGCGGCTGCCGGCCTGGACCGCCGACCGCGCCTGGGCCGGCCTTGAACTCGGCGTCGATGTGAGGCTTATCCGCTGAAGCGGAGAGATGAACGTGGCCGTCGAAACCCATTCCAGCATCGATGAGGCCGAAGTCGCGCGCTTTTCCGCCATGGCCGCGGAATGGTGGGACCCTCAGGGCAAGTTCAAGCCGCTGCATCGCTTCAACCCCGTCCGCTTGGCCTTCATTCGCGACGAGGTCGCCCTACGTTTTGGCCGGGACATCACCGCGCGGCGCCCCTTCGAGGGCCTGCGTCTGCTCGATATCGGCTGCGGCGGAGGTTTGCTGTGCGAGCCCATGACCCGACTGGGTTTTGCGGTGACTGGCGTGGATGCGTCCGAGCGCAACATCGGCACAGCCCGCGCCCACGCCGCCGAACAGGGACTAGAGATCGACTACCGCGCCGGCGCGGCCGAGGCGCTGCTGGCCCAAGGCGAGGCGCCGTTCGATGTGGTGCTTAATATGGAGGTGATCGAACACGTGGCCGATCCCGCCCGGTTCCTCAAGGACTGCGTTGCGTTATTGGCGCCCGGCGGGGTGATGATCCTGGCCACCTTGAACCGTACGCCCAAGGCCATGGCCCTGGCGGTGCTAGGCGCCGAATACATCCTGCGCTGGCTGCCGGTGGGCACCCACGATTGGAAGAAGTTTTTGAAACCCGATGAGATTCTAGATTTTCTGGCGGGGGAGCCGGTGCTGGTGGGCGGACCATTCGGGGTGTCGTACGACCCGTTCACCGGGCGGTGGTCGCGGTCGGGCGACTGCGAAGTGAATTACATGATGACGATTGATCGGGCCGGGGCAGCTTAAGCCAAGGGGGCGCCTGAATAAGGGTAGTACGGCCGTTCTCAATGGGCTCGGCGACTCTGGGTATTCACCGAGCGATTCCAGATATTGATCGGCACCGCTGGCGACAATTCGCTGAGATGCGCCAGTTCGGCGACGAGACCCGGGAGGTCGGATTGACTGTCTGGAAGCCCCAATCGAAGGATTTCGACCTTTCGGCGCAGCGTCGAATAGGCGTTGGCGGCGCTGAGGTGCGCTTGCGTCCGTTCAGGCCACCTCATGACGGCCAATAGCACGGATAGCGTCGACACCAGTGAACCCAGTACGAACATGCCAACGCTGACGGCCGTTTGGTAGCCGTGAAATATCGCTGGAAAGGCCAACATTATGGCGCTTGCGGTTGAGATAAACGCGCCTCCCAGGAGGGTCGCCAGCATCGTGGCGCGGCCGAGATCGTCAAAGATATCTTGGGCGGACCAATGCGCCGCCTGAGAGTCCCTGATGCGGCGATCCGTACCTTCGAGAATGCTGTCCCACTCGCTGCGGGCGTCGGACGTTGACTGAGGCATCACGGCAAGCATCCCCCCAATGATTGCTGGCGAGCCGAAATCTGTCATTCCGCCGAAGGTTCAGCAAGCGGACGGCATCAACGGCCGCCGTTCCGCACCTTACGATCTGGATTCCGGCCTTCGCCGGAAAAAGCGGTGGAACAGGGAGCGCCCCTACCCCGCCGTCGGTCCCATGGCGTGGTGCGGCGGGTTTCAAAATAAAGATCCTTCCCTCTTGAGAGGGGAATGCAGAGTACACGCTTAGCGCCTGCCCCCGCCCTTAGTTCAACTCGTCCTTGCCCTTGGGCTTGGGCGGCAGCGCCGCCACGGGCACGCCGTCTTCGACCAGGGCTTTGATCTCGGCGGGGGTGGCCTCGCCGTAGATGCCGCGCTCCTCCGCCTTGCCTTCGTGGATGGCCCGGGCCTCCTTGGCGAAGGCGTCTCCCACATAGTCGAAATTGTCCTCGACCTGTTGGCGCACCTGTAGGGCCATATCGCGCATGGCTTCAGGCGAGGGCGCAGGCGCGAAATGCTGGGCTTTCGTGCCCGCCACGGCAGGCGACATGATCGCCTTACGCACGGCCTTGGAGCCGCAGGTGGGACATTCCAACAGACCGCGCGCATGCTGATCGTCATAGTCGGCCGAAGCAGCGAACCAGCCTTCGAAGTCGTGGTCGTGCTCGCAAAGCAGGGCGTATTTGATCATGCGCTCTGCCCTTCCGAAAGCGGCCCCGCGAACTGGCGCTCATTGGCCAGGGACGGGATCGCCTGGCGAGTGCGCGCGACCTCCTCCAGATCAAGGTCAGCCATCACCACCCCGGGCTCGTCCCCCTCGGCCTGCGCCAACACGCGGCCCCATGGGTCGATGACAATGGAACGGCCCCAGGTTCCACGACCATCCTCATGCACCCCGCCCTGGGCGGGCGCCAGGATGAAGGCGCCGTTCTCGATAGCTCGCGCACGCAGCAGCACCTCCCAGTGCGCCTCGCCGGTGGGACGGGTGAAGGCGGCGGGGACGGCGATCATCTGGGCGCCGGCCTTGGCCAATACCCGGTAAAGCTGGGGAAAACGCATATCGTAGCAGACCGTCAGGCCCAGCAGCCCCCAAGGAGTTTGCGCCAGCCGGGCCTCGCCGCCCGGCTCATATAGCGCGGACTCGCGATATCGGTCGCCGTTGGGCAGATCCACGTCGAACATGTGCACCTTGTCGTAGGTCTGAACCACAGCGCCCTCAGCATCAATCAGGACGGCCCGATTAGCCGCCTTGTCGGGGCCAGTCGAGACCAGGGCCGAGCCGATCAGAATCCAGACCCGGAGGTCCTTGGCCAGGATGCGCACGCCCTGCACGAATGGATCGTCCTCAGGCCGGCGCAGGGCGGCCAGCATCTTGGGCCGATCACGTTGTAGCAGGTTGGAGCCCTCGGGGGTGAGGATCAGCTGCGCACCGGCCTTAGCCGCCTGACGGATCAGGGGCGTGATGTGCTCCAGCGCGGCGGCCTGGGTGGCGGGCGTGCGGGTCTGTATCAAGGCGACGCGCAGATGGCTCATGCAGTCAAAAGCGCGTCCAATTCGCCTTGCCGCTCCAGCGCCAACAGCTCATCGCTGCCGCCGATGTGCTTGCCGTCGATGAAGATCTGCGGATAGGTCGAACCGCCGCCGGAGCGCTCGATCATTTCCTTGCGCTTGATCACATCCATGCCCGCGTCGATTTGCTCGAACGCCACGCCCTTTTGGGTCAGCAGCGCCAGCGCCCGGGTGCAGTAGCCGCATCCCAGGCGCGTATAGATCGTCACATGAGCCATAAGCCAGAATCTCTGAAAGAACCTTACGTCCTTCATATAGAGACGTGAGCCGCCTCGCGCACCCTGGCCACCACTGCGACATCGACGGCGCCGGCCCCAGCCTTGAGCAGCGCCTTGGCGCAGGCCTCCGCGGTGGCCCCGGTGGTCATCACATCGTCGATCAGCAGAATGCGGCGTCCGGCAATCTGGGGCTTGGCCTGTTCGGGCACGGTGAAGGCGCCCGCGACATTGCGCGTGCGCCCCGCGCCAGAGCGCCCGGCCTGGCTTTCACCGGCGAGGCGGGTCAAGACGCCGGGTCGATAGGCCAAGCCCAATCGCCGGGCCAGCGGGCGGGCGATCTCGGCGGCCTGGTTATAGCGGCGACGGATCAGGCGCAGAGGCGGCATGGGCACGGGCGCGACGAGCTGCGCCTCGGCTAGAAGCTCGGCGGCTGACCGGCTGATCCAGGCCGCGAACAGATTAGCCAGATCGGTTCGGTCGGCATGCTTGAACTGCAGGATCAGATCACGGGACGCCTCGTCGTAAAGACACGCCGCCCGCGCGCGGACGAAGGTGCGGGGCTTGGCCTCGCAGGACGCGCAGCGCACGCCCGGCCCCATGTCATAGTCGAACGGCGTCCCGCAGCCGTCGCACACCGGCGCCTCCAAAAAGCGAATGCGCGACCAGGCTTCGGCGGGCAGGCCGGTTGATCCTGCGCGGCCGCTGCCGTCCAGGGCCTGATGGGGAAACACCAGATCCTGCGCCGTGCGAAGGCTATCCAGCCACAGACCCTTTGCCAGGGCGGGCGCGGCGCCCCATGACTGAACGGCCGCCGACGGCCAGCCTGTCACGTTCCAAAGCATGAGCTCTCCGCCCCCCCTGTTCGACCGCGCCCTGCACCGCCTGCGCCTGGACCGGGCGGCCGGCCGTTACAGTCAGGCCGACTTCCTCAAGGCGCGCGCCGCCGCCGATGTGGTCGAGCGGCTGGAAGCGATCCTGCGCAGCTTTCCGACGGCCGTCGACCTTGGGGCGCGCAAAAGCGCCTTCGCCAAGGCCCTTGCCCAAAGTCCGGCCAGCGAACGGGTTGGCCTGCTGATTGAAACCGATTTGTCCGCCGCCATGCTCATGGGCCGCCATGGCCCGCGCGTGCAGGTCGACGAGGAACGCCTGCCCTTCGCCGCCGAGAGCGTGGACCTCGTCGTCTCGACCTTGGCCCTGCATTGGACCAACGACCTGGTCGGGAGCCTGATCCAGATTCGCCAAGCGCTTAAGCCGGATGGGCTGTTCATCGGCGCTATCGTCGGCGGCTCCAGCCTGACCGAACTGCGCCAATCCCTGCTGGCGGCCGAGGCGGAATTAAGCGATGGGGCGGGCCTGCGCGTCTCGCCCTTCGCCGACGCCCTGGACGCGGCGGGGCTTTTGCAACGGGCGGGCTTTGCCCTGCCGGTTGCCGATACGGACCGCTTGGTCGTTCGTTACGATCATCCGCTGAAACTGATCGCCGACCTTAAGGCCATGGGCGAGACTAATGTCCTGGCCGAGCGTTCGCGCAAATCGTTATCGCGCGCCGTGTTGGCTCGCGCCTGCGAAATCTACGCCGAGCGGTTCTCCGATCCCGACGGCCGCGTGCGCGCCACCTTCGACCTGATCATCATGACCGGCTGGTCCCCCCACCCGGACCAGCAACAGCCCCTGCGGCCTGGGTCGGCCAAGATGCGACTGGCGGATGCGCTGGGGACGATGGAAATTTCGGCGGGGGAGAAGAGCGGCGGGTGAATCGCCTCTTTCAAAATCACTGCTAATCATTATGATTGATAGCGATTACCAAGGGATCGCTCATGGACACAAAGGTTCTAACCGCCCACGTTCCGTTGGCCCTGGCCGACAAGGTCGATCAAATGGCCGCACGCCTAGAGCGCTCTCGTGGTTGGATCGTCAAACAGGCGTTGTTGGCGTGGGTCGATCAGGAAGAAGACCGCCGGCGCCTGACCCTGGAGGCCATGGCGGATGTTGATGCCAGTCGGGTCATCGACCATCAACGCGTGCTCGCCTGGGCGGAAAGTCTCGACAGCGATCATCCCCTGCCTCCCGCTCTCTGATGAGGCTGAAATGGACCAAGAAGGCCCAGGCCGATCTGGTCCGACTGCACGACTTTCTGGCGCCGGTGAACCGAGCCGCCGCAGCGCGCACCGTGCAGGCCCTGGTCGCGGCCCCTGCCCGCTTGATCGCGCAACCCCGACTGGGTGAACGGCTTCAGGAATTTGAGCCGAACGAAGTACGCCGTATTCTCGTCGGCCAATATGAGATGCGTTACGAACTGCAAGGCGACGTGATTTACGTTCTCAGGCTGTGGCACAGCCGGGAAGATCGTTAAATAAAATCCCGCAGATAGGCCACCAACGGCGCGTCCGCAGGCGGCATGGGATAGTCGCCCATCTTGTCTGGGCGCACCCAGGCGAGGGCCGCGTGCTCGAGCGCCTTCACGAACCCATCCCAGCGCCGGCACAGATAGAGCGGCATCAAAAGGTGGAAGTCCTCATAGGCATGGGAGGCGAACACGAAGGGTGCGAGGCAGGCTTGTTTGACGTCGATATCCAGCTCTTCCTTCAGCTCGCGAATGAGGGCCGTTTCCGGCGTCTCGCCCGCCTCCACCTTGCCGCCGGGAAACTCCCATAGGCCTGCTAGTTGTTTGCCTTGCGGGCGCTGGCAGATGAGCACGCGACCGTCGGCATCCACCAGGGCGCAGGCGGCGACGAGGACTATCCTTTTCTCCGTCATCCTCGGGGCGCCTGAAAGGCGAGCCCGAGGACCCAGCAAGCGGAACGCCTGGAGCTGCTGGGTCCTCGGCTCGGCCTCGGGCTTCGCCCTCGTTGGCCGAGGATGACGTTTTTGATCGTCACGACCGATAGTCGCCGTTGATTTCGATGTAGCGCTTGGTCAGGTCGCAGGTCCACACGGTGGCCTGCTTGTGGCCGACGCCGACGTCCACGCCGATCTCCAGCTCGTCATTCTTCATATAGGTCGACATCGCCGCCTCGTCGTAGCCCTTGGCCACGGCCCCGTCCTTGGCGGCCCATAGATCGCCGAACTGCACGGACAACCGGTCCCGGTCCAGCGGTTCGCCCGCCCGGCCGGCGGCCATGACGATGCGGCCCCAGTTGGCGTCCTGACCGGCGATGGCGGTCTTGACCAGGGGCGAGTTGGCGATGGTCAGGGCGATCTTGCGAGCCGAACCCTTGGACTTGGCGCCGCTCACGGTGATCTTGACGAACTTTGAGGCGCCCTCGCCGTCGCGCACCAATTGCATGGCGAGGTTCAACAGCACCACTTCCAGCTTGTCGCGGAAGTCGGCTAGCCTGGGATCACTGGCCCGCTCGATGCGCGGAGCGCCCGAGGCGCCGGTGGCGAAGGCCAAAAGGGTGTCGTTGGTGGAGGTGTCGCCGTCCACCGTCACGGCATTGAAGGTCGTGACCGTCAGCCGCGAAATCAGCGTCTGCAGGGCCGCTGGCGCGATGTCGGCGTCGGTGGCGACAAAGGCCAGCATGGTGGCCATGTCCGGCGCGATCATGCCCGAACCCTTGGCCAGGCCGGCAATGTGCACCATCACGCCGTCGATCTTGGCGATAGCGTGAGCGCCCTTGGGGAAGGTGTCGGTGGTCATCATCGCCCGACCCGCCCGCGACCAGCCGTCGGGATCCAGCCGGGCGATCAGGTCGGGTAATTGGTCGGTGATCTTGGCCGGATCGAACGGCACGCCGATCACGCCGGTGGAGGCCTGCATCACGCCGTGCGGCTTGCAGCCGATAGCCTTGGCCACTGCGGCGGCGACCTTGTTCACCGTCTTCTCGCCGGCCTTGCCGGTGAAGGCGTTGGCGCAGCCGGCGTTAAGCACCAGGGCGCGCACGTCCTCGCCGTGGGACTCATGCAGGGCCTTGCGACACCAGTCCACCGGGGCGGAGCCGACCTTGTGTTGGGTGAACACCCCCGCGCAGCTCGTCCCGGGCCGGAAGCGCACGAGCATGAGGTCGTCGCGCTCATGCTTGTAGAAACCAGCGTCCAGGGAGGACAGCTCGATCCCGCCGATGGGCGGGATGGCCGGAAAGGACACCGCGAGCGGCGACACCTGGAGGCCGGGCTTGCCGGGGGCGGAAGGCACTGAAGGCGCACTCATGACTTGGCCTTGATCTTGGCTTTAGGCGCCGCTGGCGGGGCAGCGACCGGCGGCGCATCGGACGCCGACGCATCCGAAACGACTGCAGAGTCGGACGGGGCCGAAGCCGGCTCCTTGCCCGCGTCCTTGGCCGGGGCGATCAGGGTCTGCACCTGGCTGTGGCCGCGCAGGGTCTCGAGCAGGTCGCGCACCTGATCATAGGTCAGGAACCGCACGATCTGGGGGCGGGCGGATTCCAGGGTGATGGGCTGAGCTGCCCGCCGGTCCTCGACCTTGACCAGAACCCATCCGGCTTCGGTCTGGAACGGTCCGACAATGTCGCCGGGCTTAGCCGCCTTCAGCGCCTGACCATAGGGGTCCGGCATGACATCAAGGGTGAAATAGCCCAGATCGCCGCCGTTAAACTTGGTCTCGGAGTCGGACGACCGTTCGAGGGCCACGGCGTCGAACGAGGCGCCGGACGCCAACAGCTTCTTGACCGCCTCCGCATCGCCCTGGCTGGGCAGAACGATCTGCCGGCCGTGGAATTCCTCGTCCTGCTTGGCCGCTTTGAGTTGTTCCTCATAGAGCGTGCGGATGGCGTTATCGTTGACCGCCTTCTCCACCACCGACTCCACCAACATGTCGGACAAGATGCGCTCGCGCGCCGAAGCCAGCCGCCTCTGGGCCGCAGGGTCCTTGTCGAGCTTGCGTGATATGGCTTCGGCCGCCAGCAGCTTCTGATCGATCACCTCGTCCAAGGTGCGGTGAAACACGTCCGAGGAAACGTCCAACGGCTCACCCTCGCCGATCAGGCCCTGAGCCACCGCCTCACGCACCACGTCGGACTTCCAGACGATGCGGCCATTGACCCTAGCCACAGCGACATCGCCGGCCTGAGGCGGCCGCTCGGCGATGACCGGCCGATTACAAGCGACCAGAACCAGGCTCAAAAGACCGAGGGCGGTGGACAGAAGCGCAAGCCGGATCGGCGCCTTGGCGATGGTCATGATGTCGTCCCTGCGCCATGGGCTCTAAGGAGGCGCTGTGCCAACACACCAAAGCCTTGATGGCAAAGGCCATTGCGTTGACAGGCCACCGGCCGGTGCTTAAGTCTCGCGCGCGCGCAAGTCGAGCGGTTTTTCTGACCTTCTCGCGCGGCCCCGCTTCTGTGCGGCGCGCTAGCTTCACCTTGAGTTTGGACCCTACATGCTCGGCCTTGCTAAAAAGATTTTCGGTTCTTCCAACGATCGCAGCGTGAAGGCGATGCTGGGTAGGGTGGCGGTCATCAACGCCCTTGAACCCGCCTACGCCGCGCTGTCGGACGAGGAACTGCGCGGCAAGACGGACGAATTCCGCGCCCAGCTCGCAACCGGCAAGACCCTTGATGACCTGCTGCCCGAAGCCTTTGCCGCAGTGCGCGAGGCCGCCCGGCGCACCTTGGGCCAACGCCATTACGACGTGCAGCTGGTTGGCGCCATGGTGCTGCATAAGGGCGGCATCGCCGAGATGCGGACCGGCGAAGGCAAGACCTTGGTGGCTACCGCTCCGGTCTATCTGAACGCCCTGGCCGGCAAGGGCGTGCACCTGATCACCGTGAACGACTATCTGGCCACGCGCGACGCCGAATGGATGGGACAAGTCTACCGGTTCCTGGGCATGAGCGTCGGCGTGATCGTCAACGGCCTGTCCCAGCCTGAGCGCCAGAAGGCCTACGCGAGCGACATCACCTACGGCACCAACAACGAATTCGGCTTCGACTATCTGCGCGACAATCTGGTCTATGACGCGCGTGAGATGGTCCAACGCGGCCACCCCTTCGCGGTGGTCGACGAGGTGGACTCCATCCTGATCGACGAGGCCCGCACGCCGCTGATCATTTCAGGTCCCACAGAGGACCGCTCGGACTTCTACCGGACTATAGACGGCGTAGTCCGCCAGCTGATCGCCGACGGGGCGGACAACTACGACCTGGACGAGAAGCAACGCCAGGTGATGCTGAGCGAAGTCGGATCCGAGCGGGTGGAAGAAATCCTCGAGGCGGGCGGACACCTGGCCGTGGATTCAGCGGGCCTGTACGACCCGGCTAACATCTCAGTGGTGCACCACATCAATCAGGCGCTGCGGGCCAACACCCTTTACCAGCGCGACAAGGATTACATCATTCGCTCCGGCGAGATCATGCTGATCGACGAGTTCACCGGGCGCATGATGACCGGTCGAAGGCTGTCTGAAGGTCTGCACCAGGCCATCGAGGCCAAGGAGGGCGTCGAAATCCAGCCCGAGAACCAGACCTTGGCCTCGGTTACGATCCAGAACTACTTCCGCCTCTATTCCAAGCTGTCCGGCATGACCGGCACGGCCTCCACCGAGGCCCAGGAATTCCTCGACATCTATAAGATGGACGTGGTCGAGATTCCGACCAACCGTCCGATCTGCCGCATCGACGACGACGACGAGGTCTATCGCACCGCCGCCGAGAAGAACCAGGCGATCATCACCCAGATCGAGGACTGCTATCGGCGCGGTCAACCGATCCTGGTGGGCACGGTGTCCATCGAAAAGTCCGAGCAACTGTCGGAGCTGCTCAAGGCCCACAAACTTGAGATCGACGGCAAGACGCTTACCGGCATTCCCCACCAGGTGCTCAACGCCCGCTATCACGAACAGGAAGCTGTGATCGTGGCCGACGCCGGCGTGCCGGGCTCAGTGACCATCGCCACGAACATGGCCGGCCGGGGCACGGACATTCAACTGGGCGGCAACGTGGACATGCGCGTGCTAGCTTGGCGCCAGGAACAACGCGGCCTGGGCGTGGAGGTCACCCCCGAGATGGCCGCCGCCCGCCAGAAGGAGCTGGAGGCGGAGATCGCCGACGCCAAGGCCAAGGCCCTGGCCGCCGGTGGGCTGTTCGTGCTGGGCACTGAGCGGCACGAGAGCCGCCGAATCGACAATCAGTTGCGCGGCCGCACCGGCCGGCAAGGCGACCCGGGGCATTCGAAGTTCTTTCTGTCTTGCGAAGACGACCTGCTGCGTATCTTCGCCGGCGAGCGGCTGGACTCGATCATGCGCACCTTTGGCGTGGCTGAGGGCGAGGCGATCACCCACAAGTGGCTGAATTCGGCCATCGCCACGGCCCAGCGCAAGGTCGAGCAGCGCAATTACGAAATCCGCAAGAACCTGCTCAAGTACGATGACGTTGTGAACGACCAGCGCAAGGCCGTGTTCGAGCAGCGCCAGGAGTTCATGGAGGCGACAGATCTTTCGGAAATTGTCACCGAAATGCGTCGCGACACCGTGATCGACCTGGTCGATCGCCACCTGCCGCCCAAGGCCTATGTCGAGCAATGGGATATCGCAGGCCTGGACGAGCGCGTGCGCGCCCTGTTGGGGCTGGAGTTGCCCCTGGCCGAATGGGCGCAGGAAGATGGCATCGCCAATGAGGAGTTTGTGCAGCGGATCGGCGCCGCGGCCGACGCCCGCGCCGCCGAGCGGATTGCGATCCTCGGCGATGACTACATGCGCCAGATCGAGAAGACCTTCCTGCTGCAGATGGTCGACATGCAGTGGCGTGAGCACCTGATGCATCTGGACCACCTGCGCAATGTGATCGGCCTGCGCGGCTACGGTCAGCGCGACCCGCTCAACGAGTACAAGACCGAAGCCTTCTCCCTGTTCGAGACGCTATTGGTGGACCTGCGCCAGAACGTGACCCGGTGGCTGATGACGGTGGAGTTCCAATTCCAGGAACCGGAACCCGCGCCGGCTGCGCTCGGCCAGCTTACGGAAGTGCACCTGGATCCGCTGACGGGTCGCAACGAAATGACCGGAGGCGGATTGCCGGACGGCCTATCGGCTGAGCAGCGCCAAGCCCTACCCGTCAGCGCCCTGCCCGACGGCTGGGAGCGCACCAGCCGCAACGCGCCGTGCCCCTGCGGCTCAGGCAAGAAGTTCAAGCACTGCCACGGGGCGCTGATTTAGACCGCCAAGGCGTTCAGAAGCTGGCTGTGGTTCCCAACTGGGCCATGGTCACCGTGACCCTGGAGCCTTCCAGCATTTTTGGGTCCTGGAATTCGATGGTGGCGCTGCGCCCACCCTTGGTGAACACGAGGAGGCTAATCTTGGAGCGCACCGCGCTTTGCAAGGTCCAGCCCTGCTGCTGGAAATTTTGCAGGAAGTAGGTGTAGGCGCCGGTCACATCGCGCCCGACGTTCAGCGTGAGCCGACCGACCCAGGTGTCTCCAGACCCTATGATCAGAGATTGGTCGCTGAGAATCTTGGCCATGGGCGGAATCGGCAAGCTGCCCAGCAAAGCGGCGTCGGACGGCGGCGCGACAGGGGGCGGTGCGGGGGCGGGGCCAGCCGGTTCGCCAACGGCCGCCGGACCCATTGGCTTGGGAACCTGGGCGCGCGCTTCTCCGAGACATCCGCAAACGGCGAGAATGCCCACGACGTGCACTGCGAGTTTCAGCGGTGTGGTCATTGGGAGGCGCCTGTTCCTGTTGCGTGTGCACGCAGACGCGCCTGTAAACGCGCGTCCGGCGAGGCTTAAGGAGACTACAGCTAAATTGATTCCGCCGCCCTGTCAGCTTGGCGGTGGCGTACAGAGGGTGGTAGGCCGGCTGGGAATCGAACCCAGGACCATTCGATTAAAAGTCGAATGCTCTACCGCTGAGCTACCGGCCCCTCTTTGCCAACAGGGTACGGCAAAGCG
>JBEHYN010000017.1:0-54312 GCA_048498155.1 Pseudomonadota bacterium | reverse complement strand
CGCTTCACACTCATCGTTCTGCTCCGAATCAATAAATCCGGAACGGAATGAATCAGCGCTCAGTCGCCCTGTGAATCCTGAATGTCGATTGGTCCTAGGCCTTCAAAAACCCGCGCAGTCCCGCGGCCTCGCGCGGCGAACACGACCGTCCCGCTGTGTATTGCGTACCGGTGACGCCCTAAAACGGCTGGCTTTTGGTTCCGCCGCACAGGTCGGCGGCGTGGCGCACGGCCTTCGCCACCCGTTCGGCCAAGTCGCGGTCACTGAAATCCACCGTATTGGCGTGGCCGTTGCTTTTGCGCACCAGCAGCACCGCGATCGGCGGGCGCATCTGCGAGACCCAGGCGGCGTGACCGTCACTAGCGTTCAGGCGGGCGATATCGTCGTCCAGGCTGGTGATCGTGGCGCTGGTGACGATTTTGAAATCGACCTCGGCGTCCAAATCCTGCGCCGACTTTCCATCCACCGTGGATACCCAATGCCAGCCGATGGTGCATTGGCTTTCGTCACTGGTGACATTGCTGGCTTCGACCGTGAACTGGTTGTCCCAGGACTGGCCGTCGGCAGGATCGCGAGTGGTGCTGGCGAAGTTAAGCTTGCCCTGCTGGGCGACCGCGTCGCGGATGAAGCCGAGGGTGACGTCCAGGGTCGGCGATTGCGCCGCCGCATGACTCGCCGTTAAGCCGAGGATGCCGACGCCCAAAATCCCGGCCTTGGCCACGAGGGGAGCGAATCCTGCGTTGCGCTTCATGCCGGTCCCTTCGTCTGCTTTACCCGCAGTGTGTAGCGCTGCCGGGGCCGAGGGTAGTATTCGCGATTCACATCGTCAAATCGGTGATGCAGGCCGTCCTCCGGACCGATATCGTGGCCGGGCGGCAATTGGCGATGGTGGTCGTCGTGGTGTTCGATATTCAATCGGGGCGCCGCGACCCTGGCATGGGTCATGCGTAAGGCAGCCTGCGGTTGGTCCAGATATCTTCCTTGGGTTGCTCACCTATCGCTCAGGCCGATCCGGCCGACCGCGTCGGACAGGTTCGCGGTCTGAGCGGAGGTGATGGTCTGCTGTTCAATCACGGCCAGGACGGCGTCATGGGCTGTGTCCAGCTTGACGACGACGAGCCTGACATCGAGCTTGGTGCTGTTGCTGGTCATCTGGCTGTAAAAAGACTCGCCCGGGTGGCCCGCGATGCCGCCGGGCCCGCTGCGGGAAAAGGGCGTGGCCTCGGCCGCCTTGAGAACCTCAGTCGCCACATCTTCCAGAGTCCGGTCGCCAATGCCCGGATCGTCGAGAATCCTGAGAAGCACGAAGCTGCTGTGATCGTCGGCCGCGATCACCAGATTGCCGTAGTCGTCATAGTTGGGCGTCCAGCCGCTCGCGACGTCGGCGACGAAGGCGGGTGTTCCCGATTTAGGCACGCGGAGCGTATCGGCCCGTGCAGCCATGGCGGCGGTCAGGCACAGCCCAAAAGACAAGGCGTACAAAGTCTTGTGAAACATCCCTGCCCCCGCTCCAAATTGATCCTACGAGCGTACAATGACAGAGAAGCCCGCATCGCGCACCCTTACGCTGGACCGCTTCACGGCTCGTCTCGCCTACGCCTCTTGCGACATAGCCTCGGACCCCGCGCGGTCCTCCTCGCTCGTCCCTGTCTCGGCGATGGCGAACTTGCGATGGGCGACGCGCTCCCAGGCGAGGGCCGCGGCCCAGCAGAGCAACGCCCAGGCCGCGCCGACGAACCACCCCCCAAGGACGTCGGTTGGCCAATGCACGCCGAGATAGACCCGGCTGCAACCCACCAACACCGCCAAGACGACCGCCATGGTCAAGGCATAGACGCGCACCCTGCGTCTGTCGGCGAAGTGTCCGATCAGCACGCCGAGCGTCAGGAACACGGTGGCGCTGAGCGTGGCGTGACCGGAGGGGAAGCTGGCGTTCATCGCGGGCACGACATGCAGGACCAAAGGCGGTCGATCCCGCTGGAAGACGGTCTTCAGCAGTTCGGTCAGGATAAGCCCGCCCCCCGACGCCAGCAGCAGAAGCAAAGCCTCGCGCCATCGCTTCAGGCTCAGGAACAAGCCGCAGACGATCAGGACGATTAGGCCCAGCAGGGTTATCGAGCCCAGGGCGGTGAAGTCGATCACCGCCACATTCAGCCAGTCCGGGCCGATGGGGCGACCCAGATCGCCGGGGGTTCGCAGGGCGTAGATCACCGAGCGGTCAAAAGCTCGGGTGTCGCCCTCGCCGACCTCATCGGCGATGTGCCGAAATATCAGAATGCAGGCGGCCAGCAGCAGGACCACGGCGATGGGGCCGATCTCGCGCCGCGCCAGGGCCAGGGCGGCGGGCGCCCGTCGTTTGACGGCGGTCAGGATGGACATGAGCCTACGCCGATCTTTGCGGCCGGAGTTCTAGTGCGCCGTCGGCGCGGGGTCGGCCTTGGGAATGACCGCCAGCGGCTTGCCGGGGGCTTTGCGCTCGAGCACCGAGGCCAGTTTGGGGGTCGGGGTCTCCAGCTTGGGCGTATTGGCCACCCCGCCGTGCTTGAGCACGTCCAGGGCGCGGGTTAGCTGGAAGTCGCCTTTCTTGTCGTCGAAGTCCTTCGGCGGCTCCTCGGCCGGTTGATGGGGCGTGACGCGGCTCTTGCCCTCGTCCGCGTTCAGGGCGTTGCGATAGGACGCCTCGGAGAACTGGAAGGAGTGGTCGGCGATGGTCTGGGCTTCATTGCGGGTCTTGGCGACCTCCAGATCCGGCGTAATGCCGGTCTTTTGGATCGATCGGCCCGAAGGGGTGTAGTAGCGCGCCGTGGTCAGCTTGAGCGCGCCGTCCAGGCCGTTGTTCAGCGGGATCAGGGTTTGCACCGAGCCCTTGCCGAAGCTGGTCAGGCCGACCAATTCGGCGCGGTGACGGTCCTGCAGGGCGCCGGCCACGATTTCGGCGGCAGAGGCCGAACCGGAATTGATCAACACCACCATGGGCAGGCCGTGCAGCAAGTCACCGCCCTGCTTGGCGTTATAGCGCTGGACCTGCTTGGGATCGAGCGGATCGCGGCCGCGCTGGGAGACCACTTCGCCCCCATTAAGGAACACGTCCGACACCGTGATGGCCTGGTCGAGCAGGCCGCCGGGATTGTTGCGCAGGTCGAGGATCAGCCCCTTGATCTTGGGCGACTTGGACAGCAGGTCCTTGACCGCCGCCTCGGTCTCCGCCCCGGTCTTCTCGTCGAAGCCCGATAGGCGGACGTAGCCGTAATCGCCTTCGCGGTGATATTTGACCGATTTGACCTTGATCACTTCGCGGGTGAGTTTGGCGTCGAACGGATCGTGTCCTTCGCGCGCGATGGACAAGATGATGGTTTCGCCCACCTTTCCGCGCATCTGCTTGACGGCGTCGCTCAGGTTCAGCCCGACCACGGTCTGGCCGTTGATGGCGGTGATGTAATCGCCTGCCGCCAGTCCGGCCCGGCTGGCCGGGGTGTCGTCCATTGGCGAGATGATCTTGACCACCCCGTCTTCGCTGGTGATCTCGATGCCCAGCCCGCCGTATTCCCCGCGGGTCTGGTCCATCATGTTGTTGAAGCTTTCCGGATCCAAGTAGTTGGAATGGGGATCCAGCGAAGTGAGCATGCCGTCGATGCCGGCCTGGATCAGCTTCTTGTCGTTGACCGGCTCCACGTACTGCCCATCGATCCGGGTCAGGACGTCCCCGAACAGCTCCAGCATCTTGTAGGTTTCGGAACGGGGCGCGGCGGCGCGGGCGGCCTGGAACACATAGGTCGTGGTTCCGACGCCGAGAACGAAGGCGCAGGCGCCGATCAGAAGTGTTTTACGCATCGGCTACCGCCATAGGTCCAATTTGCGCCGATTTGAAGACGTCAAACCACCGTAAGACATTTTCATTCCAGCTTCGTTGCATATAGGCGACGAAATGAGAAATGCGATGTCGCCTCGGGCGAGTGGTTTTTTAGCGCTTTGCCGACTTGAGCCAACGGGCCGGGTCCACCGTCTCTCCCTCGCGGCGTACTTCCAGGTAAAGATCGGTGGGGGTGGCTGCATCATCCGCCATTCGGCCGATCGGTTCGCCGGCGGCGACCGCTTGCCCGCTCGTCTCGCTGACGGCCTGAAGGCCCGCTAATACAAGATGATAGGCTCCACCTGCAGCCAATATCAAGACCACGCCGTAGCCCTTGAGCGGCCCGGCGTATTCCACCGTCGCGGCCACCGGAGCAAGCACGGGCGCGCCGGGCGCAGCGCGCCAGGTGAACCCCTGCGAGCGGCCCTTGTCGGTCTGTTGGCCATAGCGGGCGATCAGCCGGCCCTGCACCGGGGCGATAAATCCGCTGGGCGCCGGTCCCGCGGATGCGGCCGACGCCGACAGGCGGTCGATCAGGGCGCCGGGGGCGCCCGCCTTGTCGGCCAGGGTCCGCAGCGCCGCCTGCGCGGCCGGGCCGCCGTTGTCCAGTTGTCGTTCCAGGGCGCTCTTCTGGTCGATCAAGGCCTCGATGCGCGCGCGCTGGTCGGCGAGATCGCTTTCGGAACGGAACAGCTCTTCGCTGGCGGCGTCCACAACCCGCCGCAAGCGCCGCACTTGCTGCAGTTGGGCGGCCAGGACACGGCTTTGGGCCTGCAGCTGCGGGGCGATGGCCCGCGCCAGGATTTGTGCGCGCACGGCGTCCTTGGCCGAGGACGGAAAGACCAGGAAGGCCGGCGGCGGATTGCGGCGATAAAGCTCCAGCGCTCCGATCAGGCGCGCGACGGTCGCCCGGCTCGCGCCGACGCGGGCCGACACGGCGCTTTCCTGGGCATTGAGCTGTTCCAGCCGGGCCTTCTTATCGAGGTTGGACCGCTCGCCGCCCGCCTCCACCGCCCCAAGGTCCACGAGCTGGGCCTTCAGTTGGGCGATCTCACCCTTCAGACGCGCAGACTGGGCGTGCGCGGCGGACGGCGGCGCGAGCTGAGAGGCAGCCCAAGCGGGAGCTGCAATCAGGCACATAAGGGCAAGGGCGCGGCGCATGCCCCTTGATAGCCTGACTCCCGCCGCGCGGAACCGGGCTTGTCCCGCAAAGCCATCGTCGATAACCACCAATCATGAGCGAACCTGCCGCCCCGTCTGATGCCCCCGGCGCCGCGCCGGGCAAGGTCCTCACGCCGGCTGCTGTGCGCGCCTTGAAGGAGGCGGCTGAACGCCGCGACGCCCAGGCCTCGCGGGATGCGCCCCATGAACTGGGCGGGCCACAAGGGCTCGAACCGACACGCTACGGCGACTGGGAACGCAAGGGGCTGGCCGTCGACTTCTAGCACCAGGCTGACTCGCCTGACAGTTGCGTGCGATTCACGCTGCGGACGCAAGCGCTCGCGACAAACCCCATGTTTTACTAGGCTTCGAGCTCAGTTCGCCGGCTCGGAGGCCGATTATGGTTAATCGTGTAACGCGAATTATCGGCGCCGCAGCCCTGCTGGCCGCCGCCGGCTCGTCCGCACTCGCGCAATCCTATGGCGCCTATGGCCCTTCTCAGGCCTACCCGCCTGACGTCTACCAGGCGCAAGACCGCGATGGCGGTTATGCCCAGGCGTCGGTCGGTCCCGCCCAGGCCTATTACAGCCAGTCCTATCAGGACCGCGATTGGTCCGATCACGCGCGCTATGATCGAGACGGTTACGACCAAGGATCGCGGCGCCAGCAACCGCAGGGCCGCGCCCTTGAAGACCACCGCGTCCAACGCGAGGGGGCCGCTTACCAAGGCGGCTATCGCCAGACGCCCACCCACCGCGTGGAGCGGATCGAGGCGTCGTATCGCTACCTGAGTTGGTCGGGCAAGGTCGAGGAGCAGGTTCAGGACCGCGACGGCTACGCTTACAGCGGCGGGTCCAGCCACGGCTATTCTACGCACCACACAGGCCCGCAATGCCCGTCCGTCAAATCCGGCGAACGGGTGCTGGACTGCCGATACATTCCCTTCGCCCCGCCAGAGCCCCAAGGCGTGGTGCTGTCGAACCTCTATATCGACGGCGGCGTGGGACCCAATGTGATCAGTGGCGGCGGCGGGGGGGGCGGCGGTCCGTCCAACGGCCAGATTTTCCTGGGAACCGGCTTCAGCGGCGTGTCCGCGCCGACCTTCTTTGGCGGGGGCGGCGGCGGGGGCGGAGGCAACGGCGGCGGTTCGGGCGGCGGGGGAGGCGGGGGGTCAGGCAGCGGATCGGGTATAGGCTCGGGCTCTGGCGTCGCCAACTCGTCCTCCAGCAGCAGCTCGTCAGCCTCAGCCAGCGTGTCGGCCAGTATTTCCTCCAGCATCTCCATCGGCGGCGGGTTCTTCAGCCACGGCGGCGGCGGCGGTCACGGGGGCGGCGGTAAGCCCAGCGGTCCGGGTTGCGGCTGCACACCAGGCGGCGGCATAGCCATGGGCGGCGGTGGCGGCCACATGGGCGGCTGGGGCGGCGGCGGCCGCAAGCGGTAGCCGTCAGGCTGAGGCCATCTCCTCGACGATCTTCAGCGCAGCCGCGCGCGGGTCGGGTGCGGCGCTGATCGGTCGTCCGCACACCAAGTGGCTGGCGCCGGCTTTCAGCGCTTCGGCAGGCGTTGCGGCCCGGGCCTGATCGTCCTTGCCGGACCAGGCGGGCCTGACGCCGGGCGTGACCACCAGGATTCCTTCCCCGCCGATCTCGCGGGCCAGGGCCGCCTCGTGCGGGCTGGCGATCACCCCATCAGCGCCGGCGTCCAGGCATTGGCGGATGCGCCGCTCCACCAGGGCCTGCACGCCCAGGCCATATCCCATGGCCCTTAGATCGTCCTCGGTTAGGCTGGTCATCACCGTGACGCCGAGGATCTTCGCGCCCTTGTCTCCGGCCCGTCCGCGCACCGCCGCCTTCAGCACCTGGGGCTCGGCGTGGACCGTGAGGAAATCGCAGGCGCCCGAAGCGATCACCGCCGCCGTCGCCTTTTCCACCGTGGCGCCGATGTCGTGCAGCTTCCAATCGAGGAACAGATCATAGCCCTGCCCCTTCAGGTCGCGCGCCAGGGCCATTCCGTCGGAAGCTAGGAGCTGAAGGCCAATCTTGTAGAAGTGGATCGCGCCATCCAGCCGTTCGATCAGGTGCTCGGCGTCTTTGCGCGTGGGCAGGTCGAGGGGCAGGATCAGGCGCGGGTCGGGTGAGGGCATGTTTTCGGCCAAGGTTCTACCTTTCCGCTCGTCCCGGCGACCAGAATGGCGGCGCGAAGCAGCCAATGCCGGAATCCATATCAAATGGTGCAAGGCCAGTGTTTTGGCCTAGTCCGCGCGCTTTGTCATCTAGCTCCCGGCATTGGCGTGCGCGCCCCTTCGTGTCGCCGGGATCAGCGGCGAAGAAGTCAGGCCGTCCGCACCCCGTCCTCGCCGGCCAGCAAGTCGGCCACGGTGATCTTCGACAGACATTCGCCGGCGGCCTGATCAACCGCCTCCAGCGCCGCCTTGACCGCCTTGGGGATGCGCTCGCCCACGGGGCAGCCCTGGGCGCCGGGGGGCGGGGCGCCGAGGTGGGCGCAGCCATGAACCGCTCTAAGGACCTGATCCAGCGTGATGGCTTCGGCGGGACGCTTTAACCAGGCCCCGCCGCCGGCGCCCGTGCGGGTGCCGATCAGCCCGGCCTTGGCCAACAGCGCGGTGGTGCGGCGCACCACCACCGGATTTGTGGGGATCGAGCAGGCCAACTCGGCGCTGGACACCGCAGCCTGCGGCGAAAAAGCGCCCTTGTGCGCCAGATAGGCGAGGGCATGTGCGGCGACCGGAAAGCGTTGGCTGTCAGACATCTAGGCTAAAGGTAATGGTCTGTCCCTGGGGTTCAATGGGCTTGTTTTGCTCGCCGTCATTGTCGCGCCCCATAGGGGACGATTGCTGGCAGCGCGGAAAGGGAGTATTCGCGCCCGCTGCAATCGAGTGGGCGCGCCGCCTTTAACCCAATTTTCCGGCGCCGGCCCCCGGAGGGATTGAATGGCTTTCCCAGCCTCTGGCGCGCCTCCTACTGGCGAGAGCGCGCCCTTACCGACGGCCCCCGTCATGGATCACCCGCCGCATGGCGAGACTCATAGCCTAAGACGTTCGGGCGTGTTTGCCATGTCGATCGGCGCCATCGGCGTGGTTTACGGCGATATCGGCACCAGCCCCCTGTACGCCTTCCGCGCGGCCATGGAGGAAGCGCTGAAGGACGGCGCCAGCCGCCCGGCCGTGCTGGGTGTCGTGTCCCTCGCCTTGTGGGCTCTGATCCTGGTCGTCACCATCAAATATGTCCTGTTCCTGATGCGGGCGGACAACCGGGGCGAGGGCGGGGTGCTGTCGCTGATGGCCCTGGCCCAGACGGCGCTCGGCCGGCGGACCATGTTCGTGTTCACCATGGGCGTGTTGGGCGCGGCCCTGTTCTATGGCGATGCGGTGATTACCCCCGCCATCTCTGTGTTGTCGGCGATGGAGGGGATGAAGACGGTTCCCCAACTGCACGGCCACATCCATACCTCCACCGTGGTCGCGGTCTCGGCCATCGTGCTGGTCATGCTGTTCGTCGCCCAGGCGCGGGGCACGGCCAAGGTGGCGGCCCTGTTCGGACCGATCATGGTCATCTGGTTCCTATGCATAGGCGCGGTCGGCGCCCTGCATATTCTGGACGATCCAGGCGTGCTGTGGGCGCTTAGCCCTCACTTCGCGGTGGAATTCCTTATCCGGCACGGCTTTGTGGGCTTTTTGGTGCTGGGCGCCGTGTTTCTTACCGTGACCGGGGCGGAGGCGCTGTACGCCGACATGGGCCATTTCGGCCGCTGGCCGATCCAGGCCGCCTGGCTGTTCTTCGCCCTGCCGTGCCTGGCTTTGAACTATCTGGGCCAAGGCGCCTTTGCCTTGAAGACCCTGGCCATCGCTACCGCCCACGGCCACGCCTTAGTCAATCAGGACTGGTTCTTCCTGATGATCCCCCCTCAGTTCCGCGCGGCCATGCTGGTGCTGGCGGGCGCCGCCACCATCATCGCCAGCCAGGCCGTGATCACCGGCGCCTTCTCCTTGACCCAGCAGGCAATCCAGCTGGGCCTTCTGCCCCGCATGACCATCCTGCGCACCTCCGAACTGCAAGCCGGTCAAATCTATCTGCCCCAGATCAACTTCATGCTGCTGCTCGGGGTTCTGGCCTTGGTCGCCCTGTTCCACACCTCCGACAACCTGGCCCACGCCTACGGACTGGCGGTCACCGGCACCATGGTGGTCACCACCAGCCTAGCCTTCATCGTGGTGCGCTATCTGTGGAAGTGGCGAATGGCCGCCTCCGTCGCCTTCATCGCGCCCTTCCTCATTCTCGACAGCACCTTCCTGGCGGCCAACGCCCTGAAGATCTTGTCCGGCGGCTGGGTGCCTTTGCTGATCGGCGCCTCGCTGTTCGGCGTGATGGCCACCTGGGTGCACGGTCTGCGCATCCTCACCGAAAAGGCCCGCCGCGACAGCGTGAGCCTCACCGAACTGACTGAGATTCTGCGCGCACGTGCCCCTCACCGCGTGCCGGGCACCGCCATTTTCCTGACCAGCGAGCCGGACATGGCGCCGGTGGCCCTGATGCACAATCTCAAGCACAACAAGGTGCTGCATGAAAAGAACGTGATCATGTCGGTGGCCACCGCGGAGACCCCACGGGTGGACGAGGCTGACCGCCTGACCATCGAGGCGGTGAATGACGACTTCAAGAAGGTGGTTGTCCACTACGGCTTCATGGAAAGCCCAAACCTTCCCAAGGCCCTGTCGATGTGCCGCAAATACGGGCTGAAGTTCGACATCATGTCCACGTCGTTCTTCCTGGGACGCCGCTCGGTGGTCCCCGCCGCCAATTCCGGCATGCCCCTGTGGCAGGACAAGCTGTTCATCTTCCTGATGAAGAATGCGGCAAACCCCACCGAGTTCTACAGGATCCCGCCGGGCCGTGTCGTCGAGCTGGGCGCCCAGGTTACCGTCTGACGGTCCGGCGTTTTTGGGCCACGTTTGTTAAGGTGCGGGCGAGTTTATGGTGGATGTGAGTGCGGCGGCCGTCGTCAGTGACGGAATTTTCGCCGATGTGGTCTGGAGCCTGTGCCTGGGTGTCATGATCGCCCTTTCGCTCAATGCCTGGCGCCGAATTCATCCCCAGGCTCTGGCGCCTCTGCAATGGGGCCGTGACGGCCAGCCGGTGATGCGCGCAGGCCGCAGTCTGGCGGTAGCCTTCACCCCCTTGGCGGCCACGGTCGGCGGCCTGGTTCTGGCGGCCGGCGAGCGTCTGTCGGCGGCGGCCGAACCCGGTTGGATGGCCGTGCGCCTGATCGCGCCTCTCTTGATCCTGATCGCCCACCAAGCCCATCTGCGTTCGGCGCTCAAGACATTGAAGGTCGAGGGCGGGTTACGGCTATAAGTGAAATAAATCTGCTCATCGCGGCATTCGCGGGGATGAGCAGATTGGGATTTGGCGCAACAGAACCCTTGCCCCGGCGACCGATCCGCCCTTAAAGGCGCGCAGCTTTTCCGCCGCATCTGAGGATCGCGCCCCATGGCCGAAGCCGCGCCCGTCAAGAAAGTCGTCCTGGCCTATTCCGGCGGGCTGGACACCTCCATCATCCTGAAATGGCTGCAGCAGACCTATAACTGCGAAGTGGTCACCTTCACCGCCGACCTCGGCCAGGGCGAGGAGCTGGAGCCCGCGCGCAAGAAGGCGCTGCTCCTGGGCATCAAGCCGCAGAACATCTTCATCGAGGATCTGCGCGAGGAATTCGTGCGCGACTATGTGTTCCCGATGTTTCGCGCCAACACGGTCTATGAGGGCCAGTATCTGCTGGGCACCTCCATCGCTCGCCCCCTGATCGCCAAGGCCCAGATCGACATCGCTCGCAAGGTCGGCGCCGATGCGGTCTGTCACGGCGCCACCGGCAAGGGCAATGATCAGGTCCGTTTCGAGCTGGGCTACTACGCCCTGGAGCCCGACATCCGGGTGATCGCCCCTTGGCGCGAATGGAGCTTCGCCAGCCGCGAGCAACTGATCGCCTTCGCTGAGCAGAACCAGATCCCCATCGCCAAGGACAAGCGCGGCGAGTCGCCCTTCTCGGTGGACGCCAACCTTCTGCACTCCTCATCCGAGGGCAAGGTGCTGGAGGACCCTGCGGTCGAAGCGCCTGAGTTCGTCTATCAGCGCACGATCGCGCCGGAGGACGCGCCCGATAAGGCCACGATCTTCACCATGGACTTTGAGCGCGGCGATCCGGTCGCCATCGACGGCCAAAAGCTGTCGCCCGCCGCCCTGCTCACCAAGCTCAACGAGCTAGGCCACGATAATGGCGTGGGCCGGCTGGACCTGGTGGAAAACCGCTACGTCGGCATGAAATCGCGGGGGGTCTATGAGACGCCGGGCGGCTCGATCCTGCTGGTGGCGCACCGGGGCATGGAGTCCATCACCCTGGATCGTGGCGCGGGCCACCTGAAGGACGACCTGATGCCGCGCTATGCGGAGCTGATCTACAACGGCTTCTGGTTCTCGCCCGAGCGGGTGATGCTGCAGGCCCTGATCGACAAGAGTCAGGAGTTGGTGACCGGCCGGGTCACGGTCAAGCTCTACAAGGGCAATGTCACCGTGATCGGCCGCCAGAGCCCCTATTCCCTGTACGACCAGGAGTTGGTTACCTTCGAGGAAGGCAAGGTCGCCTACGACCACCGCGACGCCGCCGGTTTCATCAAGCTCAATGCCCTGCGCCTGCGGGTGGCGGCCAAGCGTGATCGGCGGGAGTCTTAGTCCCCGCAGCGCGGTGGAGCATGGGTTATCAGCAGCAAAGCTTATGCGCTGCTAGCATTATGATTTTTATGAACTATTTATCAACCTTGGCGGTTGCCTCCTAGGAAAAATCCATGAAGATGGATTCAGGGAGGTTCAATCGAGTTGGAGGTTGAGACCATGCGTGACGGATACGTCGATCAGGACTTCTTTTCCCAGCTTCAAGGCCGACGGCTAACCACGGCGGAAGTGCTCTACTACATGCCCGCCCACCCCAGCCTGTTGCAGAGCTTCCTGTGGCAGACGGTGGACGAGGCGCCGAACTTTCCGCGCATCCATCAATTCCTCGACTTCTGGCGACGCGAAATCGACGCGGTGATCCATTCGGTGTCCATCGGCGGCGCAGGTCTGGTCACTCCAGCCAAGCTCACGATCGCCAAGTTCGACTCAACACTGCACTAGAGGCAGTAAACGTCATCCTCGGGGCGCCGGAACGGCGAGCCCGGGGACCCAGCAGCGAAGACCTCAACGCTGCGGCGGTTGATCCTTGGCGCAACTGATAGCCTGGAGCGGCTGGATCCCCGGACAAACACTGCGTGTTTTCCGAGGATGACGAGGTGTGGCCGAAAATTGCCCCAATCCGGTCGTTTCTTGTAAACTCGGCAGGACCGTTGGGAGACGCCGTCATGAAACGCCTGTTGCTGACCCTTGCAGCCGTGGCCGCGCTGGGCGGCGCCCTGGCCGCGTGCGAGACCGCCACACCCTATCAGCCCCTGACGCTCGGTCATGGATACGCCGTCGGCTATGCCGAACAGAAGCTCAATGACGACCTTTGGCGGGTGAGTTTTTCGGGCAACAGTCTCACGTCGCGCGAGACCGTGGAGCGCTATCTGCTGTACCGGGCCTCCGAGTTGACCGTGAGCCAGGGCAATGACTGGTTCCTCGACAGCCATCGCGCCTTGGACAAGAAGACCACCTATTCGGTCGATCCCTTCTATGCCTCCGGCGCCGGGTTTGGTTATGGCTGGGGTTGGCGACCCTACTGGCGTTTCTACGGGGGCGGATTCGGCTGGCGCGGCTACGACCCCTGGTTCGACGGTCCGTTCTGGGCCGACCGCTTCGAAGCGACCCAGATGGACCGTTACCAGGCCTCAGCGGAGATTCGCATGGGCAAGGGCGCCAAACCGCCCAACGCCATTGATGCGCGTCAGGCCATGACCAACCTCGGCCCGGCCATCGTGCGGCCCCCGCCGGCGCACTGACAGCAAGCCTACAGTCTTTTGTGGCCACGCTCTTGATCTGCTAGGACTGGCCTTTCACCCAAAGGAAGGCTCGGTCTTGGGCGTAACCCTCGATCTTTCGCGCGCGGCGCCTCATGCTGATAAAGCCCAGCCGACAGGTCCACTGAACCTGTCGGGGCTGACGCGCGACCAGCTGAAGGCGGCGCTGGCTGAAACCGGCGCCTGCGAGCCGTCCAAGGCCAAGATGCGCGCCGCCCAGATCTGGCGCTGGGTGCATAATTTCGGCGTCACCGACTTCGCGGCCATGAGCGACATCGCCAAGGACACCCGCGCCCTTCTGGCCGACCGCTTCACCCTCGCCCGGCCGCAGGTGGTTGAACGCCAGGTCAGCCGCGACGGCTCACGCAAATGGCTGATCCGCTTCGCCGCCGGCATCGAGGCCGAGACCGTGTTCATTCCGGGCGTGGGGCGTGCCGGGGCCTTGTGCGTGTCCAGCCAGGTGGGCTGCACGCTGAACTGCACCTTCTGCCACACCGGCACCCAGCCTTTGGTGCGCAACCTGACCGCCGGGGAGATCATCGCCCAGGTGCAGATCGCCCGGGACGACCTGGGCGAATGGCCCTCGCCCCAGTCGGATCGTCAGCTGTCCAACATCGTGTTCATGGGCATGGGCGAGCCGCTCTACAATCTGGAGAACGTGGCCGGCGCCATTGAGGTGATTTCCGACAACGAGGGCCTCGCTATCTCGCGGCGGCGGATCACCCTGTCCACCTCGGGCGTGGTTCCAGAAATCCCCCGCGCGGGCGAGCTGACCCAGGCCATGCTGGCCATCTCCCTGCACGCCACCAATGACGCCCTGCGCGACGAGCTTGTACCCCTGAACAAGCGCTATCCGATTGAGCAGTTACTGGAGGCCGTGAAGGCCTATCCTGGCCTGTCCAACGCCCGGCGGGTGACGTTTGAATATGTGATGCTCAAGGGCGTCAACGACAGCCCAGCCGAAGCCAAGGCCCTGGTCCGCCTGCTGAAGGGCATTCCCGCCAAGATCAATCTGATCCCGTTCAACCCCTGGCCGGGCAGCACCTACGCTTGTTCGGATTGGTCCACCATTGAGGCCTTCGCCGAGATCATCAACCGCGCCGGCTACGCCTCGCCTATCCGCACGCCGCGCGGGCGGGATATCCTCGCCGCCTGCGGCCAGCTCAAATCCGACAGCGAAAAGACCCGCGCGAGCGAATTGCGACGTCAAGCCTCAGACCCTGCCGCCTAGCTGGCCTTGTTCGGACCGTGCTAGACCGGACAGGTTCAGCCGCCGGAGCCGCCCATGTCGACCCAGATCCAGGCTTTCGCCAACGGTTTTCCCATCGCGCTGCTGCATGCCGGCGCCACCCTGGGAATCCTGATCGTGGCGGCCGCGCTGCACGCCTTGCTCTCGCCCGCCCATGAAATCGGCCACATTCGCGAGGGCAATCCCGCCGCCGCCCTATCCTTCGGCGGCGTGCTGCTGGCCTTGGCCGGGCCCCTGGCGGTGGCCATGCTCACCTCCACCAGCCTGATGGAGCTAAGTCTGTGGGGCGCGGCCGTATCGCTCACCGCCCTGCTGATCTTTCGCTTGGTCGACGCCATTCTGGCAGGGCTGCCGCAAAGGGTGCAGGACGGCGACGTCTCCGCCGCCGCCGTCCTGACCGGCGCCAAGCTGGCCGTGGCGATCATCCTGGCGGCGGCGGTTGCGGGGTAGAGCATGTTCGGCAAGAGGGTTTAGAGGGTGGCGCGCCTGTCCAACCTGCCCGATTGGCTGATCTATTCCGCAGCGCTGGCAACCCTGCTGGTCGCCGCCGATACCCGCCGCATCAAGGCCGACGCGCCGGCCCCGCCGCCGCCTGTGCCCGGCGAGGCGACCACGCCCCTGTCGCCCCTGTCGCCGTTCAACGGCGCCAAGATCCTGAAAATTCCCGCTGACACCGGTCGGTTCGCCACCGCCTTTTCCATCGGCGAGCCCGGAATTTGGCTGACAGCGCAGAATGCGGTGAAGGGCTGCGTTCGGCTGGCGGTGATGCTCGCGCCGGGCCGGGGCGCCCAGGCCAAGGTCACAGCCGTACCGGGGGGGCAGTTGGCGGTGATGACCACCGAGGGCGGGGCGCCGCCCCTGCCCATCGCCCCGGGCGCGCACGCCCACGAAGACAGCTTCATCGCGGGTTTTCCCCAAGGCGCGGCCGGCGAGGCGGCCGTCCGTCTGCTGGGCGCCTCATTCAAGGGCGACCATCGGCGATTCAACCCGGCTGAGCTGGAGCTGGACTGGGCCGAGATCGGCCGCACCGACGGGCTGAAGGGCCCGCTCGTGGGGCTGGAGGGTGCGCCGGTTCTGGACGGCATGGGCCGGGTCCAGGGTGTGCTTCTAGGCGAGGCGCCACGCCGGGGACGGGTGGCGGCCGCGCCGATCTCCGCCATCCGCCAGGCCATGGCGCTAACCAAGGTCGCACCTGTGACCCAGCCGGACAGCGAGCCGATCACCACCGACAACTACGGCCGGGCGGCCGACGCGCTCAGGCGCGACCTGAGGGTGGTGCAGATCTGGTGCGATAGCTGAATCTCCAGCCACTCTAGGTCGCTCGGCGGCGGGCGTGGTAGCGTCGCCCTTGAGGGGGAAGCCCATGCGCAAGGCCCTGGCTGCGGCGATCATGCTGATCTTGGCGGGATGCAACGACGTGCATTCCGTTCGGCCACTGATCCATGACGCCGACGGTGCGCCCTTGCTCAAGCCCGGCCTATGGGTGGGTCAGGACGAGACCTGCGTCTTCGACACCGCCATGCCAGTCGATCAATGGCCCAAATGCGCCTCGGCGATGATGGTTGGGCATGGCCGGATTACCGGCGCGTCCAAGGCCGCCGGGCGAGCCGTGATGACCTACCGGCTGAACGGCCGCTGGCCCACCCTGGTGCAGATACGCGCGATCCGCGACGACAACGGCCGGGCGCCGACCGACCGGTCTGCCACCAGGCTGGGCGCCTATCAGTACCTCGGCCTGATCGTCCGTGGCGCGGACGCGCGCGACCAGGTCACGGCGGTGACGTTCTGGACGGCCTTATGCGGCCTTCCGCCGCCTGAGGCCAAACCGGGAGAAGCCTCGCGTTTCGTCACCGACCATCCCCTGCCCGGCATGACCATCATCGGCGACGCCTGCACGACCACCAGCCTGGACGCGGTGCGCGGCGCGGTTATCGCCAGTCAGGCGTGGTCTACGCCCTCAGATCTGCGCTGGGTTCGCGACAAGCCCTAGACCCTGTCCTTCGGCTCCTGTAACCCGCTCCCCCATGTTGCAAGGCCTCTCCCTCCAGGCGCACGGCGCCAAGTCCTGGCCCTTCGAGCAGGCGCGCAATCTGCTGGCGCGCATGCTCAGACTGCGTCTGGACAGCGACGCAGAGCGCGATCTGGCCGCCACCCTGATCAATGCCGGCAAGACCGACGAAGCGGCGGCAACCTTCCCGGCGTTGATGACGCCCGTGCTGCTGGAGACCGGCTACGGCCCCTCGGGCCTGCCCCACATCGGCACCTTCGGCGAGGTAGCGCGCACCACCATGGTCCGCGCGGCCTTCCGCGCTCTGACCGACGACGTGATCCCCACGCGCCTGATCAGTTTTTCTGACGACATGGACGGCCTGAGGAAGGTCCCGCCCAACGTGCCGAACGGCGAGATGCTGGCGCAGGATCTGGATAAGCCCCTGACCGTGGTGCGCGACCCTTACGGCGAGCACGCCTCCTTCGGCCATCACAACAACGCCCGCCTGCGCGCCTTTCTCGACGGCTTTGGCTTCGACTACACCTTCGTCTCGTCCACCGACTGCTATCACGATGGGACCTTCGATACGGTGCTGCTGCGGGCGCTGGAGCGGTTCGACGCGATCCAGAAGATCATGTTGCCCTCCTTAGGCGAGGAGCGACGAGCGACCTATTCGCCGTTCCTGCCGATCAGCCCCAAGACCGGCAAGGTGCTGCAGGTCCCCACCCTGGAACGGCGTGTGGACCGCGGCTCCATCACCTTCCGCGACGAAGACGGGACCTTGACCGAGGTTCCCGTCACCGGCGGCCATGTGAAGATGCAATGGCGCCCCGACTGGGCCATGCGCTGGACGGCTCTGGGCGTGGACTATGAGATGTCGGGCAAGGACCTGATCGACAGCGTTCGCCTGTCCAACCAGGTGTGCAAGGTGCTGGGCGGGGTCTCCCCCGAAGGGTTCCACTACGAGCTCTTCATGGACGAGAACAACCAGAAGATCTCCAAGACCAAGGGCAACGGCCTAACCATGGAGGACTGGCTGCGCTATGGCGCGCCCGAAAGCCTCGCCTACTA
This sequence comes from Pseudomonadota bacterium, assembly GCA_048498155.1. Taxonomy (GTDB): domain Bacteria; phylum Pseudomonadota; class Alphaproteobacteria; order Caulobacterales; family Caulobacteraceae; genus BOG-938. Next base: position 36,992 of record JBEHYN010000017.1, on the reverse strand, counting down.
CATGTTCCAGTCGCCCCGCTCGGCCAAGCGGCTGTTTTTCGACGTTATTCCCAAGGCGGCGGACGAATATCTGCAACAGCTGGACGCCTATAACCGGCCGCCGGCCGAGGGCGCCAACACCGCGCCCAACAGGCTGGACAACCCGGCCTGGCACATTCACGCGGGCGGACCGCCGGCCCAGGGTTCGCCGGTGTCCTTTTCCCTGATGCTGAACCTGGTCTCGGCGGCCAACGCTTCCAACCAGGACATCCTTTGGGGCTTTCTGTCGCGTTACATCCCCGGCGCGACGCCTCAGAGCCAGCCCTTGCTGGCGCGGATGGCCTCCGGCGCGATCAACTACTACGAGGACTTCGTTCGCCCCAATAAGCGCTTCCGCGCCCCGTCCGATCAGGAGCGGGCCGCCATGGAAGACCTGCTGGCGCGCCTCAAGGCCCTGCCGGCCGGCTGCCAGGACGCCGAGCTGATCCAGAATGAGGTCTATGCGGCGGGCAAGGACGCGGACTTCGAGCCCCTGCGCGCTTGGTTCACGGCGCTCTATGAAGTGCTACTGGGCCAAAGCCAGGGCCCCCGCTTCGGCTCCTTCGTCGCCATCTACGGCGTGGCTGAAACGATCACACTGATCGAGCGGGCGCTGCGCGGGGAGGATTTGGCGGCTTAAATCTCAACCGTCATCCTCGGAAAATGCGAAGCATTTATCCGGGGATCCAGCAAGCGCATCCCTCGAAGCTGGGTGCTGAATCGGGCGTTCAGGTCCTCGCTGCTGGGTCCCCGGGTTCGCCTTTCAGGCGCCCCGAGGATGACAATTGAAGGAAGGCATCGATCTGTTCCGTTGCCCTCGCCTCATCCTTCAACCCACACTCCCACAACGTCAGCACGCGCCAGCCCATCGCTTCCAGCGCGGCGCGGTGCTGCATATCCCGTGCGCGGTTGCGGCCCACCTTCGCCTCCCAATAGGGGCGGTTGGCCTTCGGAACGCGCGCTCCCCGCGCGCAGTCGTGGCCGTGCCAGAAGCAGCCGTGGACGAAGATCACCAGCTTGCGGCCGGGCATGACGATGTCAGGCTTTCCCGGCAGGTCAGCTCTGTGCAGCCGATAACGCAGGCCCATCCGCGTGAGCAGGCGGCGCACCGTCAGCTCGGGCGCTGTGTCCTTGCCCTTCACCCGGCGCATGACGGAAGAGCGCTTTTGCGGGGAGAAGACGTCAGTCAAGGATTTGAACCACCAAGCTCACGAAGAACACGAAGGAAGCGCGGCCCTCTTCGTGTTCTTCGTGAGCTTCGTGGTTGAATCTTTTTCATCCGCTTCGCGGCTCCTACAGCCCGTCGAACAGGGCCGTGGACAAGTAGCGTTCGGCGAAGCTGGGGACGATGGCGACGATGATCTTGCCATCGAAGTCGTCGCGCGCGGCCAGGCGGAAGGCGGCGCTGATCGCCGCGCCGGAGGAAATGCCCACCGGAATGCCGTCCTCGCGCGCCACGCGGCGGGCCATTTCGAAGCTTTCGTCGTTGGTCACGGTGACGATCTCGTCGATCACGCCCCGGTCCAATATGCCGGGCACGAAGCCCGCGCCGATTCCCTGGATCTTGTGCGGTCCGGGCTGGCCGCCCGACAGCACGGCTGAGCCCTCCGGCTCCACGGCGACCATGCGTAGAGAGGGTTTGCGCGCCTTCAGCACCTGGCCCACCCCGGTTATGGTGCCGCCGGTGCCGACGCCTGATACGACAGCATCAACCTTGCCGTCGGTGTCATTCCAGATTTCCTCGGCGGTGGTGACCCGGTGGATCGCCGGATTGGCGCCGTTCTCGAACTGCTGAGGCATGATCGAGCCGGGGATTTCCGCCAGCAACTCCTGGGCGCGGGCGACCGCGCCGCGCATGCCTTTTTCCGCCGGGGTCAGCTCCAGCCGCGCGCCCAGCAGCACCAGCATCTTGCGCCGCTCCATCGACATGCTCTCGGGCATGACCAGGATCAGGGGATAACCCTTTGACGCCGCCACGAAGGCCAGGGCGATGCCGGTGTTGCCCGAGGTGGGCTCGATGATGGTGGAGCCGTGCTTGAGGACGCCCTGGGCCTCCAACGCCGCGATCATGCCCACGCCGATGCGGTCCTTCACGCTGGCCAGGGGATTGAAGAACTCCAGCTTGGCCAGAACTTCGCCCTTGGGCTTCAGCGCCTTGGTCAGATTGGGCAGGCGCACCAGGGGGGTGTCACCGATGGTGTCGATGATGGAGTCATAGACCTTGCCGCGCCCACTGCGCTTATAGGCCGAGGCGTCGAAGGGAGTTTGGGCGGTCATGGAGCATCTCTCGCAGGTCGATTGTGGGCGATCCTAGAGGGGCGTTTCAGCTTTGTCTTGGCGCTTTGCCAGCCTTGCCCTGAAGATTTTTGGGGGGTTTTGAAGATTTACTCGGCGGCCAGGGCGACTTGGCGCTGCAAGAGCGGCTCCAACAGTTGCTCGGCCAGATACCTAACCACCGGCACGGCCACGCCGTCGCCCACTACATGCAACGCCCCGGTGGCGGCCTTGGGCAGACGGTAGTCGTCGCTCAGCCCCATCAGGCGTGCGCCTTCCCGGCCCGACACGAGCCGGCTTTTCACCTTGCCATGCTCGATCACCAGCAGCATCTGACGCGAGGAGCCGCCGCGCGGGGTGCGCAGGCATCCGGCCAAGCCGTCAAAGCGCACCTCGGCCCTCTGCACACGATGGCCCTCTTCCACGCGGATTCGACGGAACACAGCCCCGATGCGCCGCTCGCCGCTCGACTGAGCCCGTTCCACCTGAGCGCGGTGAGACGGATTCATCTGGGCCAGCAAGGCGCGAGTCTGCTGGGGCGTGCGCCACTTCACCAAGGCATCCGGCTCCAATAGGCTGGCGAGGTCGCTGTTGCGCGGGGCGGGCAGGGCGGGCGACCAGTCGATCCAGAGTTCGCGCAGGGCGGCCGGCAAGCGATTGCGCGCGGCGCGCACGGCTGAGGACTGAAGCGGGCTCTCGCCGATCAGGCTGGGCGGCGGGCCCTCGCGCACGGCCAGGACGAACACGCGCGGACGCGACTGAGGTAGGAAGTCCGCCGCGTCGATCTCAAGGGCGCCGAAGCGGTAGCCCTGCTCGCCGAGGGCCGCGCACAGGGCGGTGAAATCGGCGCCGCCGCGCGAGGTCAGCAGGCCTTTCACGTTCTCAATCACGATGATGCGCGGCGCGCGGTCCTCGGCGTTCAGCTCCGCCATCAGGCGCCAAAACCCCCAGAAGGCCGACGAGCGGCCGCCCCCGAGGCCTGCGCGTTCCCCGGCTAGGCTGAAGTCCTGACAGGGGGAGGAGGCCCAGGCCAGGTCGGCGCGATCTGGCAGTTGGGCGGGATCGAGGGCCCAGACATCGCCGGGGACGAAATGGTCTTCGCCCCAGTTGGCCGCATAGGTCTTGGCCTTCAGCGGATCGAAGTCGTTGGCGAAAAGGCATCGCCAAGCCGCGCCCAGACCGTCGCGGGCCATACCGCCCCCGGCGAAGAACTCATAGACGGTGAAGGCGGGCCGACTCACACGCCCATGCTATGATGGGTTCTACTGCTGCGCCATTGGGCCGAACCTAATCCCGCGTTAAGCTGCGCGCGGCTTTCGAGGGGGAGAGCGGATGCGCCTAATTCTGATCAGCCTTGCCGGCGCCGGCTGCGCCTTGGCCCTGTGCGCTTGCCATCCGGTGGCGGGCGACAGCGCGGGGGCGGCCGATCCGCCGGCTGATGCACCGTCTGACGCCCCGGTCGGCGCACCGGCTGATGCGCCGTCGGGCGCGGCGGCCGGCTAGGCCTCAGTGCACCGATACGGGCGCAAGCTCGTGGGCGATGGCTGCGGCCATGGCGGTATCGCGGTCGATCAGCACCGCCAGGCGCACGCCGTCGGCGCTGTGCAGGGCGTAGAGCGTCTGCTCCGGGGTCAGGGTCACGCCCTGGGTCGCGTCCACGGGTGTGGCGCCCAGGATATCGCGCGCCTTGACCGGCCGGACATAGACCAGATCGGGCGCGCCCAGGGCGGCGAAAGCTTCGGTCGTCAAATGCGGTGTCATATTGATCACCTCCTTACCTCTAAAGTTCCAACTGGCGTCCGGGTTCAGCCCGCCGGTTGGATGGGAATGCGCTTGACCAGCTTGGCCGGCGCCTTGCGGGACAGATTCACGTGCAGCAGGCCATGCTCGAGCGCGGCGCCGGTGACTTCCATGCCATCGGCCAGGACGAAGGTGCGCAGGAAGGCCCGCGCCGCGATGCCGCGGTGCAGATAGGCCTTGTCGACTTCTTTGCCGGTTTCAACCGGGTCCTCGCGTCGGCCGGAGATGACCAGTTGGTTGTCCTCCACCGTCACGTTCAGATCCGCCGGTGAGAAGCCGGCCACGGCCAGGCTGATGCGCAGGGCGCCTTCGCCGGTTTCCTCGACATTGTAGGGGGGATAACTCTCGCCGGCAGCTCTGGCGGCCCGTTCGATCAGGGCGCGGGTCTGCTCGAAACCGAGCAGGAAGGGGCTGTCGAACAGAATCGTTCGGTTCATCGTGAAGTCCTCGCTTTAAGCGACTTCCAGCGCCCCCGACCCGTTATGGCGTCGGCGACTTGAACCTCAAGATGGGGGTGCGCCCTGTCGGATTCAAGCCGGGTCAGCCGGGCAAGGCGGCCACAAGAATGACCGGGACAACGATGCCGGCGGCGAACAGCCCGCCGGTCAGCCAGGCGTTGCGGTTGATCTTATAGGCCATGTACAGGCCCATCAGGGTGTTGACGATCAGGCCCGCGCCCACGCAATCGAAAAACCCTTTCAAGATCCAACGCACGGGGCCGATGGGCCGGGGCGCAGGTCGGGGAGGACCCGCTTCGCTCGCCGCCGCAGCTTTGGACAGCTTGGCCTCAGGAGGCCGGTGCGGCGCGCCGAACACCTGATCCTTGTGCAGCGCGCCCAGACGCTGCAGCAGCACCGGGGCCGTATAGCCCGACGAAGATTGGTGCAGGCTGAGCACCTGGAGCATGCCGGTGGACGCGAAGAATAGGATCATTGGCGCAATAAACACTCCGACATAGAGGTGGGCCTTGCGCACCCAAAAGATTGTCGGCAAGCGTGCGGCGGTCGCAGACGTCATGGTCGTTTCCCGTTTTGCGGATGCCCGCCCTGATCCGGCATAAGCGCTCTGGCGGCCCTTCGTTGCATTTCGCTATAAGGAGGCTCTGGCGTGCGCGCCAGCAACACGGTTCAAACGTCACAGAAAACCGTCAAATAAATGCAGCCATAGCGGAGACCTGCGCCCATGAAACGCCTCGACCTTCTCGCCTCCAGCGTCATCGCCGCAGCGGTCGTGTGCGGCGGCGCCGCCCCGGCTCAGTCCCCCGCCACGCCCGCCTATAAGGTCGTCAACGCCGTCCCGCTGGGCGGCCCTGACCGCTGGGATTATGTGGTGCACGACGGCGCAACCCAACGGGTCTATGTCGCTCACGGCGACCGCGTCAGCGTGGTGGACGTCACCCACGCCAAGGTCATCGGCGAGGTCACGGGCATTACCGGCGGCGCGCATGGCGTGGGCGTGTCCAACGCCACGGGCAAGGGATACACCGACGACGGCAAGGGCGGTCTTGCGGTGGCCTTCGACCTGAAGACCTTTCAGGTCCTCAAGCGCATCGACGCCAAGGAAGACGCTGACGCCATCGCCTTTGACGCCAAGAGCGGCCACGTCTTTGTGGTCAATGGCGACTCCAAGGCCTTGACGGTGATCGATCCCGCCACCGACATGGTGATCGCCACCATTGACACCGGCGGCGGCATGGAAACCGCCGTGGCCGGTGGCGACGGCAAGCTCTATGTCAACGGCGCCAAGAACAAGGAGGTTATCCGGGTCGATATCAAGACCAACACGATTGACGCTCGCTGGCCGCTGCCCGACTGCGCTGGCCCGCATGGATTGGCCTTTGATCCCTTCGCGCACCGCGCCTTCGTGACTTGCATCAACAAGGTCATGACTGTGGTCAACACCGACACCGGCGCGGTGGTCGCCAGCCTGCCCATCGGCCTGGGCTCGGACGCCGCCGTCTTTGATCCCAGCCGCAAGCGGGCATTAAGCTCCAACGCGGACGGCACCTTGTCGATCATCCAGGAGGTCGATCCCAACACCTTTGTGTCCCTGGGCTCGATCAAGACCGCACAGGGCGGCCGGACGATGTCGATCGACCACAGAACCGGCCGCCTTTTCATCGCCGCCGCCGACATGGCGCCTCCCGGTCCGCCGGGCCCCGACGGAAAGCCCGCCCGGCCCAAGCCCGTGCCCGGCTCCCTAAAGCTATTGTTTCTGGATCCCGTGGATTAGCCCCAACCGCGCTAACCAGCCCCCATGGTCGCGAACATGCCGAGGGCGGCTATGGCCATGGCTAAGGTCGCGGCCCAGCCGATCAGGCGAAGCGGCCCGGGGATGGTGAATCGGCCCATGGCCCTGCGGCTGCTAGCCATCACCATCATCATGACCATCACCGGCGCCGCCACCACCCCGTTGATGACCGCGCTCCAGAACAGGGCTTTCACTGGGTCGATAGCCGTGAAATTCAAACCTATGCCGACCAGGATGGCGACCAGGATCGTGGCGTAAAACGCCTTGGCGCGGCCCAACTTTCGAGCCAGCCCGACGTGCCAGCCGAACGCCTCGCCCAAGGCGTAGGCCGCCGACCCGGCCAGGACCGGAACAGCCAGCATTCCCGTGCCGATGATGCCCAGGGCGAACACCAGGAACACCAAGGGTCCGGCAATTGGCTTTAAGGCCTGGGCCGCCTGGGCCGAGGTCTGGATGTCGGTAACACCGTGAGCATTCAGAGTCGCGGCGGTCGTCAGGACGATGAACAGGGCGACGATGTTGGAAAAAGCCATGCCGACGTAGGTGTCCACCCGAATTCGCCCGAATTCCACCTTGGCGGCGCCGGGATCCCGCTCCAGGGGCTTGGCGTCGGCGCGCTCCTTGACCTCCTCGACCTCTTCCTCGGCCTGCCAGAAGAACAGATAGGGGCTGATGGTGGTGCCCAGAACGCCGACCACCACGGTCAAATAACTGGCCGTCAGGGAAATGTGCGGCACCAGCACCCGATTGGCCACCGTGGCCCAGGGCATGTGCACCACGAAGGCGACCCCGACATAGGCGAACAAGGACAGCGTCAGCCACTTAAGGACCGAAACGTAGCGTGAATAACGGACGAATACCTCCAGCAGCAGGGAGACGAGGCCAAAGCCGGCCACGAACAGCAAACTGGGACCGCCGATCAGCAGCTGAAGCGCCGCCGCCATGGCGCCCAAGTCGGCGCCGAGGTTGATGATGTTGGCCGCCACCAGCAGGAACACCAGAACGTAGAGAATCCAAGGCGGGTAGTACTTCTTCAGATTTCCTGCGATGCCACGTCCGGTCACCCGGCCGATGCGCGCGCTGATTTCCTGGATGGCGCACATCAGCGGCCAGCTGAACAGCAGGGTCCAGCCCAGATTGTAGCCGAACTGAGCGCCGGCCTGGGAATAGGTGGCGATGCCGCTGGGATCGTCGTCGGAGGCCCCCGTGATCAGCCCCGGCCCCATGATCTGAAGCAGTTTAGGTCGTTCCGGCTGCTTGGGACTATCCGCGTTGGGCTCTGTCGGATCGGGCCGCTGGTCCATGTTGTCTCCCCAGGTCGCAGCCCCCCAACGCTTCAGCGGCAAGCTTGGCTCCCGACCGGCGGATTTTGTAACGATTGTCCGCGTTTGGCTATGGCGCCCTGTTAGTCGGTGCGCACCCAAAAAGGAGAAGGCCCGCCGGGGTTACCGGCGGGCCATCATGGTGGAGCTAAGCGGAGTCGAACCGCTGACCTCTTGAATGCCATTCAAGCGCTCTACCAACTGAGCTATAGCCCCGAGGTCTTCGGGTCGCGGGACCGGGGTCTCGCGAGGCGGCGGAAACTATGCCGAATGGTCTGGGCGATCAAGCGGCATTCGGCGGCTGGATTGTCTGCCGAACGCCGCGTGTCTCGCGCCTACCGATCCGGTTCGTCTTCGCCCGGCAGTCCTTCGATTTCCTCATCAACGAAGTCGTCGTCGTCCTCGTCTTCCAGGAAGGGCACCGCGTCGTCGACCTCTTCTTCAAGGTCGCCTTCCTCGGCGAAGTCCACGCCCAGGTCTTCCGCCGGAGCGGCCGGCGCATCGGCCACGTCTTCGTCGGTTTCCAGAGGCTCGGCCTCGGTCACCTGGTCCAGTTCGGGCGTTTCATCGGCTTCGTCCTCGAAGCCCTCGACTTCGGCCTCAGCCGGCTTTTCCGGTTTTTCCTCGTCGGCCTCGTAGTCGGCCGGGGCTGCGCGGGCGCGAATGCGGCGGTTGCGGACCGCTTCTTCGGGGTCGAACACGGTTGCGCATTTGGGGCAAGTCGCGGGCCTGCGGCCCAGGTCATAGAACTTGCTCTGGCAGTTCGGGCAAATCTGTTTCGCGCCGAGTTCTGGATTGGCCAACGGACAGACCTTTGGAGCTGAAAGTGTGGAAAGCGGCCGGTCCCTTGCCATGCAGTTGGGCCGCTGTCAAAAGCTAAGCCCCCAATCGGCCTTTAAGGTCGGCGTTAGGAGTCCAGGGCCGTCCATGCAGGCCACAGCCATAGCCGCCCCTGTTGGCCTGACCGCGCACGCCGCTGGACCCCTCAGGGGCGTGGTTCGCGCGCCGGGCGATAAGTCGATTTCCCACCGCGCCTTGATCCTCGCGGGCCTGGCTTCGGGTCCCAGCGAGATCCTCGGCCTGCTGGAAGGCGACGACGTGCTGCGCACCGCGGCGGCGATCTCGGCGTTCGGCGCCAAGGTCGAGCGCGTGGGCGAGGGCCACTGGCGGGTCGTCGGCCAGGGCGGCTTTATCGAGCCGACCGATGTGGTGGATTGCGGCAACTCCGGCACTGGGGTTCGCCTGATCATGGGTGCGGCCGCCGGCTTTGACCTGGCGGCGACTTTCACCGGCGACATCTCCCTGCGTGGGCGTCCCATGGGCCGGGTGCTCGAGCCGCTCGCCCTGATGGGCGTGCGTTGGCTGGGGCGCGACAAGAACCGTCTGCCCATCACCTTGAAGGGCGGGTCGCTCAAGGCTTTGTCCTACCGCCTTCCCGTCGCCTCCGCCCAGGTCAAGTCGGCCCTGTTGCTCGCCGGGCTGAACGCACCGGGATCGGTGGAGGTGACCGAGCCGGAGCCGACCCGCGACCACACCGAGCGCATGCTGCGCGCCTTCGGCGCCGTGGTGGACGTGAGCAATAAGGCTGATGGACGCCATATACGCCTGGCCGGCGGTCAGGCCCTGACCGGTTGCGAAGTCAAGGTTCCGGGCGATCCGTCCTCAGCGGCCTTCCCCCTGGTCGCGGCCCTGATCACGCCGGGGTCCGAAGTTACGGTGCAGGGTGTCCTGCTCAATCCCCTGCGTGCGGGCCTGTTCGACACCCTGATCGAGATGGGCGCGGACCTTGTCATCGACAACCGGCGCGAGGAGAGCGGCGAGCCGGTGGCCGATCTGACCGCGCGCCACTCGCGGTTGAAGGGCGTTGTGGTTCCGCCCGCCCGCGCGCCCTCGATGATCGATGAGTATCCCATCTTGGCCGTCGCGGCGGCCTTCGCCGAGGGCGCCACCGTCATGCGCGGCATCGGTGAGTTGAGGGTCAAGGAAAGTGATCGCATCGCCTTGATGGCGGCGGGCCTGAAGGCCTGCGGCGTCGGCGTGGAGGAACAGGACGACGGCTTCACCGTCCACGGCCTGGCAGGCGCGGTCCCCGGCGGCGCGGCCGTGACCACCCACGGCGACCACCGCATCGCCATGTCGCATTTGGTGCTGGGCCTGGCGTCAAAGGCGCCGGTCAGCGTGGACGAACCGGGTATGATCGCCACCAGCTTCCCCAGGTTCGCGGAGATGATGGCCAGCCTCGGCGCGAAAATATCGTGAGCCTGCAGCTGGTCATCGCCGTTGACGGCCCCGCCGCCTCGGGCAAGGGCACCATCGCCGAGGGCTTGGCGTCGCATTATGGCCTTCCGTGCCTGGACACCGGCTTGCTCTACCGGGCTGTCGGGGTGTTGACCAAGCGCCGGACCGGCGATCTGGATCCCGCCGACGCCCAATGGGTCGCCCGCTCCTTGATGTATGATGTGCTGACCGATCCGGACCTGCGCACCCGTGTCGCCGGCGAGCTGGCCAGTCGGGTGGCGGCCTACAGCGGCGTGCGGGCCGCCTTGCTCGACTTCCAGCGGACTTTCGCCGCCCAGCCGGGCGGGGCGGTGTTGGACGGGCGCGACATCGGCACGGTGATCGCGCCGAACGCCACCGCCAAGCTATTCGTCACCGCCCGTCCCCAGGTGCGCGCCGAGCGCCGCTGGCGTCAACTTGGCGCCCAGGGCGAGCGGGTCCCGATCGAGGCGGTAATGGAGGACATTCGAGTGCGCGATCAGCGCGACAGCGGACGCTCCGACGCCCCCTTGATGCAAGCCCAGGACGCCGTCTTGCTCGACACCTCCGACATGACTATAGAAGAAGCCGCCGATGCGGCCCGCCGTATTGTCGAGACAGAGCGCGCCCGACGGGACAACCCGGAAGGCTAATCCAACCGCCCGTCTCCCGATCCCGCGGGTGTTACGCCTTCAACCGCCCATCGGCGCCGATCCCGAAACCCCTAGAGCGTCCGCCCGGGTCGCGCCTTCGCGCGTCCGCGCTTCGCATTTTTGAAAGCCCCGGCGCGCCCGCGGCGATTCTGAAGAAAGATGAACGGCTTATGGCTGACGATATGAGTATGAACCCGACCCGCGAAGATTTCGCCGCCCTGCTCGATGAAGCGCTTGGCGGACGTGATTTCGTCGAGGGCTCGGTGGTGCACGGCAAGGTCGTGGCGATCGAAAAAGATTTCGCCGTCATCGACGTCGGTCTGAAGACCGAAGGCCGCATCTCCCTGAAGGAATTCGACGCCGGCGACGACGGCAAGCCCGCGATCAAGGTCGGCGACGACGTTGAGGTCTATCTCGAGCGCGTGGAGAACGCGCTGGGCGAAGCGGTCATCAGCCGCGAAAAGGCCCGCCGTGAAGAAGCCTGGACCCGCCTGGAAGGCGTGTTCGCGGCCAATGAACCGGTCATGGGCTCCATCGTCGGCCGCGTGAAGGGCGGCTTCACCGTCGACCTCGGCGGCGCCTCGGCCTTCCTGCCCGGCTCGCAAGTCGACATCCGTCCCGTGCGCGACGTCGGCCCGCTCATGGGTAAGGAACAGCCCTTCGCCATCCTCAAGATGGACCGCCCGCGCGGCAATATCGTGGTGTCCCGCCGGGCCATCCTGGAAGAAGCCCGCGCCGAACAGCGCACCGAGCTGGTCAGCCAGCTGCAGGAAGGCGAAATCCGCGAAGGCGTGGTCAAAAACATCACCGACTACGGCGCGTTCGTGGACCTGGGCGGCATCGACGGTCTGCTTCACGTTACGGACATGTCCTGGAAGCGCGTCTCGCACCCCAGCCAAGTCCTGGCCGTGGGCGACACCGTCAAGGTGCAGATCGTCAAGATCAACCCCGACACCCAGCGCATCTCGCTCGGCATGAAGCAGCTTCAGTCCGATCCGTGGGACGGAGTGGAAGCCAAATATCCGCCCGGCGCGCGCTTCACCGGCCGCATCACCAACATCACCGACTACGGCGCCTTCGTGGAGCTGGAAGCGGGCGTCGAGGGCCTGGTGCACGTGTCGGAAATGTCGTGGACCAAGAAGAACGTTCACCCCGGCAAGATCGTCTCCACCTCGCAGGAAGTGGACGTGGTGGTTTTGGACGTGGACGCTTCCAAGCGCCGCGTGTCGCTCGGCCTCAAGCAGGCCTTGCCTAACCCCTGGGAGCAGTTCACCGAACTGCACCCGATTGGCTCGACTGTCGAGGGCGAGGTCAAGAACACCACTGAATTCGGTCTGTTCATCGGCCTGGACAACGACATCGACGGCATGGTGCACCTGTCCGATATCGACTGGAACACCCCCGGCGAAGAGGCCGCCGCCCGCTTCAAGAAGGGCGACATGGTCAAGGCCAAGGTGCTGGACGTCGACGTGGAGAAGGAACGCATTTCGCTGGGCATCAAGCAGCTCGGCGGCGATCCCATGGCGGCCGACACCTATCGCAAGGGCCAGACCGTCACCGTCACCGTCATCGAGGTCACCTCGGGCGGCATCGAGGTGAAGTTCGGCGACGACGCCGCGCCGGTCAGCGCCTTCATCCGCAAGGCCGACCTGTCGCGTGATCGTTCCGAGCAACGCGCCGAGCGTTTCGCCGTCGGCGATCGCATCGACGCCCAGGTGACCAATATCGACAAGGCCGCGCGTCGCGTGTCCCTGTCGGTCAAGGCCCTGGAAATGGCCGAGGACAAGGAAGCCATCGAAAAGTTCGGCTCCTCCGACAGCGGCGCCTCCCTGGGCGATATCCTGGGCGCGGCCCTCCGTGAGAAGGCGCAAAAGGACTAAAGTCCTTTTGCATTCTTTTGGCGCTATCGGCCTAGCGGCCTGCTTGAGCGCAGACTTCACGCGCTCAAGCAGGCCGAAGGCCGGTAGCGAACTAAACAAAGACGCCTCGTCGGTTCGCCGGCGGGGCGTTTTGCTTTTCCCCTGCCGGTTGAATGCGGCTTGACGAGGCGGATGGTCCAAGTCGGCTCAAAAAACCCGCCGACTTTCTAGGCAATGTCCGCTTTGGGTCTACCAAGCCCTTGAAAGCCCAACAGGAGTCGATCATGGTTCACGGCGACGGTGGGACGTTACAGTGCCTGCTGCAACGGCGCGCCGGTTAGAAGGGGTAGTCGATGATCAAGTCGGAACTGATCGCCAAATTGGCGAACGAGAATCCGCATTTGACGCAGCGAGACGTCGAGCGTGTCGTCGGCGTGATCCTGGACAGTGTGACAGTGGCCTTGGAAGACGGGGGCCGGGTGGAGCTGCGCGGCTTCGGCGCCTTCTCCGTGCGGGGCCGGCCGGCGCGCTCGGGCCGTAATCCGAGGACCGGCGAGACCGTCTCGGTCAAGGCCAAGGCGGTGCCCTTCTTCAAGAGCGGCAAGGAACTGCGCGAGCGGCTCAACGCGGATTGAGCGGGCGCCGCGCTTGACCCGCTTACTTTGCAGCGCCAGTCTCGGCTGACAGACAGGCTGGGAGGTCGCGATGGGCGTTTTTCAGGAATTTCGTGAATTCGTTTCGCGCGGCAATGTGGTCGACTTGGCAGTCGGCGTGATCATCGGCGGGGCCTTCGGGGCTGTGGTCAAGAGCCTGGTGGAGCAGGTGATCATGCCGCCCATCGGCCTGCTCATGTCCGGCATCGACTTCGCCAAGCTGGAATGGGTGCTCAAGCTCGAGGATCCGGCGACCAAGCATGCCGCCGTGGCGATCCAGTACGGCGCCTTCCTCAACACCATTATTCAGTTCGTCATTGTCGCCGCGGCGGTGTTCCTGCTGGTCAAGTTGGTCAACACCCTGCGCCGGGCCCAGGCAGAGGCCCCCGCCGCTCCGGCCGCGCCGACCGCCACTGAGGCCCTGCTGGTCGAGATCCGGGATCTGCTGAAGAAGGCGAAGTAAACGTGCTCCACCGCAAAGCGGGGGAGCTGTCACGAAGTGACTGAGGGGGCGTAGATTCTGCACGCCCCCTCCACCCTTCGGGTCCCCCTCCCCCGCTGCGCGGTGGAGGACATATCCCCTTGCATCCGCGCCCCTTCATCCCCTAATCGCCCCCATGTCCCAAGCCACCGCCAAGATCTGCGGCCTCACCACGCCTGAGGCGGTCGCCGCCGCGCTCGATGGCGGAGCGAGCCACCTGGGCTTTGTGCTGTTCGATAAGAGCCCGCGCGCCATCGGCGCAGAGGCCGCCGCGCGCTTGGCGCAGCCCGTGCGCGGACGGGCCAGGATCGTGGCCCTGCTGGTCGATCCGGACGACGCCCTTCTGGCCAATACGGTCAAGATCCTGGCGCCGGACATGATCCAGCTGCATGGCCGCGAAACACCCGCCCGCGCCGCCGCCGTGCGCCAAATCACCGGCCTCGACACGATCAAGGCCATCGGCGTGCGTGACGCCTCCGATGTCCAGGCGGCCTTGGTCTATGGCGGCGCGGCCGATCAACTGATGTTTGACGCCAAGGCGCCCAAGGACGCCGAGCGGCCCGGCGGGCATGGCTCGACCTTCGACTGGACCCTATTGGAGGGCGTGAAACTGCAACGTCCTTGGTTCCTGGCTGGAGGGCTGGATCCGTGGAACGTGGCCGAGGCCCTGCGCCTGTCGCGGGCGCCGTTGTTGGACGTTTCCTCTGGCGTGGAACGGGGCCCTGGCCTAAAGGACCCGAGCCTCATCGCGGCCTTTCTGGACGCTGTACGCCGCGCCTGAGGCTACCTGATCAAGGACCCTAAGCGCGTGACCGCCGACCGCCCGAACGACTATTCAGCCTTTCCCGACTCCGCTGGACGCTTCGGCGACTATGGCGGTCGTTACGTGGCCGAAACCCTCATGCCCCTGGTGCTGGAGCTGGAGCAGGCCTACGCCGCCGCCAAGGCTGACCCTACGTTCCAGGCCGAGCTGAACGGCTACCTGACCCATTACGTGGGCCGACCCTCGCCGCTGTATTTTGCTGAGCGCCTGACCGAAAAGTTCGGCGGGGCGAAGATCTATTTCAAGCGCGAGGAGCTGAACCACACCGGCGCGCACAAGATCAACAACTGCATGGGCCAGATTCTGTTGGCCCAGCGCATGGGCAAGACCCGCATCATCGCCGAAACCGGCGCGGGACAGCACGGCGTCGCTTCGGCCACCGTCTGCGCCCGCTTCGGCCTGCCTTGCATCGTCTATATGGGCGCGGTGGATGTAGAGCGGCAGAAGCCCAACGTGTTCCGCATGAACCTGCTGGGGACCGAGGTTCGCCCCGTGACCTCGGGCCAGGCGACCCTCAAGGACGCCATGAACGAGGCCCTGCGCGACTGGGTCACCAATGTGGACGACACCTATTACATGATCGGCACGGCGGCCGGGCCGCACCCCTATCCGGCCATGGTGCGCGACTTCCAGTCGGTGATCGGGACCGAGACCCGCGCCCAGATGCTGGAAATGGAAGGGCGCCTGCCCGACGCGGTCATGGCCTGCGTGGGCGGCGGCTCCAACGCTATCGGCATCTTCCATCCGTTCCTGAACGATGAGGGCGTGCGCTTGATCGGGGTGGAGGCCTCCGGCTACGGCCTGGACGATCTGCACGCCGCCTCCATTACGGGTGGACGGCCCGGAGTTCTGCACGGCAACAAGACCTATTTGCTGCAGGACGCCGACGGCCAGATCCAGGACGCCCACTCCATCTCCGCTGGGCTGGACTACCCCGGCATCGGCCCCGAGCATTCCTGGCTGCACGACATCGGCCGGGCCGAATACCGCACCTGCACCGATGTGGAGGCCCTGGCGGCCTTCCAGCAGTGCGCAGAGCTTGAGGGCATCATCCCCGCCCTGGAATCCGCCCACGCCATCGCCCGGGTGGGCGAGGTGGCCCAGGAGATCGGCAAGGGCGGCATTGTCGCCCTGTGCCTTTCGGGCCGGGGCGACAAGGACGTGGGCACGGTTGCCGCCGCCCTGGGGAGGACGATTTGAGCCGTCTGGAAGGCTGCTTCGCCAAACTGAAGGCGCAGGGCCGCGCGGCCTTCGTGGCCTATGTCATGGCCGGCGATCCTGACGCGACGACGGCGCTTGAAATCATTAAGGGCCTGCCGGGTGCGGGCGCTGACATCATTGAGCTGGGCTTTCCCTTCTCCGACCCCATGGCCGACGGACCGTCGATCCAGCTGGCGGCCCAACGAGCGCTGAAGGCCGGCATGACCCTGGCGGGCGTGCTCGACTTGGCGCGAGCCTTCCGCGCGGGCGACGACGCCACGCCCCTGGTGCTGATGGGCTATCTCAATCCGATCCTCAGCTACGGCTACGAACGCTTCGCCCGCGACGCGGCGAGCGCCGGGATCGACGGCCTGATCGTGGTCGACTGCCCGCCCGAGGAAGCCGATCCCCTGGCCGACGCCCTGGACGGCGAAGGCATATCCCTCGTGCGCCTGGCCGCGCCGACCACGGACGATAAGCGCCTGCCCGCCGTGCTGCGCCGCGCCTCGGGCTTTGTCTATTACGTGTCCGTGGCCGGCGTGACCGGCGTCAAGGAAGCGGACGCCCAGGGCGTCAGCCCGGCGGTGGAACGGGTGCGCAAGGCCTCCGGCCTGCCCGTGGCCGTAGGCTTCGGCGTCAAAACCCCCGAACGCGCCGCCGCCGTCGCCGCGGTGGCTGATGCGGTCGTGGTCGGCTCGGTCCTGGTCGAAGAAATCGCCCGCGCGCTGGAGCACGGCCAACCGGCGGCGCCCAAGGTGCTGGCGGCGGCGGGGCGGTTGGCGGACGCGGTGCATGGGGCGCGGGGAGGCTAGCTGTGGCCTTCGATCAGGTCCTCGCCGAACGCATCCGCGAGGTGTTGGCCGATATCGGGCCGGTGCGCGAGATCAAGATGTTCGGCGGCCTGGGCGTCATGTACCGCGGCCACATGATCTGCGGCCTCATGCGGGGCGACGGCCTGATCCTGCGGCTGGGACCGGAAGGGACGGCGGCGGCGATTGCTTCGGGCCAGGCGCGGACGTTTGAGCCGATGAAAGGCAAGGCCGCAACTGGCATGGCGGTGATCGACGAGGCGGCGGCGATGGACGACGAGCCCCTGCGCGATTGGCTGATGCAGGCGGCAGCGTTTGTGCAGACGCTGCCGGCGAAGGCATAACTCCACACCCTAACCGCTCATCCCGGCGAATGCCGGGACCCAGATCGAACGGAGCCAGACTGGGAAGTTTTGCTCGGTCGCCTAACAGTCAAACAAATCCAACTGTGCCGTTGCGCGCTATGATCTGGGTCCCGGCATTCGCCGGGATGAGCGGAAAATCTGATGAGTGATCATTTACGCGCCCACGACGCCGCCCTCGAACGTCTGCGCCTTCTGCATCCCATCAAGATCGACCTGTCGCTGGACCGCATCTCCCGGCTCCTCGACGCGCTCGGCCGCCCGCAAGACCGTCTGCCGCCGACGATCCATGTGGCGGGGACCAACGGCAAAGGCTCGACCAGCGCCTTCATCCGCGCCATCGGCGAGGCGGCGGGGCTGCGGGTGCATGTGCTGACCTCGCCGCACTTGGTGCGATTTGTCGAGCGCATCCGCCTGGCCGGGACGCTGATCACCGAGGACCACCTGGCTGAAATTCTGGCGCGGGTGGAGGGGGCCAATGACGGGCTGCCGATCACCTTCTTTGAGATCGTTACGGCTGCGGCCTTTCTGGCCTTTGCCGAAACCCCGGCGGACCTGCTGGTGCTGGAGGTGGGCTTGGGCGGACGGTTTGACGCCACCAACGTCATCGCCCAACCCGCCGTCAGCGTGATTTGTCCGGTGGACTACGACCACAAGGAGTTCCTGGGTGAGGACCTGGCGGGCATAGCGGGCGAGAAGGCCGGGATTATCAAGCGCGGTCGGCCGGTGGTTTGCGCGCGTCAGGCGCAGGCCGCGGAGGCGGTGATTGAGCGACAGGCCCTGTCGCTGTCGGCGCCGCTCAGCCGGATGGGCGTGGACTTCGACGCCTGGATCGAGCGCGGACGTCTGATCTTCCAGCACGAGGCCGGGTTGATGGATTTGCCCGCGCCGTCACTTATCGGTCCGCACCAAGTCGACAACGCGGGCCTAGCCATCGCTGCGGCCCTGGCCCTCAACGATCCGCGCATCGATGAAGACGCCATCGCACGCGGCGTCGCCTCGGCGCAATGGCCCGCGCGCATGCAGCGATTGACGCCCGGCCCCTATGGCAAGGCGGCCGCCGACTACGGCGCCGACCTGTGGCTGGACGGCGGACACAACCCCCACGGCGCCCGAGCCATCGCCCGCACCTTGCAGGACCTGGCCCGTGATGGCCGCACGGTGACGCTGATCGCCGGAACTCTGGCCAACAAGGATGCGGACGGCTTCTTCGCGGCTCTCGCCGAGCCGGGCGTGGTTTCGCGGGTAGTCGCCGTGACCTTCGACGCGGAGGCGGCCGCGCCCGCCGAACGCACGGCTGACGCCGCTGCGAGGGCAGGGTTCACGGCTGAGGTCGCGGATTCCATTCCGGACGCGGTCCAGCGCGCCCTGCAAGGCCCGCCGCCGCACGTATTGATCTGCGGTTCGCTTTACCTAGCCGGCGAGGTGCTCGCGGTGAGCGAAGAAACTTGGCCCGCTTAGGCCGTTTCAAATCGCCGCACGCGAGTGACGATGCGCAAACGCGACGTTGGCGGAACGACCGCAACCGATTAGTTAGACGCAGACAGGCGTCCTAATCGTAAGCTTCAAGGTGGCGTTTTATGGCCTCGGACGATCCATCCAACAGCCTTGAAGAGCTGCTCGATACGCCGCAATTGGCGGTCGCACTGGAAAGTGACCGGTTCAAACAGGTCCTTGACCAGGTTCCCATCGCGGTCGCCTTGTCTGAATTGGCGCCCAAGGAAAAGGTGGTCTACGCCAACCCGGAATTTGAGCGCCTGTGCGGCCGGATGAACACCACGGTGCTGGGCAAGGGCTGGAAAGGCCTGCCGGGCGCTGCGACCACAACGCGTGAGCCCAAGGCCTTAGGCGACGCGATTACCCAGGTCAGCGACTATCTCGGCGCCTTCACCATCCCACATGACGACGCCGATATCCTGGTGGATGCTTGGTCCAATATCATCGAAGACGACCAGGGAAATCCGGCCTTCAGGCTCGTGGCCCTCGTTGCGGCCGTCGCCCGTGAGGGGACCATTCTCGACGAACTCGAAGAGCAGATTAGGGAGAAGGACGTCCAGCTGCTGGAACTGCAGCATCGGGTGAAGAACAACCTTCAAATGATCACGGCGCTGATCCGCATCGAGGCGCGCGGCGCTTCGGACCGGTCCGCCGGAGAAGGATTCGACCGCTTGGCCGGCCGGATTGAGGCGCTCGGCCTTTTGTACCGCGCCTTGGGCGGCTCCAAGGTGGATGGCGTGGTCGATCTCGGGATCTATCTCAGCGAAATCGCGTCCGCCGTCATGCGCGCTCACGCCGTGGAAGGCATACATCTTAATCTGCAGGTCGACACTTGGCTGGTGTCGCTCGATGTGGCCATGCCCACCGGCTTGGTGGTCAATGAGCTGCTGACCAACACCTTGAAGCACGCCTTCAAGGGCCGCGAGGGCGGCGTCATAACCCTGCACAGCACCACGGACGCCACCGGCGGCTGCCAAGTCTTGGTCGCCGACGACGGCATTGGCCTGCCCGAAGGCTATGTCTGGCCCAAACCGGGTAAGCTGTCGGCGCTGATCGTCCGCTCGCTTCTGCAAAACGCGGCCGCGCAGATCGATGTTCAGTCCGCGCCCGGCAAAGGCATGACGGTCGAGATCGTTTTCCGAAGCGCGGACGCCGCCCGACATCCCTGACCTCGGCGGCGAGCGACGAGAGGTGGCCCATTGAACCCTTCCCCCTCGAGGGGGAAGGGAGTCTAAGCCTGCACGCCCGCTTCGCTCAGCCAGTCGAGAATCTTCTGCTTGGGCATGGCGCCGACCTTCATCGAGGCCATCTGGCCGTCGCGGAACAGCATCAGGGTGGGGATGCCGCGCACGCCGTAGCGGGAGGGTACGCCGGGGCTTTCCTCGATATTGACCTTGGCCACGGTGATCTTGCCGGCAAGTTCTTCGGAGATCTGATCCAGCGCCGGGGCGATCTGCTTACAGGGGCCGCACCATTCGGCCCAGAAATCCACCAGCACGGGCTGGCCGGATTTCAGCACGTCCAGCTCGAAGGATTCGTCGGTCACCTTCACGGTGCTCATGGGTCTTGCTCCTCAGTGTAGGCCTGCGATGTAGGTCTACAGGTTTCGACTATCAACGGCTTGAGCGAGTCCCGCCAGGACTTTGCTCCGCAAGTTTTCTGGAACGATCATCAGTTTGGGTCCATCGGTCCACACCAGGGCTGCCTCGATGGCGCGTTCCGGGAAGATGGACTGCAGCACCGCGCCATAGACCGCCATCTGTCGCAGATAGGCCGGGTCGGCGTCTTCAATGCGATCAGGCGAAGGCCGGTTGGTTTTGAAATCAACCACCAGCACCCGATCCGGCTCGATCAGCAGACGGTCCACCCGGCCCGACACCGCGCCTGTGGGCCCCAGGCCGGGCGCACGGCCGGCGATGGCGGCCTCAGCGCGGGAGCCCGAGCCGAACACGGCGGCGAACCGTTCGTCGGTCAGCACGCCCAGGGCGGCGGCGGCAATCTCTGTGCGTTGATCGTCGGTCAGCTTGGGCTCGCGCGCCATCATGCGCGCCGCAGCGGCTTCCCGTTCGCCCGCCGACAAGTCTGGCAACAGCTGCAGCAAGCGGTGGATCAGGTCCCCGCGCCGGTAACGCCCAAGCCCGCCATTGGTGGCCAGGGGCGAGGGGGCCGATCCCTGGTCCAAAGTCGGCTCGCCCAGGCGTGAGGGCGAAGCGAAGCGCTCAGCGGTCTCGGCGGCGGCCGGGCTCAGAGCCCAGGCGGGCAAGGCGCTGTGCGCGACATGGGCGGCCTTTTCCAGCGGCAGGGTGGCGGGATCGGGACCGAACCGGCGCACCTCCATGCCGCCCCGTTGGATCGTCCGCACCTGCGGCGCGACGGCGGGCTGCGCCAGGGCCGCCTCGGCCGCCGCGTACCAGCCGCCGACGTTTTCGAGTTTGGCATTGGAGGCAATCCGTCCACAGAGGATCAAGCGGTCGCGCGCGCGGGTCAGGGCCACATAGAACAGCCGCTGACCTTCCTCATCCTCGCATCGGTCGCGCCAGGCGCGGGCCTCGCCGGATGCGGCGCAGTCCTGACCGGCGGTCGGCGCCCATAGGAATCCGCCGTCTTCAGTCTGCAATAGCGGCGATCCGCGCGCGCCGCGTTTGATCGTGGTCTCCGGCATGACGACAATGGGCGCCTCAAGTCCCTTGGCCCCGTGCACGGTCATCACCCGCACCTCGTCGCGCACGGCGTCCATCTCGCGTTTGACCACGATGTCGAGGTCGGCGAACACCGCCGCGAGCCGCTCCAGATCGGCTACGCCGTTGCGTTCGGCGCTGAGCACCTGGGCGAGAAACTCGTCGATCACCTCGCGGGCTTCCGCGCCCAATCGCGTCAGGATGCGCGCACGCACCGAGCGTCCGTCCTTGTCGGTCCAGCCCAGCAGGCGCGAATAGAAGTCGAACGGCCTGCGGGCGCGGGCTTCAGCGCACGCGCGGGTCAGCAAGTCCAGGGCCGCGCGCCAGTCCTGCCGCTCGCCCGCTCGGGCGCCCAGGACGCTCCACAGAGAGCCGGCCCGGCCGTGGGCCAGGGCGAACAGGCTGTCTTCGTCCAAACCGCACAGGGGGCTTTTGAGCAGGGCCGCCAGGGTCAGGTCGTCGTCCGGATACTGAACAAGACGGGCCAGACCCAGCAGATCGTCGAACAGGATGTGCTGGGACAGGCTCAGGCGGTCCGCCCCGGCGACCGGGATTCCCCGCCGCTTGAGCGCGCGCAGGATCTCCTCGAACAGCACCTTGCGCCGCCGCACCAGGATCAGGACATCGCCGCCGTGGGCGGGCCGCCAGCGGCGCTGATCCTTGTCGAACACCGCCTCGCCGCGTTTGATCAGGCCGTCGATTTCATCGGCGATGCGCTCGGCCAAACGCACATTGGCGCTGCCCGGTCCCTCCTGGTCGAGCGGATCGTCCCACGCCTGACGATCTTCGCCCGGCGTCTCGCGCTCCAGGGGCCACAGGTCGACACAGCCGGCGTGATTGACACGCTCAGCGACGTGGCTGACCACCAACTCATCCAGGGCGGGCGGCACGCCGGTCCACACATCGGGGTCGGCAAACACATTGTCCACAAAGCTGAGCACCTCGGGCGTCGAACGCCAGGATTTAGCCAGCTTGACTGTGCGGGCCTCAAGGCCTGCGCCCCCAATGGTCTCCAGATAATTGAACGTCTCGACCCGCAGCAGGTCCGGATCGGCGCCCTGGAACGAGTAGATCGACTGCTTTTCATCGCCCACCACGAACAGACTGCGTTCCAGCCCAGGGCGTAGGCGGGGCGCGCCGGCGCCGGCGAAGAACTCGGCGGTGAAGGCCTTAACAATGGCCCATTGGTCCGGAGCGGTGTCCTGGGCCTCGTCCAACAGGATGTGATCGATGCCGCCGTCCAGCTTGTAGAGCACCCATGCGGCGTCTGCGCGGGTGTTGAGCAGGGCCGCGCTCTTGAGGATCAGGTCGGCGAAGTCGAGCCGCCCGGCGGCTGCCTTCTCGATCTCATACGAGATGACGTAGGCTTCAGCCAGGACGAGGGCGAGCACCGTGTCCTGCGCGATCCGCGCGGCCCGCAGGCGCTCGCGGGCCTCGCCCAGGCGATCCTGTTCCAACATCAGGCCCGAGCGCAGCGCCGGATTGGCCTGCAGGACCTTAGTGTTCTCCACCCATTTGGCGGCGGTCCCGGCGCCGTCGGCGGTAAACAGAGCGGCAAGCAGCTCGGCAAGTTCGCCGGACGCCGCCGCTGAGAGCAGCTTATCCGCACACTTGCCGTCGGTGGCCGTGCCTGCGCGCAGGACCTCGGCGCAAGCGCGCCAGAGCGCCAGGTCCAATTGCGCGAGGGTCTCGGCCTCGATCTCGGCCGGAGAGGTCTCCTGCACGAAACCGCAGCGGGCCCAGATGTCGGCGCTCACCTCCGCCATCCCGCCGCATCGCTCGCCATAGTCGGCCAGGGCGGCGCGGCGGTCCTCGAAGGCGCGGAACATGGCCTGGAAGGCCTCGTAGTCCAGCGCCACCGACAGGCGGGCATAGGCCTGGGCCACCGCCCCGTCGCCGTGCAGGGCCAGACGGGCGACCGCGTCCCGCGCGTCCTTGGCGATCTTGGCCGAGGCGGCGTCGTCCATCACCTGAAAACTTGGCGAGACGGCGGCCTCCAGGGGAAATCGCCGCAGAAGCTTCTCGCAAAAGGCGTGGATGGTCTGGATCTTCAGCCCGCCGGGCGTTTCCAGGGCGCGGGCGAATAGGGCGCGGGCGCGCGACAGGTCCGCTGCCTCTGCGCTCTCGCCGCTGCCATCCAGCCGGTCCAATTCCTGTCGGAGGGCGACGTCCTCCATCACCGACCAGCGCCCGAGTTGGCGGAACAGCCGCTGCTGCATCTCCGCCGCCGCCGCCTTGGTGTAGGTCACGCACAGGATCGCCTGTGGCTCCGCCCCGGCCAGCAACAGCCGCGCCACCCGCGCCACCAGCGTCGTGGTCTTGCCCGACCCCGCATTGGCCGTGACGAACGCTGAAGCGCGCGGATCGGAGGCATGGCGTTGCGGGTCGTCGCTCATTCCCCGCCCTCCTCTTCGCCAGCGGACCATTCGTGAACCCGGGCGAGGTGGTCGTAGTCGCTGCGGTAGCTGTGCACGAACTGGGGGGCGGTGCGCGACAGGTAGGGGTAGCGCACATCGTCAAAACGGGTGATCAGGCCCATCAGCCCGCTCAGGGCCTTTTCAGACATCTCCTGGCTCTCGGCGCCGGCGGCGGCGCGCACGATCTCCTCCCCGGCCGGCTTGCGCCCGGTGACGCGCAGATAGATCAGATCCCCCGGCGCGCGCCGCCCGGCCTTGGTGAAGCCGCCGGAAGCGAGAATGGCGCCGGTCAGGGTCAGCTGGGGCGAGAAGCCGTATTTCACTTCCTTGGCGGTGGGGGCGCCGCCGGTTTTGAAGTCCAGAACATGGCCATAGCCGTCCGCGGTCAATTCAATCCGGTCGGCCCGGGCGGTCAGCAGGAACTCTCCGGCGCCTGAATCAAACCGCAGCTCGCCCTTCTGCTCCACCAAGATGACAGGGCGTGCCGCGCGTCGCCGCTGCTCCATCTCGGCGACCCAGGCGCCGGCTTCGCGCGCCAGGGCCTGTTCGCGGGCCAGGGCGGCCTGCGGCGCGCCCGCGTCGCGCAGGGCCTGCATATAGAGGGACTGGAACTGCTCGGAGGCGTCAGGCGGCAGAGCCTCGGGCCAAGTGGTGGCGAAGGCCTCGAAGGCGGCGTGGATCGCCGTGCCCCGGGCGCGGGCCTCCACCGGCTCGTCCGGCCGCTGCATCGCCCGCAGCTTCAGAATGTGGCGGGCATAGACGGCGTAGGGGTCCCGCGTGAGAGTCTCCACCGCCGTGACGGGCAGTTCGCGCGGACGCGCCGGGACCGGCGGCGTGGGCGCGGGTCGTTTGGCGGGCTTGTAGTCCGCCGGTTGGTCCAGCGCCCTGGACCAGGCCAGGACGTCAGGGCGGCCGGGCAGGGTCAATCCCGCGCCTTCGGCCAGGGTCTTTAGCCGCCACAGCCACCGCGACTGCACCGAAGGGGCGCCTTCGCGGCGCTCCGCGTGCAGCAGAATGACTTCCGGCGCACAGGCGGCCTGGGCGAAGTCGTGGGCGGACAGGCCCACCCGGCGCTCGGGGGGCGGCAGGCCGAGCGCCGTGCGCATCGGCCGCGACAGAAACGGATCGATCGGTGCGGCCTGGGGCCAGACCCCTTCCTCCAGTCCCGCCAGGACCAGCCGGTCGGCCCGCACCAGCCGCGCCTCGATGGCGCCCAGGATGTGCAGGCGCGGATGCGCGCCGCCGACGCCGCGCACGGTGGCCGTGGCCATCAGGCGTTCCAGCAGCAGGGCGAATCCCTTGGCGGTGGCCAGGGGCAGGCTTTCGCCATCCTCGATCAGGGCGCTGATCAAGCCGGCGGCAGTCTCACCGCCCGAACCGGACCACAGCGCCCCCAGCTCAGCACGGACATCTACGGCCAAGGCCTCGGCGCTTGCCGCCAGACGGCGCGCGGCATGGGCCGGCGGATCGGCGTCTTGATCATAACTCAGGAGATCCAGCGCCCGTCTGACCGCCCCCAGCACGGTCGCGGCGGACCCATCCTTGTCGGCCGTCAGCTTGGCCTCCAGCTCGGACCAATCCCTCGGCCGGGGCCCGCGCAGACCGTGCCGCTCAAGCGCTTTCAGGCCTGTTGCGCGGACCTCGTCGTCCAGGCCCAGGCGGACGAAAGGGTGCTTGAGCAGGGCCAGCAGATTAACCGGATCGCACGGATCGATGGCCGCCTGGGCCAAGAGGCCGAACAGCACGCCGACCGGGCTATGCGACAGCGGCTCGCCGGCCGAGGAATCCGCCTCCACCCCCCATCGCGCCAACCGGGCCGACACGCGGCGGGCCAGATCGCGGTCGGGCGTGATCAGGGCGCAGGTCTTGCCGGGCGTCTGTAGGGTCTCGCGCAGGAGCAGGGCGGCGACGGCGGCCGTCTCCTCCTCGTTGCGCCCGGCAACGACCGAAAGGCCTTTAAGGCCCTCTGCGATCGGGTCCGCATCCCCGTCTCGCGCTTCGCCGCGAAGTTTGCGAATCTGGACACGCCAGTCAGCCGTGGCCTCGGCCGGACGCAAGGCTTCATTGATCAGCCTCCGCCGCCATCGCCCTTGGGACTCGCCCGCCGACGATGTGATCGGCCAGGACTTGACGTCCTTACGGTTCACGCCCGCACGGTCCAGCAGCCGCTTCATGGCGCCTTGAGGATGCTGTTCGCCCACCTGGCCCCAAGCAGTCTGCGCCAGCTCCTGGTCCAGCCCCGGCAGGACCACCAGGCCCTGAGGCGCGGCGGCGACGGCGGCCAACAGGCGCGCGGTGGCGGGCGCCGCGCCGGTCGAGCCGGCGGCAATCAGGGGCGCGGCGGGCGGATGATCCGTCCACTGACGAGCGAGTTGATCCAGCAGCATCACCTGCCGCGCGTTCACATCGATCAGGCCCAGTTCGGCGAGCCGCTTGGGCCAGGCCCCCAGCGCCAGCTTGAGGAACCGGGCGGAGATCCGCCAGTGCGCGGCCAGGTCGCCCTGGACCAACCGATCAATCCGGTCGGCGCCGTCGGCCTCTTCGATCTGCAGGCTGTCGAGGAATGAGGCCAGGGCGTCGGCCAGCTCCAGGACGCCGGCGGCGTCGATCTTGCGCTCGAATATGTCGGCGTTTTCGCTCACCAGCCGCGCCAGTTCGAACCGGCGGCGAAAGGCGCTGACCGCCGGCGGCAGGTCGAGGGACAGGGCGCCGGGTTCAAAGGGCGGCTCGCCCTCATCCAGATCGCCCAGGGCGCGCACCTGGGGCAGCAGCACCGCTTGGGCCCCGGTGACCGTGAGAAAAGCCTCCGCCAGGGCGCGGGCCGCGCGGCGGGTGGGAACCAGCACCACCGCCTCGGCCAAGGCCTCCGGACCACACGGCGACAGGCTGTCGGTCAGGCCCCGCGCCAGGTCCTCCAGAAACGGCCTGTGCCCGGCGATGGTGAACCAGCGCGGCCCCTGTTGAGCAAAAGGGCCGCCACCGCTCAAGAGGCCCGTGCTCAAGAGGATTGCGCCAGCTTGGCTTCGGCGGCCTTGAGCGCTTGCGGGTCGCCCACGTGCATCCACTCGCCGTCCAGAACCACGCCGTAAAGGCGTCCGGCGGCGATCATCTTCATCCACACCCCAAACAGCGAGAAGGGGCCGTCCGGTCCTTCGTCGACCGCCTGGGGTTTGATGATCTGCACTCCGATATAGGCATAGGGCGCGTTGGGCCTATCTCCACGGTGGGTCAGTCGTCCGTCCTCGCCCAGCAGAAAATCCCCCTTGCCGTCAAAGCCCAAGCTTTGGTCCAGCGGCGCCAGCAGCAGGCAGGCGTCCATCCGCTCGGGGTCCCAAGTGCGGGCGAGGGCGCCCAGGGCCGGGCCGGAACGCTCCGTCCAGACCGAATCGATGTTGGCCGCCCAGACCGGCCCTTCGCCCAACAGGGGGCGGGCCAGCTTCAATCCGCCGCCGGTTTCCAGCAGCTGAGCCCGTTCGTCGGAAACCACGATGCGCGGCTGGGTGCGCGTCGCCAGGTGCGCCTCCAGCTGATCGGCGAAGTAGTGGACATTGACCACGGCGGTCTGGGCGCCGGCGTCGGCCAGCCGGTCCAACATGTGATCGACCAGGGCCTTTCCGGCGACCTCGACCAGGGCCTTGGGCCGATCATCCGTCAACGGCCGCATGCGCGTGCCCAGCCCGGCGGCCAGGACCATGGCGGTGACCGGCGCGCTCACTGACGCGCTACCAAAGGCACGTGCCGGTCGAACCACTTCTTCAACTCAGCCAGGGCGGGATTTTGCAGGTTGCGCTCCAGTTGGCGCCACATGCGCGGCATGAAATCCAGGTAGCGCGCCTTGCCGTCACGCACCACAAGGCGGGCGAATATGCCCAGGATGCGCGCCTCATTGAGCGCGGCGAGGGCTGCGTAGTCAGCGAGGAAGGCCTCTCGGTCCAGGCTGCGCCGGTGGTCGAAATAGCGCGCGAGCGACTGCGCCTCCAGCTCAGGGGAAACATCGCGGCGGGCGTCCTGCAGTAGGGAGTGCAGGTCCCAGCTCGGGTGCGCGACGACGGCGTCCTGGAAATCGATCATGCCGACCCGGGCGGCGCCCTTGCGTTCCGGCAGCCATAACAGGTTCTCTGCGTGGAAGTCCCGGTGCGCCAGCACCGTCGCGCCCGCCTCGCCACGCAGGGCGATATCCGTCCAAAGCGCCTCCCACTCCGCCTGCGCCGCCGGGCCAAAGGCCAATTGGGGTTTCAGCTTCGGCAACCATTCGACAAACAGGTTCGCGCCGGCCGTCAGCGCCGTCGCGTCATAGGTCAAAAGGGGCCATGTCCCGCCGGGGCCCGGCAGCTCCTGTGGCGGGGGCGCATCGTGCAGCAGCGCCAGCGCGTCGACGGCGGCGAAGTACAGCGCCTGTCCGTCCGTTCCCCGCTCGATCATGCGGGCGAAGGCGCTGTCGCCGAAGTCCTCCACGACCGCCAGGCCGTGTTGCACGTCTAGGGCATGCACAGCGGGCGCAGACAGCTCCAGCGACCGCAGATGTCGCGCCACGGCGGCGAAGGCCGCGACGCTTCCTGCAGCCAGGCGCGCAACGGCGTTCCATCCTGCGGCGATGCGCTCCTCGGC
Organism: Pseudomonadota bacterium; assembly: GCA_048498155.1. Taxonomy (GTDB): domain Bacteria; phylum Pseudomonadota; class Alphaproteobacteria; order Caulobacterales; family Caulobacteraceae; genus BOG-938. Next base: position 9,032 of record JBEHYN010000017.1, on the reverse strand, counting down.
GCTCCAGGCCGGATGGCACGGCGGGCTTTCGGCCAAGGGCGGGGCGTCCATCAACAGGAGGGTCTGCCCGCCGGCCGTGGTCAGGCGCTCGTAGCTGCGAGTGGAGGCGTCGCCGGGCAAGGGACGCCGCTCAGCGTGGGCCAAGCCGGCGTTGGCCAGGAAGGCGGTTTTGAGACTGTCGCGCTCAGAGCTCAAGGTGACGGCCTTTCCATTCGCCGTGAAGGTCTAGGCGCGCGCGCCGCCCTTCGGCGTCGATGGTGATCTCTATATCGAGTCGATCCTCGGGCAGGCGCCCTTCCAGGCGTTCAGGCCACTCGATCAGGGCCGCGCCGTCCTCCAGCGCCTCATCCAGGCCCAGCTCCTCCGCCTCGCTCGCGCGTTGCAGGCGATAAAGATCAAAGTGGCTGACGGGAAAATGATGGCCTTGGTAAAGCTGCACCAGGGTGAAGGTCGGGCTTGGAACCTCCTCGTCCGGCCAGGTCAGGGCGCGGATCAGGCCACGCGCCAAGGTGGTCTTGCCGGCGCCCAGGGGGCCGTAAAGGCACACCGCATCGCCGGGCAGCAAGGCGCGGGCGATGGCGGCGCCCAGGGCCTCGGTGGCGTCGGCGTCAGCCAGGGCAATGACGTGGCTCATGCGAAGCGCCGATCCGGATTCTCGGGCAAGGTCCGTTCGATATAGGCCTTCAGGGCCCCAGACGCGATCAATGGCCAAGCCCACAAAGCGCGCAGCTTGGGCGCCCGCTCGGCGATCAACGCATCGACGATAGGCTCGTCCTGATTTTCCGCCGATCCCATGCTGCTAGATGGACCTGGACCTGCGGTGTCTTCAAGGGGCGCCTTGCCGGTCTTTCCTTTCCCATCCCGCCACTCTATTGGGCGCTATGCCCCTGTCCCTCAAAGCCGCCTATCGCGAGCGCCTTGAGCGCGGCGAGATCAAGCCGGACGCCGCCCAGCAAGCGGCGGTCGATGCCCTGGCGCGGCTGGAGAGCGATCTGAACGAGGCGGGCGAAGGCTCGGCCTTCTCCTTCTTTCGCAAGCCCAAGGCGCCCAAGGGCGTCTATCTGTGGGGGCCGGTGGGGCGCGGCAAGTCCATGCTGATGGACCTGTTCTTCGCCTGCGCGCCCATCGAGAAAAAGCGACGGGCGCACTTCTACGCCTTCATGGCGCAGGTTCACGGCCTGATCGACGACTGGCGCAAGGGCGATGCGGCCGCGCGCAAGGCTCAGTTTGGTCAGCACAAGGGCGACGATCCCATTGCGCCGGTGGCGAGCCTGATCGCCGCCCAGGCGCGCCTGCTGTGCTTTGACGAACTGCAGGTGACCGACATCGCTGACGCCATGATCCTGGGGCGGCTGTTTGAGGCCCTGTTCGCCGAGGGCGTCACCCTGGTCGCCACCTCCAACCGCCCGCCCCATGACCTCTATAAGGACGGACTGAACCGCCAGCTGTTCGCGCCCTTCATCGCCTTGCTCGAGGACAAGATGGATGTGGTGGGCGTGCGCGGGCCGGTGGATTTCCGCCTGGACCGGCTGCGGGGCGCGCGGACCTATCTGGCGCCGATCAATGCCACCACGCGCGCAGCGTTCGAGGTCCTGTGGTCCGGCATGCTGGAAGGCGCGCCCGAGACCGCAACGAGCCTGGAAGTGCTGGGCAGAAAGGTGACGTTCCAACGGGTGGCGGGCGGTTTCTTGCGGGCCGGCTTCGCCGAGCTTTGTTCCGCCGCCCTCGGTCCACAGGACTATCTGGCCATCGCCGCGCGCTTCCACACCCTGTTTCTGGAGGATGTTCCGCGCCTGACCACCGACAAGCGCAACGAGGCCCGCCGCTTCGTCACCCTGATCGACGCCCTTTACGAATCCTCCGCCAAGCTGATTGTCCTGGCCGAAGCTGAGCCGGATGACCTCTACCCCTCAGGCGACGGCGCCTTCGAATTCGAGCGCACGGCTTCGCGCCTGCAGGAAATGCGCTCCTCGGCCTATCTGGAGAAGGCGCGGGACTGAGCGTTCGAAATTTAGCCCGTCATCCTCGGAAAATGCGGAGCATTTGTCCGGGGACCCAGCAGCTCCAGGCGTTCCGCTTGCTGGGTCCCCGGGCTCGCCGTTCCGGCGCCCCGAGGATGACGTTCATAATTGCTCATGGCCAAAGCTGGACAACACCGCCAACCCTGGGTCTAGTCCGCTTCACAATATAACTGGGAGGCTTCCATGCATTCAACGATCAAGCTCGGCCTTGCGGCCCTTGCGCTCAGCGTCGCTGTCCCCGCTGCGGCCCAGGCCGTGCCAGACATGAAGACCTATACGTCCTCGGCCGAAGTGGCGGCCATGATCGCCAAGGCGCCTTCGCTGCTGAAGCCGGGCGCCGCCCTGGTGTCCCAGCCGATCGTGGTGCTGGAGCCCTATCACGCCAATCTGGAATACCGCACTGGCAAGGGTCCTTCCGCCGTGCACGAGACCGACGCGGAGCTGTTCTACGTCATCCAAGGCTCGGGCGCCTTGACGATGGGGGGGCAGCTCGTCAATTCCCACCGCGCCAATCCCCACAACCTGGAGGGCGTGAGCATCGAGGGCGGCCAGACCTACAAACTGACCAAGGGCGACATGCTGATCGTTCCTCAAGGCACGCCCCACCAGGTCGTTTCGGTGGACGGCGTCTTGGTCCTGATGACCCTGCACCTGCCTCGGTCCTGACCAGGACCGATCCTTTCGGCCAACGCGGACGAATGAGGGCGCCGCCCGCGTTGACACCTGGGGGCAGGGGGCTAAAACCGGCGCCGCAATGCGAAAGACCGGAGGGGTCAGAATATGAGCAATGCCGCGCCGGCGCCGCGAGGGCCAGCTGATCGGCCCGTCTCGCCGCATCTGGAGATCTGGCGCTGGCACATCACCATGGCCACCTCCATCCTGCATCGCGCCACGGGGATCGCACTCTATGTGGGCGCCCTGATCCTGGCGGGTTGGGCGGTGGCCCTGGCCAAGGGGCCGGGCGCCTTCGGCCAGTACCGGGCGCTGCTCGCCGGGCCGTTGGGTCAGTTGGTCCTGTTCGGCCTGACGGTCAGCCTGTTCTACCACCTGGCCAATGGCGTGCGGCACCTGTGGTGGGACGCGGGCAAGGGCTTTGAGCCCAAGATCGCCGACATGACTGGCGCGGCGGCCATCGCCTTCGGCGTGGTGGCGGCCATCGCCATCTGGGTGGTCGCCATGTTCGGCGGAGCGGCCGGATGAGCGATCCGACTTCAGAAAAACGCGGAGGTCACTGATGGTCAGCTATCGCACCCCGTTGGCGCGGGCTCGGGGGCTGGGTTCAGCCAAGCACGGCGCCGGCCACTGGCTATCTGAACGGGTGACCTCCGTCGCCTTGGTTCCCCTATCCCTGTGGGCGGTGGTCGCCGCGCTCAGCCTGTCCAAGGCAGGCTATGACGGCGCCGTCGCCTGGCTGCATGCGCCGCTGAATGCGGTGCTGTCGGTTCTGCTGCTGGCCGTGGGCTTTCAGCATATGCACGCGGGCCTGCGGGTGGTGGTCGAGGACTACATCCACACGCCGCTGAACCGCAGCGCCCTGCTGCTGGCCAATCTGTTCGTGTGCGTCTTGGGCGCGTCGCTGGCCATCTTCTGCATCCTCAAGGTCGCCTTCGGGTCGGCCGTGATCGCCTCCTAGGGCCCAAAGGAAAACTGGATTCATGGCGGCTTACAGCTTCATCGATCACAAGTTCGACGTGGTGGTGGTCGGCGCGGGGGGCTCGGGCCTGCGCGCGGCGCTCGGCTGCGCCCAGGCGGGTCTGCGGACCGCCTGCGTGACCAAGGTGTTCCCCACCCGCTCGCACACCGTCGCGGCCCAGGGCGGCATCTCCGCCTCCCTTGGCAACATGGGCGAGGACGACTGGCGCTGGCATATGTACGACACCGTCAAGGGCGCCGACTGGCTCGGCGACCAGGACTCCATCGAGTACATGGTCCGCAACGCTCCCGCCGCAGTCTATGAACTGGAGCACTGGGGCGTGCCGTTCTCGCGCACCGACGAGGGCAAGATCTATCAGCGCGCCTTCGGCGGCATGACCCGCAACTTCGGCGAGGCCCCGATCCAGCGCACCTGCGCGGCGGCCGACCGCACCGGCCACGCCATGCTGCACACCCTGTACGGTCAGTCGCTCAACAACGACGTGGACTTCTTCATCGAGTACTTCGCCCTCGACCTGATCATGGACGAAGGCGTGTGCCGCGGCGTCACGGCTTGGAAGCTGGACGACGGGACCCTGCACCGCTTCCAGGCGCAGCAGGTGATCCTGGCCACCGGCGGCTATGGCCGCGCCTACTTCTCCTGCACCAGCGCCCACACCTGCACCGGCGATGGCAACGCCATGGTCCTGCGCGCGGGCCTGCCGCTGCAGGACATGGAGTTCGTGCAGTTCCACCCCACCGGCATCTATGGCGCCGGGGTGCTGATCACCGAAGGCGTGCGCGGCGAGGGCGGTTATCTGACCAATTCGGAAGGTGAGCGTTTTATGGAGCGCTACGCCCCCTCGGCCAAGGACCTGGCCAGCCGCGATGTGGTCTCGCGCTCCATGACCATCGAGATCCGCGAAGGGCGCGGAGTGGGCCCGCATAAGGACCACATCTTCCTGCACCTGGACCACCTGGACCCCAAGATCATCCACGAGCGCCTGCCGGGCATTACCGAGAGCGCCAAGGTGTTCGCCGGGGTGGACGTGACCAAGGACCCGATCCCGGTCCTGCCCACCGTGCACTACAACATGGGCGGCATCCCCACGAACTTTAACAGCGAGGTGGTCAGCGGCCAGCCGGACAACCCCGACAAGATCGTGCCGGGCCTGATGGCGGTGGGCGAGGCGGCCTGTGTGTCGGTCCACGGGGCCAATCGGCTGGGCTCCAATTCCTTGATCGATCTGGTGGTGTTCGGCCGCTCAGCCGCCCTGCGCGCCGCCGAGATCCTCAAGCCGGGCGACACCCAGCCGGAGTTGAAGCCGGGCATGACCGACGGCCACCTGGCCCGCTTCGACCGCTTCCGCAATGCCTCGGGCTCGACCCCCACGGCGGTGATCCGGCTGGATATGCAGAAGGCCATGCAGGAAGACGCGGCGGTGTTCCGCACCGGCGAGACCCTCAAGCAGGGCGTTGAAAAGCTGCAGGCCATTCATGACCGCATGCCCGACCTGAAGGTGACCGACCGCACCTTGGTGTGGAACTCCGACCTGGTGGAAACCCTGGAGCTGGACAATCTGGTCGGCCAGGCGGCGGTGACGGTCAACGGCGCCCTGAACCGCGAGGAAAGCCGCGGCGCCCACGCCCGTGAAGACTTCAAGGACCGCGACGACAAAAAGTGGATGAAGCACACCCTGGCCTGGTTCGACCCGGCCACGGGCAAGACCCACATCGACTACCGTCCGGTGCACACCTTCACCATGACCAACGATATCGCCTACATCCCGCCCAAGGCGCGGGTCTACTAAAGCGAAGGACGCTGATTAATGGTCGAGCTCGCGCTCCCCAAGAATTCCCGCATCGGCAAGGGCCGCCACTGGCCCGCGCCCCAGGGGGCCAAAAAGGTTAAGACCTTCAAGGTCTATCGCTATGATCCCTCCACCGGCGAGAACCCGCGCTGGGACACCTATGACGTGGACGTGGGCGCTTGCGGCCCCATGGTGCTGGACGCCATCATCCACATCAAGAACACCATGGACCCGACCCTGGCCTTCCGCCGCTCGTGCCGCGAGGGCGTGTGCGGCTCGTGCGCCATGAACATCGGCGGGCGAAACACCTTGGCCTGCACCCACGCCTGGGCCGACGTGCCCGGCGCGCAGCTTCAGGTTTCCCCGCTGCCGCATATGCTGGTGGTGCGCGATTTGGTGCCGGACCTGACCCTGTTCTACGCCCAGTACGCCTCCATCGAGCCGTGGCTGCACACCACCACGCCCACCCCGCGCACCGAATGGCAGCAATCGCCGGAGGATCGCAGCAAGCTGGATGGTCTTTACGAGTGCATCCTGTGCGCCTGCTGCACCACCTCCTGCCCGAGCTATTGGTGGAACGGCGAGCGCTACCTGGGCCCGGCAGTGCTGCTGCAGGCCTACCGCTGGCTGATCGACAGCCGCGACGAGGCCACCGGAGACCGGCTGGACGCCCTGGAGGACCCCTTCAAACTCTACCGCTGCCACACCATTATGAACTGCGCCCAGGTCTGTCCCAAGGGCCTCAACCCCGCCAAGGCCATCGCCGAGATCAAGACGATGATGGTCGAGAGAGTGCTCTAAGTATGGCTAAAGTGACCTACGTCGAACACAACGGAACCTCCCACACCATCGACGTGCGCAACGGCCTGTCGGTGATGGAAGGGGCGGTGAAGAACAACGTCCCGGGTATCGATGCAGACTGTGGCGGCGCCTGCGCCTGCGCCACCTGTCACGTCTATGTGGACGAGGCTTGGCAGGCCAAGACGGGCGCCGCCTCGGCCATGGAAGAGAGCATGCTGGACTTCGCCAATGACCTGCAGCCCAATTCGCGCCTGTCGTGTCAGATCAAGGTCACCGACGACCTGGACGGCCTCGTGGTGCGCATGCCCGAGAATCAGCACTAACCGCCATGAAAGACATCGGCGCCTTGATGAAGCAGGCCCAGGTCATGCAGGCCAAGCTGCAGGAGGCCCAGGCGCGTATGGCCGAAACGGAGGTTGCGGGCGCGGCCGGCAATGGCCTGGTGCGCCTGACCCTGGCCGGCACGGGCGTGCTGAAGGCCATCGCCCTGGACGAATCCCTGCTGCAGCCGGGCGAGAGCGAGCTGATCGGCGACCTGATCCTGTCCGCCCACGCCGACGCCAAGGCCAAGCTCGACGCCGCCCAGGCCGAGCTGATGAAACAGGCCGCCGGGCCTTTGGCCGGCATGGGGGCCGGCATGGGGCTGCCCGGCCTGAAGTTCTAGAGCATGTTAGGCAAAAGTGTGTGCGGTTTTGCCGCTCGAACATGCTCTAAAAAAATGAGCATAGACCCTTTTGATCCGGCTTTGATGATTCCATCAAAGCCGGAAAGGGTCTAGCCCATGGCCGCTTCAGCCGGTCCGGAGATCGAACGGCTGATCGCCCTTTTGGGCAAGCTGCCGGGGCTCGGCCCGCGTTCGGCGCGGCGTGCGGCGCTGGCCCTGCTCAAGCGCAAGGACCAGCTGCTGGTCCCCCTGGCCCAGGCCCTGGCCGAGGCCGGAACGCGGGTGAAGGCCTGTTCCACCTGCGGCTCGCTCGACACCTGCGATCCCTGCGCCGTCTGCGCCGACCCGGCCCGTGACGGCGCCCTGCTGTGCGTGGTGGAGGAGGTCGGCGCCCTGTGGGCTCTTGAGCGCGGCGGCTCGTTTCGCGGTCGCTACCATGTGCTGGGCGGCCTGCTGTCGGCCCTGGACGGCGTGGGTCCTCACGACCTGCGCGCCGGCGAACTGGTGGCCCGCGCCTCTGACGGAACAGTGCGCGAGGTGATCCTGGCCCTGCCCGCCACCGTCGACGGCCAGACCACCGCCCACTACCTGGCTGAACGCCTCGCCGGCCTGAACATCCCCGTCACCAGCTTGGCTCGCGGCGTGCCGGTGGGCGGAGAACTGGACTGGCTCGACGACGGCACCATCGCCCAGGCGCTGCGGGCCAGGCGGCCGGCTTAGGGGGCAGATTCGCGAGGCCGGCCATTCGCTGGCATTTTTCGGTCAATTGAGCTACATTGTAGCCCAGAGGATTGAGCATGACCGAGAACGCCGTCGTCCGCGCCCGCATCGACGAACGCATCAAGACCGAAGCCACAGTGGTGCTCGCCGCCATGGGCCTCACCGTGTCCGACGCCTTCCGCCTGATGTTGACGCGGATCGCGGCCGAAAAGGCGCTGCCTTTCGAACCGTTGGTTCCCAATGCCCAAACCATCGAGGCGATGATGGAGGCCCGACGCGGCGGCTTGCCTCGGTTCGAAACTGTCGAAGCGCTGCTCGCCGATCTGAATGCGGACGATTGAACTCACCACCCGGTTCAGGCGTGACTACCGGCGTGAAAAATCCGGCCGACACGGCAAGACGCTCGATGCGGCCTTGGCCTCGGTGGTCAACCAACTGGCGGTCGATAGCCCTCTGCCCCGTCGCAATTTCGATCACCCCCTCACCGGCGATTGGGATGACCACCGCGATTGCCACATCAAGCCGGATTTGGTGCTGATCTACCGCAAACCCGACGCCGCCACGCTCACCTTGGTCAGGCTCGGCTCGCATAGCGAGCTGGGGTGGTGAGCGGGCAGCGGTGACAGCGTGACTGGCGCAGGAACATCTGTCGCCTTATTGCCGTTCAAGTTCAAATCCCCGAACAGAGCGACCAAACACGGAGAGACTCAATGACCGGCAAGCTGGTGACCTGCCTGTGGTTCGACCACGGCGAGGCGCGCAAGGCGGCTGAATTCTATGCGAGCGTCTTCCCCGACAGCCGGGTCGGCGCCGCCCTGGCCGCGCCGAGCGATTTTCCCGGCGGCAAAGCCGACACGGAGCTGACGGTTGAGTTCACCGTCCTGGGCCACCCCTGCCTGGGTCTCAACGGCGGCCCCATGTTTAAGCCCAACGAGGCGGTCTCCTTCATCGTCGAGACCGAGGATCAGGCCCAGACCGACCGCTACTGGAACGCGATCATCGACAATGGCGGCGCGGCCAGCGATTGCGGCTGGTGCAAAGACCGCTGGGGCTTCTCCTGGCAGATCACCCCCCGCCAGCTGACCGACGGGCTCGCCGATCCCGACCCGGCGGTGGCCAAGCGCGTGTTCGCCGCCATGATGACCATGCAGAAAATCGACATCGCGAAGATTGAAGCGGCGCGACGGGGCTAGGGGTGGGACTACCGTGCGCCAGTCATCCTCCACCGCTCACCCGGGCGGAGGCCGGGGCCCAGTTCGTAGAGCGGAACGGCGGGTGATGACTGAGGCTGTGTAAAAACACGAAGCAGTTCAGACTCCTGACATCGTGATGTCGGAGGCGCTGAGATGAGCCGCTTCGTTCAAGGTGAAGACCGCCGGCAGC
>JBEHYN010000016.1:0-54516 GCA_048498155.1 Pseudomonadota bacterium | reverse complement strand
TCGGCCATCCCAGACTGAGAACTGCGGATCGGCATCGCTCAACTCCCTTGCGCGTCAAGCAAAAGGGAATCACGAACCGCTACTTTTGCAAAGCTCCCACCGGCGGCGCGCTTCCAGGTCCTCGGGCGAAACGGGCAGCTTGTCGCCATAGGCGGTAGGGGCGCACTTGCCCCGCTTGACAAGCGGCGCAGCGGTCTGTTCCTGCCGTGCCTAAGGAACACAGGGCGCGTCGCCGCCCCGACCGAAGAGGCATCGCTTTTGTCCGCTCAATCCAAGGATAAGTCCCGCCGCCTGGCTGCGCCGGATATCACCGCGCGTAAGGGCGGCGAGCCGATCGTGTGCCTGACCGCCTACACCGCACCCATGGCCGCGCTGCTCGACGAGGCGTGCGATCTGCTGCTGGTAGGGGATTCCGTCGGCATGGTTCTGCATGGGCTGCCCAATACCGTGGGCGTAACCTTGGACATGATGATCCTGCATGCCCAGGCCGTCATGCGTGGCTCCAAATTGGCCATGGTGGTGGTCGACATGCCGTTCGGCTCTTACGAGGGCTCGCCCGAACGGGCCTACGACAACGCCGCGCGGATCATGAAGGAGACCGGCGCCCAGGGGGTGAAGGTCGAGAGCGGACCGACGGTGGCCGACACCATCGCCTACCTCACCCGCCGGGGCATTCCGGTCATGGGTCACATCGGCCTGCGGCCTCAATCCATCCTGGTCGAGGGCGGGTTCAAGGCCAAGGGCCGCACCGACGATGAACGCGAACGTGTTATCGCCGAGGCCAAGGCCACGGATGAGGCCGGCGCCTTCAGCATGGTGATCGAGGGGGTCGCTGAAACCCTGGCCGCTGAAATCACCAAGGCGGTCTCCATTCCGACCATCGGCATCGGCGCCTCGCCCCAATGCGACGGCCAAGTTCTGGTGGTGGACGATATGCTGGGTCTGTTCGACTGGACGCCGCGTTTCGTACGGCGCTACGCTGACCTGCGGGCCGAGATCAGCCGCGCCGTCCAGACCTATGCCGACGACGTCCGCGCGCGCCGTTTTCCGGGTCCGGCCGAGACCTATTTCATGAAGTCCTAGGGGCCTTGCGCCGGGAACGCGCCGCGGATTTGCCCCACAAGCCGATTTGTCGCCGCTTTCAACGCCTAAAGCGAGACAGTGTGCGTTGCAGACACGGCCGCCAGACGATAGGGTCCGGCCTCCTTAATCCTGATGGAGCTTGGCTGAGTGGTCGACGTTTTCGACGAGGTGGACGAACAACTTCGCGCGGAGCGATTCCGTGCGCTCGTGCACCGCACCATTCCCTACTTCATCGGCGCCTTGGTGGCGTGCGTGGCGGTGGTGGTGGGCGTGTGGGCCTACGGCAAGTTCAGTGCTGCGGCCATGGGTAAGGCCTCGCTGGCCTATTCGCGCGGCCTGGACCTTGAGCAGAAGGGCGACGCCAACGGCGCCTTCGCCCAGTTCGTCGATGCGGCCAAGGGTCCTGCTGGATACCGCACGCTGGCTCTGATGCAGCAGGCGGGCATTCGCCTGCAGCAGGGCAAGGCCGCCGACGCCGTCGCCTTGTTCGATCAGGCCGCCAAGGCCGCGCCTGATAAGATGTTGGGCGATATCGCCAGCCTCAAGGCGGCCTACATCCTGCTCGACACCGCCTCACTGACCGACATCACCGCGCGCCTAACGCCGCTTATCGCGGCGGACAGACCCTACCACGCCCAGGCGCGCGAGGCCCTGGCCCTGGCCAAGATCGCGGCTGGCCAGCTGACTCAGGCCCGCTCGGATCTGGGCGTGATTCAGCTTCTCAGCGACACGCCCCAGAGCGAGCGCGAGCGCGCCGGCGCCATCATCGCCTTGATCGATTCGGGGACCGCGAGTTCACTCAAGGCCATGGCTGCCGCGCCCGCCCTTCCGCCGCCTCCCGCTCCGCCGCAAAATCTTGGCGTTCAACACTCCCCAGCCGCCGATATCGGAAACTGAGCCATGAAAAACTCCGTCCTTCGGGCGACAAGCCGCGCCATGTTGGGCGCTGTCATGCTCGCAGCCTTCGGCTTGGGGGGCTGCCAGACCGTGAAGGCCCTGCAGTTCTGGGCGACGGCCGATAACAAGTCGTTCGCCAGCAAGGGCGAACGGATTCCGATTCTCGCGCCGGAAGATCAGCTCACCGTGACCGACGCGCTCAAGGGGCAGACTTTCTATCTGCCTCCGCCTCAGGCTCAGGCCGACTGGCCCCTGGCCGGCGGCACGCCCGAGCAATCGGTGGAACACGTTGACGCGGCGCCTGACTTCAAGGTCGCTTGGCGACGTGGCCTGGGGGTCAGCGGCATGGGCCGTGGCCATTTCGTCACCGCCCCGCCGATCGAGGCAGACGGCCTAGTCTACGCCATGGACGGACAGGCGGGCGTCTCGGCGCACAACGCACAGACGGGCGCACAAGTCTGGCGGGTCAATCTGCAATCGCACGAGAGGCGCGACCGCGACGGCTTCGGCGGCGGGCTGGCCTACGCAAACGGCAAGGTTTTCGTGTCCTCCGGCTACCGCTTCGTGGCCGCCCTGGACGCACATAACGGTCATACCCTCTGGCGCACGGCGACCGACGAGCCGGTTCACGCCGCGCCCACAGCGTCCGATGGACGTGTGTTCGTGGTCAGCCTGGACGATCAGCTCTACAGCTTCGACGCTGAGACCGGCGCCCCAGGCTGGAACTATCAGGCGATTGTCGAGCCGGCGCGGATGCTCGCCGCTTCCAGCCCGGCCATTTCGGGCGATGCAATCATCACCACTTTCGCCTCGGGCGAAGTCATCGCCAAACGCGCCTCCAACGGCAACGATCTGTGGACCCAGGCTCTGTCACGCTCCAACCGCAACAACGCCCTATCTGAAATCCGCGACATTGCTGGCCGGCCGGTGGTCTATAAGGGGGACGTTTACGCCGCCAGTCACTCCGGGGTGTTCTCCGCCATCGATTTACGCACGGGGTCCCCTCGCTGGAGCCTGCCGGTGGCCAGCTTCACCAGCCCTTGGGCTGCAGGCGACGTGGTCTATATCGTGTCTCAAAGCGGCCAGCTGGTGTGTATTTCGCGCGACAGCGGCGGGGTCTATTGGATCGTTGACCTGAATACGCGCAAGGCTAGCGGCAATACATACTGGTTTGGTCCGGTATTGGCGAACAACCGCCTGATCCTGGCGTCCAGTCGGGGCGACCTCCAGGCGCGCGATCCCAAAACGGGCGCCCTTATCAAGACCCTTCGCACCGGCGCGCCGATGATGCAGCCTCCGATCGCGGCCGGCGGGCTGCTCTATGTGGTCAACGAGAAGGCCGAACTGGTCGCCATCCGCTAATACGGCTGGTGAGTTCAAGGTAAACCCTCATGGCGCCGCGTGCGCTCAAACTGGCCATTGTCGGACGTCCCAACGTCGGAAAGTCGACCCTGTTCAACCGCCTCGCCGGCAAGAAGCTGGCGATTGTGGATGATCGTCCCGGGGTGACCCGCGACCGTCGTTTCGCCGGCGGGCGGCTGGGCGACCTTGACCTTGAATTGATCGATACCGCAGGCTTTGAGGACGCGACCGACGAAAGCCTCGAAGCGCGTATGCGCAGCCAGACCGAAAAGGCCATCGAAGAGGCCGAGGTGGCCCTATTCATGATGGACGCGCGCGAAGGGCTGACCCCGATGGACCGGGTGTTCGCCGAACTTTTGCGCCGCTCGGGCAAGCCGGTCGTATTGGTAGCCAATAAGGCCGAGGGCAAGGCGGGCGAGTCCGGCGCCCTGGACGCATACGGCTTGGGGCTGGGGGAGCCCATCGCTCTTTCAGCTGAACACGGGGAAGGCTTGAGCGAGCTCTACGACGCCCTGCGGGCCGCTTGTCCCTATGGCGACGATGACGATGAAGAGGAGGATGAGGCCGACAAGCCGATCCGCATCGCCATTGTCGGACGACCCAACGCCGGCAAGTCCACCCTGGTCAACCGGCTGATCGGCGAGGACCGCCTGCTGACCGGGCCCGAGGCCGGGATCACCCGCGACGCCATTCCGGTGGACTGGGATTGGGACGGCCGCAAGATCAGGCTGGTGGACACCGCGGGCCTTCGCCGAAAAGCTCGGATCCACGAAAAACTGGAGAAGCTCTCCACCCAGGATTCCATCCGGGCCATCACCTTTGCCGAGATCGTGGTGTTGATGATGGACGCTACTCACCCGTTCGAAATTCAGGATTTGCAGATTGCCGATCTGGTCGAGCGCGAGGGCCGGGGGCTGGTGTATGTCCTGGCCAAATGGGATTTGATCACCGATCCCCAGGCTCGGCTCAAGGCGTTCATCGAGGAAGCGGACCGGGCGCTGCCGCAATTGCGAGGGACGCCGGTGGTGGCTCTGTCCGCCGAAACGGGCAGGGGCCTGGACCGGCTGATGCCGGCGATCATCAAGGTTCACAATGACTGGTCGACCAAGGTCAAGACGCGCGACCTGAACGATTGGCTGAAAATGGCTGTGCAGCGCCATCCTCCGCCGGCCGTCAAGGGCAAGCGGATCAAGCCCAAATACATGGCCCAGACTAAGGCGCGCCCACCCACTTTCGTGCTGTTCGCCGCCCGCGCCGATGATCTGCCGGAGACCTACCGCCGCTATCTGATCAATTCGATCCGCGAGAGTTTCGACCTGCCCGGTGTGCCGATCCGGGTCACCATCAAGTCGGGCTCCAATCCCTATGCGGCCGAGGAGGGAGCTAGGCCGTGGCTGGCCGACCAAGGGCGCGGCGGCCCCACCGTCAGCGCGCGCATGCCCAACACCAAGCCGTCGAAGGCCCGGGCCGCCAAGACCCTTGCGGCCAAGACATTTGCCGAAAAAAGCGCAAAGGCCGCGCCTGGGGCTAAGTCCACCTCCCGCCCGAAGCCAGCATCTGGCCCAAAGCCGCCTGTCGGCTTCAAGGCCGCACCCGGCGTCAAGCCGGCCAAGGGGGCCGTGCGCAAGTTCGGTCCGTCAGTCGGGCGCAACCGATCCGCCAGGCCGCCGTCGCGCGCCGCGCCCAAGTCTGGCCCGCGCCGCAGCTAGCGTGCTGAATTTGAAGATCGCCCGCCTATTGGGCCAATTAGGGCGGTATTTGGGCCGCAACTCCTCTGCAAATCCCGCGTTGCCTAAGCACGTGTGCAGCAAAAGGAGTTTGTCATGTTGTCCAAATTTCTGATGGGAAGCGCTGCGGCTCTGGCCGTTTTTGGTGTGGCTCAAGCCCAAGTTGGCGCCACGGTGAGTTCGGCCGCCGGAGCAGCCGGGTCGGTCGGCTCGGGACCCTTGCAGTCCGGCGTCAGTTCTGGCCTGATCGCCGGCGCATCGACCAGCGATTCAAACGCGGCCATTTCGGCCGGCGGCTCAACCTCGACCGGCGGCTCGATGTCCGGCGCCAAGCACAATGGGTCGGCCTCCGTTGGCGCCCATGGATCCAGCTCCAGCTCGGTCAGCAGCAGCGTGATCGGCGGGTCCGTCAAGAGCGGGATCGGCTCCACGGTTGGCGGCGGGCTCGGCTCGACGAGCAGCGTGGGCTCGACAGTCGGCGGCGGCCTTAGCGGCGGCGCCTCTAGCCCCATCCCCTAACCTAAGCTTCAGCGCCGACCTTGCTCTTCCACTCCGCGAACGACGCGCGGGCAGGGGGGGCGAGGTCGGGCCGCGCCAACTCCACGACCATCGGGCCGATCTCGGACGGCTCGGGTAGGGTTTGCGGGTCTTCGCCAGGATAGGCGGTGGCCCGCATTTTCGTGCGCATGGGGCCTGGATTGAGCAGGACTGACCGAATCTGGGTGTGCTCCAGTTCGTCGGCCCAACACCCAACCAGAGACTCCAGTCCCGCCTTGGTGGCGGCGTAAACGCCCCAGAACGCGCGGGGCTTGGTCGCCAGTCCGCTGGTGAGGAAGATGGCCCGAGCGGCGGGCGCGCGCTTGAACAGCGGCTCCAGGGAACGGATCAGCCGGTAGCTCGACGTCAGGTTGACGCTAATGGTCCGGTCCCACACCTTGGGCTCCAGATGTGAAACCGGGGTCATTTCCCCCAGTATCCCGGCCGCGTGCACCAAGATGTCCAGCTTGCCCCAGCGCTCGTAGATGGCCCGCCCCAAGCCATCGATGCCGTCTGCTTGGCTCAAGTCCAGAGGAACCAAAGTGGCGCGCGCGCCTGTGGCCGTCAGTATGTCGTCGTCCAGGGCTTCCAGAGCGCCCTGGGTTCGTCCCACGGCGATGACATGGGCGCCGGCATTGGCCAGGGCCACGGCGCAGGCCCGTCCAATCCCGCGCGTGGCGCCGGTGGTCAGGGCGATCAGGCCGTCCAGCGGCCTGTCTTGAGCAGTTGTCGAGTTCATGGGCCGCCTTTTAGCGCGCCCGGGCTTCGCGTCGAGGCGAAATCCACGCTTTGCGGCGAAAGGCGCGGGCCGAACGAGCCAGCCCGCGCGCCTTGACTTATTGCTGTGCCTGCACAGCTTCAGGAGGCACAAGCGTGACCGTGACGGTCGGCAAGGCCGAGTTCAATTGCTGGATCACTTCGGGGGTTAAATCCATGGCCGGATTGGCGCCATAGATGATGCCCCGGCTTTCCAGAACTAGGCTGCAATGATGCGCTGAGATCTTGGACACCACGATGGGGGTCAAGGCGTCGCCGATCTGGGCCATGGCCTTGTCGCGGCTCAGGCCGATTTGGGCGTTGCGTGTCTGGACCGTTTGACCAAAGGCCTGAGCCCTAGTTTGCAGGGCGGCGGCGCGTTCCTGGAATTTAGCCGGCGACAGTTTAGCTTTTTCAGCGGTCAATGCCTTGTCTTCTTTGTCGATGGCGTCGCGTTCAGGATTAAGGCTAGTTTCAACGCCTTTCGACAACTGCTGTAGCTGCTGGATTACGGAGGTCCCGGCCTGAGAGGTGCCCAACGCCATTTCGCGCGTGAAAATGCACACGCCGGTGATCGGTGGTCCATAGGCGGGGACGTTGGCTGCGGCCGCTGGGGCGGGAGCGGCGGGAGCCTGAGCCAGGGCGCCGGTTGAGCCGGCCGACAGCGCGACCAAAGACAGGACGACGGTGCGGCAGAAGGGGCCGAACGTGTGCATGGAATTCCTTCGTTCTCGAAGTTGAGATCAATGGCGCACAGGCACACGGTCAAAGTGGCCAAATTAAAGCGCGACGTTCACTCGATAGATCAGGCCGGACGCTGCCGGAAGCGGACACACCGTGGCGGGATGGTCAACGGCCTTTTCTTCTTGCGCTGGTTGTAACGGTGATTAGGCGCTGACCAGCAGGCTCAATTGACGATCCGAGGAGTCGTTCCGGCCTTCGGCGATTTCTCGGTCCAGTAGACGAGTGGGATAGTCGCCGGTGAAGTAGTGATCGGTGAACTGAGGATGGGCCGGGTCGCGCTCTCCCGCCTCCATCGCCCAATACAACCCTTCCACCGATAGGAAGCCCAGGCTGTCGACTTCCAGCATCTTGGCCATGTCCTCCAAAGAGTGATTGGCCGCTAACAGCTGATCCCGCTCAGGCATGTCGATGCCGTAGAAGTCCGGATACATGATCGGCGGAGAAGCCGAGCGGAGGTGCACCTCCTTGGCGCCCGCCTCGCGCACCATGCGCACGATCTTGAGCGAGGTGGTGCCGCGCACCACCGAGTCGTCAATCAGGACTACGCGCTTGCCGGCCAGAACCGCCCGATTGGGACTGTGCTTCATGCGCACGCCCAGTTCGCGCACGCCCTGGGTCGGCTGGATGAAGGTGCGGCCCACATAATGATTGCGAATGATGCCCATTTCGAAGGGCACGCCGGACGCCTGGGAATAACCTAGGGCCGCTGGGACGCCGGAATCCGGCACCGGCACCACCACGTCGGCGGGCCGGGAGCACTCCTCGGCCAGACGCCGGCCCATGCGCTTGCGCACCTCATAGACCGACCGGCCGTTCACAACGCTGTCGGGACGGGCGAAATAGACATATTCGAACACGCAGGGCCGGGCCCGGCTGCGGGGGAAGGGATGCAAGCTCTCGATCCCGCCTTCGGAGATCACCACAAGTTCACCGTGGTCGATGTCGCGGATGAAGCGCGCGCCGATCATGTCCAGGGCGCAGGTTTCCGAGGCCAGCACATACTGTCCGTTCAGCTCGCCCAGCACCAAGGGGCGGATGCCCAGGGGATCGCGCACCCCGATCAGCTTCTTGTTGGTCAAGGCTACGAGGGCGTAGCCGCCCTCGATCTGGCGCAGGGCGTCGATGAAACGGTCCACCACCTTGGCTTTGCGCGAGCGGGCGATGAGGTGGAGAATAACCTCGGAATCCGAGGTGGACTGAAAGATCGATCCCTCGCTGACTAGCTGTTCGCGCAGAGTCAGGAAGTTGGTCAGGTTGCCGTTATGGGCGATGGCCACACCGCCCGCTTCTAGGTCGGCGAACATGGGCTGGACATTGCGCAGGTTACTTCCGCCGGCCGTTGAGTAGCGGGTGTGGCCTATGGCCATGATGCCCGGCAGGCGTTCGACCAGGTCAGGCCCGGTGAAGGCGTCGCCGACATAACCCATGTGCCGTTCGGTGTGGAATCTCTGGCCGTCAAACGCGGCGATCCCGCACGCTTCCTGGCCACGGTGCTGAAGGGCATGCAGGCCCAGCGCCGTGATCGCACTGGCGTCCGGCGTGTTGAACACGCCGAACACCCCGCACTCAAGCCTTGGGCGGTCGTCGTCGGGATCGCGATGAGGCAGGGGGGATGTTGTCTGGCGGGATCGGCCGGTATTGTCGGAAGGGGCGTTCAATGCGGCTTCTCCACGGCTTGGTCCGGCGGGGCCGAGGATTCTGCCACGGCGCGCTCCAGGGTCGGCGCCAGCTTGCTGGCCACCGCCGATCCCTGAGGCGCCAACAGGCGCAAGGCGCGCCCGCAGTCCGCCGCAAGGGGATAGAGTTTGGAGTCGGCGATCCAGCTGGGCATGCGTTCGGTGGGCGTGGCGGCATGGAAGGCCAACTGAAACACCCCTAAGAGCACGAGGCCGCGAATCAATCCGAACCCGAGGCCGACCACCCGATCCAACAGACTCAGGTGGTCCAGGTGACGCACATTATGCACCAGACGGGCGCCGAGAATGCGGACCAGAAGATAAACCACCACAAAAACCAGCAAGCCGGCCAAAACATTGGCGATCCAGCCCGTGTGCACCCAAAGCCGTACGATCGGGCCGCAGAACCGCAGGCTAAACACCGCGATCACGACCGCCAGCAGGAAGGCCAGCACGGTCATTACCTCGCGCGTCGCACCGCGCAGGCAGCCGATCAGTCCGGAGACCGACAGAAGTAGAACGACGATCAGATCGAACTGGCTCACAACGACTGTTGACCCTTTTTCATTTCCACGCCGCCGCGCCAATGCGCTCGACGGCTTCAGCCAAGCGTCGCACGCCCGTTACCGGGATGGGGGTATTCTCCATCGCCGCCGCCGGCGCAAGCGCTTGACCGAAACCAAGTTTGGCCGCTTCCTTCAACCGGCTCTCCATCCGGCCCACCGGGCGAACGTCGCCGGATAGGCTGATCTCACCGAACACCACGCAATCCTGCGGTAGGGGCGTATCCAGCGCCGAGGACGCCAGAGCCGCCGCCGCAGCCAGATCGGCGGCCGGTTCGGAAATGCGCAGGCCGCCCGCCACGTTCAAGTAGACATCCCGCGCCCCGAATCCAAGCCCGCAGCGCGATTCAAGCACGGCCAGCACCATGGCTAGCCGCCCGGAATCCCACCCGACCACCGCACGGCGGGGTGTTCCGTAGGCGGACGGCGCCACCAGGGCCTGGAATTCCACCAGTACGGGCCGGGTGCCTTCGACCCCGGCAAACACAGCGGCGCCGGCCGAGCGCGGCCCGCCGTCGTTCAAAAACAGGGCGGAGGGATTGACCACTTCGCGCAGGCCCATGTCCGACATTTCGAATACGCCGATCTCATCGGCCGCGCCGAACCGGTTCTTGGCCGCGCGCAAGATGCGGAACGGATAGCCCCGCTCGCCTTCGAACCACAGTACGGCGTCCACCATGTGTTCGATGACGCGTGGGCCGGCGATGGCGCCGTCCTTGGTCACGTGGCCAACCAGAATCACCGACACGCCGCGCTTCTTGGCAAAACGAACCAGTTCTCCGGCCGCGGCGCGCACCTGGGTGACCGAGCCGGGGCCGGCTTCGTGCATGTCGCTCCACAGGGTCTGGATCGAGTCGATCACCACCAGATCGAAGTGTTCGCGCTTCAGGCCGTCGAGGATTTCACGCAAGGCCGTCTCGGCCGCCAGTTTGACCGGCGCCTCGGCTAAGCCCATACGGGCGGCCCGTCCGCGCACTTGGTCTACTGCCTCCTCACCTGAGATATAGGCGCAGCGGGCGCCGCGCATGGCCGCCTGGGCGCAGACCTGAAGCAGCAGGGTCGATTTGCCCACTCCCGGGTCGCCGCCCAGCAGGATCGCCGATCCGGGCGCGACGCCGCCGCCGCACACCCGGTCAAACTCCGCCACGCCCGTGATGATGCGCGGCGGCTCGATGTGTTCGGACTGTAGCGTCTCGAAATTAAGGCCCCTGACCTTTGTCGCCTTCGACGGCGCCAGCGCCCCGGGTGGACGGCTCTGGACTTCTTCCACCAGAGAATTCCACGCGCCGCAGGCCGTGCATTGCCCGCCCCACTTGGCATGGACCGCGCCGCAGCTCTGGCAAATATAGGCGGCGCCGTCCTTGGCCATAAGGGTTCCTGGGGGAGCGAATCAGTTGGGGTCAGGGTTTTATTGTACCCCGCCCGTCAAGCCGCACCGCGCTGATACCCTTATACGCGGCAATCCAGGCTGTTGCCGTATGGGCAAAATGCGCTGTTCAGGCGTGCCGGCCGGAACGTGATGCAGCAAGATAGCGTTACAGCCTTGGAGGCGCGGTGCATGGTTCGCCGCGACTCCCGAAAGCGCCCAACGCCATGATGAGACGAAATGTCCTATTCGGCGGCGGCGCCTTAGTGCTGGCGGGCGGTGCGTCCTACGCCGGACTGCGGCGAATGGGCACACTGAAAGACTACAGTGCTTCGGTGGCGGCCATGCGGGCGCCCCTGGATTTGCACCCGCAGGTGGGCGATCTTATTCGCTTCGCCACCCTGGCCCCCAATGGCCACAACACCCAGCCCTGGAAATTTCATGTCGCGGGAAATCGCATTGAGATTTCACCCGACTTTGCCAGGCGGACGCCCGTCGTCGACCCGGATGACCACCATATTTTCGTAAGCCTCGGGTGCGCCGCCGAGAACTTGGCGCTTGCCGCAGCTGCCCGTGGCCGTCCCGGTGAAATCAACTTCAGTTCGGTGAACGACGGCGCCGCGATCTTCTCTTTTGGCGGTGGCCCGACCACCAACACGGGTCTGTTCGAGGCGATTGCACACCGCCAATCGACCCGCGCTCAGTATGACGGTCGCCCAGTCGCTATCGCCGAGCTGAGGGCGCTTGCCGCCGCCGCCGCCATGCCGGGCGTCGATCTCGTTGTGATCAGTGACCGCATGCAGATGGATCGTGCGCGCGACCTGATCATCGCGGGCAATAGTGCGCAGATGGCCGATGCCGCATTCGACCAAGAGCTCAGGTCTTGGTTGCGCTTCAACCCACGTCAGGCCCTGGCGACTGCAGACGGTCTGTTCAGCGCCACTACCGGCAACCCGGTGGTTCCATCCTGGCTCGGGCCAAGCCTGTTCGACATGACCTTCCGGGCCAACACAGAGAACGACAAATACGCCCGCCAGATTCAATCTTCCTCGGGCTTGGCCATTTTCGTGTCCGAGCGGGACGATAAGGAACACTGGGTGCTTGCCGGCCGCGCCTGCCAGCGTTTCGCTCTGCAAGCGACCGCGCTTGGTCTGAAGGTGGCCTTTGTCAATCAGCCGGTGGAGGTCGCCAGCCTGCGGCCAGAATTGGCGGCGCTCGTCGGCATGCCGGGGCGCCGGCCCGACCTTGTCATGCGGTTCGGTTACGGACCAACCCTGCCGTTCTCAGCACGACGGCCGGTTGAAGCCGTGTTGGCTTAGTAACGTGCGTCATTCCGTGAGCCACCGCCAGTTCCTCAAGCCATCATGGCTGCGGCGTCACCCGTTACTCGCCTATTTCGCCCTAGCCTATGCAATCTCGTGGGGTGGCATCGCCATCGTTCTCGCCGTCCTGGGTTTCGACCTTGCGGCGCTGCGGCCGGCGCACACCGGCCTAATTTTTGTGAGCATGCTGCTTGGACCAAGTGTGAGCGGCCTTCTCCTAACCGCCTTGCTGGATGGACGCGCTGGGCTGCGCCAACTCGGCTCGCGCCTGACGCGCTGGAAGATCGGCGCGGGCTGGTATGCGGTGGCGCTTTTGGCGGCCCCACTGCTCCTGATCGCGATCTTGTTTTCGCTGAGCGTCGTGGTGTCCCCCTCGTTTGCGCCCCGTTTCCAATGGCCGCTCCTTGCGATCGGGCTTGTCGCAGGTGGCTTTGAGGAAATTGGCTGGACGGGCTTTGCGACGCCGCGCCTCTTGGCTCGCCAGCGCCCCGGGATGGCTGGTTTGTCGCTAGGCGTCCTTTGGGCGCTGTGGCACGGGCCCGTCGCCTTCCTCTACCGCGACACCACGCTGGGCGGTTCGTGGATATTATCGTTCGTTATTGTCTACGTCGCGACCCTGACGCCCTACCGAGCATTGATGACCTGGGTCTCTGCGAACACCAGAAGCACGTTCCCTGCAATTCTGATGCACGCCAGCTACTCCGGTTGGCTCCTGGTGCTTTTTCCCGCGACCTCGCTGACCCAGAGCCTGGTTTGGCAATCCGCGTTCGCCGTCATGTTCTGGCTTGCGGCGGCGCAGGTACTCAGATACTCCGGGCCTCACGTCGAAAGCCCACGTCACGCGCGCGCTGATGGAGTCGTACATTGACTCGCTCATACTGGGACCTGGTCGCGATCAAGGCGCTCCACACCATCGTCTGGGCCTTCTTCGTCGTCTGCATCCTGGCGATCTGGGTGTTCGCCTGGCGGGCGGAATTGATCGAAGCGGCGCTGTCGATCGGAGTGGTTTTCATCGAAGTCGTTGTCCTCGCCGTCAACCATTGGCGATGCCCGCTTTCACCGGTCGCCGCGCGGTTCACCGACGATCGCAGCGCCAATTTCGACATCTACCTTCCGCGTTGGCTGGCAGGTCACACCATGCCGATCTTCGGCGCTCTGTACGTGGCGGGCATCGCCTTCACCCTAGCGAAGGTCGCGTCAGCACCGCGTTGATCAATCGCCGCGAAACGAGGTCACGAAATGAACGTGCTTGAGCCTATTAGGGACACCCAGTTGCCGGCCTTTGTCCGCGACCTTGCGGCGCGACTGGGGGCCGATCCCAGCGCCGCCGCGCGCCGCGTTCGTCTTATGCAAACCGGGCGCATGAAAACGCAATTGGACGCCACGTCCTGGATGTCCTTCTCCGCAAGACAGACCATATCGACCCAAACATGTGCGTTCGACTGGCGGGCTCGGGCGGGACCGCTGGGCTTGGTTTCGGTGTGCGACGCCTTGGCGCAAGGCGGGGGGCGGCTGGATGTGATGGCGCTTGGGTTGATCCCGATCGCCCGCGCCGGCCATTCGGCGGCGCTTACGCGCGGCGAAATCATGCGATATTTGGCCGAACTCGCCTGGGCCCCGGACGCCATCCTGCACAACACCGAATTGCGCTGGCGTGAAGACGGCCCTGACACGCTCGCGGTCAGCGCGGATTCGGGTGAGACCGCGAGCGAGGTGCTTCTCAGCCTCAACAGCGATGGGCGCATCGCGGGCGCATTTGCACCCGACAGGCCGCGTTCCGCCACGCCGCCGATCCTGCCGACGCCTTGGCGCGGACGGTTCTCGGACTATCGGCTGCACGAGGGCCGGTGGCTTCCCTTTGCGGGCGAAGTCGCCTGGGAAGTCGACGGGAAAGAGATCACCTACTGGCAGGGCCGCATCGTTCAATGGGAGATAGACGTCGGAATCCCTTGACGGCTGTGACGGCTGCTTTCGCCGGCATGACCGGCTTTAGGGAAGCCCCAAATACGCCCGCTCAGCCCGACCACCCAAACGGGTCAGGATTTCATAGGCGTTGGTGCCGGCCGCGTCGGCCGCATCGTCCAGCATCAGGTTGGGTCCAAAAAGCTCCACCATGGCGCCGGGCTGGGCCGCTTCGCAGTCGGTGACATCAACCGTGATCAGGTCCATCGACACCCGTCCCGCCAGCCGACGCCTCTGGCCCGCGAACCATACCGCCCCCTTGGGCCAGCCGGCGCGCATCACGCCATCCGCATAGCCCACAGCCACCACCGCGATACGCAGCGGCGCCTCGGCGGTGAACTCCATGCCATAGCCCACCGTCTCGCCGGCAGGCACGGCCCGCACGTCCAGTATGGGCGCTTCCAATGTGGCCACCGGCTGTAGACGGGCGTGGGGCTTGCCCAGAGGGCCGCCGCCGTAAAGGCCGATGCCCGGCCGCACCATGTCAAAATGGAAGTCGTGGCCTAGCAGAACCCCCGCCGAATTGGCCAGGCTGGCCCGCACGCCCGGCAACAGGCGCCTGGCTTTGGTCAGACGCCCCGCCTGTTGGGCGTTCAGCCGCTCATCGGGCCGTTCGGCGCAGGCCAGGTGGCTGATCAGCAACTCGACGCTCAACCGATTCAGTCTGTCCGGCGCCGCGATCAGCGCGTCCAGCTCCTCGGGCCGCAGACCCAGGCGGTTCATGCCCGAATCCACGTGTAAGGCGCAGGGCAGGGGGGCGTCGGCGCGCGCGCGGGCCGCGTAGTTCTCGATCTGACCGGAGCTGGACAGGACAGGAAGCAAATCCGCCTCGATCAGCCGACCCGCCGAACCGCTGGGCGCGCCGTCCAGCACATAGATCTTCGCCGGCCGCGCCGGGCCGAGCGTGGCGCGCAGGGCCTCGCCTTCCTCCAGCCGCGTCACATGGAAACTGCGGGCTCCCTCCGCCCAAAGCCGCCGGGCGACCGGCGAAGCGCCCAGGCCGTAGCCGTCGGCCTTCACCACCGGCGCCACCTCGGCTGCCGCAGCTTGGTCGACGAACCAGCGGTAGTTAGCCGCCAGAGCGTCAAGGTCGATGGTCAGGCGGGCGCGCGCGGCAGGCATGAACGCTGCTTAGCTCGAAGCGGGCGCACGCACCACTTTATCGAGCGCGGCCATCAAAGTCGCAGGCCGAACCTCGGGCCGATCCAGACCATCGCGAGATAAAGCCCCATCGTCAGGGCGCAACCCGCGCCTAAGGCGCCCCAAAACGGCAAGCCGCGCTTGAGCAGGGCGGGTATCACCAGAAACATCGGCAGGGATGGCAGAACAAACCAAAAGGTCGCGGTGGAATGCGCGGCCAAATTGTCCGAGTCGCGGGTATTGATCCAAAGCCAGGTCATGCCCAGAACGGACACTAGCGGCAGGGACGCGAGCAAGCCGCCGTATCCCGGATAACGCTTGGCGATTTCCGATACGGCCGCGACGATCACGCCCGAAATTAGCGCCTTGATGACCCAGTAGACCATTTAGGTTTTCGGTGGATTGGCTTTGACGCCGGCGAGATTGCCATATTGGCCGGGCGGCACCAGCTCATAGAAGCCGCTCAGCTTCAGATGGACGACGACCGGCCCAACCGACTGGTTTTGCAGGTACCAGCCGTGAATACCCGACAGGGGCGCCACCAAGAGCCCGTTCGATTGCAGGCCCGTAGCCTGCTTATATTCGACCACCTTTGCGACCGCTTCACCCGGTCCGACCGGCGTTTCGCCGTGGAAATCGTAATAGAACTCCTCGGGGTTGGTCAGGCCCGTCACCGTCCAGGAATAGACCAACCCGTCGCCGGCCTTCATCGCGACCTTGTATTCCAACTCGGATGTCTGTTCGCTGCTCTCGGCGCTGGAGAGCGGAATATCGAACGTGTCCGTTCGATAGGCGCGTTCAAAAAAGTTCGCGGTGGGGCCGGATCCGGCCGTTTTGCAATCCGTGTTCGCCGCCGCGACGGTCACTGTCTTCGCGCCGGCCAAACGGTCCAGGCCCGACAATCGCCCAAACCCCGTGGGGTCGATGTGGAACTCTACAGGCAGCACGAAACAGACAGCGATGACGGCCGCCGCTACGAATCCCCCGCCCGTGACCCCCAGCAGCACCTTGCGCGATGGCGGCGTCGGCCGGCGGTCTTCGTCGAGGTCGTTATGAGCCACGCTACGCCCCCTTTTGGGTGAGGAAGCCAACGAACTGGTAGTCCATCAGTACGAAGCCGGCGACAAGGATCAGGGCGTTCGCCACGAGGGCTTGGCCCGCAAAACGGGGACTGCGTCGCCACCACAAAATAAGGCCCAACATGATGGCCAGAGCGATCAATTGGCCGATCTCAACACCGACGTTGAACGAGAGCATGTTGGTGATCAGGCCATCCCTGGAAATCTTCAGAGTCTGCAGCTTAGTGGCCAAGCCGAGACCGTGGAACAAGCCGAAAATCAGGACCGCCAGTTTTGTATTCGGCTGCGCGCCGAACAAGGTCTGAAAACCGCTCAGATTGTCGAAGGCCTTGTAGGCCACGGACAGGCCGATGATCGCGTCGATCAAATAGGCGTTTATATGAGCGCCTGTCAGCACCCCTAGGAGCAGGGTGATGCTGTGGCCCAAGCTGAACATGGTGACGTACAGCGCCACATGGCTCAGCCGGTAAAGGAAGAAAATAACGCCCAGAATGAACAGCAGATGGTCGTAGCCGGTGACCATGTGCTTGGCGCCCAGGTACAGGAACGGGACGATTTGCGGGCCGTGATTGGCCGCGACGAAAGCGGCGTCCTTGCCCCCGATGCCGTGCGCGAGGGCGGGCGAACAAAACGCCACCCCCGCCATAAGGGCCAGCCCAATCCTGATCCAGGGCGCCGCCATTATCGCTCTCAAACGGCTCAGCGCGCCCATGGAATGTCCCTCAGTACGTCCAGACTTCTCATACGTATGCTTGCGGGTATTCCCTCGCTGGTCGTTTAGTTCGCCATCCGCCAGGGCGAGCGATCCGTCCAGCTCTTCAGCGCCTCAGTCGCCCAGGCCGTTGTCTTGTCCTTATGGCACTGGGTGCAGGCGTTGGGGATTTTCAGCACGTCGGTCTGCACCGGCGTGACGAAGTGGAAGGTGTGGCTGGCGACATTGATGTCGGCCACCGTCTGCTCGATCTTGGGCATGTGGCAGGACACGCACTGGCTGCCGGGGCTGCCCGCCGCATGATGGGTATGGGCCTCGACCGAAATAGCGCGCGGCCCGTTGCGGCCATTGGGAGTGTGGCAGGTGAGGCAGACCTCGCCGATCGGTTTGCGCAGGATCGCCTGGTTGTCCGATCCATGAGGGTCATGGCAGGAGAAGCAGGTGACGCCGCGCGCGTACATCAGGCTCTGGACGAAATCGTTACCCTGCATCCGGTTCTTATGGCCCGTGCCGTCAGGGAAGTGGGTGAAGGACAACTCGCCGAGCTTGTGCGGCTCCAGCGTCCAATAATCCGACAGGTTCAGGCCCACGTGATAGCCGACGGGCCAGTCATAATATTTGCCGTCGGCCGCCGGCATGACTTTCAGGGGCTGGCCCTGGGAATGGCATTGGATGCAGGTGTCGTTGGCCCGCACGTAGTCCATGTGCGCGGGGTTCAGAATGTTGTCCTTGGTCGGGCGGGCTGCGTGCTCTGAACCCGGCCCGTGGCACTTTTCGCAGCCCACATTCCATTCGGTCGGCGCCTTGGCCGCAATGTCGTAGTTGACCGAGTGACAGCCGTCGCAGGTCGGTCCGGTCGGGCGAGCGGAATTGTCGCCCTTGGGGTCGGGGTAGTGGGTCGCCCACCAGTCGCCGGTGTCGGCCACGTGATAGGGCAGCCACTTCTTGTTGGTGATGTCCCACTGCACCGGATAGGGGAAATAGTCCGGGCCGACCTTGTGAAAGAACCGCTGCTTCCAGACGGTCCCGTAGACGAAGGCCACATCGCGTAAGGTGAAGGTGACCAGGGGATTGGGCGTCTTGAAGTCGGCCACCACCACCTCGGGATGCAGCTTGGGGTCGGTCACCACATTGCCCATCCGGCTCTTTGACCAGCGGGTGAATTGATCTTGGTGGCAACTCGCGCAGGCCTTGGAGCCGACATAGTGCGCGGCGGCTGTGGGTCCGCCGGAAGCGGGACTGGCTAGGGATGGGTGGCCGGCCGGGATTGCGGGGTGTCCTGGCGGCAGGGCAGGCGCTTGAGCGGGCGCGGCCGGCTTGGTGGAATCAGCGTTGGAGAAATCAGGAAAGGCCATCAAGCCGACCATGGCCACGAAGGCCAAAGCGATGACACTGGCGAGGGCGTGCTGGATCAGACGGAAGCGATCAGGCTGGTCTGAACGTCGACCTGACATTGGCGGCTTCCCTCAGCATTAAGACGCCGAACCTATCGTGCGCTGGAGAACACTCATACGCCTTTTTTCCTCGACGGACGATCAGGACGTATGAACTCCGGGCTGCGGCGAGGATGTCTGGTGAATTTTGGACAACGGTGGAAATAGCGTTCCCTTACCGCACCTCAAACCGCCCCTCGCGCGCCAAATTGCTGAACTTGGTCAGGTCTTCGTTGAAGTGCAGCTTGACCACGCCGATGGGGCCGTGGCGCTGCTTGCCGATGATCACCTCGGCCACATGGCGGGTCTTGTCCATGTCCTCCTGCCAGGTCAGGTGTTCGGGGCTGCCTTCGCGCGGTTCGGTGCGGCTGAGGTAGTAGGACTCGCGATAGACGAACATCACCATGTCCGCGTCCTGCTCGATCGAGCCAGATTCGCGCAGGTCCGACAGCTGCGGCCGCTTGTCTTCGCGGTTTTCCACCTGGCGTGACAACTGGGAGAGGGCCACCACCGGCACGGCCAACTCCTTGGCCAGGGCCTTGAGGCCCTGGGTGATCATGGATACTTCCTGCACCCGGTTGTCGTTGCGGCCGGCATCGCCTGTGGTGATCAACTGCAGATAGTCGATCACGATCAGATCTAGGCCGCTCTGACGCTTAAGCCGACGCGCGCGCGCAGCCAGCTTGGCGATGGATAGGCCGCCGGTGTCGTCGAAATGCAGCGGGGCTTCCTGGATTTCCAACGCCGCGTCGCGCACCCGCCCGAATTCGGAGGCGTCGATCTCACCCTTGCGCAGGCGGTCCGAGGGCACGCCGGAGGTCTCGGCCAGCACCCGCATGGCCAATTGTTCGGCCGACATTTCCAGGGAGAAGAAGGCCACGACCCCGCCGTTGGAGGTCTTGCGCGACCCGTCCGGCAGGATGTCGTAGGCGTAGTTGCGCGCCACGTGGAAGGCGATATTGGCGGCCAGGGCCGACTTGCCCATGGAAGGACGGCCCGCGAGGATAATCAGGTCGGACGGGTGCAGACCGCCCAGCATGCGGTCGAGGTCGGTCAGGCCGGTGGACACGCCCGATAGACCGCCATCACGGCTATAGGCTTCCGCCGCCATGTCCACCGCGCCCTGCAGGGCCTCGGCGAAACTGACGAAACCGGTGGAGCTCTGACCGTTTTCGGCCAAGGCGTAGAGCAATTGTTCGGCGCTTTCGATCTGGTCGCGCGCGGTGTGCTCCGCGTCGCCCTGGGCGGCGGTGGAAATATCGCCGCCGATGCGGATCAGCTCGCGGCGCAGGGCCAAGTCATAGACCAGACGGCCATAGTCTGCGGCATGGGCGGCGGGCGGCGCCCGGTCTACCAGATCGGCCAGATAGCGCAGGCCGCCCAGCTCTTCGAATGCCGGGTCATGGCGGAAGCGCTCCATCAGCATGATCGGCTCGGCCAGCTGACCCTTGCGGATGTGGTCCTCCATGGCCGCGAACAGGCGCTGGTGGAACGGCTCGTAGAAATGGCGCGCGTTGAGCTGGTCGCTCAGCCGCTCATAGGCCGCGTTGTCGAACAGCAACGCGCCCAGCAGGGCCTGTTCCGCCTCGATGTTGGCGGGGGCATGTTGGGGGTGCGGCTCGGCGGCGCGCAGATCGAGGGCGGGAACGATGCTCATGGGGAGGCGAATTTAGCTCATGCACGCCGCGAGTGTGCGCCTATGATCGCCCTGTCCCCAGCAAAAGCGACGTCTGGGGATAAGTCTGCTGCACAACAAATAAGGCGGCCCGGTTGCCCGAGCCGCCCTGTTCGTTTGGGATTGAACGCCCCGCTTAGTGGTCGGCGCCGAAGTCCACGTCGTGGCTGCCTGCGCCGCCTTCGAGCATGTCGGCGGCAGCCTCTTCGGCCGCCACGCGATCTTCCTCAAATTGCGAGCTGATCACGTTCTCGCCGCGCGCCTGACGTTCAGCTTCGTCTTGCGAGCGGGCGATGTTGATGGTCACCGTCACAGTTACTTCGGGGTGCAGGCGAACCTTCACCGCGTGCAGGCCCAAGGTCTTGATCGGCTTGTCCAGCACCACCTGCGAACGGTCGGCGTGACCGCCGGCCGCCACAACGGCGTCAGCCACATCGCGGCCGGACACAGAGCCGTACAGCTGGCCGCTCTCGCCCGCTTGCCGGATCAGGATGTAGCTGGTGCCGTCGAGCTTGCCGGCGTCCGCTTCAGCGCTGGTCTTGGCCTTGGAATTGCGGGCCTCGATCTCATGGCGTTGGCCTTCGAACACCTTCAGATTGGCTTCGGTGGCGCGCAGGGCCTTGTGCTTGGGCAGCAGGAAGTTGCGGGCGAAGCCGTCCTTGACGTTGACGGTTTCACCCAGGACGCCGAGGCGTTCCACGCGTTCGAGCAGAATGACTTTCATGTCGCTCTCCTTACTTCACGACGTAGGGGAGCAGGGCCAGGAAGCGTGCGCGCTTGATGGCCTGGGCCAGTTCGCGTTGCTTCTTGGCCGACACGGCGGTGATGCGCGAGGGCACGATCTTGCCGCGTTCGGAGACGTAACGCTGAAGCAGCTTCACGTCCTTGTAGTCGATCTTCGGTGCGCCGGCGCCCGAGAACGGGCACACCTTGCGGCGACGGAAGAAGGGGCGGCGGGCCCCGCCGGCGGCGGGAGCGGCGATGTCGTCGGTCATGATGGCCTCCCAGCCTAAAGTTGCAGTTCGTCGTAGCCGCGGCGTTCGCCGCGATCACCACGGTCACGGTCGCGATCACGCCGGGCCAGCACCGGAGACAGCTCCAGATCCAGCTCTTCCACCCGCACAGTCAGGTAGCGAAGCACGTCTTCATTGATCGACAGCTGGCGCTCCATTTCCTTCACCGCCGCAGAGGGGGCGTTGATGGCGAGCAGGGAATAATGACCCTTGCGGTTCTTCTTGATCCGATAGGTCAGATTGCGAAGGCCCCAATACTCGATCTTGGCGACAGTGCCGCCGCCGGCTTCAATCAGGGCCTTGAGGGTGTCGTTGAGGGCTTCGGCCTGTTGCGGCGAGATATCCTGCCGCGCAATAATCACGTGTTCGTATAGCGCCATGGCGTCCTTCTTCCGTTGCGGAAGGCGGCGCCCAGGCCGGCGGAAGTCCGGCCAGGACGATGGGTCAGATCGCGGCGCCTCGGACGTCGTGTACGAGGTCTTTGGATGGTCCGCGAAAGACCGCCCTCCAGGGAAGCGGCGCTCATACGCGAAAAGGCGGGTAGGAGCAAGGCGAACCGGCCCAAGGCCTCGCGGGTGGACCGCGCGAACTGCGCGTCATGCACCCACATCAGAATGAAGCCCCCGGACGAAAAACAGATCCACGCCCGTCCAGACAAAGCTCAGCCCGCCGACGTGAGCCGCCCACGCCGTATGGGCGTCGGCGACCTGCAGATGTGAAACGCAATCACCCGCAGGGCCGCGACGCCTCGCTCAGGCCGGTCAGGCTGGGTATGTCGCGCATGGCAAACCCTCGAACGAGCCGCCATCCTGGCCGATCAGGATTGAGAATGGTTCAATCCAATCCGCTTTGAGCCCTCAGTGCTTCAGCCCCTGCACGGCCGCCAGGGTGTTGTCGATGTGGCTGTCGGGCTTGGGGTCGGTCATGGCGAAGGCGATCTTGTGGTCCTTGGTGATCACGAAAGATGTTCGATTGGTGTGGTCCGCGTGCGTCGGATTCACCGCGTCATAGCTCTTGGCGATAGACAGGCTCGTATCGGCCGCGACAGGAAACTTGCCCGCGCAGTGCTCAGTTTCCTTCGAGAAGTCGGCGAGTTGATCGGTGTTGCCGGCCGTCACGCCGATCACCGTGGCGCCGGCCGCCTTGAACTTGTCCGACGCCTCAGCGAACTCATGCGCTTCGATGTTGCAGCCGGCCGTATGGGCGGCCGGGAAGAAATACAGCACAACCGGTCCTTTTTTCAGGGCGTCGGCCAGCTTGAAGGTGAAGGGCTGACCAGCCTGAAAGGCCGGGGCCGTAAAGTCCGGCGCGGCGGCGCCCGTGGCGATGGCTGCATGGGCGCCGATGGCGGTCGCGCCAACACAGGCGGCGAGGAGAAGTGCGCGCTTAAACATCGAGAGTCCTCCGAAGCTACGGAACCATTCGGTTCTTCTGAGCGGGCACATTGATAGCAGAAAGGGATAGGCTGCAAGCTCCAGCATGCGCCGCAATCGCGGCGATCGCTTGCTCAACGGCGACTATTCCCCTAACCCTCCGCGCCGAATTTTCAGGGATATGCAGACCATGAGCCTCGCCTTCCTGTTTCCCGGTCAGGGCAGCCAATCCATCGGCATGGGCGTGGCCCTGTCCGACGCCTTCCCCAGCGCCCGCCAGGTGTTTGAAGAGGTCGACGACGCCCTGGATCAGAAGCTGTCGGTGCTCATGCGCGAAGGCCCCGAGACCGACCTGACCCTCACTCAAAACGCCCAACCCGCCTTGATGGCCGTCAGCCTGGCGGTGGTGCGGGTTCTGAAGGCCGAGTTCGGGGTGGATATCGCCAAGGCCTCATTCGTGGCCGGACACAGCCTGGGCGAATACTCCGCCCTGGCGGCGGCTGACGCCCTGGACCTGTCGGTGACCGCGCGCTTGCTGCGCCTGCGCGGCGAGGCCATGCAAAGGGCCGTGCCGGTGGGCGAGGGGGCCATGGCCTCTCTGATTGGGCCCAAGGCCGATCTCACCCTGGCCGAAGAAGCGGCCGCAGCGGGTTCGGCGCTGGGCGTTTGCGTGGTGGCCAATGACAACAACGTCGGCAATGTGGTGATTTCCGGCGACGTGGCGGCGGTCAATCTGGCGATTGAAAAGGCCAAGGAACTGGGCGCGCGGGCGATCCTGCTCAATGTGTCAGCCCCGTTCCACTGTCCCTTGATGGCGCCTGCCGCCGAGGAAATGGCCAAGGCCCTGGCCGCCACGCACATCAGCGCTCCGCGTGCGCCGGTGGTGACCAACGTCCAGGCCCGCCCCACCCTTGATCCCGATCTGATCCGCGGCCTGCTGGTCCAGCAGGTCACCGGAAGGGTGCGCTGGCGCGAGAGCATGATCTGGCTGGTGGAAGAGGGCGGCGTGACCCAATTCGCCGAACTGGGTTCAGGCAAGGTCTTGGCGGGCATCGCCAAGCGCGTGGCGCCGGAGGCTTCCGCCGTTTCGCTCGGGACCCCGCAAGACCTGGAAGGCTTCGCCAAGTCGCTCTAGAAGCTTGCGCGGTCACGTCTTTCACTGACCAGGGTAGGAGACCCATATGTTCGATCTTTCCGGCAAGACCGCCCTGGTCACCGGCGCCTCCGGCGGCATCGGCAGGGCGATTGCGGCCAAGCTGCACGCCCAGGGCGCCCAGGTGGTGCTGTCGGGAACGCGTCGCGAGGCGTTGGAGGCCCTGGCTGGGGAACTTGGCGAGCGGACGTTTGTCACGCCTTGCGACCTGGCCGACGGTGCGGCGGTTGATGCGCTTTACGGCCAAGCCGAGGCGGCCGCAGGTTCGGTTGATATTTTGGTGTCCAACGCCGGCCTGACGCGCGACGGCCTGATTCTACGGATGAAGGACGAAGACTGGGACCTGGTGATGCGGGTCAATCTAGAGGCCTATTTCCGTTTATGCCGCAGCGCCCTGCGCGGCATGATGAAGCGGCGCTGGGGCCGCATCATTGGCATAACTTCGGTCGTTGGGGTCACCGGCAATCCCGGCCAGACCAACTACGCCGCTTCGAAATCGGGCATGATCGGTTTTTCCAAGGCCCTCGCCCAGGAAGCCGCTTCGCGCAATATCACGGTGAATTGCGTGGCGCCCGGTTTTATCGCCAGTCCCATGACCGACGCCCTCAATGAACAGCAGCGCACATTGATTCTGAGCCGTATTCCCGCTGGACGTCTGGGCGAGGGCGAAGACATCGCGGCGGCCTGCGCCTATTTGGCCAGCCAAGAGGCGGCCTATGTTACGGGCCAGACACTTCACGTGAATGGCGGCATGGCGATGCCTTAGGGACCCACTCGCTTATGTGGGGAGCTTGACAGGCAACTAGTTTCAGCAAAAGGAACGTGCTAGCGAAGCTCGAAACGTTGTGAATGCGTGGCGAAGCACTTGACCGCCATGCCTTTCTGATGGTCCACAAGCCATCGCCAAATCTGCAATTGCCGCTGCGGCGGCCGAATAAAGCTAAGGGGCTTAGAGCGTATGTCCGACATTCTCGAACGCGTCCGTAAGATCGTGATCGAGCACCTCGACGCTGATCCTGAGAAGGTCACCGAAAAGGCCAGCTTCATCGATGACCTCGGCGCCGACAGCTTGGACAATGTCGAGCTGGTCATGGCCTTTGAGGAAGAATTCGATATCGAAATCCCCGATGACGCCGCCGAACATATCCAGACGGTGGGCGACGCGGTGAAATTCATCAAGGAACGCCTCGAAGCCTGATTTGGCTTTGAGCCGGTCAAACGCGACCGTCGCCCCAAGGCCGGCGCCGGTTGCGTTGTCGTATTTGAAGCCGGCGTGTCTTTGCGACTGTCCGGATTCGGAAATTGCTAGTGTTGCTGTCTGATTCGGAACTCGCTTCGACCCCGCCCCAAATCCGAGCGAATTTCGGAATAGCCACGCTGGCGAGGGAGCCGTAACGCATGCGCCGTGTCGTCATTACCGGAATTGGCCTTCTGACTCCGCTCGCCTGGGGCGCCCAGCTGACTTGGGACGCTATCTTGGCGGGCAAGTCCGGCGCCGGCCGTATTACCGCGTTCGACACGACCGACTATGCCTGCAAGGTGGCGTGCGAAGTGCCCCGCGTGGATGGGCGCGGCGGCGGCGGCCCCGGCATTCCCGGCTCCTTCGACATGGATCAGGTCATGTCGAGCAAGGACCGCCGGCGGATGGACGATTTCATCCTCTACGCCATCGCCGCCGCTGACGAGGCCGTCAAAGACTCCGGCTGGGCGCCGACGAGCGAGCACGACCGCGAACGCACCGGCGTGATCATAGGATCGGGCATCGGCGGCCTGAACGCCATCGCTGACGCCTCGCTGGAGCTTCAGGAGAAGGGGCCGCGCCGGATCAGCCCGTTCTTCATTCCTTCGGCCCTGATCAATCTCGCATCGGGCCAAGTGTCGATCCGTCATGGCTTCAAGGGACCCAATCACTCGGTGGTCACCGCCTGCGCCACCGGGGCTCACGCCGTGGGCGACGCCACCCGCTTGATTCAGTTCGGCGACGCCGACGTCATGGTGGCCGGCGGGGCTGAGGCGGCGGTCTGCAAGCTGGGCGTTGCGGGCTTCATCGCCTGCCGAGCCCTGTCCACCAATTTCAACGATTCGCCTGAGCAGGCTTCCCGGCCGTGGGACAAGGATCGCGACGGTTTCGTCATGGGCGAGGGCGCCGGGGTGCTCGTGCTGGAGGAATACGAACACGCCAAGGCGCGCGGGGCCAATATCTATGCCGAGGTGATCGGTTACGGCCTGTCGGGCGACGCCTACCACATCACCGCTCCGGCTTCGGACGGGGACGGCGGATTCCGCGCCATGCGCGCCGCCATCGGCCACGCAGGCATCGATCCGTCGGACATCGACTACATCAACGCCCACGGCACCTCTACGCCGATGGGTGATGAGATCGAACTCGGCGCCGTCGAGCGGATGATGGGCCAGGCCGCAGGCCAGGTGACCATGTCCTCCACCAAGTCGGCCATCGGCCATCTTCTGGGTGCGGCCGGCGCCGTGGAGGCGGCCTTCACCGCCTTGGCGATCCGCGACCAGATTGCCCCGCCCACCTTGAACCTGGATAATCCCTCAGTGGCCACGCCGATAGATCTGACGCCGAAAAAGGCCAAGCCGATGCAGATCGATATCGCCCTATCCAATAGCTTCGGCTTTGGCGGGACCAATGCGGCGCTCGTGCTCAAGCGGGTGTCGTGAGGCGGCGCCGCAAGGATCCCGTCACAATCGGCCGCAACGATAAGCTCGGCCAGATTTCCCTTGGCCGCCGCATCAGGATCATGGTGTCCAGCGGCTTCGCGGTGCTGACTATCGCCCTGATGCTGGGCGCCCTGATCGCGCTTTTTGTCTACCGCGCGCCCGGTCCCAAGGCGCGCCAGGGCGCCGACACCACGGTGATCCTGCGTCACGGGGCCGGGGTGGCGGAGATTGCATCCGACCTTGAGCGCGCCGGAGTGATCGGTTCGGCCCCTGTGTTCGACGCCTTGGTGCAGGTCACCGGCGTCGGGCGACATTTGAAGGCGGGGGAATATGACTTCGCCTCGGGCGTTTCCATTGCCGATATTATCGACAAGCTGAAGACCGGTCGGGTGGTGCGCCATCTCGTCACCCTGCCCGAAGGCATCACGGCCGACGAAGTGGTCGATGTTCTGATGGGCAATCCCGTGTTGACCGGCTCTGTACCCACGCCGCCGGAGGGCGGGGTCCTGCCGGAGACCTACAGCGTGGAGCGGGGCGAGGACCGCTCGGCGGTGCTTCAGCGCATGATGGCGTCCCGCGACAAAATCCTGGCCAAGCTGTGGGCCTCCCGCCAACCTGACTTGCCGTATAAGACCCCTGAAGACGCCGTGATCTTGGCCTCCATCGTCGAAAAGGAAACGGCTCTGGCTGACGAGCGTCCCCGCATCGCCGGTCTGTTTGTCAACCGCCTGAAGAAAAGCATGCGCCTAGAGTCGGACCCGACCATTATTTACGGCCTGACCCATGGCCGCGCCCTCGGGCACGGCATTCGTCAGTCGGAGATGGCCATGCCGTCCCCCTACAATACTTATCAGATCGACGGTTTGCCCCCCACGCCCATAGCCAATCCCGGCAAGGACGCCCTCGCGGCCGCCCTGCAGCCGGCTAATACCCAGGAGCTCTATTTCGTGGCTGACGGGACGGGCGGTCACGTGTTCGCCAACACCTTCGAAGAGCACGAACGCAACGTGCAGCGCTGGCGCCAGCTCGAGGCTCAGGCTCGCCAGGCCGCCCAAAAGCGATGACCGCTTCCGCGCTAAAAAACCGCCGTGGGCTTATGTTGGTGATCTCCAGCCCCTCGGGCGCGGGCAAGACCTCGTTGTCGCGCAGGCTGGTGGCCGACCACGCTGAACTCAGCCTGTCGATTTCCGCCACCACCCGCGCCCCGCGTCCGGGCGAGGCGGACGGCCGGGAATATCATTTCGTCACACCTCAGGTCTTTGACCGGATGGCGGGCGAAGGCGCCTTTCTGGAAAGCGCTGAGGTCCACGAACACCGATATGGTTCGCCCCGGGCCCCGATCATGCAGGCCCTGGCGGACAGCCGGGACGTGTTGTTCGACATTGACTGGCAAGGCGCCGAGGCCATCGCTGCCGCCGCACCGGCCGATGTCGTGCGGGTGTTCATCCTGCCGCCATCCATGGCGGACCTGAGCCGGCGCCTTTACGCCCGCGCCCAGGACCATGGCGACGTGATCGAACGGCGCTTGGGCCGCGCCAAGGGCGAGATCGCCCATTGGGCCGACTATGACTATGTGATCGTCAATGACGACTTTGATCAGGCCTATGCCGAACTGGCCCACATCTACCACGCCGAGCGCCTGAAGCGGGCGAGGAACCCTGGGCTGACGACCTTCGTCGACGGATTGCTGGCGGAAGAACTTTAGCGGGCTGAATTTACCTTAGGGGTCACGACTCGCTAGCAGCCGACAACGCCCGTCCGCCCGACTTTCCACATCGTCTGCTTTGGAATACGACTGTGACGGATGGACCGACGTCCGCTCAATGAACGTCGGCGGGAGGAACCAGATGTTCAATGGCCTATTGCGACTGCCTGTCGGCTTGATGTGCTTGGCGATTTTCGCCGCACCGCCGGCCCTGGCTCAGCAGGCCGCGGCGCCCGCAGCCCCGCCCGTCATCGGCGTCGATCCGGACGGAACCTTGCACCTGCCGGCCCAGAGCATTCCTCTATCGCCACTCATGAGCCCGGAGTTGAAGGCCTCATTGCAGCGGTACTTCAAGGAATCGCGCGACCCGAAGTTCACCACCCCGCGCGCCGACGGCTCGACCCTGATCCATCAGATCGATGCCGATGTTCAGGACAAGATGATCCCGGTGAACAAAGACGACACGACGGTCGGCGGCGTCCACGTGGTAGTTTACACGCCCAAGGGCGGTCCGAGCGCCAAGACCAAGGACCGCGTGCTGATCTGGCTACATAGCGCCGGCTGCTGGGCAGGTTGCGCCCAACTCGGGGCCCAGCCGATCGCCTACTACGGCAAGTACAAGGTCGTGGCGGTGGACTACAAGGACCCCGCGTTTCCCCGCGCGGTGGACCAGGTGGCGGACGTCTACAAGACGCTGCTGAAGACCTATAGGCGGCAAAATATCGGTATCTACGGCTGTTCGCGCGGCGGGCTGCTGGTGGCCCGTTCCTTGGCCTGGTTTCAGAAGCACAAGCTGCCGACGCCCGGCGCGGCCGGCATCCTGTGCGCCAGCGCCGGTCCAGGAGCGGAAGGGGACTCTTTTTACATCGGCAGCGAGCTGGGCAATGGCACGGTCCCCAAAGGCCCGCCCGGCAAGGATGCGGAGCTGGGTCTTGATCCGAGCGACCCCATGGGCGCCCCGGCCCATTCGCCCGAGATCCTCGCCAAGTTTCCCCCGACCCTGATGATCACCGCCACGCGTGGACTGGAGATGAGCTCGGCGGTCTACACCCACGAGGCCCTGGACCGCGTCGGCGTGGAGTCGGACCTGCATGTGTTCGAAGGCGGCCGGCATTCCTTCTGGTACGACCCGACCACGCCTGAATCCCAGCAGGTCTATAAGATCATCATCAAGTACTTCGATCGCCACCTAGGCAAGAGCAAGTAGGCCGCCATGACCAAATCCCACACGCCTGATCGCCGCGAACTTTTGGCCTCGGGCCTTGCCCTGGCTGCAGCCGCCGCCACCTCTGTCAAAGCCGCGCCCAAGAGCGGCTTCAAGATGTTCGACGGGCACATGCACCTGATTTCGGACGATGTGAAAAAGTATCCTCCGGCCACCGGTCCCAGCTCCCCGGGCGCCGATCCGCCCGGTTCGCCCCCCGGCCCAGGCCAAAGCCTGCAGGTCGGCAAGCCGCACGCGAAGCCCGACGCGCATAGGGCGCTGCAATGGATGGACCAGGAGGGCGTCGGCCAGATCGCCGCGGTCCAGCGCCGGGGCAGCTACGGCTTCGATAACAGCTATATTCTGGACTCCTCGGACGCCCACCCGAACCGTTTCCGCCCGGTGGTGGTGCTGGATGGCGAAGATCCCAAGACCCCCGCTCAGCTTCGCGATTGGGTTAAGTCCCACCACATCTGCGGCCTGAGGATCACTGGCCCGGCGACCCCTCACGAATGGCTGGACTCCGATCAGGCCCTCAAGACCTGGGCGCAAGCGGATCGGCTGGGCCTGACCATGAATGTGCTCTACGCCCCCCAGCGGTTCTCGGCCGAATGTCTTCAGGCCATTCTGGGCGTGGCGCGCAAGTTCCCTCGCGTGAAGCTGGTGGTCGACCACTTCGGCTGGCCGACACTGGAGGCGCCGCCCATTTCCGGGTTCGCCCACGCACCGGACGGTTTCACCAGTCAGCCGAACATCTACTTCAAATATTCCACCACCAATCTCTACATCCTGCAGGAGGCCAAGGTCCCCACGGCGGTGTTCATGCGCGACGCGGTCAACCGGATCGGGGCGCACCGCATCTTCTGGGGTTCGGACGTGGGAAGCGCGGGCGGGACCTACGGCGAGATGGTGCAGATGGCCAAGGACTCCACCGCGCAGCTGACCGAAGCGGAACGGCGCTGGGTTCTCGGCGATACCGGCCGCAAGGTGTTCTCGCCCGCCAAGCCCCACGCTCACACTTGAAGTTTTTTCTGGAGAAGCCCGTGCTTAAAACGATTTCAATTCCGCGTCGCCTGCTTGCCGGCGCAGCGCTCGCCTTGATGGCCGCGGGTTCCGCCCAGGCGGCGAGCGTCACCCGCACGGTGTTCGGCACGGCAGCGGATGGACAGACCGTCTATCTGTTCACCGTGAAGAACCACCACGGCATGACCGTAAAATTCTCTACCCGAGGCGGCTCCATCGTCGAGATCGATGCGCCGGACCGAAAGGGCGTGGAAAATAATCTAGTGATCGGCAAGGCGGATTTCGCGGGCTGGGAAAGCGGCGCCAACGCCATCCTCGGCCGCTACGCCAACCGCATCGGCGGCGGCGGTTTCACCCTGGACGGAACGGTCTACAAGCTGGAAGGGCCCAATCCGAAAACCAATGTGGTGATCCATGGAGGCAAGCAGAACTATTTTACAAAGCTTTGGAAAGGCGAAGCTTTTCATCACGGCGAGGAAGCCGGCGCCACGCTCAGCCTGGTCAGCCCGGATGGGGAGAGCGGCTTCCCCGGCGAGTTGACCATCAAGGTCAACTACACCCTCGACGAGCACAACACGCTGAAGTTGGAGTACTGGGCGACGACCACCAAGCCCACGGTGATCAATCTCAGCAATCACGCCAATTTCAACCTCGGCGGCTATGATTCAGGGCCGGTCTACAATCAGGTCCTGCAGGTGTTCGCCAGCCACTACACCCCGACGGACGCCGCCCAGGTCCCGACCGGCGAGATCGCTCCCGTGGCGGGCACGCCCTTCGATTTCCGCAAGCCGACGGAGCTGTTGCAGCGACTGTACTCCAACGATCCGCAGATGTTGATCGGCAAGGGGCTGGACCACAACTTCGTGCTCGACCAGCCGGCCGGCGCCAAGGGGCCGGTGCTGGCGGCCAAGCTATATGATCCCAAGAGCGGCCGCCGAATGGCGGTGCTGACCACCGAACCGGGGGTGCAAATCTACAGCTCCAACGGGGTGGGCAATTCGCTTGGCCAAAACAACCGGCCGATCCGCCAGAGCGACGGTCTGTCCTTCGAGACCCAGCACTATCCCGACGCCCCCAACAAGCCCAACTTCCCCACCACGACGCTACGGCCGGGCGAGACGTTTCACTCGGTCACGGAGTACGTGTTCTCGACGGACTCCAGGGGTAGGGCGCGCTGAGGAAGGGCGGGGCGGGGTAAGGCGGTAACCGCCTCGCTGATTTACGCTCATAGAGTATAATTTTATGGCTATATGTACGCTATTAGCGTATTTATAGCCATGGAGCTCTTCCGCACCTCTTCCTACCAAGCCGGCTTGAAACGCCTCAGGAAACTCGGGGCGTCAGATGCGGACATCGCCATTATGGAGGACAGGATCGCCGCTGATCCCAAGGTCGGCGATGTCATCCCCGGCTCCGGCGGCATGCGGAAGGTTCGCTTCGGCTATGCAGGAAGGGGTGATCGCGGCGGCGGTCGGACGATCTACTATGTGTTGGTGGACGCGGACACGATCTACCTGCTTGTGGCCTACCCGAAGGTCGACAAGGAAGATCTGACGGCTAAAGAATTGAAATTGTTCAAGACCCTTGTAAAGGACCTGATCCATGGCTGATGATCGCACTGAACTGGGGCTACACATTGAAGCGGGGCTGCGCGAGGCCATCGCTCATCGTCGCGGCGAGGTCGCCCTGGAGGGGCGTGTGGTCAACCCCATGCCTGCCGACCGGGTAAAGGCCATCCGCAAGGGGGTGGCCAAGAGCCCGAAGGAATTCGAGCGCCGATTCGGGGTACCCGCTCGGACGCTGGAAGGCTGGGAGCAGGGCAAGCGCCTGACCACCGCCGAGCGCGTGCTGCTCCAGGTGATCGAGCGCGACCCGAAGGCCGTGGAACGGGCGTTGGCGGCAAGGTCGCCGGCGTAGGGCTGAAGACGAGAGAGTCGAAGGCTAGGCGCCAAATCTCTTCCCATGCGGACGTTGGAAAAGTCCGCTTGCGGGTGCCGAGAGCACCGTGCCATCGTTCTGCGATGCGTCGGAAAGCGTGTTGGCTCCTACTAATAACGGCCGCCCTCGGCGGCTGCGATCGAACGGCCTGCTATGGGCTCACAGATCGCGAAGTGCTCGACTCCATCCAGCGTGCCTATGTCAATCACGGCCAAATGACGCCGGAGATGGCCCGTAACAGTCGCGTTGATCGTGAAAGGATTCTGGGCGTTGAGCGATTTGGCGAGAAGGGTGAAGACGCCTTTGTAGGAATGCTTTTCCGGGAGGATGACAGAGGAACTCTGGACATTCGCCTCTTCGAAGACTGCTCGTTTAAAGCGACCCCTTCTGAAAAAGTAGACCTCAAGAACCGGGCCTATCCATTGGCTCCGCCTCACTTCTGAAGGTCAGCCAATGCCGAACCGCGATCCGACGACCTTCAAGAGGCTGCCGCCGCCCATAAAGCGGGAAAGTCTGGAGCTGACGGCGATGTTCAGCGACGCTGAAGGAAATCGTATGCTGCGAGGTTTTGCCCCGCAGGACATGGACGATCGCTGGTTCGTTTATTTCGAAAATGGCTGGCTGAACTTCCACCGAAGCTGGACAGGCGCACATGTCTACGCGCTAAAGCTAGATGGTTCCCCGTTTGGCGTTCGTGTGGTGGACGGTTGGGTAAGCCGTGATGAAGACCACTATCACTCGCCCGGCATCGAGCATGATCGCGAGTTCATCGTGAAGCTGGCTACATCGCTTTTCGGCGAGGACGCTAAGGAGCGCTAACCCCAATTGATACCCTCACAACGTCCGCCCTCAGGCGCCCGCGTGCCACCCCTCGCTCGGCGCCCCTAAGCCCCAACCCGTTCCCGCTCAGCCGCCGCCGCTGTCATCGCCTTCTGCAGCTTCTCGAACGCCCTCACCTCGATCTGGCGCACGCGTTCGCGGCTGACGCCGTATTGGGAGGCGAGGTCTTCCAGCGTCGTGGAGTCTTCCTTCAACCGCCGTTCGGTGAGGATGCGACGTTCACGGTCCGACAGGCTCTTCATGGCGTCGTCGAGCAAGGTCATGCGGATATCGTGCTCCTCGCTTTCGGCCAGCACGCTTTCCTGGCTGGGCGTCTTGTCGTCGACCAGCCAGTCCTGCCACTCGCTTTCGGAGTCCGCGCGCATGGGAGAGTTGAGCGAAGCGTCTCCGCCCGACAGGCGCCGGTTCATGGAGATGACTTCCTCGTTCAGTACGCCCAGTTTGGTGGCGATCTGCTCCACATGTTCGGGGCGCAGGTCGCCGTCTTCCAGGGCGCTGATCTCGCTCTTGGCCCGGCGCAGGTTGAAGAACAGCTTCTTCTGCGCCGCCGTCGTGCCGATCTTCACCAGGGACCAGGAACGCAGGATGTATTCCTGGATCGAGGCCCGGATCCACCACATGGCGTAGGTGGCCAAACGGAAACCCTTGTCCGGCTCAAACTTCTTGACCGCCTGCATCAGGCCGACATTGCCCTCAGAGATCACTTCTCCGATGGGCAGGCCATAGCCGCGATAGCCCATGGCGATCTTCGCCACCAGGCGCAGGTGCGAGGTAACCATCCGGTGTGCGGCCTCAGGATCCTCATGCTCCTTCCAGCGCTTGGCGAGCATGAACTCCTCGTCCCTGGCCAGCATGGGGAACTTGCGAATCTCGGTCAGATAACGGGACAGGCCGCCTTCCGGCGTCATGACGGCGAGCTGATTGATAGCCATGGCTATGGTCCCCTTTTACTCAGACACGACCTAGCGAACGCCGCGTCTCCCCCTTCAACCGATGCTAGATAGGAAGCGTTGCGTCCTTTTGTAGGCTTATACGCCCTCGTGATCATACCCGATCAGCAGAGTCAGGTATTTTTTTCGATCACAAGGCCGCGAGCAGGGCTTCCAAGGCGGCCATATCGGCCGGGGGAGCAGTCTCAAAACGCAGCTTCTTGCCGGTAACGGGGTGAACAAAGCCCAGGATAGCCGCGTGTAGGGCCTGACGACGCAGGCCCGAATCAGCGATGGCGGCCCTAACGGAAGCGGCGGGCGGGCCGGAGCCATAGATGGCGTCGCCCAGGCAGGGGCAGCCCTTGGAGGCCAGATGCACCCTGATCTGGTGGGTGCGGCCCGTTTCCAGATGGCACAGCACGCGCGAAGCCACCGGCCGTTCGGCTGATCCAAAGATGCGCTGGGTGCGGTAGTGGGTGATGGCCTCGCGTCCACTGGCCTGCTCATTGCGCAGGACGGCCATCTTCTTGCGGTCGTGCGGCGAGCGACCAATGCGGTTCTTGATCGTTCCGCTCGACGGATTGGGCTCGCCGCGGGCCAAGGCGATATAGGCCCGCTCGATGTCGTGGGCGGCGAACAGAGCCGACAGCCCAGCGTGGGCTGCATCTGACTTGGCCGCGACCATCACCCCGGAGGTGTCCTTGTCCAGCCGGTGGACAATGCCCGGCCGCGCCACCCCGCCGATGCCCGCCAGCTGGCCCGCGCAATGGAACAGCAGGGCGTTGACCAGGGTGCCCCGATAGGAGCCCGGCGCCGGGTGCGCCGCCATGCCCGCCGGCTTATTGACCACGATCAGGTGCTCGTCCTCATAGAGGACGTCGAGGGCAATATCCTCGGGCTCCGGCTCGGCGGCGATGGGGGCAGGGACCTGCAATTGGTAAAGCCCCGCCTGGACCTTGGACGCGCCGGCGGAAACCTGAGCGCCATCGTGCGACAGGGCGCCTTGGGCGATCAGGGCCTGCAGCCGGGCGCGCGACAGTTCCGGCCAGAGAGCGGCCAAGGCCTTGTCCAGACGCTCGCCGGCGCCCTCGGGCGCAATCAGGGTCTCGAGCAGCGATCCGCCGTCGTCAGGGTCAATATCCGGATCGACCAGAGGATCAAGGTCGCGGTTCACGACCGCTCAACCAGCTTGCCGTCCTCCCATACCCGGTAAAAGCACGAGCGCGCACCCGTGTGGCAGGCGCCGCCGTCGCCCTGGGGGGAGACCTTGATCCACACTGCGTCCTGATCGCAGTCGATTCGCAGCTCGCGCACGATCTGCACCTGGCCGGAGGTTTCGCCCTTCTTCCACAGGGCTTGGCGCGAGCGGCTGAAATAGTGCGCCTCGCCTGTATCCAGCGTCAGCTTTAGCGCCTGGGCGTTCATCCAGGCCAGCATCAACACCTCGCCGGTGTCCACGTGGGTCGTCACGCAGGCGACCAGGCCGTTGGCGTCAAACCGGGGCGTGATGGTCGCGCCGTGTTCAAGGCTGGCCTTGTCGCCGGGGGA
This sequence comes from Pseudomonadota bacterium, assembly GCA_048498155.1. GTDB lineage: Bacteria > Pseudomonadota > Alphaproteobacteria > Caulobacterales > Caulobacteraceae > BOG-938. The sequence goes on along the minus strand of JBEHYN010000016.1, from coordinate 19,074 downwards.
GGAGAAGGAGGGGGAGGTCATGTCTTTTGATAGCGCCTTCACGGCCGGGCGTCATCGCTTCAACCGACGTCATCCCAGACTGGCGAGGGCGGCCGGATTATTTCCGCGTGCAAAAGGCCAGGAAGCGTTCCTGCAGGGCAGGGTCGGTTTTGAAATTACCGCTGAACTGGGTGGTGATGGTCGAGACGTGCCGATGATGCACCCCGCGGGTGGTCATGCACTGATGTTCGGCGTCAATCATCACGGCCACCCCGGCAGGCTCTAGGTGCTGGTCGATGGCTTGGGCGATCTGTTTGGTTAGGGTTTCCTGGGTCTGCAGACGGCGGGCGAATATCTCGACCACCCGCGCCAGCTTGGAAATGCCCACCACCTTGTCGCGGGGAATATAGGCCACATAGGCCTTGCCCAGGAATGGGGCCATGTGGTGCTCGCAGTGGCTTTCCACCTCGATATCGCGCAGCATGACCACGTCGTCGTAGCCCTGCACGTCCTCGAACACTCGCGCCAGCTCCACGCCCGGGTCGACGTCATAGCCCTCGAACCATTCGCCATAGGCGTCGACCACGCGCTTGGGCGTGTCGATCAGGCCGGGACGGCTGGGATCATCGCCCGCCCACGCCAGAAGCGTGCGCACAGCCTCCAGCGCTTGCTCGCGCGACGGACGCTGCACGCCGTCTTCGTTCAGCGCGGCGGCGTCGATAAGCTTCCGGGGTTTGGCAAAGCCGTCCATTAATCTGAAATCCTTAGCCCAAACTTACGCCGGACGGCTTGGTCAGGCGCCGGGCACAAGGGTATATGGGGCAAAACCTGTTTCCCGCAACCATGAGCGACGCTTCCGCATGACCGTTTCCTTCCAATGACCCTCGTCCTGCACGACACCCTGGCCCGTGAAAAGCGCGCTTTTGCACCCGCTGATCCGCAAAGGGTGACGCTCTATGTGTGCGGGCCAACGGTTTATAATTATGCCCATATCGGCAATGCCCGACCCGCGGTGGTGTTCGATCTGCTGTTCCGTCTATTGCGGCGGCTCTACGGCGAGGCGCATGTGGTCTATGCCCGCAACATCACCGACGTGGACGACAAGATAAATCAGGCGGCCATCGACCAGGGCGTGGACATCGGCGTCATCACCGACAAATTCACCGCCATCTATCATCAGGACATGGACGCCCTGGGCGTGCTCCGCCCCACGCTGGAGCCCCGCGCCACCGCCCATATTGACGAGATGCTGGCCATGATCGGGCGGCTGATCGAGGCCGGCTCGGCCTACGCCGCCGAAGGCCATGTGCTGTTCGACACCCAGAGTTTCGCCGATTACGGCAAGTTGTCGGGCCGCTCCTTGGACGACATGATCGCCGGCGCCCGGGTCGAGGTCGCGCCCTATAAGCGCCATCCGGCCGATTTCGTGCTGTGGAAGCCGTCCAAGCCCGGCGAGCCGGTGTGGGACAGCCCCTGGGGCGCGGGCCGTCCGGGCTGGCACATCGAATGCTCGGCCATGGTGGAAAAGACCCTTGGCCCGAGCATCGACATCCACGGCGGCGGCCACGACCTGATCTTTCCTCACCACGAGAACGAGATCGCCCAAAGCCGCTGCGCGGACCACACCCCGGTCTATGCGCGCTACTGGGTGCACAACGGCTTCCTCACCATGGACGCCGAGAAGATGTCCAAGAGCCTGGGCAATGTGAAACTGGTCAATGAGCTAATCAAACGCACGCCCGGCGAGGCCCTGCGCTGGGCCCTCCTGTCTGGCCACTACCGGGCCCCGCTGGACTGGACCGACGAGCTGATCACCCAGAGCCGCAAGTCGCTGGACCGGCTGTACGGGGCTCTGCGGCGCGCCGCCGATCTGCCCGTCGATTCTAACGTCGAACCGCCCGCCGCCTTTCTGGAGGCCTTGCTGGACGATCTGAACACACCCCGCGCCATGGCCGAACTGTTCGCACAGGCCAAGCTGCTGGAAACCTCCGATGACCCCGACGAGCGCCGCGCCGCCAAGTCGGCCATCCTCGCCGCCGGTCGCCTGCTCGGCTTCCTCCAAGCAGACCCCGAAACCTGGTTCGACGGCGGCTCGGATGCGGCGTTTAAGGCCAAGGTCGACGCCCTGCTCAAGGCGCGCATCGAATCTCGTCAGGCTAAGGACTGGGCCACGGCCGACCGCATCCGCGACGAATTGAATGCGCTGAACGTTGTGGTGATGGACAATGCAGAGGGCGCCACATGGCGTCTGAAGGAATCGGAACCTACATAGCGGTCATGAGCTTCAGAGCAGAACATCGCATGGGCGTTCCGGCGCCTTCGACCGTGATCTGGGAGGTCCTGTCAGACCTGGACCGCTGGCCGGAATGGAATCCGATCTATCCCAAGATTTCCGGCGCCCTGCGTATCGGCCAGAAACTGGAGATCACCGAGGCCTTCGCTGATACGCCGCCCAAGGTGATCCGCCCCACGGTGGTGGACTGGGTGCCCAACTCCCAGATCCTCTGGTCCCTGTCGGAGGTGAACGGGTTCGTCAAACGCATCCGCTACATCGAGATCGAGCAGTACGACGAGGAAGACACCGCCTGCATTCTATCCAACGGCGAGATTTACGACGGCTTGATCGGCTCGCGATTCGGCAAACAAACGCGCCGACGTCTGCGGGCCGGCTTTGAGGCGTTCAACGCCGCCTGCGTCGAGCGGGTGGCCAAGGTCATGGCGGCCAAGGCGGCGCCATGATCGACGACCTGTACAGCGTCAAGGTGCTGACCCTGGCGGCCAACATGCCCCACGCGGGGCGCCTGGACGCCCCACAGGCCACTTCTGAGAAAGTGTCCAAGCTGTGCGGCAGCCGGGTGTTGGTCGATCTCAGCCTGCACGACGGCCGGGTCAGCGACTTCGCCCAAGACGTGAAGGCCTGCGCCCTGGGCCAGGCGGCCGCAGCGGTGCTGGGCGCGAATGTGATGGGCGCGCAGGTGGCTGAGATTGAACAGGCGCGCGATGCGCTCAAGGCCATGCTCAAGACCGGCGGCGCCGCGCCTGAGGGCCGTTTCGCCGACCTGGCCATCCTGGAGGTGGTCAAGGCCTATCCCGCCCGCCACGCCTCGACCATGCTGGCGTTTGAGGCGGCGGCCGAAGCCGGGCGCGCGGCCCTCAACGCCCGGACCTGACCGTTTTGCAGCCCCCCACCGGGTGGCGCAAGGCGATTCACCGTGCTAGTCGCCCTGTTCGGCCCCAAAGGACGACGGACCATGGCTGATCTCTACGGCCGCCTGATCTATGGCGCTCTGCGAGCCTATAAGCTGTCCCTGTCTCTCCTGATCGGCCGGCAGTGCCGCTTTACGCCCACCTGCTCGGAATACGCCGCCCAGGTCATGGTCGAGCACGGTCCGGTCCGGGGCTCTTGGTTGGCGCTGAAACGTCTATGTCGATGCCGGCCCGGCGTGGCTTGGGGATTTGACCCGCCGCCGCGGGTTCGGCGCCAGTGGAAGTGCGAAGGATGATCGATCTACAGTTTCCCGACGGCAGCGTGCGCCCGTTCCCGGAAGGAACCACGGGGCGCCAGGTCGCGGCCTCGATCGCCATTTCACTGGAAAAGCGCGCCCTGCTGATCAAGCTCGACGGCAAGCTGCTCGACCTTGAGCGGCCGCTCCCGCATGGCGGCGCGTTCGAGATCATCACCAGCCTACAAACGCCCGAAGGACTGGACGTACTGCGCCACGACGTCTCGCACATCATGGCTCAAGCCGTGCAGGAGCTGTTTCCCGACACCCAGGTGACCATTGGCCCCTCCATCGAGGACGGCTTCTATTACGACTTCGCCCGCGCCGAGCCCTTCAGCCTGGATGACCTGCCGCGCATCGAAGAGCGCATGCGCAAGATCGTCGAGCGCGACGAGCCGATCCGGCGCGAGGAATGGCCGCGCGATGAGGCCATCAAGCACTTCGAATCCATCGGCGAGATCTACAAGGCCCAGATCATCCGCGATCTGCCTGAAGACGAGCCCATTTCCGTCTATTGGCAGGGTCCTTGGAAGGACCTGTGCCTGGGGCCACACCTGCCTTCCACCCGCTATGCGGGCAAGGCGTTCAAGCTGACCAAGCTGGCCGGCGCCTATTGGCGTGGGGACGCCAAGAACGCTCAACTTCAACGTATCTATGGCACCGCCTGGGCAAACGACGCCGATTTGCAGGCCTATTTGAAGCGCATCGAGGAAGCCGAGCGGCGTGATCACCGCAAGATCGGCCGCGCCATGGACCTGTTCCACATGCAGGAAGAAGGTCGGGGCATGGTGTTCTGGCACGCCAAGGGCTGGACCCTGTGGCGCGCCCTAGAATCCTACATGCGCCGCCGCCTGGAAGATGACGGCTACGAAGAGGTCAAGACGCCCCAGCTGCTGGATCGCAGCCTGTGGGAAAAGTCGGGCCACTGGGAGAAGTTTGGCCACGCCATGTTCTCGTGCGAGACGGAGGAGGGCGAGACCCTGGCCGTCAAGCCCATGAACTGCCCCGGCCACGTGCAGATCTTCAACGTTGGCCAACGCTCCTACCGCGAGCTTCCCCTGCGGATGGCTGAGTTCGGCTCGTGCCATCGCTATGAGCCGTCCGGCGGCCTACATGGCATCATGCGCGTGCGCGCCTTCACCCAGGACGACGCCCATATCTTCTGCCGCGAGGACCAGATCGAGGCGGAGACCACCAAGTTCGTGCGCCTGCTCTATTCGATCTACGCCGATCTCGGGGTCGATCTGCACAGCGTCAAGCTGGCCCTGCGCCCGGACCTGCGCGCAGGCTCCGACGAGACCTGGGACCTGGCCGAATCCCGGCTGGAGCGCGCGGCCCTGGCCGCAGGCGTCGAGGTCGAGAAACTGCCGGGAGAGGGCGCCTTCTACGGCCCCAAGCTGGAGTTCCACCTGAAAGACGCCATCGGCCGCACATGGCAGTGCGGCACTCTGCAGCTCGACTTCGTGCTGCCCGAGCGGCTGGACGCCGAATACGTCGCCGAGGACGGATCAAAGCAGCGGCCGGTCATGCTTCACCGCGCGGTGCTGGGCACCTTTGAGCGCTATCTGGGCATCCTGATCGAAAACTACGCCGGCAACTTCCCGCTGTGGCTTGCGCCCACCCAGGTGGTGGTCACGACCATCACCTCGGACGCCGACGACTATGCGTTGCAGACCGCCGCGGCTTTGCGAAAGGCGGGCCTGCGCGTTGAGACCGATCTGCGCAACGAGAAGATCAACTACAAGATCCGCGAGCACAGCCTGGCCAAGACCCCGGTGATCGCCGTAGTCGGACGCAAGGAAGCCGAAAACGGCCAGGTGGCCCTGCGGCGCCTCGGCTCGGACGGTCAGACCATTCTGGGCCTGGCCGAGGCCGCGACCTTGCTGGCCTTTGAAGCCCTGGCGCCCGACGAAAAGCGCCTAGCCGGCCCCGCGCCCACGGTTCCATCCACCGAGGCGGCCTAGTTTATGGCCCGCGCCGGACGGCCCAGTCCGGCCGATCCACCGCGCGTGTCCGTGGTCATGGTGGCCTATAGGACCGGACCATCGCTGTTCGCCGCGATCCCCCGCGTGCTGGCTGATTCTTTGGTGCAAGAGCTGGTGTTGGTGGACAACGGCTCAGAGGCGGCCGACGCCGCCAAGCTGCGGGACATCGCCGCCTCCGAGCCGCGCCTGCGCCTGTTGCAGGGGCACGGCAATGTCGGGTTCGCTCGGGGCTGCAACCTCGGCGCCCGGGCAGCCAAGAGCGCCCACTTGGTGATCCTCAATCCTGACGCTTATCTACAGCCCGGCTGCATCGCCGCCCTGATCGAGGGCGCTGAAGGCTTCGCATCCCCCTGCATCGTGGGCGCTCGGGTGCTCAACACCGACGGGTCAGAGCAGCGCGGCGCGCGGCGCGGCGAGGTAACACCCTTTAGCACCGTGCTCAGCCTGAGCTATCTCACCCGGCTGGCGCCATTCCTGCGCCGGCTCGAAATTCACCGCGACGGCGAGGTTGTGCCTGACGGCCCCGTCCCCGTGCCGACCATTTCCGGCGCCTGCTTCTACATCAGCTATCCGGACTTCGACGCCCTGGGCGGGTTCGACGAGCGTTACTTCCTGCATGTGGAAGACATCGACCTATGCTGGCGCGCCCGGCGCATGGGCGGTTCAGTGGTGTTCCAGCCCGTGGCCGAGGCTCTGCACGAAGGCTCCACCAGCAACACCCCCAGGTTGAAGGTGGAATTCCATAAAAGTCAGGGCCTTATACGGTATTTCTTCAAGCGGGCCGACAATCCGTTGAGCTGGGTTGCGGCCTTGACCCTTAGTCCGGTCATCGTGTTGGCGGCCCTGACCCGGCCCTTGTTGCGCGGCCTGCTCGGTCCCGTGAGGGGACGGCTGAACTAGCCCCCGGCCTTAAACGGCGAATATTCCTCCGCCAGCCAGTCCATTTCCTCGCGCACCGCTTGGCGTTCCTGTTCCAGATAGCGGGCAACCGGCGCGCGCAGAGCTGGGTCAGCGATGAAGTGGGCCGAATAGACGGCAGCGGGCAAATAACCCCTGGCGATCTTGTGCGGCCCCTGGGCGCCGGCCTCCACGCGTGGCAGGCCCATGCGGATCGCATGTTCGATGGCCTGGTAGTAGCAGAGCTCGAAATGCAGGAAGGCCACATCCTCGATGCAGCCCCAATGGCGCCCGTAGAGGCAGTCGCCGCCGATCAGATTGAGTGCTCCGGCGATCCATCGCCCGTTCTTGCGGGCCAATAGCAGCAAGACTTTATCGGCCATGCGCTGGGACAGATGGGAGAAGAAAGCCCGGTTCAAATAGGGCTGGCCCCATTTGCGCGCGCCGGTGTCCGTATAAAAGCCGTAGAAGGCGTCCCAGTGCTCCTCCCTGAGGTCCGCGCCGGTCAGGGCGACCACCTCGACCTGCGCCAAGGCGTCGCGACGCTCGCGCCGAATGGTCTTGCGTCGGCCTGACGACAAGGCCGCCAGGAAGTCCTCAAACGTCGCGTAGCCGCGATTGAACCAGTGATACTGCTGGTCCTGGCGTTGCAGCAGGCCCTGATCGCCCATCAGGTCCCATTCCTCTTCGGTGGGGAAGGTGACGTTGACGCCCGAGACGCCCAGGCGCTCACACAGGGCCAAGGCGCCGCCCAGCAGCAGGCGCTGAGCCTCTTGTCGGTCCACATCGGGCCGCACAATCAGGCGCGGCCCGGTCACCGGCGAGAAGGGCGAGCAGGATTGGAGCTTGGGATAGTAAGCCCCGCCCGCCCGTTCATAGGCCTCAGCCCAAGCGTGATCGAACACATACTCGCCGCGCGAATGGGTCTTCAGGTACAGCGGCATGACGGCAGCCGCCTGGCCCGTTTCGTCCTTCAGCAGCAGGTGGCGAGGGCCCCAGCCCGTGCGCTCTACAGCGCAATTGGTCTGTTCAAGAGCGTCGAGAAAATCAAAACTGACAAAGGGGTTATCTGCATAATCTACAGCAGATAGACAGCCATCCCAGGCGGCCTTCCCAATCCCGGCGATGCGCCGATGGGCCGAGACTTCCCGCGCCAGGTTCAAGGGGCGAAGCCCTCGAAGATGACGTTATCGACCAGACCGCTTAGGCCGCTCATGTCCTCTGGGCTGCGTGCAGTCCAAGCGATGGCGGACTTAACCGGCGACCGCCAAGATTGAATGTCGGAATTACCGATTAGAGCCTTATTTATAGAAAGAAAATCGGGCTGTGATAATTCAATATCAGGCGCGTTTGGAGCCGCATTGAGGTTTAGTCCGCGCGGGATCGAAGGGCGGTGTCGGGCGAGCCAGCCTAGGGCTTTGGCGTTGAAGCAGAGCACAGCGCACGGCCCGTCATAGGCCTCCAGCATGGCGCCCACCGGCGCCTCCAGCAGGCCCTCCTGTCCGGCCGGCGTCTTCAGCTCCACCAGCACCAGGGTGCGCCCAGCGATCGCCTCCAGCGCCTGAGCCAAAGATGGAATGGTCTGATGTTCGCCGCCGAACAGGGTGATAGCCTGCAACTCTTCCAGAGGGCGCTCTTCCACCAAGCCCGACTGCGCCGTCAGCCGCTCCAGCCCGTCGTCGTGGAACACAACCGCTTCGCCGTCCGCCGTCAGGCGCACGTCCAGCTCAATGCCATAGCCGCCCGCGCAGGCGGCCTCGAACGCCGCGAGCGAGTTTTCCGGGCGCAGGCCTGGCCGCCACAGTCCGCGGTGGGCGATCGGTCGCCCGGTCAGGCCGGCGGGGAGGTTCACCGCAGTTCCACCACCGCATCGACCTCGACCGCGAAGTTGAGCGGCAGGCGATAGACGCCTACGGCAGAGCGCGCATGCCGGCCCTTGTCGCCGAACACCTGCACCATCAGGTCCGAGCAGCCGTTGATCACCTTGGGAATGTCGAAGAAATCCGGTCCGGCCTGGACAAACCCGCCCAGCTTGACGATGCGCATTACACGCTCCAGATCGCCCTCCGCAGCGGCTTTCATCTGGGCGATCAGATTGACGCCGCAAAGACGGGCGGCGCGTACGGCTTCGTCCAGATCCACCTCCTGGCCCACCACGCCCTTGATCCCGCCCGCGTCGTCCACCGAGATCTGGCCGGAAATGTGGATCTGCGCCCCGCTGCGCACGAACGGGACGTAGTTGGCCACGGGCGCCACAGGCTGCGGCAGAACGATGCCTAGTTCGGCGAGTCGTTGATCGATGGACATAAACGCTCCTTGGATTGCCCAAATCAGATAGCGCGTGGGTGCGCCGGCCGAAAGCGCCTAACGCCTTGTCCCTAAGCCCTAGGCTTCAGCGCCCGGCCGCTCAATACCGCGCCAGAGCCATAGCGCGCGCGCAGGGCGTCCACCGCCTTCTCACCCTTGCGCGTGCGGCTTTCGCCCGCGCCGAACAGGTCCTCCCCGCCGTCCAGCGCATCCGCCAGGTCCTGCACGCCCACGCCGATCAAGCGGAAGGTCCGCCCATCAGCCTCGCCGGCCAACAGCTCGCGGGCGACCGCGAACAGGCCCTTTGCGGTCTGAGTGGGCCAGGCGAGCGTGCGCCGACGCGTGATCAGGCGAAAATCGGGCGTCTTCAGCTTTAGGACCACGGCTCGGCCCGCCACGCCCTCCTGGCGGCAGGCGCGCGCCACCCGCTCGCACAGGGGCCACAGACGGTCTTCCAGCACCTCAAGGGCCGCATGATCCTCTCCAAAGGTGGTCTCCGCGCTAATGCCCTTGCGGGTCTGGTCCGGATCCACGGCCCGGGCGTCCTGGCCGCGCGAAAGCTGAGCCAGCCGAAGCCCATAGGCGCCGAAACGCTGACCCAGGGACTTGGGTTCGGCGCGCGCCAGATCGCCCACGACGCGCAGGCCCGCCGCCTCAAGCGATCGCGCCATGGCCGGCCCCACGCCCGGCAGGATCGACACCGGCCTAGTCGCCAGAAAGGCCTGGGCCTCATCGGCCCCGATCACGCAAAAGCCCCGGGGCTTGTCCAGGTCCGAAGCGATCTTGGCCAGGAACTTGTTTGCAGCCAGTCCCACCGACACCGTGATGCCGATCTCAGTCTCGATCTCCCTTTGCACACGGGCCAGGACGACGGCGGCCGGGGCGCCGTGCAGGCGTTCACAGCCGCTCAGGTCCAGCCAGGCCTCGTCCAGCGACAAAGGCTGCACCAGTGGCGTCAGGGCGCAAAGCTTGTCCATGATCCGTTTGCTGTCGGCGCGGTACTTGGCGAAGTCCGGCTTGATCACCACGGCGTCGGGGCACAGCTTGAGGGCCTTGAACATGGGCATGGCTGAGCGTGCGCCGGAGATGCGGGCGATGTAGCAGGCGGTGGTCACCACCCCGCGCTGGCCGCCGCCGACAATCACCGGCTTGTCGCGCAGTTCTGGCCGGTCGCGCTTTTCCACCGACGCGTAGAAGGCGTCGCAGTCGATGTGGGCGATGGTCAGCCGGTCCAGATCTGGATGCGCCACAAGGCGCGGCGAGCCGCAGCGCGGACAGCGGCGCTCGGCGGTCTCGGCCCCATGCCAAAGGCAGTTGCGACAAAGCGCACCCACGCTGGTAGCAGCGGCCACAGGCGCGCGGCGCCGCGCACGCCTGAGGAATCGCCGTGCGCGGCCTTGGCGATCTTGGCCGTCCACACATCGGAAAAGACGTGGGGCGCAACCGCCTGTGGCAATAGTTCATATAGTTCCGCGACGTTGGACATGCCGCCGCCCAGCACGATGACCGACGGGTCGATCAGGTCGATCATCACCGCCAGAGCCCGGCCCAGCCGCTCGACATAGCGATCCAGCGCGGCCTTAGCCCAACGGTCGCCCTCGTGCGCGGCCGCGACCACAGCTTGGGCCGTCAATTTGCGCCCCGTCGCCCGCGCATGGTCTGCCGCCAGGGCCGTGCCGGACACGAAGGTTTCCAGACAGCCCTTGCGCCCGCACCAACAGGGCGGCGCTTGGTCGAGCTCGGTGGGCCAGGGCAGGGGCGTGTGGCCCCATTCGCCGGCCACGCCGTTGGCGCCGGCCAGCAGCTTGCCGTCCACCACCACCCCGCCGCCCGTCCCGGTGCCCAAGATCGCGCCGAACACGGCGCCGACGGCGCCGGCCGCCGCGCCGTCTGTCGCTTCGGATAGGACCATGCAATTGGCGTCATTGGCCAGGCGCACAGGGCGCCCCAGAGCGCCAGCCAGGTCGCCCGCGAAATCGCGTCCGTTCATCCACACTGAATTGGACCCGCGAATAAGGCCCGTGGTCGGCGAGACCGAACCGGGAATGCCCACGCCCACTGGGCCGGGCGGCGCACCCGCCTGCTCGCGCGCCTGCTCCACCAGATCGACGACGGCGCTCAGGGCCTTGTCATAGCTGCCTGGGTTGGGCGTGCGCAGGCGGGCCAACTCGGCGCCGTCTGGGTCCAGCGCGGCCGCCTCAATCTTGGTCCCGCCGAAATCAACGCCGATACGGATCATGCCGCGACCATCGCGGTAGGCCGCGATCCGCGCAAGACACAGATGCGACAGCGGATTAGCGCAGCGGCGTCATCTCGCCCAAGGCTAACGGGCGAGTAAGGATATCGTGAGACAACCTTAGCCAACGAGGGGCGACGGCTGGTGGGGTCGGCGTTCGGGGCTTGGGGTTTCTCCCAAGCTCAAACCAGGTTGAACGATGACCAAGACCGTCCTCATTGTCGAGGATAACGAGCTGAATATGAAGCTCTTTCACGATCTTCTCGAAGCGCAGGGCTATGCCACGCTGGAGACGCGTGAAGGCCTTCAGGCGCTTACGCTGGCGCGCCAGCATCGTCCCGACCTGATTCTCATGGACATCCAGCTGCCCGAGATTTCGGGCCTGGAAGTCACCAAATGGCTCAAGGAAGATGAAGAGCTGTCGCATATCCCAGTAATCGCCGTGACCGCTTTCGCCATGAAAGGCGATGAAGAGCGGATCCGTGAAGGGGGCTGCGAGGCTTATTTGTCCAAACCCATCTCGGTAGGTCTGTTTTTAGACACTGTTCGCCGCTTTTTAGGGTGAGGTAGAGCGATGACGGCGCGAATTCTGGTCGTCGACGACATCGAAGCCAATGTGAAGCTGCTGGAGGCGAAGCTTTCGGCGGAGTACTTCGAGGTGATCACCGCCACCGACGGCGCCACGGCCCTGGCCATGGCCGCCTCCGAAAAACCCGACATCATTCTGCTGGACGTGATGATGCCCGGCATGGACGGGTTTCAGGTGTGCCGCCGGCTCAAGGACGACGCCCTGACCCGCCATATTCCTGTTGTGCTGGTCACGGCCCTGGACGGGCGCGCGGATCGTATCGCGGGGCTTGAGGCAGGTGCGGACGAGTTTCTGACCAAGCCGATCGACGATGTGATCATGTTCGCCCGGGTGCGCAGCCTGACGCGCCTAAAGCTGGTGATCGACGAACTGCGTGAACGCGAAGCGTCCGGCCGCCGCATCGGCGTGATCGCCGGCGCCGCCGCGCGTCAGGCCGGCGCGGGCGGGCGCGTGCTGATCGTCGATGACAACGAACGTCAGGCCCAACGCATCCTGGCCGAGCTGTCCATCGAACACCGCCCGGTGATTGAGGCCGACCCGGAAAAGGCCCATCTGACCGCCCGCGGCCCAGTGGATCTGCTGATCGTCAATGTCACCGCCCGCACGTTTGACGGCCTTCGCTTCGCCGCCGCCATCCGGTCTGACGAGGCGACCCGCCATCTGCCGATCCTAGCCGTGTACGATCCGGACGAGCGAGCCCGCGCGATCAAGGCGCTGGATATCGGCGTCAACGACCTTCTCGCCAAGCCGATTGATCCTCAGGAGCTAGCCGCCCGCGCGCGCACCCAGATCAAGCGCAAGCGTTACACGGATTTCCTGCGCGACAACCTCGACAACAGCCTTGAATTGGCGGTCACCGACCAGCTCACCGGCCTGCACAATCGCCGCTACATGACCGGCCAGCTCGACGCCCTGGTCCAACGCGCTGTGCGCGGCGGCGCGCCGGTGGCGGCCCTGCTGATCGACATCGACCACTTCAAGAAGATCAATGACAGCTTCGGCCACGACGTGGGCGACGAGGTGCTGCGCGAATTCGGCGCGCGCTTGGCCACCAATGTGCGCGCCATCGACCTGCCTTGCCGCTATGGCGGGGAAGAGTTCGTCACCCTGATGCCCGACACCCAGATCGAGGACGCCGAACGCATCGCCGACCGGATCCGGCGCTATATCGGCGGCTCGCCCTTCCGCGTGGCGGCCGGCAGCGAGCTTCTGACCGTGACCATTTCCATCGGCGTGGCAGTGACGCTGGGCGAGCACGACACCCCCGAAGCCCTGCTCAAACGCGCTGACGAGGCCCTCTACGAAGCCAAAGCCGCCGGCCGCAACCGCGTGATCTCCCACGCGGCGTAGCGAATTGAAGATGAACCGCGAAGGACACGAAGATCACCAAGGGCTTGGTGTGTTTTCTTCGTGTTCTTCGTGTTCTTCGTGAGCTTTGTGGTTCAATAGTCTTGGTTCGGGCTTGCGCCTTGGAGAGCCGATGAGGCGGCAATCTTCGCTCTCAGGCCCAGCCTCAAAACGAGAAAATTCTAGCTCAAACCGGTCCAGAATTTCAGGAGCAGGTCACTACAGAACAACGGTCAAGTTCAGGCTCGAAAAATAGGCGACCGTTAGTGCCTCGGCCTCACATAAATAATTTTCGGCCCGCGTCCGGCGAACAGAAGGCCGAACAGCACGCCGCCGAGTGCCGCCAAACCCAAAGCCGCATAGGGCTTTTGCTTGACGAAGGGGTCGACTTGGTCGGCCGCTCTTTGCACCTGGACGGTGACATTGGCGTAGGTTTCGCGCGCCCGATCGCCGACCTTAACCGCTGTGGCGGAGATGGTGTCGGCAGCGTCTGCGATGGCGTCCTGCACCTGGCCGATCATCTCCTGAACATTACCTTCCACGCGCCGCAGCTCGCCGTCCAATTCCATGTAGGGATCGTTCAGCACGTCTCCGCTCAGCGCCTGGGCCTTGCCCGTCGCTTTTTTGAATCCGCCTTCGACTTCGTTCGTGTTCATGACTCTCTCCACCGCTGGGGGACAAGCCATCAACCCGCTTCAAGGACGGTAGTTCCGCAGCGGGGCAAGAACCTTTGCCGGAATCGCGTTCCGCGGGACGCTTAGAGCGCGGCGAACACCTCGCCGGCGATCTTCATGGCGTTGATCGCGGCTGGCACGCCCGCATAGACGGCCATCTGCATGAGGACTTCACAGATCTCCTCGCGGGTCAGGCCGGTGTTCAAGGCGCCCTGGATATGGGCCTTGAGCTGGCCGGGCGCGTTGCCCAGCGTGGTCAGGGCGGCCAGGGTGGCGATCTCGCGGTCTCGCAGGGGCAGGGCGGGGCGGCTCAGCACATCGGCATAGGCGCTTTGCACGATGTAGCGGGCGAAGTCGGGATAGATGGCGACAAGATCGTCCCACTGCTGCTGGGCGGCGGGGGCGTTGATCTGGCGCACCGTGTCCCAGCCGCGCGTCATGCGCTCATCGTCGGCCTCGCTCACGTCAGTTCAATCCGGCCCTGACCTTGGCGCGCAGGACGTCAATGGGGGCCAGGCCCTTGTCGGTCTTAAAATGCCAATAGGTCCAGCCGTTGCAGGCGGGCGCCGACTGCACCATGGCGCCGACCTTGTGGATGGAGCCGGCCAGGTCGCCGATCACCACCGAGCCGTCGGCGCGCACCCGGGCCACCTTGTCCCCCTTGGGGCAGTAGAGGCTGTCGCCCGGTCGCAGGAGGCCTGCCTCCACGATCTGGCCGAAGGGTATGCGCGGTTCGCTGCGCTTTGAGCCCATGACGTCCAGGTCTTCCGGCGAAATCGGGATGACCTCGGCGATGCGTTTGCGCGCGGCGGCGATATAGGCGTCCTCGCGCTCGATGCCGATGAACCGGCGTCCCAGGCGTTTCGCCGCCGCGCCGGTGGTGCCCGTGCCGAAGAAGGGGTCGAGGATCACATCGCCCGGCTTGGACGAGGCCAGGATGACCCGGTGCAGCAAGGCTTCTGGCTTCTGGGTCGGGTGAGCCTTGCGTCCTTGGTCGTCCTTGACCCGCTCATCGCCGGTGCACAGGGGCAAGGTCCAGTCCGAGCGCATCTGCAGGTCTTCGTTGGCCATCTTCATGGCGTCGTAGTTGAAGGTGTAGCGCTTCTGGCCGCGTCCCTTGGCCGCCCAGATCAGGGTCTCGTGCGCATTGGCGAAGCGCGTGCCCTTGAAATTGGGCATGGGGTTGGACTTGCGCCAGATCACGTCGTTGAGGATCCAGAAGCCCAGGTCCTGCAGGGTGGAGCCCACGCGGAAAATGTTGTGATAGCTGCCGATCACCCACAGGGCCCCGTCGTCTTTCAGCACCCGGCGGCATTGCGACAGCCAGGCCTTGGTGAAGGCGTCGTAGTCGGCGAAGGAGGCGAAGTGATCCCAGGCGTCGTCAACGGCGTCGACCTTGGAATTGTCCGGCCGGTGCAGATCGCCGCCCAGCTGAAGATTGTAGGGCGGGTCGGCGAAAATCAGATCCACGCTGCGGTCGGGCAGCTTGGCCAGCGCCTCGATGCAGTCGCCTTGGATGATGGTTTCCGCGCCGAAGGTCATAAGCCCACTCCCGCCCAACAGGACTCAGCAGCAGTGCCAGGGCGTGGTTAAGTCCGGGTGTAAGAACATGGTTAAGGCCGGGTAGCGATTGAGGCGGCCCTCGGCTGTTCATCCAGATGAACCCTGGCTGAACAACAGCCTCGGGCGCCGTTCAACCAGCAGGGGACATTGTGTGCGTCATGGAGGGCGATACGCCCGCCGGCGACAAATTCCTTGCCGTCAGGTTCAACCCGATAAGGGACGTTGAAATGTTCAAGAAGGCTATGGTTGCCGCTTTGGCGGCCCTTTCCCTGGGCGGCGCGCTGACCGCCACCTCTGCTGACGCGGCGCCATGGCATGGCGGCTGGCGCGGCGGCGACCACGACGGCTGGCGCGGTGACCGTGACGGTTGGCGGGGTCGCGACCATGACCGGCGCGGCGCCTGGCGCGGCGCGGGCTACTGGGGTTACTACGGCGGCTGCCGGGCCTACTGGCGCTGGAACGCCTGGGCCGGCCGTTACGTCCGGGTGGAGCGCTGCTACTGAGCAAACGAGCGCGTCGCGAGGCTGAGCCTGCGAGCTCCGCCTCGCGACGGACTCCGTGCTTGACCCCACCGCCCCCCGCGCGTATCTAGCGCGCTCATTTTCGAGGCCCGGAAGGCGCTTGCCGACCTGCGACCCGATGGACCGGCGCCCTGAACAAGGTTCGCCGCGAGACAGCCGGAAAGTCCACCAGGACATTCCGGCGATCTTGTTTGGTTTATCGTGCGCCCTTGGGAGCCAAGTTAGACCGTTGAAATCAGAGGTCGCCCGGCCGAAAGGCGCAGGCCTCCACAGTGAAAAAGAGCAATGCCCACAGTCAACCAGCTCATCCGCAAGCCGCGCACCCCCAAGGTGATGCGCAACAAGGTGCCGGCCCTGAAGGGCTGCCCCCAGCGCCGGGGCGTCTGCACCCGCGTCTATACGACCACCCCTAAGAAGCCGAACTCGGCTTTGCGGAAGGTCGCCAAGGTTCGCCTGACCTCGGGTATCGAGGCGGTGTGCTATATCCCTGGCGAAGGCCACAATCTGCAGGAGCACTCCGTTGTGCTGATCCGCGGCGGCCGGGTGAAGGATTTGCCCGGCGTGCGTTATCACATCCTGCGCGGCGTGCTCGACACCCAGGGCGTCAAGAACCGTAAGCAGCGCCGCTCGCTCTACGGCGCCAAGCGTCCGAAATAAGGAAGACTCTGCATGTCCCGCCGTCACCGCGCTGAGAAACGCGAAGTCCTTCCCGATCCCAAGTTTGGCGATCTGATCGTCACCAAGTTCATGAACTATGTGATGTACGAAGGCAAAAAGGCCGTCGCCGAGAATATCGTCTATGGCGCTTTCGACATCCTGGAAAACAAGCGTCGCGATCAAGGCGCTCTGGAAACCTTCCATTCCGCCCTCGACAATGTGGCTCCGGCCGTCGAAGTGCGCTCCCGCCGGGTCGGCGGGGCCACCTATCAGGTGCCGGTGGAAGTGCGTCCCGAACGTCGCCGCGCCCTGGCCATCCGCTGGCTTGTCACCGCCGCGCGCAAGCGTGGTGAGAACACCATGACCGAGAAGCTGGCGGGCGAACTGCTCGACGCGTCCAACAATCGCGGCACCGCCGTGAAAAAGCGCGAAGACACCCACAAGATGGCCGAAGCCAACCGCGCCTTCTCGCACTACCGCTGGTAGACCGTTCGATAAGTCACGACCGGTTCCTGTCAGTCTTCCTAGCGCGGGTGGTTTGCGTTAAACCGCCCGCGCCGCACGTTTGAACGCCCCGTTATCCAGAGCCCCACAATGCCCCGCTCGAATAAGATCGAAGATTACCGCAATTTCGGCATCATGGCGCACATCGACGCCGGGAAGACCACGACCACCGAGCGGATTCTTTATTACACCGGCAAGAGCCATAAGATCGGCGAAGTCCACGACGGCGCCGCGACCATGGACTGGATGGAGCAAGAGCAGGAGCGGGGGATCACCATCACCTCCGCCGCCACGACCGCCTTCTGGAATGGCCACCGTCTGAACATCATCGACACGCCTGGGCACGTGGACTTCACCATCGAAGTCGAACGCTCGCTACGCGTGCTCGACGGCGCCGTTGCGGTTCTGGACGGCAACCAAGGCGTTGAGCCCCAGACCGAAACCGTCTGGCGCCAGGCCGACCGCTACAATGTTCCGCGCATCGTGTTCGTCAACAAGATGGACAAGACCGGCGCGGACTTCGAGATGTGCCTGCGCACCATTCGCGAGCGCCTCGCCGTCAAGGCGGTGCCGATCCAACTGCCGATCGGCTCGGAGCTTGCGCTCAAGGGCATCGTCGACCTCGTGCGCATGAAGGCGGTGGTATGGGAGTCCGAGGGGCTCGGCGCTAACTATCATGACGAAGAGATTCCGGCCGACATGAAGACGGCGTGCGAGGAAGCGCGCCATTATCTTATCGAGAACGCGGTCGAACAGGACGATGAGGCCATGGAGGCCTACCTCGACGGGACCGAACCGTCCGAAGCCGTGCTGAAGAACTGCATCCGCAAGGCGGTGCTGACCGGCGCCTTCTATCCGATCCTCGCCGGCTCGGCCTTCAAGAACAAGGGCGTGCAGCCCCTGCTCGACGCGGTGGTCGATTACCTGCCTTCGCCGGTGGACATCCCGCCCACGCCCGGCATCGACTATAAGACCGAAGAGCCGATCGTGCGCCGTGCGTCCGACGAGGAGCCCCTGTCGGTTCTCGCCTTCAAGATCATGGACGATCCCTTCGTCGGTTCCTTGACCTTCTGCCGGATCTATTCCGGCAAGCTGGAAACCGGCTTGGGTCTGTTGAACTCCACCCGCGACAAGCGCGAGCGGGTTGGGCGCATGTTGCTGATGCACTCCAACAACCGGGAAGACATCAAGGAAGCCTTCGCTGGCGACATCGTCGCCTTGGCCGGCCTAAAAGACACGCGCACCGGGGACACCCTGTGCGATCCGTTGAAGTCGCCGGTGATCTTAGAAAAGATGAACTTCCCGGCGCCGGTTATCGAAATCGCCATCGAGCCCAAGTCCAAGGCCGACCAGGAAAAGCTGGGCGTCGCGCTCGGCAAGATGGTGGCCGAAGATCCTTCATTCACCGTCCACACCGACCAGGAGTCGGGCCAGACGATCATGAAGGGCATGGGCGAGCTGCACCTGGACATCAAGGTCGACATCCTCAAGCGCACCTACAAGGTGGAAGCCAACATCGGCGCGCCGCAGGTTGCTTACCGTGAGAGCCTCGGCAAGCGCGCCGAGATTGACTATACGCACAAGAAGCAGACCGGCGGCACCGGGCAGTTCGCCCGTATCAAGCTGATCTTCGAGCCCGGCGAACCGGGCTCAGGCTTCAAGTTCGAGAGCAAGGTGGTCGGCGGCGCGGTGCCCAAGGAATTCATTCCCGGCGTCGAGAAGGGCCTTGAGTCCTCCAAGGAAAACGGCCTGCTGGCCGGGTTCCCGCTGATCGACTTCTCCGCCACCTTGGTGGACGGCGCTTACCACGACGTGGACTCCTCGGTGCTGGCCTTTGAAATCGCTGCGCGCGCGGCGTTCAAGGAATTGCGCGAGAAGGGCGCTCCCAAGCTGTTGGAGCCGATCATGAAGGTCGAGGTCCTGACCCCGGACGAATATCTGGGCGACGTGATCGGCGACCTGAACAGCCGCCGCGGCCAAATTCAGGGCACCGACCAGCGCGGCAACGCACAGGTCGTCACAGCTTTTGTGCCGCTGGCCAATATGTTCGGCTATATCGGCAACCTGCGCGGCATGTCTCAGGGCCGCGCTCAGTTCACGATGCAATACGATCACTATGAAGCGGTGCCTCAAGCCGAAGCCGAAAAAGTGATCCAGAAGTACGCCTAATCCCTATCCCTCTAACCTGCCGTCAACCGGCCGGAGTTTGAAAAATGGCCAAGGAAAAGTTTGAACGCAACAAGCCGCACTGCAACATCGGCACGATTGGTCACGTTGACCATGGCAAGACGACGTTGACGGCGGCGATCACG
>JBEHYN010000015.1:0-54597 GCA_048498155.1 Pseudomonadota bacterium | reverse complement strand
ACACGCGCCAAGGCCTCCGCGTCCGGGTAATCGGACGGGATGTGCAGGGCGGGCTTGGCTCTCCAGGACGCAGGCGTCCAGCGTTCACTCATCTTGGGCACTCGTTCGGAAGGCGCGGCTTGTAGACCAATTTACTTGAGGCGTCATCCTCCGGGCGGCCGAAGGCCGAACCGGGGGACCCAGCAAGCGGGACGGCTGGAGCTGCTGGGTCCTCGGCTCGGCCTCAGCGGCTGGCAGCCGCTTCGTTGGCCGAGGATGACGATCTATATAGTTACGCCGGGCTCATCTGCATCGCCGTGTGCTTCTGCTTCATGGTCACCAGCTCCTCGGCCAAGGTCGGATGCAGGGCGCAGGTGTTGTCCCAGTCAGCCTTGGTCACGCCCATCTTCACGGCGACGGCGGCCAGCTGGATCATCTCAGGCGCCTCTGGGCCGACGATGTGGCAGCCCAAGATCACGTCGCTCTCGGCGTCCACCACCAGCTTCATCAGCACCCGGTCATGGCCGCCGTAGAACACCTCCTTCATGGCGCGAAACTTGGTCAGATAGATATCAACCGTCTTGCCTGACCGCCGCGCCTCGCCCTCGCTAAGCCCGACGCACCCGATAGGCGGCTGGGAGAACACCGCCGTGGGCACCAGTTCGTGGTCGAACTTTGTGGGCGTTTTGCCGAACACCGTGGCGGCGAAGGCGGCAGCCTCGCGGATGGCCACCGGCGTCAGGTTGATCCGGTCGGTTACATCGCCCACGGCGTAGATGTTCGGCACATTGGTGCGTGAGTAGTCGTCCACCGCCACCGCGCCCTTCTCGTTGAGCGTGACCCCGGCGCTTTCTAGTCCAAGGCCCTCCACATAGGGAGCGCGGCCGGTGGCGAACATCACCTGGTCGGTGGTCAAGGTGACCCCGTTGTCCAGCACATTGACCAAGCCCTGATCGGTCTTTTCGATCCGCAGATGCTGGGTCCCCACGATCAGCTTGATGCCGCGCTTCTCGATCTCCTCCGAGACGTGGGCGCGCACGTCCTCGTCGAACCCGCGCAGGATATTGGGTCCACGGTAGACCAGGGTCGTATCCACCCCCAGGCCGTTGAAAATACCGGCGAACTCCACCGCGATATAGCCGCCGCCGGCCACCAGGATCGACTTGGGCAGGCTCTCCAGATGGAAGGCCTCGTTGGAGGTGATGGCGTGCTCCACCCCAGGCGCCTCCATGGGGATCGAAACCCGGCCACCCGTGGCGATCAGGATGGTCTCGGCCGTCACGCTCTTGTGCTTGCCGACCAGCTCAATGGTGTGGGCGTCCGTCAGGCGGGCCTTGGCGTGAACCAGCTCAGCCCCCGCCTTGGCCAGATTGGCGGCGTAGATGCCCGACAGCCGGCCGATCTCCACGTCATTGGCCATGCGGAACTTGGCCCAGTCGAAGGTGCTCTCGACCTTAGACCAGCCGTAACCCTCGGCCTCGGCGAAGGCGCGGGAAAACTCAGACGCGAACACCATGAACTTCTTGGGCACGCAGCCGCGCACCACGCAGGTGCCGCCCACGCGGTCCTCTTCCGCCACCGCCACCCGCGCCCCGCTCATAGCCGCCAGCCGGGCGGCCCGCACCCCGCCCGAGCCCGCGCCGATCACGAACAGATCGTAGTCATATTGGGCCATAGGCCGCTCCAGCATGATGGGGCCCAAGCGGGGCCGTGCGCATAGATGGGGATTTAAACGCCGAGCTCAACCTCGGCGAACTAAGGCGCCAACAGCTCCACGCCTGCGTCCGTGCCAATGATCGCCTCGTCGGCCATGCCGAGGAACAGGCCATGTTCGACCACGCCGGTGACGCTCTTAAGCGCTTCGGCCAGCAGGGACGGGTCGGCGATCACGCCGCACGGGGCGTCATAGATCAGATTGCCGCCATCGGTGCGCACCGGCGCGCCGTCCTTGACCCTCAGGCGCGGGGCTATGCCGATGTCCGCGTCGGCCAGGGCGTCGCAAATGCGCAGGGCGGTGGTTTTATGGCCGAAGGGCACGACCTCGATGGGCAGGGGAAATTTACCCAGCACAGCCACAACCTTGGCCTTGTCGGCGATCACCACGCAGCGCTTGGAGGCTTCCCACACCAGTTTCTCGCGCAGCAGGGCCGCCCCGCCGCCCTTGATCAGGGAAAGCTCCGGACCGATCTCGTCGGCCCCGTCGATGGTCAGATCGATCCTGCCCGCATCGTCCAGCTCCACCAGCACAAGGCCCAGACTCGCCGCCAGGCTCGCCGTGGCCTGCGAGGTCGCCACGCAGCGCAGCTTGAGACCCTCGGCCGCCGCCCGCGCGCCCAGGGCCTTAACCAGATAAACCGCCGTCGAACCGGTGCCCAAGCCCACCGTCATGCCATCCTTGACCAGGGCGGCGGCGGCGTCTCCCGCCAGCTTCTTCTGCAGCTCGATGTCGCTCATGCCTTAGGCTTTCGACCGGCGGCTTTCATGGCGCGGAAAGCCTTGGCCCAGCCGGGCTTGCTCGTCTGGCGCGCGCGGCCCAGCGCCAAGGCGTCGGCCTCCACGTCCTCGGTGATGACCGAACCGGTGCCGGTGAAGGCCCGGTCCCCCACGGTGACGGGCGCGACCAGCAGGGTATTGGAGCCGATGAAGGCCCCCTCGCCGATCACCGTGCGGGATTTGTCGAAGCCGTCGTAGTTGCAGAAGATGGTCCCGGCGCCGATGTTGCTCCCCGCCCCCACCGACCCGTCGCCCAGATAGCTCAGGTGGTTGGCCTTGGCCCCCGCGCCCAGGGTCACGTTCTTGACCTCCACGAAGTTGCCCACATGAGCGCCCGGCCCGATGTCTGCGCCCGGCCGCAGACGGGCGTAGGGGCCGACGATAGCTCCCGCGCGCACGACCGAGCCCTCGATGTGGCTGAAGGCGCGGATCACCGCACCGGTTTCAACCGTCGCCTTGGGTCCGAACACCACATAGGGCTCGACCACAGCCCCGCCGGCAATCTCAGTATCCCAGGCCAGGTGCACCGTTTCGGGCGCGCTCATGCTCACCCCCTCGGCCATCAGGTTCAGGCGCCTGTGCGCCTGGAAGGCGGCCTCGGCGGCTGCCAGCTCGCCTTGTGAATTGACGCCCATCACCGCGGTCTCGGGCGCGAAGGTGGTCAGGACTGCCAGGCCCCGCTCGTTCGCCAGACCGACCACATCAGTCAGATAGTATTCGCCCTTGGCGTTGTCGGCCTTCACTTGGCCCAGCAGGTCGAACAGCATGGCCGCATCGGCGGCCATGACGCCGGAGTTGCAGGCGTTCACCGCCAGCTCCCCCACGCTCGCCTCCTTGGCCTCCACGATGCGCAGCAAGGCGCCGTCCTCGCCCAGGATCAGTCGGCCGTAGGCGCCTGGATCGGCCGCCTCAAACCCCAGCACCACCAGATCAGCTCCGGTCCCGCGCAGATCGAACAGCGGCTCGATCGCCGCCGCGTCCAGCAGGGGGCAGTCGGCATAGGTGATGACCACGTCGCCGGAAAATCCGGCCAGGGCTGAACGCGCCGCCAGCACCGCATGGCCGGTGCCCAGCGGCGGGTCCTGCAGCGCGGTCGCGCCCTCGCCCAGTCTCGCGCGGACATGCGCGCCCACCGCCGGACTATGTGCGCCCACCACCACCACGATGGGATCACAGCCGATCGCCTCGGCGGCATCGATGGCCCGGTCGAGCATGGCGCGCGCGCCCACGGCGTGCAGCACCTTGGGCGTGGGCGACTTCATGCGCGTGCCTTGGCCGGCGGCCAGGATCACGGCGGCGCGTGCGGTCATGCGGAGCCTCTCACTGAGCGCCGGACGGCTGGGGCCGACTCGGACATTGCGCTGACACTGGATTTAGCCGAAACGGCGATGGCTTAATACCGGAGACCTTGCCCTGCCCGCCTCTACCGACCCCCGCCCGCTCGACGGCGCCGTCATCGTGTTCGACCTGGACGGCACCCTGATCGACACGGCGCCGGATTTGATTGGCGCGCTCAATGCGGTCCTGGCCGAGCAGTATCTGCCGCCGGTGGCCCTGAGTGACACCCGCCATCTGGTCGGCCATGGGGCCAAGGCTATGATCGAGCGCGGCTTTGCCCGCGCGGGCGCGCCCCTGTCCGCAGACAATGTCCCGGCCTTGTTCGACCGCTTCATCGAGATTTACCTGGGCCGTATCGCCCAAGAGAGCGTGATGTTCGAGGCGTTGGAAACCACGCTCGACCTGCTGGCCGCGCAGGGGGCCAAACTCGCCGTCTGCACCAACAAGCGCACCGACCTGTCCCTGGCCCTGCTGGACGCAATGGGCCTTACAAGTCGGTTCGTCGCCATCGTCGGGCCGGACATGGCGCCAGCGCCCAAGCCCGATCCGCGCCACTTGCTTACCGCCATCGCTCTGGCGGGCGGCAGCGCCGAGCGCGCCCTGCTGGTGGGCGACAGCATCTCCGACGTCCTGGCCGCCAAGGCCGCCGATGTGCCGGTGGCGGTGGTCAGCTTCGGCTATACCGAGACGCCGGCTCATGCGCTTGGCGGGGACGTTCTGATCGACCATTTCACTGAACTGCCCGCCATCGCCCGACGCCTGCTCGCGCGCGCCTGACGCCTTGCCGACGGCCCGGAGGCGAGCTATAGGCACGCCTCTTTCGGCCTTGCCTGCACGGATGCGTAGCTCAGCGGGAGAGCACTGCCTTCACACGGCAGGGGTCACAGGTTCAATCCCTGTCGCATCCACCAGGCAGTCTCACTCGTTCTAGAGTGTGGTTTTTGAAACGGAAATTTACCCGACATTACCGTGGGTTACGACCCACTTCTAATCACCCAGACGTCTCCGCTGGGTCGATTTTGCGGGTATTAGGCCGTTTTTTCCCACCTGTTCTCCACGCCGATTCCAAAAGTGTCACTTTCCCAAATAACAGGTGAAATTCGCTTTGCGACCAATCGGCCCAATTTATATCGTAATAAAAACTACGATATCAGTTAGTTGGCGTCTTCTTTGAATGTAAAATAGATGCGGGCACTGTCAGCCCAAAGTTTGCGGCGCCGCTGGCACGGGGCTAGCCTCCGCGGATGAAGAACCCATTCCGATATTTCGACAGCTCACCAGAGGTGATCCGGCTCGTCGTCTTAATGTACGTTCGATACCCGCTGTCACTCAGGAACGTCGAGGACCTGTTGTTCGAGCGTGGCATCGACATCTGCCATAAAACCGTCCGCCTCTGGTGGAACAGGTTCGGTCCAATGTTCGCCGCCGAGATTCGCCGCAAGCGGGTCCAGCATATGCGCTCCTACACCCATTGGCGCTGGCATTTGGACGAGGTGTTCGTCCGGATCAACGGCAAGCAGAAATACCTTTGGCGGGCCGTCGACCATGAGGGCGAGGTCTTGGAATCATACGTGACCGAGACCAGGGATAAGGCCTCGGCATTGAAATTCATCAAGAAAGCTATGAGGCGGCATGGACCGACCAAGGCGATCGTGACCGATCGCCTCCGCTCATATGGCGCGGCCCTGAAGGAGATCGGCGCCGCCGATCTCCAGCAAACCGGCCGCCGGCTCAACAATCGTGCTGAGAATTCCCACCTACCCTTCCGACGAAGGGAGCGGGCGATGGCCCGCTTCCGCCGCATGAAGACCTTGCACAAATTCACCTCGGTCCATGCTTCCGTCCACAACCATTTCAGCCAGGAGCGCCATCTCGTCAGCCGCGAAATTTACCGCCAAAGACGCTCGGCCGCGTTGGCCGAGTGGCGGTTGGTCATGGGATAAGTCCTGCCCGCGTAAGGCCAGAGTCCGCCTTGACGGAGACGAATTAGCGTTGGACTGACAGCACCCCGTCATGCCCTGTCTATGTCCAGTGCACCTTGGCTTTGGCCGACGCGGGCGACCGGGAGGCCCAACTTGTCCATGACGGTCACCAGCAGATTCGCTGAGCAATCCCCGTTGTACATCAGGTGCCGCCCGCCCTTGATCCGCTGGTCGCGGCCGCCGACCAGCAGGATGGGAAGATTGGTTTGATCGTGCACATTGCCGTTGCTCATGCCAGAGCCGTACATGAGGAGCGTGTGGTCGAGCAGCGACCCGTCGCCGTCTTTCGTGGCGCGAAGCTTATCGAGGTAATAGGCGAACATTGAGACGTGATAGGTGTTCACCTTGGCCTGCATCGCCAGCCTCACCGGATCATTTAGGTGATGTGAAAGCGGATGGTGTCCTTCGAGCACGCCGATTTCCGGGTAGGTGCGTCCGCTGAACTCGCGGCCGAACATGAATGTAATGACCCGCGTCATATCGGTTTGGTAGGCAAGCACCTGCAAGTCTAACATCAGCTTGGCGTGCTCTTCGAAGGTGGCGGGAATGCCGGCCGGCCGGGCGACGATTGGCATTTCCTTGGCGCTTTGCGCATCGGCCTTCTGAATCCGCGTTTCGAGGTCGCGCACGCCGTCGAGATATTCGGCGAGCTGAGACCGATCGCCCGGGCCTAGCTGGCGGTCCAAGTCTTTGGCCTCCGTGACCACGGCGTCGAGGACGCTGCCGTCCTGGCGCATGTGGTTCAGCCGCGCCGTCGATTCCGTACTGCCGACGTCGCCGAATAGGCGCTCGAACACCATGCGCGGATTATTTTCCATGGGTAGCGGCAGCGTGGGCGTGCGCCACGATATGGTGTTGCCCATAACGCAGGGATTTCCATCGCAAATGCCGGCTCCGTCCGTGTTGTCCAGCCCCAGCTCCAGCGACGGCAGCTGCGTATATCGACCGAAATTCGCCGCGACCTGCTGGTCAATGGAAATCGCCGCCAGACCAGCTCCCCCTGATGTTGTTTTCGGCGGTGCGCCGGTGAGGAAAGCGGTCGCCGCGCGCGAGTGCGGGCCTATCACTGAATCAGGCGCATTCAATCCGGAGAGCGCCAGCAGGCGCTCACGGAACGGAGCCAGCGGCTGCATAATCGGCGACAATTCGAAGTCACCGCCGGTGGTCTTCGGCGTCCAGTCAGCCATTGTCATGCCATGGGGCGTGTACATCACGCCGATGCGCTTGACCGGCGCCGGCATTTCCGCGGCGAGCGCCGGCGACATGGCGTCCAGCAGCGGCAGGGCGACGGTCGCGCCCATGCCGCGCAGCACCGTCCGCCGGGCGAGAGATAGTTTCTTGATGATCATGGCTGGGCGCCTCGTTTGAGATCGGAGATCGGAATGATGGCGTCGCGCGCGGGGCTGGACCCGGCGGCCGGAGCCGTGTCTGCGCTCGCTGCGGTTCGCATCAGGAACGGCCCGCTCTTGGCGATGCCGGCAAGGATGGATTGCCAGCGGTAATCGTCCGGCTGCGCATCGTGCACGATTTTTCGCACGGTCGGCATGTCGGCGGCGTCGATGCGCCGGCCGAGGGCGTAGGCCAGGAGCTTTTCGGTCATTGCGCCGACGAATTGCTCCTTTCGGGCGAGCAGCGCGTCACGCAGGCCGATCGGCCCGGTGAACGCCGTGCCGTCCGGGAGCACGCCGGACGCATCGACCGGCGCACCGGCGTCGGTCGTTCGCCATTTTCCGGTTGCGTCGAAATTCTCCAGCGCGAAGCCTAGCGGATCCATCGAGGCGTGGCACCCGGCGCAGACGGGATTTTTGCGGTGTTCTTCAAGTCGCGCGCGGACCGTAGCGGGATTGCCGTGGGCGTCGGCGCCTTTCAGGCCCGGCACGTTGGCCGGCGGCTGGGGCGGTGGCGTGCCGAGCAGGCTGGACAGCACCCACTTCCCGCGCAGCACCGGTGAAGTGCGGTTGGGGTAAGATGTCACCATGAGCAGCGAGCCTTGGCCGAGAAGTCCGCCACGTGGACTCTCGGCCGGAAGATCGACACGGCGGAAACGGGGGCCGTATACGCCGGCGATGCCGTAATGCTTGGCAAGGCGCTCGTTGAGGAAGGTGTAGCGTGCGCCCAACAAGTCGACCACGCTCTGATTGCGCGTGATCTGATCGTAGACGAAAAGCTGCGTCTCCTGCTCGAAGTATGAGGGCAGGTCCTCACCGAAGTCTGGGAATATGTCCTGGCTGGGCGCCGCGTCACGGATATCGCGCAACAGCAGCCACTGCCCGACGAAGTTATCGACCAGCGCCTTCGACTTCGGATCGGCGATCATCCGGCGCACCTGCTGATCAAGCACGGCCGGCTGGTGCAGCCTACCTTTCACAGCCAGATCCACCAGGGTGGCGTCGGGAATGCTGCTCCAGAGGAAGAAAGAAAGGCGCGAGGCAAGCGCCAGATCACTGATCCGATACGTCGCGCCCGGCGCGAGGTTGGGCGGATCCGGTTCGACGCGGAAAAGGAAACTGGGCGCGGTGAGGATACGCGCCAGCGCGAGCTGAAGCCCGGCAGTGAAATCGCCATCGCGGCGGCCCTCCCGGTAGAACGCCATCAGCCCCTCGACTTCTTTATCGGCGACCGGCCGGCGATAGGCTTGCCGCGCCAGCGCGGAAATAATCAGCTTTGCGCACGGCGTCTCGTCGGCGCCGGTTGCGGGCCGGCAGAGCATGATCTTGCGCAGGCTGGGCGTGTCCGCACCGCCTGCGGTCGCGCCATACGGGCCGCTGATCACTACACTGTCGATCGCCTGGGGAAGGGTTTCGTCGCGAGCGAGGTTGCCTCCTGTTCTTTTGGCGCGAAGTGTTGGGTCTTCGGCCAGACCGTGTCGGCCGGCGAACGACACGTCAACGACATGCGGCCCGGCCTTTACGTCCAGGCGCACTTCAAAGTTATCGTCGGCGTGGATCACCCAGTGTTCCCAATCGGGATCGCCGAAGATTTCTCCTCCGTAACTATCCGGCGCCGTAAGGCCGTGGTCCTCGCCGCCGACCTTGAACGTCTTCACACTTTCGCCGTCGATGCGGAGGTCGATCTGCTCGGGCTCGTTAAGGCCGATTATGTAGTCGTACAATTCCCGCTTCAGTAGGAGCTTGACGACGTATTTGCCGTCGGCGGGAAAGTTGTAGCGGATCGCGCCGCCACCGCGCGAGCCGAATGGCAGGCCTTCGCCTTGCCCATCCTGAGTCGAGAGTTTCGACATTTTGAACGTTTCAATGTCCGGGCCAGACGGCCGCATCGCCAGGGCCAGACGACTGACCCGCTGCCCCAAGATCTGATAGCGCTCAAGCAGCGCCGGCGACACTGTCAACAGGCTGGCGTTGTTATCGAGCCCTTGCGCGTCGGCAGCGTCGGGCGGCAGCAAGGTGGTCGGATCGATGTCGAGCGCGAGCAGATCGCGGATCGCGTTCTTGTATTCGGCGCGGTTCAGACGGTGCAGCGCCCGGGTGCGGCCGGGACGGGGCCGCAACGCGGCCTCGCGATCGAGTTGGGCTTCAAGCGCCTGGACGAAGGCGACAGTGGTTTGGCTGTCGGGCCGCGGCATGCCCAAGGGCGGCATCGCGCCCATCCGCAGCTTGCGCAGCACTTTCTCCCAAACCTCAGCGTCGCCGCTGACATGGGAAATATCCTTGGTGTCGAGCGCGAGGCCGCCGGCGCGCTTTTTGCTGTTATGACAGGTGAAGCAATATTTGCCGAGCATTGCTGCGTCGAGGGGGTGCGCCGACGATAGCGCAGGGGCAGCAGCCGTTACCTTCGCACCGGTTTGTTCGGCAAAAATCGTCCCGCAGGCGGCGAGTGCGCAGGCCGCGACCACGACGACCAGTGTCCGGACGAAACTGCGTCCCAAGGCTCCGTCTCCTCCGGTCCAAATTATTGAAGGGCTGGACCTTTGCCAAATTGTAGTCGGGTTTTAAAATTAGAGGAACCCGCGAATCTCTAGACGACGTCACCGGGGCTGGGTAGGCTTCCACGGTCGTTATAATGACGGGCTGGGAGGCTTCTGCTTGCACACCAAAAGAGTGGGTGTTGTGTGTTTCGCCATGTGCCTGTTGCTGGCGCCCCACGCGACCGCGGCGGATCGTGATTCCCGGCTGATTGAAGCAAGCAAGCGCGCTGACGCGCCAATGGTGCGCGCCCTGCTCGCCGCTGACGTCGATGTAAATGCGCGCGCCGCCGACGACACGACGGCATTGCATTGGGCCGCCGACCAGGACGCCCTGGAGGTCGCCGATCTGCTGATCCGCAAAGGCGCGGCGGTGGATGCGAAAACCCGCCTTGGCGTCACGCCGCTGTGGATCGCCGCGCGCAATTCCAACACGGCGATGATTACGCGCCTGCTGCAAGCCCACGCTGACCCGAACATCGCCCCGCCGACGGATGGCGCGCCGCTGATGATCGCGGCGCAGCGGGGCAATGCCGCGGCGGTGAAGGCGCTGCTGGCGGCCGGCGCGGACCCGAATGCACGCGAGGCCCGCCACGGGCAGACCGCGTTGATGTGGGCGGCGGCGGAAGGGCGCCCCGATGTCGTGCGGCTGCTGATCGCGGCCGGCGCGGATGTGCGGGCGCGATCGACATCATGGATGCAGCGGGTGAACCTGTGCTGCCAGCTCTATCAAGGGGACGAAACCGGAGTCACGATGATCGAACGGGGTGGATTTACTCCGCTGCTGTTTGCCGCTCAAGATGGCGATGTCGAGTCCGCGCGATTGATCCTCGCCGCTGGCGCGGACGTCAATGAGACCGCGCCGGAGGGACTGAGCGCTCTGGTCGTGGCTGCGCATGTCGGGCAGACGGGCATGGCTGCGTTCCTGCTCGATTCCGGCGCCGATCCCAATTCCGCGGGCGCGGGATATACCGCGCTGCACGTTGCCGCCACGCGGGGCGATCTCGCGCTTGTGAAGGCGCTGCTCGCCCACCGGGCCGATCCCAATGCGCGTCAGTTGAAAGGCAGTCCCTCTAAACGATTGCGGAGCGGGCATGCGCTCGACCACTTGCTGGTCGGCGCCACGCCGTTCGCCCTTGCCGCGGTTGCTGGTCGGCTCGAGGTGATGCGCACGCTGGTGGCCGGCGGGGCCGATCCATCGCTCACGCTAGCGGATGGCCGAACCGCGCTCATGTTGCTGGCTGGGTACGCGACGCAGTGGGGGCCGCTTCTTTCTGAGGCGCGGGGAGTGGAAGCGCTCAAACTGGCGATCCAGCTGGGGACGCCTGTCAATCGTGCGGATCGAGTTGGCGACACCGCCTTGCATATCGCTGCTGCAAAGCGGCGTGATCTGTTCGTGCAGGCCTTGGTGGACAGCGGCGCCGCGCTCAATGCCCGCAATCGAAATGGACAAACGCCGCTGGACGAGGCGCTCGCGCCCCCGCCTAAACTGAAGGGGCTGTCTCAGGATTCCGAATATATGGTCGCGCACAGCGGCACGCCGGAACTGCTTCGCAAACTCGGCGCGAAGACCTGAGCAGAGGGCACTGTCAGCCCAAAGTTTGCGGCGCCGCTGGCACGGGGCTAGCCTCCGCGGATGAAGAACCCATTCCGATATTTCGACAGCTCACCAGAGGTGATCCGGCTCGTCGTCTTAATGTACGTTCGATACCCGCTGTCACTCAGGAACGTCGAGGACCTGTTGTTCGAGCGTGGCATCGACATCTGCCATAAAACCGTCCGCCTCTGGTGGAACAGGTTCGGTCCAATGTTCGCCGCCGAGATTCGCCGCAAGCGGGTCCAGCATATGCGCTCCTACACCCATTGGCGCTGGCATTTGGACGAGGTGTTCGTCCGGATCAACGGCAAGCAGAAATACCTTTGGCGGGCCGTCGACCATGAGGGCGAGGTCTTGGAATCATACGTGACCGAGACCAGGGATAAGGCCTCGGCATTGAAATTCATCAAGAAAGCTATGAGGCGGCATGGACCGACCAAGGCGATCGTGACCGATCGCCTCCGCTCATATGGCGCGGCCCTGAAGGAGATCGGCGCCGCCGATCTCCAGCAAACCGGCCGCCGGCTCAACAATCGTGCTGAGAATTCCCACCTACCCTTCCGACGAAGGGAGCGGGCGATGGCCCGCTTCCGCCGCATGAAGACCTTGCACAAATTCACCTCGGTCCATGCTTCCGTCCACAACCATTTCAGCCAGGAGCGCCATCTCGTCAGCCGCGAAATTTACCGCCAAAGACGCTCGGCCGCGTTGGCCGAGTGGCGGTTGGTCATGGGATAAGTCCTGCCCGCGTAAGGCCAGAGTCCGCCTTGACGGAGACGAGTTAGCGTTGGACTGACAGCACCATGTGGAGACATGTTCGCGTTAGCCTGACAGCACCGAAACTTCTGATGCGACGGCAGCCGGCTCCCCTCTGGAGTCGGCCGCGTCTATATCTCCACTGAAGGCTTACTTCATGTCACGTCTGTCGGCGGATCTCGCCGGCGCCATTCAAAGGTTCATGTGCCTATGACTCGTTGGAATTTCAAGGCGCTCACGCTCTCCGCGCTTGGCTTGTCGCCTGCGGTTATTCTCACATGCATGAGCATTTCCCACGCAAGTCCTTTAGCGCCGCCCGCACCTTTCACAGACGTGCAAGCGACTGACGGCAAGGTTATCTTCGACCGCGCCTGTGCGAGTTGCCACGGGGCCGACCTGCTGGGCGGGGCGGACTCACCGCCTCTGTCGGGCAAGGGCTTTGTGTCCTTTTGGGGCGGCAAAACGGTCGGAGATTTGGTCGACAAGGCGCGGACCATGCCGCTCGGCTCGCCCAACAGTCTGAGCGAGCAGGACTATGCCAGCCTGACCGCCTTCATGCTTAAGGCGAATGGCTTTCCAGCTGGGACCGATCTGCTGCGTCCTTCGTCGAAGGTGTCCATGGCCGCGCTGATTGGCGCGCCGGGAGGGGCTCGCTCACCCATCGTCGCAACAGGTGCGCCCAAGGCCGCTGAGGCGGCGCAGGAGGGCGACGACAGCGGTGGACGCCGGCCGGCGCCGACACGGGAGATCAGTCCCGCGGACGCCGCCTTGCTGGCCCGGTTATCGCCCGTCGACGCCGTCAAATTGGCGGCCCCTCCGGCGGCCGACTGGCTGATGTGGCGCGGCGCATACAACGGCTGGGGCTACAGCCCGCTCGACAAAATCAACAAGCAGACCGTCTCCCACCTGCAATTGGCGTGGAGCTGGGGCATGAATGCAGGGCGGGTGGAGACCACCCCGCTGGTGCATGACGGGATCATGTTCCTGCAGCACGCCTGCAACTACGTTCAGGCGCTGAACGCCAAGAATGGCGACCTTCTGTGGGAGTATCGCCGTCCCGTGGTGAAGCACGAGAACTTCCTGGCCTGCAACAACAGATCCCCGGCGCTCTATGACGACAAGCTGATCCTGGGGACCTATGACGCCAGCCTCGTGGCGCTCGACGTCCACACAGGCAAGGTGATCTGGGACCAGAAGGTTGGCGATTACGCTGTCGGACATGGGTATTCGGGCGGACCCATCATGGCCGGCGATAAGGTCATCGCCGGGATGACCGGCTGCTTTTACTATAATCCGGGCGGATGCTGGATCTCTGCCCATGATGTGAAGACCGGAAAGGAGCTTTGGCGGACGAAAACCATTGCCGGGCCGGGAGATCCAAATGACAAGACCTGGAATGGCGTGCCGATGGACCAACGGTTCGGCGGTTCCTCGTGGAGCTCAGGAACCTTCGATCCACAAACCAATACCCTCTACATCGGAACCGCAGTCCCCATTCCCTGGGGCTCGGTCCAGCGGGGTACGGGGGACGGTGCTACGCTATATACGGATTCCACGCTGGCCCTGGATGCGGCTACTGGAAAAATAAAATGGTATTTTCAACACTTGCCGAATGATGAGTGGGATCTCGATCATCCCTTCGTCCGGCTAATCGTGGATACCGAGGTCGCGCCAGATCCGTCCCAAGTCAACTGGATCTCGCCCCATATCAAGCGAGGCGAGAAGCGCAGAGTTCTCACGGGCATACCCGGAAAAACCGGCGTGGTTTGGACCCTTGATGCGGAGACCGGGGCCTTCCTTTGGGCGCGGCCGACGACCGAGCAGAACGTTATGCTGGGCGTCAATACGGACAACGGCTCTGCTATCATCAATCCGGCAGTCAGGCCGAGCATCGGCAAGAGCGTGTATGTTTGTCCGAGCCCGATGGGCGGCGCCAATTGGCAGGCGCCCGCCTATAGTCCCCGCACAAATACCTTCTATGCGCCTCTCAACAACACCTGCATGGACTACACCCTGAATGAAGTTGAGCCGAAGCTCGGCGCCTATCATGGATCAGCCCGGTCCGAAATGTCGATCTCGCCTTCCGCCAAGGGCAATGCCGGAAGCCTAGTCGCTATCGATGTAAAGACCGGAAAGACCAAATGGCAGTTTGATCAGCGCGCCGGCTTTCCCGCCTCGGTCCTGGCGACGGGAGGCGGCCTGGTGTTTGTGGCCGACGACAACCGCCGTCTGCGAGCCTTCGACGAAGACAACGGCAAGGTTCTGTGGGAGCAGATCCTCGGCTCTCGTCCCGGCGGTTTCCCGATTACTTATGAGGTTGACGGGGAACAATATCTTGCAATCCCGGGGGGGAATGGACTGATTGGCATCGCCAGATTGACCCCTGAAAACTTCGTTCCAGACAGCCCCATGCTTTACGTATTCAAGTTACCCAAATAGGTGGCTCGCAGGGTCCGTGGCCCAGGTCGGGATATCAGGTGGGGCTGCAGATTGAAGGCGTTGTAGACGGCGGCGTGGGTGGACAGGAAGCGCTGGGCTGAGCCCTGGGATTTGAATTTCTGCTGCTTCCATTCCCGCCTACGGATCGGCAAATGTGAGTTTTCGGCGCAGTTGTTGGCCCACATTCCACCGGGGTGATGGCGCGCCGTCAGACCAAGGTCGCGCGTCGCCTCGACGTCACGAAGGCTGAGGGTGAACTTGAAATAGTGCCAAACGGCCTGGCGGATGACCGCCGCCGGCAATCGAGGACGCTTATATGAGATCTCCGCCATGGGGCCTCCCCTTTGGAAATCCCTTATGCCATAAGGTAGAGACAAGTTCGCGTTAGACTGACAGCACCCTCTCCGTAGCCCGTCCGTAACCCATTGCATTGAATCCGGACGCGAAGGCCGCGCCCGCGTCTCTTGCACCGGTCCATAACCAAGCTAAGGTCCCCCGGCGATCCCGGCTGAAGACGCGGGAAGCGGGGAAGAAACGCCGGGCATGACATCGCTCACTGGAAACGAATCCGGCTCGCCGCCGCCGCCCAAGCGCTTTGGCCCCATCCTGCTCAGTCCCGGATACAGCACACGGCACATCCTGACGATTTTCCTGGTGACGTCGGCCTGCGTCAGCCTCATGGAATTCGCCAATGTGCTGACCCCGCTGATCCTCGGTCAGCAGTTGCATGTGGCGGCGAACAAGCAGGGGATGCTGGCCGGAATGCTGGGGGCCACCCAGCAGACCGGCACCTTGCTGTTCATCCTGACGACCGGGGCCTTGGCCGACGTACTGGGCCGCCGCGTCATGCTTCTGTGGACCTTGATCGGGCTATTTGCATGCCTGCTGGCCTACCCCTTCGCGTCTTCGTTCCTGTTGCTGTTGGGCTTGCGGTTTTTATGGGGCGTGGCGTTCGCCGGCTACTCCAGCGCCGCGACGGTGACCATCGACATCCCGGACAACCGGTCGCGGGGCAAATTCAACGCCATATCCCTACTCGTGCCTTGGCTGGCCGCCTCGGGCTTCATCCTGTTCGCCTCGCGCTGGCCGAACGGGTTCCGCCTTGCGGGCTTCAGCGCCCACGACGCCCTGCTGTTCAGCTGTGCGCTGGTTGCATTGCTTCCCTTGACTGCGGGGATCGTCACGGCGGTGTTTTTCCGAGACCCTATGGCCAAGACCGTGGGGGGAGCGGCCGGGAGCGCCAAGGGCGTCGTGGTCAAACTGCGCGAGGTGATCGCCTATGCGCGCACGAACAGGACCTATGCCCTGAGCCTGTTCATCGGCAGCGTGGCGCGAACCGACACCATCGCCATCGGGTCGTTCCTGGGCCTGTGGATCGTCAATGCCGGACGGATGAGCGGGGTGGACGCCTTTGCGGCGGCCAAGACCGCCGGGCTGATCGCCTCCATCCGGTTCGTGACCAAGGTGGTCGGAGCGCCCCTGTTCGGCGTGATCAACGACAAGGTCAGTCGGGCGACGCTGATGCTGGCGTCCCTGGCTATGATGGCGGCGGCGTTCAGTTTCTTCGCCCTGGTCGCCAACGCCTTCGGGGCCATGATGATCGTCGGCGCCCTACTGCTGGGCATAGCCGAAAGCGCCGAAGGCATAGCCTGCCAGACCTTTCTGGCCGAGCAGGCGCCCGCCCATCTGCGCGGCTCATCCATCGGGGTGTATACGTTCCTGGGCACGATCAGCCTGACGGCGATCAGCCTGGTCGGCGGCTATCTGTTCGACAAGGTCGGGTTTTCCTCGCCGCTGCTGATGGAGGGCGGTCTGCACGCCCTTGTGCTGGGGATCTCGATCTGGGTGCTTAGGCCTAAGGGTTGGCGGGCCTGATATTTTTGGGGGGGGGGCGTCTTTTTCGCGCCACCACCCCTCCGCTCGTTCCCGCGAAAGCGGGAATCCAGGTCTTTCCAGCGTGGCGATTCCTGGACAGGACTGGGTCCCCGTTTTCACGGGGATGAGCGGAGGAGGAGGAGGTTCAAATCAACCCCCTGATGATCTGGCCTTCGTGTAGCGGTTCTCCGGCTCAGGCACGCCCAGATTGCCCCTCAGGGTCTTGGCTTCAAACTCGCGGCGGTAAAGCCCCTTGGCCTGGAGGCGGGGGACGATCAGTTCGACGAACAGCTCAAGCTGGCCGGGCATGGACTCGCAGAAATTGAAGCCGTCGCAGGCGCCCGCCTGGAACCAGGCGTCAATGGCCGCAACGATGGTGTCCGGCCCGCCCACAAAATCACCGCGCGGCGTGGCATGGCGCAGGGCGACCTGCCGCAGGGTCAGGCCTTCATCCTGGGCCATCTTGACGATGCGCAAGGTGTTACTCTGGTGACCGGACAGGCCGACCGCCAAGGCGACCTCCACCGGGAACGGGGCGTCCAGCTCGTAGACACTGAAGTCGTGGTTGTTCAAGGGACGCCCCAGCAAGGCCAGGGCGCCGTCAATAGAGACGAGGCTTTGGAGAAGCTGATACTTTTCTTCGGCTTCCTCGTCGGTGCGGCCGATGATCGGCCGGAAGCTGGGCAGGATTTTTACGTCCGTGTCGGGATCACGGCCGAAGCCGGCGGCGCGGCCTTTGACGTCGCGATAGTAGTCAAGCGCCGCCTCAATCGAATTGGGATTGCAGAAGATGGCGTCGGCCCGGCTGGAGGCAAAGTTCTTGCCGTCATCCGAAGCGCCGGCCTGAAAGATAACGGGATGGCCCTGGGGCGTGCGCTTGATATTCAGCGGCCCTTTGACCTTGAAGAACTCGCCCTGGTGATTGAGGGTGTGCAGGCGGTCGGGGTTGATGAACTTGCCGGCGGCCTTGTCGCCGATGATGGCCCCCTCCTCCCAGGAGTCCCACAGGCCCTCGACCACATCGAGGTATTCAGCGGCGATGCGGTAGCGGACATCATGCGGCGGCAGGGCGGCCTTGCCGAAGTTCTCGGCCGTGCCGTCCAGCCAGGACGTCACCACGTTCCAGCCGGCCCGTCCGCCGCTGATCTGATCCAGCGAGGCGAACTGGCGCGCGACGTTAAACGGCTCGCTGTAGGATACGGTCAAGGTGCCCACTAGGCCGATGTGTTCGGTGACGGCGGCCAGGGCCGACAACAGGGTGACGGGCTCGAACCGGTTCAGATCGTGCGGGCTGGACTTCTCGCTGATCGAGATGCTGTCGGATACGAATAGGAAGTCGATCTTGCCCGCCTCGGCCAACTGAGCCTGATATTTGTAGAAGGCGAAATCGGTGCTGGCGTCGATCTTGACGTCCGGGTGGCGCCAATCGGACCAGTTGGTGCCGACGCCGTGCAGGATGAAGCCGAACTTCATTTGATCGCTTCTAGCCATGTCCGGCTCCCTTAATGGCTTTGCTGAGATCGTCGCCAACCCTCTAACGCGATCTTCCGGCCTAGGCCAAGACGCCAAAGATTTTGCGCCCCGGCGGTTCCCGTTCGGCGCGCGGCGGTGTTAGGCTCCCTGTCCTTGGGAGGAGCCAGCCATGGACCAGGAACGAAAGAAAATCCCCGCTGAAGCGGTGGACCTGTACACCCGCTTTATTCACGGCGAGATCAGTCGCCGCGCTTTCGCTGAAGGGGTTGGGCGTTTCGCCGTCGCCGGCCTGACCACCGGGGCGATCATCGACGCCCTGATGCCGAACTACGCCGCCGCGCAGCAGGTGCGCAAGGACGACGAGCGGATCGAGGCCAGCTATCAAACCGTGCCCTCGCCGGACGGCAACGGGTCCATTCGCGGCTATTTGGTCAAGCCCGCCAGCGCCGACACCCGCGAGGCGACCCCTGCGAAGATGACCGGGGTGATCGTGGTCCACGAAAACCGGGGGCTCAATCCGCATACCGAAGACGTGGCGCGACGTTTCGCCCTGGAGAACTTCATCGCCTTCGCGCCCGACGCGCTGTCCTCCGCCGGCGGCTATCCCGGCGATGACTACAAGGGCGGCCAGATGTTCGGCAAGATCGACAAGGCCAAGCTGATGCTGGACTTCGCGGCGGCCGCGCGCTGGCTGAAGGCGCGCCCGGACTGCAATGGCAAAATCTGCGCCACCGGCTTCTGCTATGGCGGCGGCGTGGCCAACACCCTGGCGGTCATGCTCGGATCGGACATGTCGGCGGTCGCCCCGTTCTACGGCGCGGCCAACAAGCCGGAGGACGTGCCCAAGATCAAAGCCGCCATGCTGATCAACCACGGCTCGCTCGACAAGGGCGCGGTGGCCGGTTGGCCCGCGCAGGAAGCGGAGCTGAAGAAGAACAACATCCGCTACGAAGGCCACATCTGGCCCAACTCCGTGCACGGCTTCTTCAACGACGCCACCCCCGAACGCTACAACAAGATCACCGCACCCCAGGCCTGGGCGCGGACGATTGAGTGGTTCAACCAGTATGCGGGGGCTGCTTAGGACGCGGGGTTGGCCTCTCCTCCCCTGTGAAGCGCAGCGAAACGGGGGAGGGGGACCGCCTGAAAGGCGGTGGTGGGGGGCCTTGTGGCGGAAAGCGGCCCCTTCCACCACACTACGTCCCAGCCCTTCGGGCGTTCTTCGCGATGGCCAAATCGTTGGCCATCGCATCATCACCCCCCTTCCCCGCTGCGCAGGGAAGGAGATGCCGCTGAAACGGCAACTTCATTCGTGTGCGAGCCCCCGCATGCGGGGGGACATAGTTCACCCCTTCCCCGCCTTCGACGCCTTGGACTTGCGGGCGCTGTTGAGGGCGATGGCTTCCAGAATGAGCGCCTTGAAGGCCGTTGCATCGACCTCTTCGCCCTCATGGATATCGATTGCGCGGCGGACATTGCCCTCGAGACTGGAATTGAACAGACCGGCGGGGTCCTCCAGCGACGCGCCCTTGGCGAAGGTGAGCTTGACGATGGATTTGTAGGATTCGCCGGTGCAGATGATGCCGTCGTGTGACCAAACCGGCGTACCCATCCACTTCCACTGTTCCACGACGTCCGGGTCAGCTTGCTTGATCAGCGCGCGTATTCTGGCCAGGGATTCTCCGCGCCAGTCGCCAAGATCAGCGATCCTTTTCGAAATGAGCTCGGACGCCGGCAGGCCTTCGTCCTCGTCCGTGGTCTTCATGTGGCGAAACTTCCAAGAACATTCCGCAGGGCGCAGGTTTTCGACACAATGGGGGTTTCAGCATGAGCCTGTCGCCAGCTCTGCCACTAGAACTCGCAAATCAAAAGAAGATCAGCTTGGATTTGGCCTCGAGCAGGGCCGGGTCCAGGCCCGGCACGGTTTTCAAGTCCGCCAGATCGCTGAATTTTCGGCTAGTGCGCCGGGCGATCAC
Source organism: Pseudomonadota bacterium (assembly GCA_048498155.1). Classification (GTDB taxonomy): domain Bacteria; phylum Pseudomonadota; class Alphaproteobacteria; order Caulobacterales; family Caulobacteraceae; genus BOG-938. The sequence continues at coordinate 34,767 of JBEHYN010000015.1, read as the reverse complement.
TGCGTCCGCCACCTGGGAGCTGACGTGGAGAACGGTCGCGATATCCTCGGCCTCGGCGTTGTTCACATTGATGGTCGTGAGGGTCCTATAGAGATAGGTCATCACCGATACGAACTGGGCGTCAGACCCCTTGGCGCCGCCCTCGATCATGGCCTGGACAGTATCTTCCCAGTCCTCGTAACTGCGCGGCGTGTCGGCGACCAGTTCGGCATCGTGGCAGCGGCCGCATACCTGACGGAACGCCGCTTCGTCCGGATCGCTCGCCGCAGGGTTAGGCGCCTGGCCGTGGGCCGGCAGGACCATACACATCAACAGCACAAGCGCCGCAGGGGCGGCCTTGCGGCCCAAGCGGCCTATTCCTCGTCCGGCGCGAGCTCGGGATTGGGATCATGCCCGGGGCTGGTCGCGATGTGGGGAGCCGAACCCGGTAGGGGCGTGACATGCGGACCCACTCCGCGCTGTTCAGCGGTAACGAAGTCGCCGAACTGGTTGGCGAACTGGTTGGACACGCGTTGGGCGTGGCCGTTGTCGAATTGAATATCCAGCAGCTTCTCGCTGTAGATCGCCCGGCCGTACTCATCCTTCATCGTGCCGACGATCTTGTGGGTCTTGATGTCGATGATGTCGCCCGATGAGGCGTAGGCGTACTTCTCGTCCAGCCCGAAGGTGAGCCAGAACGGGCCCCTGCCCGCCACGGAATCGATGGTGTCGATCTCCTTGGGATTGTCGGTGTTGGAGAAGATGTGGATCTTGTTGAACAGGCCGTCGTCCACCCAGATTTCCTTGCCGTCGGGCGTAATGGCCACGCCATGGCTGGGGCAGGTGTGCGGGGTATGGCGCCGGACATCCGCGTTCCATTTTGAGCGCCAGTCGACGCTGGTCACTTCCACGGTCTGGATGATTTTCCCCGTGGCCACGTCGGCCACCATATAGCCCATGAAATTGTTGTTGTTGGCGTAGATGCGGCTGGAGTCGTTGTTCAGCACGAACACCCGTACATTGTCGGGAAATTCGATGGTCTTGACCGTCTTGGCGGTTTCCACGTCGGCGATCGACAGGACTTTGCCGTTGGGCGACATGAAGGCCAGCTTGCCGTCGGCCGACAGGTTGAGGTTGTGGGCGTTGCGGCTGAGCGGCGCGACGATCTTTGCGATCAGCTTGCCGGTCTTAGCGTCCAGTTTGTACCAGTAGTCGAGCAGGTCGCTGCCGACGATGACGAAACGTCCGTCCGGGGTGATCTGAGGCCGCTCGCAGCATTCTCCGTCCAGGCGGGTAGACCAGACCATCTTGTCAGTGGCCATATCGATGGCCCCGATCCGGCCGCGCGCGGCCACATAGATTTGGTTGGTCACAGGGCTGGCGGTCACCCCCGACACCTGCTCGGGGCTCATGCTGCCCGCGTAGTCCCAGGTGGGGATGCGTTTGACGAAGGCCCAGTTCTTGGCGACGTCTAGCACGATGATGCCCGTGCCGTTGCGCCAGCCCGGCTGTTCGATCGAGCCCGGCACGGTCACGTAGAGCAGCTCGCGCGCCTTGGGCCGGAAGTTGTCGGGCTTGGGCCGTTTGGCGCCGGGCGCGAGCTTGGGCGCGGGCGGGCGCGGCGGCTCGGGCACATTCATCGGACCGCTCGAGGCGGTCGCCTGGCCGAAGGCGCAGACCGGTCCGCCTAACAGGGCGACCGCAGCCAGGGTGATCAGGATCTTGCGGGTCATGTGTGCTCTCGCAACTGAGGGTCTGGGTTATCAAGGGCGAGCCGATGGTGGGGATCGACGAAGAGCCACAGGACGGCGCCGAACAGGGCGATGGCGGCGGTGCTGAGGAATGACGCGGACCAGCCGAAATTGTGGGCGATCACCGCCGTGGCGGTGGCCGTGACCACCCCGCCGATCTGGGCGCCCATGTTCATCACGCCGGACACCGCACCTGAAGCGCGGCCGCCGATGTCGGCGCTCAGCGCCCAAAAAGCGCTCTGGGCCAGATAGAGCGCGCCCGCGCCCCCGGCCAGGACAATGGCGGCCAGCCGAGCGTCGGCGACCTGAGTGGCGAGGGCGACAAACAGGCTGGCCAAGGTCATGCCGACCACCGCAACGCCACAGCGGCCGATGCGCTTGCCGAACCGCTCGGCCAATCGATCCGACACCACGCCGCCTAGGATGGAGGCCGCCGTCATCGCCAGGAATGGCAGGGTGGCGTAGAGGGCGCTGGCCTTCAGATTCAGCCCGCGAACCGTCGATAGATAGGTGAAGAACCAGGTGAAAAAGATATATGCGACATAGCCGTAGCAGAAATAACTCAGAGTCAGCAGAAGCACCTGCCGGTCGCCAACGATCCGGCCCCAGCCTACCCGCATCGCCGGACCAGCGTCCGGCTCGGCGGTTCCCGCCCGGATATAGGCCAGCTCGTCGGCGCCCAATCGGGGATGGTCTTGCGGCTTGTCGCGCACCACGACCAGCCAGACGGCCCCCGCGATAAAGCCGATCAAGGCGCTGCCGTAGAACGCCCAGCGCCAGCCGAACATCAGACTGACATAGGTGATCAGCGGCGGGGCTATGGCGCCGCCTACGCCGACGCCAGCGAAAATCAGGCCGCTGGCCAAACCGCGCTCGCGCGACGGGATCCAACTGGCTGTCAGGCGGTTGCCGGCCGGAAATATGATCGCTTCGCCGACGCCCAACAGGCAGCGAACAGCCAAGAGGATGGCGAGGGACTGCGGCAGACCTGGGGGAATCAGGGCTGTAAAAGCGGTGAACACGCCCCACCAGACAATGGCGAAGACCACCACCCGATAGGCCCCGAGGGCGTCGGCGATTCGGCCGGCCAGAGGTTGGCAGATCGCGTAGCCCAGGGCGAAGGCGCTAAACACGCCACCGAGTTGGACGTCCGACAGGCGGAATTCCGCCTTGATGGAGCCTGCGGCGATCGAGAGATTGTTGCGGTCCAGATAAGACACTGCGGCGATGACAAAGACCCAGGTCACCACCAGCCAGCGTATATTGCCGCGCGGAGCCGCCATCGAAGACGCTTGATCCCTCATAGGCAAGCCAGAGGCTCGCCGCGTCTGCGACGCTGGCCGGTCATGATGACGAACCCCTCCCAGGCCCTTACTCTTGCAAGGAGTCTGGTCAGGCGATCGGCGGATTGTCAACGCCGACGCCGCGTGAGGCCCGCTATCGCCGCGGACCGGCGCGTGAGCCGTCGTCCCAGTCGCCGCGGCCGTCGCGATCATCGTGGTCATGATATCGACCGCAGCGGACGTCTGATCGGCAGTGAGCGGCTGGGCCGCTCTGCGAGCCCGGAACCGAACTGCCCCGGGCAATGGCCTGGCCCACCACGCCGCCGGCGATGGGGCCGAGCTCGACCCGGCGCGGTTCTTCATAGTGATGATGGCGCGTGGCGCACCCTGCGACGGCCAGCACCGCGCTCGCCACAAGCAACCCTCTGAAGGTCATGACCCTGCTCCCAAGCCCGGCCCGGGGCTTTCGCGATTACGATCCGTCAAGCCCCCGCGGCGGTCAATCGATTTGAAAAATGATCGGGCCGATCACGGGCGGAAAGGTTAAGATTCAACTCACGGGTGTTTCGGCGCCGCCTTGAAGGCACGACGGAACAAGATTCAAGCTAGAGCATTGTACACCAGGCAATAGAAGCCTTCTTGTAACACGCGAGCTTGACATTGGTGGGCCTGCCCGCCCATGAGTGAAAGTTCGTTATGGTTAACGCGTACGGTCCAGAGGTGGGGCATGCAGACCTTCCGCGCCGCGGCGAAAGCCATACTCGCCCGTAAAGGGCCTGGCGGGACGGCGGCACTTTTTCTGATGGTCTGTGCGGGCTTGGGGCTGAGCGCCTGCGAGCAGCGACAGTATGCGTCCGGCCCGCAGGACGCCGTGCAACCCGCATTCGGCGCCTGCCCCCGTCCCGAGCCGGCCGCCGGTCACCAACCGCAATTCAATCAGCAGCAACGCGAGATACGCGCCCTGCGCGAACTGGGGTTCCAGGGCGACTTCTTCGCTCAGCTTGAATTGGCCGGTCGTTACGACGCACAGCGCGACGCCGACAAGAACCTCGAGGATCCGATCGAGGCCGCCGTCTGGTACGCCCTGGCTCTGACCAATCCCCTTGGTTATGAGCCCATCGCCTCGCGCGTGGTGTTCATCGACCGGGACCGCGACGGTGGGTACGGGGCCGGATCCAGCGGCTCCTTGTACGACGACTGTCGCACGTTTGAGCGCAGTCAGGCGTCCCTGGCCCTGGCCCGTCTTTGGCAACGTATGTCGACCCAGGAACAGGACGAGGTGCGCAACCGCATTGTCTATGTTCTGTCCACCCAAGGTGCCCCCGGTTACCGCATTCTGGCCAGGATCAGCCAAACCGATAGCGGCTCTTATGGCGCGCCGCGCGAGTACATTCCTCGGCGCCCAGAACGGCGGAACTGGTGGTGGAGACTATATCTGCCCGGCTTCCAGCCCCGCCTCAACCCGCCGGCCGGCCCGCCCGGCGGGCTCTATAATATCGAGTTGTTTGCCCGAAACGACGTGGATTCGTACCTGTACGACTATCTCGCCGCGCAAGGCGGAGACGTGGGCGCCTTTGTCCTGCTCAAGGACTTCGAGAGCGCCTCGCCCAACCGCGCGGGCTACGCGGGATTCGTGGAAGCCAAGGCTAATCGATGGACGCCGCCCTTTGAATTCTACCCCCCGGAATCCCCGGCCTCGGGCGTCCCCCATTCGGATGAAGCTGGATTTGGCGATGAGCGGAGCGTCGCGGCGCTCAGCCGGATCGACGCCCTGCCATTCATCCACGTCATCGATGCTCTGCGGTATCTGAGGGTCATCACCGGCCCGGCATTCCTGTTCAACGGACATGACAGACCCTTTCACGGCCCGGAATTGCGTCCCACCGAAGTGCAAAGCTTCCAGGCCATGCTCGGCCGTGAGCAGACGGGCCATTTGACGCCGCTGGAAAAGGTGCGCGCTATCCAGTACGCGGCGGTGAACGGCTCCACCCACGCGCAATTGGTCTTGGCGGTGATGTATTCCGAAGGGATCGGGGTGCGGGCCGACTATGCCCGCGCCTTCCATTGGTACCAAGAAGCCGACCGGGGCGGCTCGCCCGAGGCCAAGTTCGCCATCGCCAATTACTTCTCGCTGGGCGTCGGCGGCGTCGCCAACCAGGACAAGGCCAAGGCCGTGGTGTTCCGGCTGGATTCGGCCCTGGCCGGGTTCCAGCCCCAGGCCAATCACATCCAGGCCGTGCTGGCCCAGGTGTCCCGCAGATCCCATTAGCCGGACCAAGCCCATGATCCAAAGCGCCAAGCCCTTGCTGATCGCCGGCCTCGCCGGGACCCTCGCCGCCCTCGGGGCCGCCGCAGCGTTCGCCTTTCCCGACGCCCGGATCGACGCGGAACTGAAGCCGCATTTCGGCGACCTGCTGCATCCGCCGATCCGCCATCACGACCGCTACCGGTTCGGCCGCCACCAGGGGTATTACCCCCAGCACCCCGAACGCTACGGCGCTTATCGGCGCGGCGGCGCCTCGGATATCACCGTGGATTGCTCCGATCCCCGTGGTGGGCCGCACCCGCTGAACGATGCGCTCTATTTCCTGGCGCCGGGCGGAACCCTGCACCTTCGCCAAGGCTCGACCTGTCACGACAGCCTGTACGTGGAAAAGCCGGTGATCATCGTTGGCGAAGCGGATTCCGCTTTCGCTGAGGACAGCCTTCGCCGACCGGTGATTCAAGCGCTCCCCGGTGAGCCGTGCGTTGCTGCGGGACCCGGCGTGCGGGTCGAACTGCGCGATATCTCCATGGTGGCTGAACAGGCCGCGCGCAACGGCTGCGTTGAGGCCGAGGATGGCGACGTCGCCCTGACGCGCGTCTCGATACGCTACGCCGGACAACGCTCGGCGGTGAACGTGACCGGCGGACGCCTTATCGTTCGCGATAGTCTGATCGAAGCCCGCCAGGCCGACTCCGCCATCCTGGCCGACGATACTGCGGTCCAAATCGAGCACAGCGAAATTCGCAGTCAGTTGGTGGGACTGGACCTCACGCCTTCACTCACGGGGCCCTCGGCTGTGATCAACTCCCGTCTGGTCGGCCCTAGCGGCGGCGACGCACTGGAGCCCCGGACCGTGGGCGTGATGGTGCGCGGCGGTCAGCGCGCCTCGGGCCAGTTGGACATCAGAGGAACCTTCATCGGTCACTGGCGCACCGGCCTGTGGCTGGACGCGGGATCGCGGGTGAATATGGAATCCAGTCGTATCTATCGATCAGCGCTCGGCGTCCTGGTGGACGAAGCCGAGGGCACGATCCGTGACTCAGCCATTGAGGCCTCGCAGGTCGGCATCTATGCCGGCAGCGGCAAGTTGGTGATGGATCGCAACCGAATCTACGGCTTCCACCAGTTCCCCATCGTGCTTGACCAAGCTGTGGTGGCGTCACAGGGCGAGGATATGGTCTATCCCGACGGCGGTAATTGCCGCGGCCTCAAGAGCTGGGCCCCGCACTGCGCGCCGATGGCCCTACTGCCCTACGAACTGACCGTCGAGGACGAGGTCCATGACTGGGGGGTGCACGGCCCGATTCCCTTCGGCGGCTTTGGCGGCCCCCCTGGCCGTGACGGTCGAGATGGCCACGACAGCCGCCCTGGTAGAGACGGCGGACGCGACCGACGCGGACACTGAGCCGCTCACGCGCGCAGGCGGCGCCATCCTGCCCTTGACCCAAGACCTGGGCGGACTGAACGGCGGCTCAGACAAAGCTACGGCTGACGAACCAGAATAGGCCTTCGGCTACGAGAAAGGCCGAGGCAAAATCCACGAAGATTGGCCTGGGCACAGTCCATCTAATTTTGGATAGGCCATAGACCAGAGACATCACACCCAGCACCAGGGTGAGTTGGCCGATCTCCACGCCGATATTGAAGCCCACCAGCATCTCGGCCAGGCGACCAGGCGGAATCTCTAACTCGAGCAAGCCTGCGGCGAAACCGAAGCCGTGGATAAGGCCGAACACCAATGTGATGATCATGCGCAGCCGGCCCGCATTGGATAAGTGGCCGGAGATCATCAGATAGCAGGCGGTGAATAGCCCCGCCCCAGCCGAAAGCAGAATGGGCAGACCGCCGAAGCCCATGGCCTTGATCATGGCCATGGCCACGATAATGCCGCCCATGCCAAGGGCGAAAAACGCGGGCTTTTGCGTGGCGACGCTGAGATTTTCCGCCCCGATCAGGCAGATGGTCAGGGCGACGAGCGCGTCGATGAAGTCGCCGTGCGGCCGGATCACCCCGGTGACGGCCAGGGCCAGGGTGATGCTGTGTCCAATGGTGAAGCCCGTGACCACGAAGATCAGGTCCTTCAGCCGACGCGAGATCATCACCATGCCCAGCAGGAACGACATGTGATCGACCCCGGTGAAGATGTGCATGATCCCCATACGGACGAATTCGAAGATGCTGGCTGTCTTGAGCTTGCTTTCTTCGCCGCCGGTCACCTGGACGGTCTGCCGGTCGCTGGTGATCAGATCCTCGACGAAATCGCCGGTCTTAACATTTTGAATCTGGGCGAAATTGGTGTGGCTCGACACCAGATCGAAGAAGGCCGAGGACTGGATCTTTAGGTCCTTGTCGCTGGGGCATTTGAAGGTGAAATCGAAGCGGCGGTATTCCGGCGCCGAGGACAGAGCCACAATCGGGGGCACGAGCGGGCAACGCGCCTTGCCGGACAGGGGGAAGACGCGGTCGGCGAGATATTTCTCCAGGACCGGATCGTCAACCTGCGGCCCGTTGGGATTGAGACGTTGGCTTTCGATCTTGGGGATGGTCATGACTAGGTCGACGTTGCCGTCGCTGATCTCCCAAACCGAATGCGATTCCGAGCGGACATGCGCCAGAGCGGCCAGCGGCAAGACCGCGAGCGCGGCAGCGATCACTAGCCCAAACGCGATGGCCCACCTGCGAGCGATCATGCCGATGTGCGCCGACATCAGCGAAGATCCTCAGCGATCTGAACATTGGCGCGCTTGCGGAAGAAATTTTCGTCGCCCGACTGCAGCCGTATAATGGCGGCCTTCTGATAGTCGGCCAGCACCTGGGAGCGGGCTTCCTCAAAGGCTTTGGGCACCGGGGCCGTGTTGGCGATCATATAGAGGATATGAGCGCCATCCGCTGAGGGCATGGGCGCGGAGGCCTGGCCATTGGCCAGGGCGCGGGCCGCGTTAAACATCTGATCGCCCAAGTGAATCTTGGCGGCGAAATAAAACTCCTCTCCGCTGACCCGGCCGGAGTCCTTGCCCTTGAATTGGGCCGCAACCGCGTCCGGCTCCTGGCCTGACTTGAGCGCCTGCGCCGCTGCGTCGGCGCTGACGGGGGCAAACACCAAGTCACGAACCGTCATGGTCCCTTCGTTGGAATAGGCGTCCTTGTGCTCGAGGTACCAAGCCATCAGCTTTTCATCCGACGGCCGGCTGGCCAGGACGTCGGCGCCGATGCCTTGCTCGACGGCATTGACCATGGCGGTGCGCACGTCGGCGTCCACCGAGGCCACGTCCAGTTCCTTGCCGCGCTGAACGAACAGCTCCTCGCGGATCATCTGGTTCAGCACCGCCTGGCGCTGGTCTCGCGTGGCCTGGGAGGATGCAACGTTATAGAGCGCCTTGATCTGCAGGTCGAAATCGACGCGGGATATGGGCTGCTGGTTGACCAGGGCCACGTCCTCGGGGGGCACCACCAGGGTCGAGGTGCCCTTGGCAGTGAACAGGGCAAACCCCGCCATGAGCAGGCCGATCACAGCCCCGATGGCGTAGGCCCACCGCGAGCGGGTGAGATTGACCTGGGCGGCGTCGCGCCAGCCGGCCTTGGGTCTAGCGGGCGACGCAGAAGGTTTGGCGGTCATGGCAAACTCGGCTTGGATGAATTGCGGCCGTGCGACAGGGTGTAGACGTACACGGATGCTTCAAGGATTTCGCCGGGGCTTAATCGGTTGACCCAGGACGGGCACGCTGCGGCGCGCCCGTAAGCGATGCTGTCGTAAATCCATTTCGTCGAACCGTCGCCAAACAGCCAGATGGGGTCGGCCAGGTTCGGGGCGCCGATGGCCGGATCGCCCCTGGCGTCATGGCTATGGCAGTCATAGCACCCGCCCCGTGTAGCGAAGATTTTTGCGCCTCGGCCAGCTGCATCGGCATCGGCGGACTGTCCCTGGGCGACGCGGAGAAACTGAATCACGTCACGGATATCGTCCGGCGTCAGGGGCTTGATCAGCGGCTCGCGCGGATAGGGGATGGGACGTGCGAACGCCGGCATGTCGGCCAGCTTCCAGGTGCGCGAGTTCTGTGCGCGGATGCCGTACAGCACCACGGTCTCGATGTCGCTGACATCGCCTTCGCCATACAGCCAGTCGGCGTCGGCAAGGTTGGCGATCCCCAGGGTATAGTGGCCCTGCCCGCCCTGCCCGTGGCAGCTGGCGCAATGACTTTTGAAAACGCCCTTCCCACGCTGGGCGGCGAAATGCATCAGTGAGGGCTGCGCGGGCAAGGTGTCCGGATCGGCGCTGAGCAGGCGAGCCTCCGCCTGTCCGTTCAGCACAGCCCAGACCGCCAAGCCAAGGCCCGCGACAAGCAAAAGGCCCACCATGGCGCGCACGCGAAGATCAAGGGCGCCAATCCAGCGGCTGATGGCGCCAAGATCACGCCGACTGACGCCTACCATGTGGGACCTTGCGCCCGTTCTCGATGCTTAGTCAGCGTCCAGTCTCCCCACCGTTCGCACCGCCAGCGGTGCTTGCGACCCAGGCGTCACCGCCGCGCTCGCGCGAACTCCGCACGATCACATACGCGCCGGCGCGCACAATCCCGCAACCTGTCGCAGAATCCAAACAGGCTGCAAACCCGACATGGCGACTTGGCTGAGGGATTGGGCCACCCGGCTCGTATGTCACACCATACCGGCAGCGCCGGTGGGGTCGTAAGGCGTTCGCAAGGGGATTTCATGTTGCTTACATGTCCGGGATCTGGCCCGGCGCTGCGCCGGCGTGTGCTGTTGGCCGCCTCCAGCCTCTCTCTCGTGGCCCAGGCGGCGCAGGCGGCGGAGACTGGCAACGAGGTGGTGGTCACAGCCTCGCGCGCGGATCTTCTCGGGAAGGCGGTGACCGCCAGTCAAGGTGTGGTCACCCGCAAGGAGCTGGAGCTGCGGCCGGTCTATCGGGTAGGCCAATTGCTGGAGTCCGTCCCAGGCCTGGTGGTCACCGCTCACTCCGGGGAGGGCAAGGCGAACCAGTATCTGATCCGGGGATTCAACCTCGACCACGGCACCGACATCGCCAATTTCGTCGATGACATGCCGGTGAACCGCCCGACCAATGCTCACGGCCAGGGCTATTCAGACGTCAATTTCATGATGCCCCAGATGATGCAGGGCATGGACTACACTAAGGGCCCCTATTATGCGGCCGTGGGCGATTTCGGCGCCGTGGCCTCGACCCATATCCGCTTGACCAACGAACTGCCCAATCAGGTTTCGGCCACCGTCGGCACCTTGGGCATGCGTAGCGCGTTCGTCGGGGGCTCTCGCCGCTTCGGCGAAAACGACACCCTGCTGGGCGGCGTCAGCCTGGGCCACCTGGATGGACCGTGGGAGCATCCCGACAACTTCAGCCGGGTCAACGCCACGGTCCGCTACGCGCACGGCTCAGATGCGGACGGCTTCACCCTCACCGCCATGCTGTACAAAAGCACTGGCAACTTCACCACCGACCAACCCGCGCGGACTGTGTCACAGGGATTGATTGGCCGCTTCGGGACCCTGGATTCCACCGACGGCAATCTTTCGGAACGTTACAGCCTGTCCGCTCACTACGCCGCCATGGGCGAGGGCTGGAGCTTCACCGGCAGCGCCTACGCCATTCACGCCACCATGACGCTGTGGAACAACTTCACCCACTATCTGGACGATCCGATCAACGGCGATCAGGAGCAGCAGGATGAAACGCGCGACACCTTCGGCGGCCAGGCGGCCTATGTCCGAAATCTGACATTCGGCGCCATCACCAGCGATTTCACCTTGGGTCTGCAGGCCCGTTACGACCGCAACTACATCGACCGGCGCCACGTCCTGCATCGGCAAGTTCTGCCCTATTGCGAGGTCGAACAGCCGTCCGGACCGGCGATCCCCGTCACCGCCGTCAACGGCGCCTGCAATGCGGACCGGGTCGAGTTGCTGGACCTGGCGCCCTATGCCGAAAACACCACGCGATGGACCAGTTGGCTGCGCACGGTGGTAGGGGTGCGCGAGGAATATTACGCCGCTAAGGACCAAAGCCTGACCTTCCCCCTGAGCGGATCGGGCCATGAAACCTTGTTTCAGCCCAAGGGCAGCCTGATCCTCGGCCCCTGGTACAAGACCGAGTTCTACGCGAGCGCTGGGCGCGGATTTCACTCGGACGACGTTCGCGGCGTGTTTGGCACGGTCGCGGCCGAAGGCATTCCCATCACGGCGGGCCGAACCCCCCTGCTGGCCCAAGCCACTGGCGGAGAAATCGGGCTGCGGACCGACATCATTCCGAAGCTCAAGGTTCAGATTGCCCTATTTCAGCAGGAATTTAGCTCCGAGCTCCGCTACAATTCCGATGTCGGTCAGGATGAGGCCTCCGCGCCCAGCCGCCGCCAGGGCGTTGAGCTGTCCGCCGAATATCGGCCCTTCAGCTGGATCGAGTTGAACACCGACCTGGCTTTCTCCAAGGCCCGCTACACGGGCGGCGATCTGGCGGCTTTCGAGCTGGACGGACCGTTTATCGCCAACGCGCCGACTTTCATCGGCTCATTCGGGGCGCTGGTCGACAATCTGGGACCCTGGTTCGGCGGCCTACAGTGGCGCATTCTGGGCCCATATCCCGTCAATGACGGAACCGAGAATCCGCAGGACAAAGGATACAGCGAAGTCAACCTCGACCTGGGTTACAAGGTCAATGACAAACTCCGAATTCAGGCCAATATATTCAATCTTTTCAATACAAAATCGGACTCGGCGGCCTATTTCTACACCTCGCGCCTGCCCAGCGAGCCCGCCGAGGGCGTCGGCGGCCTGCAGGTCCACCCGCTCGAACCCATCGCGGCCAGCTTGACCATCACCGCCATGTTCTAGCGCCTGTCCAAGGCCTCCAACACCGCATGGGGATCGGCGCCGCGCTCGCGCACGGTCTTCTCCCACCGCTCCATCGCATCCCAATAATAGTCGAAGATGCAGGGGCAGCAGCCGCGATTACAGCATTCCTCCACGTCCGGCTTTACGGGCGGATGGGGCAGGTTCGGCGGGCTTTGATCTATCGGCGTCATGCAATTCGAGCGCCCGCAACCTTTGGACTATGTAGCGGCGCAAGCACCGGTCGCCGCGCCTTTACGACCGTCACTCCTTACCCCAAACTGCCCGCCAAACAATGAAAGCGTGGGCGGAAAAAATGACTGGAAAGGCCTGCGCTTGGATCATCGCCGCCCTGCCGGCTTTGGCCGTGGCCCTGGCCTCAATGGCCGCGCCCCTGCCTCGCGTCGATACCGACGAAGGCTTTGCCCTGTTCCAGCAGAAGAGCTTGGGCTGCCATGGCAACGCCGCGGCCGCCACCGGCATCCCCTGCGCGGTGCTGAACTCGGGCGCGGACGGCCGGATCACCGGCCTTTCCCAGCGGGACGGCCGCTGTCTGTGGACCCTGGAGACGGCGCGGAACTTTGACACCGTCAACCATGTGCCCGCCCACGGCGGCTCGCTGATCGGCAGCGGGGTGACCGTGAGCGGCGGCATGATGTTCATCGGCTCGGGCTACGCCATCGCCAATGGCGCGCCGGGCAATGTGCTGCTGGCCTATTCCATTCTCTGAAAGCCGTGGAATGATGCGATGAAAGACAAAGACCAGGACGCCAAGACGTCTCTCTCTCGGCGAGCCCTGTTGCGCGGTGCGGGCGTGGCGGGCGCGGCAGCGGGGTCCGTAGGCGGCCAGACCCACGCGGCGGCCCCGCACAGCCCGCCTCGCCGGGAGGCGCTTGAAGCCCTCACCGCCATCGAGGCCGATGTTCTGGAGGCCTTTTGCGCGCGCCTGATCCCCAGCGACGCCGCTGGGCCCGGCGCCAAGGAGGCGCGCGCGGCGCATTATATCGACCGCGCCCTGGCCGGAGCCTTGGCCTCCTCGCGCGAACTGTATCGCAGCGGCCTCGGCGCCCTGAACGCCCGCGCCCAGGCCGCGCACGGCGCACCATTCGCACAGCTTTCGCCCGAGCAGCAGGACGCGGTGCTGACCGAGACAGAGGCCAGGGAAAGCGCTTTCTTTGCCCTAGTGCGCGGCCACACCCTGCAAGGCATGTTCGGCGACCCCTATTATGGCGGCAACGCCGACTTCATCGGATGGGACCTGATCGGCTATCCGGGCCTGCGGCTGATGGCGAGCGCCGAGCAGCAGGGGATGGATCCCCACCTGAAGCCCACCCACGAGTCCGCCTACGACTTCGCCATGTTCAACCGTTCGCACGGCGCCCATCAAGACATGGCCGATATGCCCCACGATACGCGCGGCGCGGGGAGCAAAGTCCGATGACCGTCACCCTGAAAAAGACCGATGTGGTGATCGTGGGCCTGGGCGCGGCGGGCGGGGTGGCGGCCCTGCCCCTTTGCCGCGCTGGACTGGACGTCATCGGGCTGGAGGCCGGCGGCTGGATGAGTCCGGCCGACTATGCTCCGGACGAGATCAGCAACAACTTCCGGGGCTGGCCCCAGGCAGCGCAGAAGGCCAACCGCGAGGTGCCCACGCACCGCCCTTTTGCCGGCGCACCCTATTCGCCCCGCCCTGATTATCATCCCATGATGAACGCCGTGGGCGGCTCCAGTCTGCACTATTGGGGCCAAAGCTGGCGGCTGAACCCGTGGGACTTCAAGGTGGTTAGCGCAACCACCGCCCGATACGGCGCGGCCCGCATCCCCAAGGGATCGACGGTGGAGGACTGGCCCTTCGGCCTGGAGGAGTTGGAGCCCTATTACGACAAGGTCGAGTACGAGGTCGGCATCTCGGGCAAGGCCGGCAATATCGGCGGCAAGCTGGATCCGGCCGGCAATATGTTCGAAGGCGCCCGCAGCCGCGAATATCCCATGCCGCCCCTACGCGGGACCGAGTTCACCGACTTGATGACCAAGGCGGCCAAGGGCATCGGTCTGCACCCGTTCCCCGGACCGGCGGCGGTTAATTCAGTGCTTTACGAGGGAAGGCCTGGCTGCGCCTACCACGGCTGGTGCGACCGCGCGGGTTGCCATGTAAACGCCAAGAGCTCCACCGCCGTCAGCACCATTCCCAAGGCCCTGGCGACCCAGCGGCTGCAGATCGTCACGGGTGCGCGAGTCACCAACGTAGAGGTCGACCGCAACGGCCGCGTCACCGGCGTGACCTATTTGAAGGATGGAGAGGTCTATTTTCAGCCGGCTGAAGCGGTGATCCTGGCCGGCTATATCTATGAGAACATCCGGCTGTTGCTGCTGTCCAAGTCCAAGGCCTTCCCCAACGGCTTGGCCAACAACCATGGCCAGGTTGGCCGCCACTATATGAGCCACAACCAGGGCGCCCATGTGTCGGCGCTGTTTCCACACAACATCAACAGTTGGTACGGCCTGCCGGCGCAAGGGGTCGGCGTGGACAACTGGGCAGACGACAACTTCGACCACTCAGGCCTAGATTTCATTGGCGGGGGCAATATGTGGATCTACCCCAGTCGCCGCCCGATCCTGGCCGCCAGCATGTCGACCTTCGGCCAGACCAAGACTTGGGGCTCGGACTGGAAGGCCTTCGTTATGCGCAACGCAGACCGCACCAACGGCGCCTATCTACAAAAGACCACCTTGCCTTACGAAGACAACGTCGTGGACTTGGACCCGGTGGTGAAGGATCCGCTCGGCTTTGCCGTGCCGCGCATCACGGCGGACTTCAAGGACAACGAGAAGAAGATTGCAGCCTTCATGATGAACAAGATGGTCGATTGGTACCAAGCGGCCGGGGCGATCAGGGTGGAAAAGGGCGCGCTGGGGAGCATGATCCCCACCACCCACGCCTATGGCGGGGCGCGCATGGGCGACAATCCGGAGACCAATGTGGTCGACCGCTGGGGTTTCGCCCATGAGGCGCCCAACCTGGCGGTGGTCGGGGGCGCGGTGATGGGTACGAGCGGCTCGCGCAATCCAACGCTCACCTTGCAGGCGCTGGCCTGGCGCACGGCCCAGCACCTAGCGGACAAGTGGAAGAGCCGCACGAGTTGAACGGCCGTCAGTCCTGGTACAGGCGCGTGTAAGTCTGCCGCAGCGCGGCTTTCTGAACCTTGCCCATGGCGTTGCGCGGCAGGTCCTCGACGAACAGGATTCGCTTGGGCTGTTTGTATTTCGCCAGCCTGTCCGCCAAGGCGGCGCGCACGGCGTCCTCATCCAAAGCGGCGCCGGGCTTGAGCACCACCACCGCGGTCACGCCTTCGCCGAAGTCTGGGTGGGGCAGGCCGATAACAGCGGTTTCCATCACGCCGGCCAGGGCGTCGATCTCGGCCTCGACCTCCTTGGGATAGACATTGAAGCCGCCGGAAATAACCAGGTCCTTGGAGCGGCCAACGATCCGCAGATAGCCCCGCTCGTCGAAGGCGCCCAAATCGCCGGTGATGAAAAAGCCGTCCGGGCGAAGGTCTGCGCCGGTCTTGTCCGGCATGCGCCAGTAGCCCTTAAACACATTGGGGCCGCGGATCTCGATCATCCCCACCTCGCCGTGGAGCAAGGGTGCGCCGGTTTGCGGATCGGCGATGCGGATATCCACGCCCGGCAGCGGCAGGCCGACTGTGCCGGCCACCCGGTCGCCGTCATAGGGATTGGAGCTGTTCATATTAGTCTCGGTCATGCCGTAGCGCTCGAGTATCCGATGGCCGGTGCACTCGAACCATGCCCTGTGGGTTTCTTCCAGCAAGGGCGCGGAGCCCGACACGAACAGCCGCATGCCGGCCACGGCGTCGCGGTTGAGCGCAGGGCTCTGCAGAAGCCGGACATAGAAGGTCGGCACCCCCATCATCACGCTGGCTTGACCCATCCGGGCCAGCATTTCGGCCGGATCGAACCGAGGCATGAGGATCATGGACGATCCGGCCATGAGGGTGACATTGGTCGCCACAAACAGGCCATGGGTGTGGAAGATCGGCAGGGCGTGCAACAGCACGTCGTCTGCTGTGAACCGCCATAGCTCGGCCAGGGCGGCGCTGTTACTCGCCAAGTTGCCATGGCTCAGCACCGCGCCCTTGGACAGGCCGGTGGTGCCCGAGGTGTAAAGGATCGCCGCCGGATCGTCCTCCCCGCGCGCCACATCGCTGAACGCGCCGTCCATGGCGGCGGCGAGCTCAACCAGACTGCCGGTAAGCCCGTCGGCTGCGAGGGTCTCGGTCGCGGCGACGCCCAAGCGGCTCGCCAAGTCGCCGACCACATCGGCCCGCGCCGGATCGCAGACCATCAACACCGGCTCAGCGTTGCCGATGAAGTAGTCCAGCTCGGCCAGGGTGTAGGCTGGGTTCAGGGGTAGCCAGACCGCGCCGGCCCGGATGCAGGCCAGGTAGAGCAGTATGGCCTGGGCGCTCTTGTCCACCTGGGCCGCGACACGGTCTCCAGGCCGCACGCCGCGCTGGACCAAGACTTGGGCCAGGCGCCCCGACTGCTTCAGCATGTCGCCATAGGAGAAAATTCGGTCCTCGGCGCCGGCTTGGCCTGCAACACGAATAAACGACCGCTCGAGCCCGTCCATGCGCAGCAGCATCTGGCCGAACAGATGATTGGTCATGGACAAGCTCCACAGGCAACGAGGCGCCGACACATCCGATATTCGCCCGGCTAGGGGAAGGGGAAGGGCGAATGACCCAGGTGACTAAGGCATGGGTTTGGGCTCTATTCGGCTCAGCGTCGGCGAAGAAGCGGCGAATTCGGGGGAAGCGATGCAACAGAACGAATCTTCACTCAAGCGTCTGGGACCCATTCGTCTGGCGCCCGGCATCGAGCCCGCACAGGTCGGCGTGTTCATGGTGGTGATGACCATCACCTCCTGCCTGATCGGCTTTGTCACCGTGGTTCAGCCCTATCTGCTGACCGAAGTGCTGCACGTCCCCGTTTCGCAGCAAGGCCGCATCACCGGCCTGCTCAACACGGCCCAGTACGGCGCCGTCGCCCTGTTCGTCCTCGTGTCCGGCGCGCTGGCGGACATCGTCGGGCGCAAGCCCATGCTGATCATGGCGATCGTCGGGCTGACGGTTATGCTGGTCACCCTGCCCTTCGCCGCGTCGGTAGCGGCGTTGTTCGCTCTGCGCTGCCTAATGGGCCTTTCCTCCACCGGCCACATAGCCGGGACCACGACGATGATCGTGGATTACCCTTCCAATGAAACCCGCGGGAAGTTCATCAGTATGATGTTCATCTTCCAGGCGGTGGTCCAAACCGTTCTGGTCGGCTGGGTGCTGCCGCACACCCCGGCCTTCCTGATCGCGCACGGCGTGGACCGCGTGACGGCGCTGAGGTGCTCGCTGTGGATCCTAGCGGCCATCGGGGTGGTCGGCCTGGTCATCGCCGTGCTGTTCCTACGCGAACCGCCCAGACAGACCGGAACAGAGGTTCGCCATCTGAATTTCAAGGGATTGATCTCAACCACCCGCGCGGTGCTGGCGCACAGCCGTGTGGACCCCACCTTCGGCCTGATCTTAGTGACTAGCTTCGTGATCCGCTCGGACTTCTTCGTCACCCAGTCCTTCATGTCGGTGTGGGTCATGGGCGCCTCAAAGCTGCAGGGCATCGCCGCGCCAGAAGCCCTGAAGACCGTGGGGATGTGCTCTTTAATGTGGACCTCGGCCTCGGCCGTCTCACCCCTGTTCCTCGGTTTCATCGCTGACCGGGTGAACCGTGTCGGGATGTTGCTGGGGGCGATGATCGCCGCCGCCCTGGCTTTCAGCTCCACCCTGTTGGTCCACGATGTCCAAGGCCCGCTGATCCTGATCATCTTCTTTGGCATCGGCGTGGCCGAGATGGCCCAGACCGTTTCATCCTCCGCCGCCCTCGGCGAACGAGCGCCCCCAGGGCTGCGCGGCTCAGCCATCGGCTTCTTCGTCCTGACGGGCACCATCAGCGTGGTGGTGATCAGCTATCTGGCGGGCATCCTGTTCGACAAACTGGGGTTCATTGCTCCGTTCCTGTTCCTAGCGATTCTCAACCTGGTGTTCGTGGCCATCGCCATCGCCTTCCTCCTGGCCATGCGCAAGCGCGAGAGAGGCGAGACTGCTTGAGGTTTGATGGTTCCGCGAAAGGGCTCTTGCCACCTGAGCCAGTCCGGGGTCTGATTGAACAACGGTTCCCGGCGAGGATCGGAGCTGACAACAGGCGGGCGGAAACCATGGATCCAGGCGCAAGCTCGCCGGCGCAAAGCCGCATCGGCCCCGTCCTACTTGCCCCAGGATATCGCCCCAGACACGTGGTTTCGATCTTCTTCGTCACCTGCGTCGGCGTCAGCATGATCGAATTCGCCAACATATTGACGCCTTTGATCTTGGGGCAACAGCTTCATATCTCCCCGACTAAACAGGGCATTGTGGCTGGAGCCCTCGGGGCGACCCAACAGATCGGAACCCTGCTCTTTGTCATGGTCGCTGGGGCCCTGGCCGACATACTCGGACGCCGGGCGATGCTGCTGTGGACCCTGACAGGACTATTTCTCTGTCTGCTGGCCTATCCGTTTGTTTTCTCGGTCACGCTGCTGTTCGTCCTGCGATTCCTATGGGGCCTGGCCTTCGCCGGCTATTCCAGTTCCGCAACCGTCGCGATGGACATTCCCGACAATCGGTCACGGGGAAAATTCAACAGTCTCGCCCTTCTGGTCCCGTGGCTGGCGGCCTCGGGGTTCATCCTGGTCACGTCGCGTTGGCCTGGCGCGTTCCAGGGTTTGGGTTACAGTGCCCACGGCGCCCTGTTTTGGACCTGTTTTCTGGTCGCATTGTTTCCCCTCAGCGGAGCGATCGTCACGGCCGCCTTCTTCAATGATCCTTACAAGCGGGCGCTGTCGGCGACCTCGGCAGGGGTGGCGGAGCACAGCCGGGCGATATTCGGCAAAATCCGAGACGTCCTGGCCTACGCCCGGGGGAATAGGAACTTCGGGCTCATCTTGTTTATCGGCAGCGTCGCACGTTCGGACACCCTTATCATCGGATCCTTTCTGGGGCTTTGGATCGTCAATGCTGGACGGATCGAGGGCATCGACGCCTTCACGGCGGCCAAGACCGCAGGCCTGATCGCCGCCATCCGTTTCATCACCAAGGTGACGGGGGCGCCTCTGTTCGGGGTGATCACCGATAAGGTGAACCGCATGGGACTGATGCTGGCGTCCTTGGCCATGATGACCGCGGCCTTCTGCTTCTTCGGTCTGATCACCAACCCCTTCGGCTTCGCGATGATGGTGGCCGCCTTTCTGATGGGCTTTGCGGAAAGCGCCGAAGCCATCGCCTCCCAATCCCTGCTCGCGCAGGAAGCGCCGGCGCACCTGCGAGGATCCACCGTCGGGGTGTTTTCCTTCCTTGGCACCACGACCATGGCGGGGATCAACCTGTTGGGCGGCTACCTGTTCGACACGGCGGGCTTCTCATCGCCCATGCTGATGGAAGGCGTCTTCCACCTTCTCGTTCTCATCATCTCGATCTGGGTCCTTCGACGGGGCCGCCCACGCGCCAAGGGAAATACGGACTGAATGGACTTGACCATCGTCGACCTTAAACTACAGCGTGCCGTGGCAAGAATAACCGCAACGAATAGGGACCCTGGATCATGAAGACCCCTCTGCTGATCGCCGCCTTGACCGCGGCTTCCGGACTGTCCGCCGCATCCGCAGCCCTGGCGCAGGCGCTGCCGCCGCCGGCCAAGGAAGTGTCCGCCGACAAACTGGTGATCAACATGTTTCCGGCCAAGGGCGGCGCCAAACTCAAGGTGACGACGCCGGCCTTCAAGGACGGGGGCGACATTCCCTTCGAGAACACCCTTTACAGGGGCAACCACTTCCCGGGTCTGTCCTGGAGCAAGGGACCCAAGGCCACCCAGACCTACGCCATCGTCATGCAGGACGGCGACGGCGCCCACGGCGGCGACGCGGTGCTGCATTGGACCATGTACAACGTCTCCGCCCGCACCACCTCGCTGGAGCCGAATCTGGCCGACCCGCCCCCGCCCGGCTCGGCCTATGGCCCCAATGTCCTTGGCCCTCACCACATTTATGAAGGCCCGCGCACTCCGGCGGGACCGCGCCACCGCTACCATCTGCAGGTGTTCGCCCTGGACACGCCCATCTCGGTCGACCCGAACCTGAGCTACGACGGATTGAAGGGGGCCATGAAGGACCACATCCTGGCCAGCGGCCAGGTGATCGGCATGGGCTTGGCCGACCCCACCGCGCCGCCGCGCCCCAAATAGCGAACGGGCTCAGCGATCAGTCTTCGCGCGCCTGCGCCGGGCGGGGCTTGGCGCTGGCGCGCGGAAGCCTGAACGCGACCAGTTCGGCGGGGATATTGCCTCCGCCGATCGCCAGGACGATGTACTGCGCCCCGCCCAGCATGTAGGTCATGGGTGAGCCGACCTGCGGGCCGGACATATAGACGGCCCCCTTCTCCTCGCCCGTGTCCTTGTCATAGGCGCGCAGCATCGATCCGCGCTTGCCCGACGGCGTGGTGAACACCACTGCATCGCCGCACACCACCAGGCTTTGCGTCACCAGGGGCGACAGCTTTCCAGCCTGGCCGGTCCTGGGAATGGTCAGGCCTTTTAAGGCGGGATGGTTGCGGATTTGATCGGGCGTTTCGCCGTGGGCGACTTGCCAACGAAACTCGCCCTTGGACAGATCGATGGCTGTAATCCGCCCGTAGGGCGGCTTCATCAGGGGCAACCCGTCGACGCTGATTTCCCGCGGCTTGAACCCATCGCGCACCAGGCCTTCATCCTCCTTCGGTGGGCGACGCATGATAATCCAGTCGAAGTCCGAAACCGACTTGTCGGTATTGCGGGCTAAGGCCCACTGGGTCGCCTCGGTCTGGGAGTAAATGTAGGCCGTGTGGGTCTGCGGATCGTACGATCCGCCGGGCCAGTTGGTTCCCCCCTCGCCCTTGGGGGCCGCCAGGGTGCCCCACGTTCCATCGCGTTTGTAGATCGACGGCGGGGTGTAGAGCGGCCCGGCCACATAGTTCTTGATCAGGCGCAGGGCCTTTTCATGCAGGGCCGGGGTGTAGTCGATCAGGTTCTCGGCAATCACACCCTGCCGATCATAGGCCGGCGGCTTTAAGGGCATGGGCTGTGTCGGCGAATACCACTCGCCGGGCACATCGCCTTTGGGAACCTTCTTTTCCGGAATGGGCCAGATCGGCTCGCCGGTCTCGCGGTTGAGCACATAGAGGAAGGCCTGCTTGGTCGGCTGCGCCAGCGCCTTGACCATCTTTCCCTTGACCGGGATGTCGCAAAGGATCGCCGCGCAGGGCGGATCGTAGTCCCACAGACCATGGTGCACCAACTGGTAGTGCCATTTTCGCTGGCCGGTTTTCAAATCCACCGCGACGATGCATTCGTCGTACAGGGTGTTGCCTGGGCGATATTGCCCCTCGAAATCGCCCGTCGGCATTTCCACGCCGAGATAGGCGAGGTTCAGCGTCTCATCGATGGAAATCTGGGCCCAATCGCCCGTATTGCCGATCTCATCAGTCCCTTTGAGCCAGGTCTCGTAGCCGTACTCCCCCTTTTTGGGGATGGTGTGGAATATCCACAATCGCTTGCCCGTGCGCACGTCAAAGCCGCGCACATAGCCCTTGACGTTCTTGCGCGTGGGCGGGGCGCTGCCCGCGCTCATGGCCGCGCCGATGACCACAACGTCGTTGCCGATGGCCGGGGCGGCGTTGTAGCCGATATCCGCGTTGATCAGGTCCATATCCTGGTCATCGTCCAGCCGTAGATCGACGATGCCGCCCTCGCCAAAACCGGGAACCGGCGCTCCGGTCTTGGCGTCCAGCGCGACGAGCCTATAGCCGATCGTGACATAGAGGATGCGTTCCTCCTTGCCGTCGGTCCAATAGGCTAGGCCCCGTCCCGAGCCCAGACGGGGCGACTTGGCCGCCCTTTCGCCTTCCACCTCGCGATGGCTCCAGATCACCTCGCCGGTGGCCGCGTCGATTGACACCACGCTGCGACGGGCGCCTGCGGTGAAAAACATACGGCCTTGGACCACTAGGGGGGTGCACTGCAGGAGATATTCGGGCTGCGGGCCATAGGGACTGGTGGCGAAGCGCCAAGCCACCTCAAGCTGTTTGAAATTATCTGCGTCGATTTGGCTCAGTGGCGCATAGCGGGTGCTGGCCAGGTCGCCGCCATAGTGGCGCCAGTCGGTATCAGCGGGAGCGGCCTTGGCCGGCGCGACGGCGAGTTGGGCGAAGGCGCGAGTCTTGGCGGCCAGAAGCCCCAGCAACGGCAATGTCAGCGCCAGCCGTCGCGATAGGTCGCGCATCTGTGATTTCCCTTATTCGGCTCACGCCTGTTCGGCCTTCGAGGAGGGGCCGCCGCTCGCCCGTCCCTGTTCACTCCCCATGTCCACAGCCGGCCCGCCGGTCTTGCCTTGGGCTTTGCGTTGGCCCAGACATTGGGCGAACGCACGCTATTCTTTGGGTCGAATGCCTGTCAAGCAACGGAACCGTCATGTCAATTCGGCGAAGGCACGGCGCGACGCGCTGACGACAAGCCCTATTTTCACCCTGCAAACCCACGTAGATTCCGGATGACTTACGCCATGTCGTCGCCATAAAGGGAGGGGACGATGTGGCTGCCTGCCGGGCCGCTGTATGAGGTTCAATTGAGCGAAGGGATTTGAAATGAGCAAAGCTTGGCGTTCACTCGCCTACTGTCTGACCGCCAGCGCGCTGATCGCCGCTTGCGCGCACGCCCAAGGTCCCGATGCGGCGCCGCCTCCGGCCGGAACTCCGGCTGCGGCTCCGGCTCCGGCTCCGGCTCCGGCTCCGGCTGAAGCTCCTTCGGCCGTAGCGCCCGCGCCAACCGCAAGCGAAGGACAGGCCCTGCTGCAAAGCGCGTGCACTAGCTGCCATGACCTTTCGCCGGTCTACGCGCACGGACGTTCGGCGCAGGACTGGTCCGATGTGGTCGACCGCATGGTGACCTACGGCGCCTCCGGAAGCGATGCCGACTTGGCCGCGATGAAGGCCTATCTGGCCAAGACACTGCCGCCCGGCGCCTCCATGCCGCCGCCGTCTCCCCCGCTCTGATGTGGCCGGCGATTCAGAAATTCGCGCCAAGGCCGCCACAAGCCTAGGCGAATGTCTGAATCGCCACCCTGACAGGTTAAGGCGCGGTGCGCGGCCTGAGATTTGGCTGCAACAAGTTGTCATTAGACTGAGCGCCTCGGCGCGCTTATGTACGGCGTGAAGTGTTGGGGCTAACCCACCGTCGAGTCGGCTCGGAACATTCGCCAGGGGGGATCGATAGGGATGATGAAGAACGCATTGCCGACTCCCGTCTCGATTTCAGACGCGAAACTGGCGGCGGGGCCCTCGGGCGCCCATATTCACGAAAACGCCAA
Organism: Pseudomonadota bacterium; assembly: GCA_048498155.1. GTDB lineage: Bacteria > Pseudomonadota > Alphaproteobacteria > Caulobacterales > Caulobacteraceae > BOG-938. Next base: position 11,136 of record JBEHYN010000015.1, on the reverse strand, counting down.
GCACCGACCGATCCCTGCCGTCGGTCCCGAAAGGTTTCGCGCGCCTTGAGTCAGAGGTTGATCAGTTTGCTGTCCATGCCGACCCTCAAACGTATCGGATATGCCGCCGGAGCGCTTACCGTGGCGGGCCTCGCCGGCCTGCATCTGCTGGGCAGCGCCGAGGCCACCCCGGTAGCGAAGGCGTCCGCGGCCTCCTCCGCGTCCGCGGCGGACCGTGGCCATCTGCTCCAGCAGTATTGCGCCGGCTGTCACAACGACAAGGCCAAGACCGGCGGCATGTCGGTCCAGCCCTTACGCGCCGACAATCTGCAGGCCGATGACGGAACCTGGGAAAAAATTCTGCACAAGCTGAGCATGGGCGAGATGCCGCCCAAGGGCCGGCCCCGTCCGTCAGACGAACAACTCACCGATTTCACCCAGTGGCTGCAGACGTCTTTGGACAAGCAATCCGCCGATCACCCAAATCCGGGTCACATTGGCTTGCGACGCATGAACCGCATTGAATATGCCAATGCCGTGCGTGACCTGCTCGGCATGGACGTCCTGGTCGGGCAGGACTTGCCGGCCGACAACACGGGCTACGGCTTCGACAACATCGCGGACGTGCTGACCGTCTCGCCGACGCTGATGAACCGCTACATCAATGTCGCGGGCAAGATTAGCCGCTTGGCCACGGGCCAAGCGTCACGCAATCCGGCCGTGACCGACTACAAGATTCCCAAGGACATGTTCACCGCTCACTTCGGGGTGCCGTCCTATAACGAACGTGCGAGCGACGATCTTCCGCTGGATTCTCGCGGGGGCGGCTCGTTCAAATATTACGCGCCGTACGACGGGACCTACACGATCCAGATTCACCTCAATCCCGGCACCTCGTCGGACATTGAGCTCGATGCGACGAATCGGTACGACTTGACGCTGCCCTTGAAGGCTGGTCCGCGAATCATCGGCGTATCATTCCACAAGTCCTTGGCCCTGGATGAGACCCTCGTCCCGGTGACCACCGCGATGGACGCGCCGCCCCTGCCCAAGACCAGGTCTATGCTACCCATGGACGTGCAGATCGACGGCGTTCTGGTCAAACAGCTTCAGGTCCCCTCCACGGCGTCGGGGCCCCAGTATTCGCAGGCCTTCTATCTGCGCGATGTGATCCAGATATCCGTGGTCGGGCCGACCGACATCAAGGGGCCGGGCGACACGCCCAGCCGCCGCAAGATCTTCATCTGCCATCCCTCGGCCTCCCTGTCTGAAGACGTGTGCGCGCACAAGATTCTGGCCACCCTCGCGCGGCGCGCCTATCGCCGCCCAGTGACCAATGAAGACGTCGCGCCGCTGATGAAAATGTACAAGGAAGGTCGCGACGGCGCCGACTTCGACCAGGGCGTTGAAGCGGCGGTAGAGGCGGTTCTCGTCTCGCCCAACTTCCTGTTCATGCGCGAAATCGATCCGGCCAAGAGCAAGCCCGGTTCGATCCACCGCATCAGCGATCTGGAGTTGGCCACACGCCTGTCCTACTTCCTGTGGAGCAGCATTCCGGACGACGAATTGCTGTCGGTTGCCCAGCGCGGACAACTCAAGCAACCGGCGGTTCTCAAGCGCGAAGTCGCGAGGATGCTTAAGGACCCCAAGGCCAAGGCCTTGTCGGAGAATTTTGCCGGTCAGTGGCTCTATTTGCGCCGTCTGGAATTCCAAAAGCCGGACAAGGACGCCTATCCGGGCTTCGACATTCGGCTGCGTAAGGCGATGCTGACCGAAACCCAGATGTTCTTCGACAGCGTGGTCCGCCAAAACCACAGCCTGCTGGATTTGCTCAACGCCGACTACACTTTCCTCAACCAAAGGCTGGCCGAGCATTACGGCATCCCTGGAATCTACGGCACCGCCTTCCGGCGCGTGAAGCTGGACCCGAACTGGCATCGCGGCGGATTGCTGGGCCAGGGCTCTATCCTGACCGTGACGTCCTACGGCAACCGCACCTCGGTGGTGCTGCGCGGCAAGTGGATTTTGGAAAACCTGCTGTCGGACGCCCCGCCGCCGCCGCCGCCTAATGTGCCTTCGCTAGACGACACGAAGAACGGCAAGACCCTGACGGTGCGCGAACAGATGGAAGTGCACCGGGCTAACCCGGTTTGCGCGTCCTGCCACACCAAGATGGACCCGCTCGGGTTCAGCCTTGAGAACTATGACGCCACGGGCGCTTGGCGCACGGGTTACGCCGGCCAGCAGGTCGATGCCTCCGCCGTATTGACCAACGGCACAAAGTTCGAAGGTCCCGCAGGCCTGCAAGGCATCCTGATGTCGCGCAAGGATGAATTCGTGGACGCCTTTACCGCAAAGCTGCTCACCTATGCTCTGGGCCGAGGCCTAGAGCCCTATGATATGCCCGTCGTTCGCGGTATACGTTATAAAGCCGCACGTGACGATTATCGGATGCAATCCATAATCATGGGCATCGTTCAAAGCGTACCCTTTGTCATGAGAAGGACTCCGGACAATGATCATCACACGTAAAGCGATGGATCGCCGCACAGTGCTGCGCGGCGCCGGGGCCATTCTAGCGTTGCCCCTGCTGGGCGCCATGGCCACCAACGCCTCGGCCGCGGAAGCCGCTGCGGCGGCGCGCAAGCGGCTTCAGGTCATCTACATGCCCAACGGCATGGCGATGCGTAACTTCCTGCCCGCTCAGACGGGCGAGGGCTTCGCCCTGTCCCCCATCCTTCAGCCGCTCGAGCCCTACCGAAACCAGTTTATGGTGATCAGCGGCGTGGACGCCCACCAAGGCGACGCCCTGGGCGACGGCGCCGGCGACCATGCCCGCGCATGCGGAACCTGGTTGACCGGGGTCCACGTTAAGAAGACCGAGGGCGCCGACCTCACCTGCGGCGTATCCATGGATCAGCTCGTCGCCAACAAGTTCGGACAGACGACGCAAATTCCCTCGCTGGAACTGGGGATCGAACCTCCCAGCCTGGTTGGCAGTTGCGACTCCGGCTATAGCTGCGCCTACACCGACACCCTGTCCTGGCGCGACGCATCGACGCCCCTGCCTGTGACCATCAATCCCCGCGAAGTGTTCGAAGCCCTGTTCGGCGATGGAGACAGCCTGGATCCCAAGGCCCGCATGGCGCAACTGAAGCGTCAGGCCAGCATCCTGGATTTCGTGGCGGACGACGCCAAGCGCCTGTCGCGCGCAGTCGGCTCGGAAGATCAAAAGAAGATCGACGAATACATGGAGTCCGTTCGCGATATCGAGCGGCGCATCCAAAAGATCGAGCAGAGCCAGGCCGTGGCCTTGCCGGACTATGCCAAACCCTCAGGCATTCCCGACCAGTTCGACGAGCACGCTCGCATGATGATCGACCTTCAGGTCCTGGCCAACCAGGCCGACCTGACCCGGGTGGGCACCTTGATGCTGGGCCGTGAAGCCAGCGGACGCAGCTATCCGGAGGTCGGTGTGCCGGACGGCCACCACCCCACCAGCCACCACGGCGGGGACCCGGAAAAGATCGCGCGCCTGACCAAGATCAACATCCTGCACATGGAGCAGTTCGCCTACTATCTGAAGCGGATGTCCGAAACCAAGGAAGGCGAAGGCTCTCTGCTGGACAACACGATCGTCCTGACCGGTCCCAGCATGGCCGACCCTGATCACCACGATCACACCAACCTGACGACCCTCGTGGGCGGCGGCCTGATCAAGGGCAATCGCCACGTGGTCGCAGACAAGGGAACACCGGCGAGCAACGTCATGTTGTCCATGATGGACATTCTAGGCGTGCAGCAGAACACCCTTGGCGACAGCACCGGGCGGTTCTCCGGCCTCACCGCTTAGGCCCACAGCGGAAACTCGAACCGATGAGACGCGCGCTCTTAGTCGGGTTTCTGCTTGTGGGCTTGGTCGGCGGCGCGTCCTTAGCGGGAGCGCGTGACGACCGGCTTTGGCAGGCGGTGCGCAGCCACGAGCGTGAGGCGATCAAGGCCCTGTTGGCGGGTCACGCCAACCCGAACGCCGCCCTCCCCGACAAGTCCACGGTGCTGGCCTGGGCCGTCAATCACCAGGACGAGGAGTCCGTGCGGCTTCTGCTGACGGCCGGCGCCAAGCCCAATGTCGTGGACATCGACGGCGCCTCGCCCTTCATGCTGGCCTGCGAACTGGGCGGTCCGGCCATTGTGTCGGATCTGCTCAAGGCCGGAGCCGACGCCAAGGCGACTCGTCCGGACGGCATATCGGCCCTAGCCCTGTGCTCGGGCACGTCCACGCCTCAGGCCCTGGAGGCCCTGATCGCCAAGGGCGCCGATGTGAACGGGGCCAACCCGCAGGGGCAGACCCCGCTGATGTGGGCCGCCGCCAGGGGCAGGACCGACAACATGACCGTGCTGCTCAAGCACGGCGCGCGGGTTAACGCCGCCACCCGTAGTGGCTTCACCGCCCTGCACTTCGCCCTGCGGAGCAAAGCCGCCGCCGCCCCGCCCATGCTGGTCGCCGCCGGCGCAGATATCAATGCAGTGCTGCCGGATGGGACAACTGTGGTCGAGACGGCCCTTCTTGAGCACAATGTCCAGTTCGTTGAGCAACTTGTGTCCGCCGGTCTGGACGTCAATCGGCGAGATCGGCAGGGCCGACAACTGATCCATCTGGCCGCCTCTAGCGGCAATGTCGATCTGATCAAGCTGGTGCTGGCCAAGGGCGGCGGGCCCAACAGCATGACCGCCCCCCCGCTGCCTACGCCCGCCCCACCGCCAGTTGTGGCGGCGGTGGAGACGCCTCCTGCCCCCGGCGCGGTCCTGCCGCCGAAGGTCGGTACGCCGACCACTCTGGCGGCCTCAGGACCGACGCCGTCTCCGCCTTTGCTGTTCGCAGCCCAGGCCGGCTCAGCTCCCGCCATGAAGGCTCTGATCGATGCGGGCGCCAAGCCCGATATCGTCGCGGCGGACGGCACGACCCTGGCTCTGGCCGCCGCCGGGGGCGGCAATCTTGACGCCCTGAAGTACGCGGTCGAGCTCGATCCCGACGTCAATGCGGTGAACAAACAGGGGCGGACCATCATGCACATGGTGGTGGGCAACCGCCTGGGTGCGGACAACGTCGCGATGCTCCATTATCTCGTGGACAAGGGCGCCAAGCTGGAAGTGAAGGACGGGCGCGGCATTACCGCCGGCCTATTCGTCAACCGATCCGGGCCGCAGAGCCTGCGGGTCGCCTATATCCAGATCCTCAAGGATCATGGGATCGTCAGCGGGTTCCACTGATTGTCCACACGTCGGCCCAATCTTCAGGTGGAAGTCCGTTCGATGAAAAAAACACTGCTGATCGGGTTTGTCATTGCCGGGTCTGTCTGGGCCGCCGCCCAGGCGGGCGCACGCGAGGATCGGTTGCTGGAGGCCGTGCGCAACGACGACCACGCGGCGATCAAGGCCCTGCTGGCGGCTCACGCCAACCCCAACGCGCTCCTGGCCGACAAGTCCTCGGTGCTGGCATGGGCGGTCCATCGCCAGGACGAGGAGTCCGTGCGGCTTCTGCTGAAGGCCGGCGCCAAGTCCAATGTCGTGGACATCGACGGCGCCTCGCCCTTCACCTTGGCCTGTGAACTGGGCGGCCCGGCAATCATCTCCGATCTGCTCAAGGCCGGCGGTGACGCCAAGGCGACCCGCCCGGACGGAATCTCCGCCTTGGCCCTGTGCGCGGGGATTTCCACTCCGGAGGCCGTGGACCAGGTGATCGCCAGGGGCGCGGATGTAAACGCCGCTGACCTTAAGGGCCAGACCCCGCTGATGTGGGCGGCGGCCAAGGGGCGGACCGACAATATGGCGGTGCTGATCAAGCATGGCGCCAACGTCAACGCCGTCACCAAGTCGGGCTTCACGGCCCTGCACTTCGCCTTGAAGAGCAAGGTGGACGCTGGGGTGACCATGCTGGCGGACGCCGGCGCGGACACCAAGCTGGCGCTGCCTGACGGGACTAGCATGGTCCAGGCGGCGATCATGGAACACAACATACCCTTCGCGCTCAAGCTGGTGGCCGCGATGACGGACATGAACCAGCGCGATAAGCGCGGGCGCCAGATGATCCACGTCGCCGCCTCAAGCGGCAGCGCCGAGCTGGTCAAGCTGGTGCTATCCAAGGGCGGCGACCCCAACGCCATGACGCCCGATGCCAAGCCCATCATGGTCAGATCGCTGAAGCACAGTCCCCTGCTCAACGAAAGCGGCGCGCCCAGAGTCTTTGTCGTGACGCCGACCATCCCTGCGTCTCCGGCATCATCCACACCCGCTTTGTTCTTGGCCGCCGAAGCCGGCTCAGCCCCCGCCATGAAGGCGCTGATCGAGGCTGGGGCTAAGACCGATGTCAAGTCCCAGGACGGATCGAGCCTGGCCTTGGCCGCCGCCGCCGGCGGCAATCTCGAAGCCCTGAAATACGCCCTGGAACTGGATCCCGACGTCGCCGCTAAAACCCTGGATGGGCGCAGCATCATTCATGTGGTGATCGAACACCAACATGGGCGGGACGACCAGGAGATGATCCGATATCTCGTGGACAAGGGCGCGCAGCTTGAGCTGCAGGACAATACCGGCCACACGCCGGGCTTCGTGGTCAACCAGCAGGGTCCCCAGGCTCTCCGAGTGATGTACATCCAGTTGCTGAAGGATCACGGTCTCATAAGTCCGTTCCCTTAAATGGCGTCTTTATCGATGAAAAAAACACTGCTGATCGGGTTTGTCGTTGCCTGGTCTGTCTGGGCCGCCGCCCAGGCTGGCGCCCGGGAGGATCGGTTGCTCGAGGCCGTGCGCAACGACGACCACGCGGCGGTCAAGGCCCTGTTGGCGCATCATGCCAACCCCAACGCCGCCCTGCCCGACAAATCCACAGCCTTGGCCTGGGCGGTCCACCGCCAGGACGAGCAATCCGTGCAGCTTCTGTTAAAGGCGGGCGCTAAACCCAACGCCCTGGACATCGACGGCGCCTCGCCCTTCACCTTGGCCTGCGAACTGGGCGGTCCGGCAATCATCTCCGATCTGCTCAAGGCCGGCGGTGACGCCAAGGCGACCCGCCCGGACGGAATCTCCGCCTTGGCCCTGTGCGCGGGGATTTCCACTCCGGAGGCCGTGGACCAGGTGATCGCCAGGGGCGCGGATGTAAACGCCGCTGACCTTAAGGGCCAGACCCCGCTGATGTGGGCGGCGGCCAAAGGGCGGAGCGACAATATGGCGGTGCTGATCAAGCATGGCGCCAACGTCAACGCCGTCACCAAGTCGGGCTTCACGGCTCTGCACTTCGCCTTGAAGAGTAAAGTCGACGCTGGGGTGACCATGTTGGCGGACGCCGGCGCGGACACCAAGGTGGTGCTGCCCGACGGGACCAGCATGGTCCAGGCGGCGATCATGGAACACAACATACCCTTCGCGCTCAAGCTGGTGGCCGCGATGACGGACATGAACCAGCGCGACAAGCGCGGTCGTCAGATGATCCACGTCGCCGCCTCAAGCGGCAGCGCGGACTTGGTCAAGCTGGTGCTGTCCAAGGGCGGCGACCCCAACGCCATGACACCGAACGTCAAGACAAAACCCCTGGCGGTCGTGGGACCTGTTCCAACCGAAAGCGCGGCGCCGCGAACAAAGACGATAGTCCAGGTCATTCCGGCTTCGCCGGACTGCGCCACATCGGCGCTGCACTTCGCAGCCCGGTCTGGTTCTATTCCGGCCATGAACGCGCTTATCGACGCAGGCGCCCAGATTGGTGCGAAGGATCAGGATGGGACGACCCTGGCGCTCGCCGCCGCTGCCAGCGGCAGTCTGGAGACCTTGAAATATACGCTTGGGCTGGACTCCGATCTGAACGTGCAAACCCTGGATGGTCGCAGCATTCTGCATCTGGTGGTGGAAAACCCGCACGGGCGGGACAACCAGGACATGATCCGCTATCTGGTGGACAAGGGCGCTAAACTGGAAGTGGAGGATGTCGCCGGACATACCCCCGGCTTCGTGGTCAACCAGCGGGGTCCGCAGGCGCTGCGAGTGGCGTATATTCAATTGCTCACCGACCGGGGCATCGTCAGCCCGTTCCATTGACGGCCTTCGAAGCCGCCGCCGACTTCGGATGCCGATGTCTGACCTGATGAGAAAAGCCCTCCTGATCGGATTGCTGCTTACCGGCGCGGCGGGTCTTAACGCCCAGGCGGACGCGCGCGAGGATCGGTTGCTGGAGGCCGTTCGCAACAACGACCACGCGGCGGTCAAGGCCCTTTTGGCGGGTCACGCCAACCCCAGCGCCGCCCTCCCCGACAAGTCCACGGTGCTGGCCTGGGCCGTCAATCACCAGGACGAGGAGTCCGTGCGGCTGCTGCTGAAGGCCGGCGCCAAGCCCAATGTCGTAGACATCGACGGCGCCTCGCCCTTCATGCTGGCCTGCGAACTGGGCGGTCCGGCCATTGTGTCGTATCTGCTCAAGGCCGGAGCCGACGCCAAGGCAACTCGTCCGGACGGCATATCGGCCCTAGCCCTGTGCTCGGGCACGTCCACGCCTCAGGCCCTGCAGGCCCTGATCGCCAAGGGCGCCGATGTGAACGGCGCCAACCCGCAGGGGCAGACCCCGCTGATGTGGGCCGCCGCCAGGGGCAGGACCGACAACATGACCGTGCTGCTCAAGCACGGCGCGCGAGTTAACGCCGCCACTCGTAATGGCTTCACCGCCCTGCACTTCGCCCTGCGGAGCAAAGCCGCCGCCGCCCCGCCCATGCTGGTCGCCGCCGGCGCAGATATCAATGCAGTGCTGCCGGATGGGACGGACATGCTGCAAGCCGCGATCACCGCGCAGAACATCCCCTTCGCCGTGCAGTTGGTTTCGGCAACGCCCGATGTGGGCCGCTGGAGCCCAAAGGGCGTTCAAATTATTCATGTCGCCGCCTCCAGCGGCAGCGCCGATCTGGTCAAATTGGTGCTGACCAAGGGCGGCGACCCGAATGTGCTGTCCAATCCGCCGCCACCGCCAAAGCCGCCGGCGCCGCCGGAACCCAAACCGGGAGAACCTCCTTTGCAGGGGTTTGCAGCCTATCTGGCGATGATGGCCAAGGCCTATGACGTGCCGTCTCCCCTGTCGCCAACTCCGCCCTTGCAACTGGCGGCAAGGGCCGGCTCTCTGCCGGCCATGAAAGCGCTGGTCGCGGCCGGAGCGGACCCCGCGCTCAAAGCCCAGGACGGAAGCACCTTGGCCATCGCCGCTGCGGGCGGTGGAAATTTGGAGGCCTTAAAGTACGCCCTGCAGATGGATCCGGATGTGAATGTCCTGACCCACGACGGCCGCAGCATCGTGCACGTCGTGGTCGCTAATCGGTTCGGCGCGGACAGGCGATCCTGCAGTACCTGGTGGACAAGGGCGCCAAGCTGGAACTGAAAGACCATGCGGGCATCACGCCCGGAATCATGGTCAACCGCTCCGGCCCGCAGAGCCTTCGGGTCGCCTACATCAAGATCCTGAGTGATCGCGGCATCGTTAGCGCCTTCCATTGATGGATTTGTCGCAGCCGAAAATCGCAATGATGAGATGCACGCGACACATTTGTAATGCAAATTGGCGTCCAACAAGGGGGACGCGCCGCACGCCTGGTCCAGGTCGCAACCAAAGGGTCGCGGTTCAGGTTCACCGAAAGCGCGAAAGCCATCGACAAGAGCAATGGGAGGGAACTCCATGAACCATTATCGGCAATGGCTGATTGGCATGCTGGCTGCGGCAAGCCTGGCTGGCCCAGTCGCCGCCTTGGCCGCAGACGAGCCGTCGGCGATCATAAACCCGGCGCCCACCGCCAAGGATTGGGCCGATCTGGCCAAGCTGCCTGATTGGAGTGGCATGTGGCTTCCCGATGTGGGCGACCAGATCAAGCAAATGACCTCAAACCCGACGCCGTGGACGGATAAGGCTGGGACCTACATCCAGCATCAGATGGACGACATGAAGGCCGGCAAGCCAGACAACTTCTTCAACGATTGTCTACCCGAAGGCATGCCGGCGTGGATGCTGATCAGCCACAACGCCATGGAAGTGGCCTTCACGCCGGGCAAGATTTATCTGTTCGGCGAGTCTGACAGCAACCGCCTGCGGCGCATCTACACTGACGGACGTCCACATCCGGACGATCCGGATCCCACCTTCCACGGCCATTCCATCGGCCATTGGGAGGGCGACACCCTGGTGATCGACACGGTCGGCGTCGTGCCCCAGGCCTGGCTTGCCATCGCCGAGTCCGTCGGCATCCCCAACAACGGCGACATGCACATCGTCGAGCGCATGCGCCTAGCCAACCCGGGCGAATTGATCGACACCGTCACTATCACCGCCCCGCACGTACTGACCAAGCCTTGGACAACCACCCGCCACTTCACCCGCGAACGCCGCCGGGACTTCGATATGGTGGAGGGCATTTGCCTGGAAGGCGAATTCAACCCGGCCGTGGACAAGGACGGAAACTCCATCTTCGTCCCGCAGCAATTCACCACGGACGGACTTCGCATGCCGATCAAGACCCAATGATGATGATGAGAAACTTGATGAACAGAAGCTCAAAATCAGCCGCCCGTCGCGCCACGATCGTTGGCGCGTGCCTCAGCCTCGCGGTCGTGGCCGGTCCGGCCCTGGCCCATCACTCCTTTGCGATGTTCGACACGGTCCATACCGGAACCCTGACTGGCACGGTCAAGCAGCTGGACTGGCGCAACCCCCACGTTTTCCTTTGGGTTATGGCCGACGCCAAGCCGGGGCAACCCTCCGTGCTGTGGAGTTTCGAGACCTCCAACCCCGGCAATCTGACCCGGGCCGGCTGGACAAAGCACACCTTCAATCCGGGAGATAAGGTTCAGATCAAATATGCGCCCCTGCGCGACGGCAGCCCCGGGGGGCAGTTGGTCAAGACAACCTCGGTGTCAACCGGCAAGACCTATGATCTGACCCCCCTGCCCCAGCCCGGTGCGGCCCCGATTCCGGCAAAATAAGCGGCATGGGCTAGGCCTATAACGATAAGCGAGGAGACAACCATGTCCGCCAACAGATGAACCTTTCTTCACAACCCGCCCCGCCGGTGAGGGCAGTGGCCTCGGGCTCGCTATCGTCGCGTCGATCGTCCGTGGCCATCGGGGCATCGCAACGAT
>JBEHYN010000014.1:0-55159 GCA_048498155.1 Pseudomonadota bacterium | reverse complement strand
GGCCATCCCAGACTGAGAACTGCGGATCGGCATCGCTCAACTCCCTTGCGCGTCAAGCAAAAGGGAATCACGAACCGCTACTTTTGCAAAGCTCCCGCGTAGCGGGGGAGGGGGACCACGAAGTGGTGGAGGGGGCGTGCCAGGAGCGCCGCGCTTGGCCCACGCCCCCTCAGTCAGCTTCGCTGCCAGCTCCCCCGCAAGCGGTGGAGCACGCGTAGCCCCTAAAACAATCCCGCCAAAAGGTTGATCGTCAACGCCAGCACCACGGTGTTGAACACGAATGAGACCAGTCCGTGCAGGGTGCCCACGCGGCGCTGGGTGCGGGAGGTGAAAGCGATGTCGGCGGTTTGGCTGGCCACGCCGATGATCACCGCGAAGTGCAGGAAGTCCCAGTAGTCCGGCTGCTGGCTGCCCGGAAACAACAAGCCGCCGCGCACCCCGTCATCGCCCTCTTCCTGCTCGGTCGGTTCGGGCGTGTAGTACTCGTGGGCGTAGTGCAGGGCGAAGATCAGGTGCACGAACAGCCATGACATGGCCATGGTGGCGAAGGCGAGGATCACGCGCGCGCCCTTGAGAAGTCCGTGCTCGTCCTTGGCCAGGCTGAGCTCCACGCCGATGGTCATGACCGCCGCCGTGGCCGCCACGATCGACAGGCCCAGCACGAGGCCGCGCCCTTCGTCCTGTTCAGCCGCGCGCGCCCGGATGCGGGCTATGCCGCATTCGCTCATCATCTCGAAGATCAGCAGCAGGAAACACAGAATCGCGGCGTCCCACGCCAAGATCGCGCGCGTGCTCCAACTCAGGGCATTGGGAACCAGGAACAGGGCCAGATTGGCCAGAACGCCGACAGCCAGGGCGGCCAACAGGCGAGGCCGTCCACCCATCCCGCCGCCCGCCGACGTGTCCGCAGCCGGCATGTTTCTGTCCTGGCTCATATTAGCTGAACGCGCAGTTGGAAGGTTGCGACATCGACATGCTTCTTGCTGTCATGGCCGGGCTGTAGTCTCGTCGCCGGTCCATAGCAGAGTCGCCAGGAAACCCGCCATGTCCGATAGCCCGCTGGAAGAACTCGAAAATCACGAGCACGCCGAGCATGCCGCGCACGCCGCCCACAGCGGGAACAAACTGGTGACCTGGGTGTCCGTCACCATCGCTATTCTGGCGGTGCTGTCGGCCCTGGTCGGCAGCCTTGAGACCATCGCCAGCGGCAAGGCCATTGGGGAAAAGAACGAGGCCGTCCTGGCTCAAAGCCTGGCGTCCGATCAGTGGAATTTCTACCAGGCCAAGAGCTTGAAAAAGCACATTTACACCGTGGCCGCCGGCCAGGGCGGGCCGGATGCGGACAAGTACAAGGCCATAGCAAAGTCAGATGGCGACGATCAGGCAGGCATTCAGGCCGAGGCCAAGAAATTCGAGGGTCAGCGCGACGAACACTTGAAGGCCAGCGAGGGGGCCGAGGATCAGCATCACAAGCTGACCATAGCCGCCACCTTGCTGCATATGGGCATCGCCATCTCGACCATCGCCATCATCACCGGCAAGCGCTGGCCTTGGCTGTCCTCCCTGGGCCTGGGCGTCCTGGGATCGGTCGTGGCGGCGATGGCCTATCTTTAGGGCATAGGGCGGCTGAGCTGAACCGCCACCACCTCCTCCGCTCGTTCCCGCGAACGCGGGAATCCAGATCTTTCCAGTGTAGCGATTCCTGGACAGAACTGGGTCCCCCGCCTCCGCGGGGGATGAGCGGGTTATGGGTTAGCAGTTCAATTGGAGCGCCTATCTTTAGATCGCGGGCCGCTTCCAGCCGCCGCCCAGCGCCGAGATCAGGTTGATGGTGCTTTGCAGGCGCAAGGTGGTGGTCTGAACCGCCGTGGTTCGCGCGGACAGGGCGGTGGCCTGGGCGACCACAAGGGTGGTGTAGTCCACCGTGCCGGCCTGGAATTGATTGTTGGCTATGGCCTCGGCCTGATCGGCTTCCTTGGACGCTTCTACACGCAGCTTTTCCTCGACCTCCAGCACGCGTACGGCGGCGATGGCGTCTTCCACCTGCTGTAGGGCGGTCAGGACCGTCTGTCGGTAGGCGGCCACGTCCTGGGCATAGACCGCGCGTGCGGCGTTGACCCGGCCTTGGGTGGCGCCGGCGTCGAAGATGGTCTGGGCGACCGAGGCGCCAATGGACCAGCTATTGCCGGCTGCACTGAAAAACCGCGAGAGGGAAGACGACGCCTGGCCGTCAGCGCCAGACAGACTGAGATCGGGGAAGAAGCCCGCGAGATTGACGCCGATCTGCGCGTTGGCGGCCGCCATCACCCGTTCGGACGAGGCGACGTCCGGCCTGCGCTCAAGCAGGCTGGAGGGCAGGCCCACTGGTATTTCGGGCGCGACGAGTGCGAAGTTGGCCAGGGGCGCGATGGTCAGCCTGGAGGGCGGCCGGCCGGTCAGAACGGCGATGGCGTGCTCCAGCACCGCGCGGGTGCGCGCCAGATCGGCGGCCTGGGCCTGGGCCGACTGCAAGGTCGACTGGGCGGTGAGGACTTGGCTTTTGGCGCTGACGCCGGCGTTGAACTTATTTCGCGTGATCTCCAGCGTCTTGCTGTAGGCGGCGATGGTGGCGTCCAGCAGCCGCTTGGCCTCGTCCTGCGCGCGCAGTTGGACATAGTCGTTGGCCAGGGTGATCTGAGCCGACAGCTTGGCGTTGGCGATGTCCGCCTCACTGGCGCGGGCTTGATTGCGTGACGCTTCGATTTGTCGGCGGATGCGGCCCCAAACATCGATGTCCCAAGCGGCGTTAATCCGCCCGTTGAACTGGGAAGCGGCCGAACTGGAGCCTATCGACTTGGATCGGGTGGCCGCGCCGGAGCCGGTCACGTTGGGAAAGATGAGCGCCTGGTTTTCATCCACCAGTGCCCTGGCCTGGGTGTAGGCGGCCTCCGCCCTGATCAGGTTCTGGTTGGACACCTCGACCTGCTTTTCCAGGTCGTCCAGATAGGGGTCGTTGAACACGGTCCACCAGTCGCCCTTGTCCAAGGCGTCCGACGGATTGGCCAGCTTCCAGCCTTCGGCTTCCTTGAACACCACGCCGGTATCGACAGCGGGGCGTTTGTAATCCGGCCCGATGGCGCACGCGCTCACGGCCAGGGCGGCGAGGGTCGACAGAACGAGCCCGGCGGGGGGAGCGGCGCGGAATAGACGGAGGGCCATGGCGTTCCTAACTGGCGGGCTCTGGCGTGGGACGGGCATCGAAACGGCTCAACAGCTTTTCGTCGGTTCGTACCCGGCGGTAGCGGTCGAGATACAGATAGACCACGGGGGTCGTCAAAAGGGTCAACAGCTGACTGACCATCAGGCCGCCGATGATGGTCAGTCCCAGAGGCCGGCGCAACTCAGCGCCCTCGCCCCAGCCGAAGGCCAGGGGAACGGCGCCGAGGATGGCGGCGAAGGTGGTCATCATGATGGGTCTGAACCGGATCATGGCGGCCCGGTGGATCGCGTCGCGGCTGGACAGGCCTTCGGACCGTTGCGCCTCCAAGGCGAAGTCGATCATCATGATGGCGTTCTTTTTGACGATGCCGATCAGAAGAATGACCCCGATCAGGGCGATGATGCTGAATTCCACGTGGAAGAGGATCAGGGCCAGCACTGCGCCGACGCCGGCCGAGGGCAAGGTGGACAGCACCGTCAGGGGATGGACGTAGCTCTCATACAGCACGCCCAGCACGATGTAGACCGCTAGGATGGCGAACAGGATCATCACCAATTCGCTGGACAGGGTCTGCTGAAAAACCTTGGCCGTGCCTTGGAAGCTGCCGTGGATGGTGGTGGGCATGCCGATGGAGCGCCCGGCGGCGTCGATTTCCTCGGTGGCGTCGCTGAGCGATTTGCCCTCCGCCAGATTGAACGAAATCGTGGTCGCCACCGAGCCTTCCTGGTGATTGATCCGGTTGGGCGTTGGCCCGTCGGCCCAAGTGGCGATGGCGCTCAGGGGCACGGCGGTCTTGGCCGTGGTGGCCACGGCCGCGCCGGTGGATGCCCCGCGGCCCGGCGGCGCGGTGGCTTCGTTGGCCGTGGCGCCGGCGTTTGAGGTCGCCGCCGCCGCCGTTGTGCCGATGGTGGCGCCCAAGGCGCCGGCCGCCGCGCCCTTGGAGGTCAGCACGGTGTTGGCGTGGACCGGGATATAGAGGTCCTTCAGGGCGGTGGGGTCGCGGGCGTACTCCGGCGCCACCTCCATGATGACGTGGTACTGGTTCAGCTCTTTGTAGATGGTCGACACCTGCCTCTGGCCAAAGGCGTCATAGAGGGCGTTGTCGATGTTGCCCGGCGACAGGCCCAGCTGCGCGGCGCTGTCGCGGTTGATGGTGACATAGCTCTCCAGCCCATGCTCTTCCTGGTCGGTGTTGACGTCGGTCAGAGACGGCTGCAGCTCCATCGCCGACGCCAGCTTGGTCGCCCAGACCCGCAGGGTGTCCAGATCGTCCGCCTTCAGGGTGTATTGGTAGGTGGCGTTGGACTGGCGCCCACCCGCGCGCACGTCCTGCACCGGGTTCAAATAGAGAGCCGAGCCTGAGACCTTGGCCAGTTGCGGGCGCAGGCGTGTGACCACCTCGTCGATGGGCGCGCGCTGGTTCTTGGGCTTGAGTTGGATCTGCATAAACCCGCCCGACGATGAGCGGCCCCCGGCCAGCGCCACCACGGTATTGACGGCGGGATCAGCGCGAATGATCGAGACGAAGGTGCGAATACGCTGCTGGCTGAGTTGGAAGGAGGCGCTCTGGTCCGCCTGTAGCCCGCCGACCAATTGGCCGGTGTCCTGCTGAGGGAAGAACCCCTTGGGCACGATCGAGAACAGGTACCAGTTCATCGCTATGGCGGCGAAGATGATCGCCACCACGACGGGCCCCGAATCCAGCGCCCAGTTCAGCCCCTTCTCATAGACACGGGTCATCCAGCCGATCGTGCGGTCGGACAATCGGGCGAACCCATTGCGCTGACCGGGCGGCTTTGGCCGGCTGATCAGATAGGCGCACATCATTGGGGTGGTCGTCAGCGACAGGATCAAGGAGATGACAATCGCCGCCGTCAGGGTGATGGCGAATTCGCGAAACAGCCGGCCGATGACGCCGCCCATCAGCAGGATGGGAATGAACACGGCGATCAGTGAGAGCGTCATGGACAGGACCGTGAAGCCGACCTCCTGGGCGCCCTTCAAGGCGGCCTGGAAGCGCGACATGCCCTTCTCGACGTGGCGGGTGGTGTTCTCCACAACCACGATGGCGTCATCGACCACGAAGCCGGTGGCGACCGTCAGGGCCATGAGGGACAGATTGTCCAAGCTGAAACCCAGCATGTACATCGCGCCCAAGGTGCCCAACAGCGACACGGTCACGCACACGCTGGGGATCAGGGTGGCGCCGCCGCTCTGCAGGAAGAACGCCACCACGCCCACCACCAGCACCACCGAAATGGCCAAGGTGCGCTCGACGTCCGCCAGGGAGGCGCGGATGGTCACCGAACGGTCCAGCGCCAAGGACACGTCCACGTCGGCGGGCAGCGCGGCCGCCAGCGTCGGCAGACGCTTCTTGATTAGGCCCACCGTGCGGATGATGTTGGCGCCCGGCGACCGAGTGACGATCACTAGAACGGCGTTCTTGCCGTTATACAGCCCCATGTTGTGGACATCTTCGACGCCGTCGAAAACCTTGGCCACGTCGCTCAACCGTACCGGCGCTTTGTTGCGGTAGGCGATGACAAGGTGGGCGTAGTCGGCGGCCACAGTGCCCGCGTCGTTGGTATAGATCTGGTAGCGCAGGCCCGCCGTCTCGACCACGCCCTTGGGTCGGTTGGCGTTGGCCGACGCGAGGGCGGCGCGTACATCCTCCAGATTGACGCCGTAGTGCGCCAAGGCCGTCGGGTTGAGGTCGACCCGGACGGCGGGCAGGGACGCGCCGCCGATCTCGACATCGCCGACCCCGTTAATCTGGGACAGCTGCTGCTGAATGATGTTCGAGGCCGCGTCATAGATCTGCCCCGGCGTCTTGGTCGGCGAGGTCATCGCCAGGATGACGATCGGGGCGTCGGCCGGATTGATCTTGCGGTAGGTCGGATTGCTGCGCAGCGTGGCCGGCAGGTCGACACGGGCCGCATTGATGGCTGCCTGGACGTCGCGGGCCGCCCCGTCGATATTTCGCTCCAAGCCGAACTGCAGAATGATCTGGGTGGAATTGATGCGCGAGGTCGAGGTCATCTCGTCGACGTCGGCGATCCGTCCGAGATGTTTTTCCAGGGGCGTAGCTACGCTGGCCGACATGGTGTCGGGGCTCGCGCCCGCCAGACTGGCGCTGACCGTGACGGTGGGCAGATCCACCTCGGGCAGGGGGGAGACCGGCAACTGGAAATAGGCCGCCGCCCCGGCCAGGGCCAGGCCGATGGTCATCAGCACTGTGCCGATAGGCCGCCTTACAAAGGGGGCGGACAGATTCACGGCGCGCCTGTCTCGGCCAGAGGCGCGGCGGGTCCGCCCACCGGCGTCAGGGGGCCGTCATCGTCCACATGCAGCTCGCCCCGGCGTTTGCGGCCGTTGGCCCATTCATCGAAGGTCACATAGATGACCGGGGTGGTGAACAGGGTCAGCAACTGACTGATGATCAGGCCGCCGACGATGCTGATGCCCAGGGGGTGACGCAGTTCGGAGCCTTCGCCCCAGCCCAGCATCAAGGGCAGGGCGCCGAACAAAGCCGCCAGGGTGGTCATCAGGATCGGCCGGAAGCGTAGCAGAGCCGCCTGGTGGATGGCTTCGCGCGGGCTCATGCCCTGGTTGCGTTCGGCGTGCAGGGCGAAATCGATCATCATGATCGCGTTCTTTTTGACGATGCCGATCAGCAGGATGATGCCGATAATGCCGATCACGCCCAGGTCCTGACCGAACAGCATCAGCCCAAGCAAGGCGCCCACGCCAGCCGAGGGCAGGGTCGACAGGATCGTCAGCGGGTGGATGTAGCTCTCATAGAGCACGCCCAGCACGATATAGACGGCGCCCACTGCAGCCAGGATCAACCACAGTTCGTTTGACAGCGAAGCCTGAAACGCATTGGCGGCGCCGAGGAAGGTGGTGGTGATCGAGGTCGGCATGCCGATCTGGGCCTCGGCCCTGTGAATCGAGCTCACAGCCTCGCCGAGGGACACGCCCGGGGCGGTGTCGAACGACAGATTGGCCGCCGGGAATTGGCTCACGCGGTTGATCTGCAGGGGCGATAGTTGCGGCTGCAGATTGGCCATGCCCGTCAGCTTGGTGGTCCCGCCGCTGGTCGTGCGCAAGAAGATGTGGTCCAACCCCTCGGGGGTTTGCAGCAGCTTGGGATCCGCTTCCAGGATCACCCGGTATTGGCTCGACTGGGTGAAGATGGTCGAGATGATCCTCTGGCCGAAGGCGTCGTAGAGCGCTTCATCGACCGTCGACGGCGCCACGCCCAGACGGGCGGCCGTATCGCGGTCGATGGCGATGAAGGTCGACAGCCCCTGGCTCTGCACGTCCGCGCCGACGTTGCGCACCTTCTTGTCGGTGCTGAGTTGATCGACCAGCTTGCCGGCCCATTGGTTGACGAGGTTCTGGTCGAAGCCTTCCAAGGAGAACTGGTACTCGGTGCGGCTGACGTTGGCGTCGATGGTCAGATCCTGCACCGGCTGCAGATAGAGGGTTATTCCGGCCACCCCCTGAGAGCGCTTGCGCAGTTGGTCCATGACGGCCGTCAGCGACCCCGACCTGGCCCCGCGATCCTTCAGATTGATCAGCATGCGCCCGGAGTTGAGCGTGGTGTTCGACCCGTCCACGCCGATGAACGAGGTCAGGCTTTCGACGTCCGGGTCCTTCAGCAGGGTATTGGCCAGCTTGTCCTGCAGCGAAGCCATCTGGCCGAACGACACGGATTGCCCGGCGACGGTGTAGGCCTGGACCAAGCCCGTGTCCTGGGTCGGGAACAGACCCTTGGGAATGATCAGATAGAGTAGGACGGTCAGAACGAAGGTGGCGACGGCCACGAGCAGGGTCGATTTCTGGTGGTCCAGCACCCAGACGAGGGCGCGGTCGTACCGGGTCATGATCTGCTCGAACAGGGCCGTGAACTTGCCGCCGAGCGCCGCGAACTTTTCGCCCGCCGCCGACTTGGGCCTAGTCGCCGGCTTGGGCGCTTGATGGGGTTTGAGCCAGCGGGCCGACAAGGTGGGCACGAGGGTCAGGGACACGACGGCCGATATGACGATGGTCACCGCCAGGGTGACGGCGAACTCGCGGAACAGCCGACCGACCACATCGCCCATGAACAGCAGCGGGATCAACACGGCGATCAGAGAGACGGTCAGGGAGATGATCGTAAAGCCGATCTCGCCCGCGCCTGTGAGGGCGGCCTCCATCGGCTTTTCACCCTTTTCTATATATCGGGCGATGTTCTCGATCATCACGATGGCGTCGTCGACCACAAAGCCGGTCGAGATGGTCAGGGCCATCAGGGTCAGGTTGTTCAGGCTGAATCCCAGCAGGTACATCGCTGCGAAGGTGCCCACGAGGGAGATCGGGGCCGCGACGCTGGCGATGAAGGTGGCCGGGACGCTGCGCAGGAACAGGAAGATCACCAGCACCACCAGGGCGACGGCGAGCATCAGCTCGAATTCCACGTCGTGGACCGAGGCCCGGATGCCGGTGGTCCGGTCGGTCAAGACCTGCACCCGAACCGAATCCGGCAGGCTCGCCTCCAGCTCCGGCAGGGCGAGCTTAATGTCATCGACGGTTTGGATGACGTTAGCCCCGGGCTGACGCTGGATGTTCAGGACGATTCCGGGCTTGGTTCGGGCCTCGCCCTTTCCTTCGGCGCGCTCGCTGACCCAGGCGCCCAGGCGGGTGTTTTCGGCGCCGTCGACCACCTTGGCCACGTCCTTCAGGCGGACGGGCGAGCCGTTCTTGTAGGCGATGATCTGGTTGATGTAGTCGGCCGCCGTGCTCAGCTGGTCGTTGGCGTTAATCGAATAGGCGCGGGTAGGCCCGTCGAAGGAGCCCTTGGCCTGGCTGGCGTTGGCCGAGGCGATGGTGGTGCGAAGATCGTCCAGGGTCAGGCCGAGCGCGGCCAAGGCGTCGCTATTGGCCTGGATGCGCACGGCAGGTCGCTGGCCGCCCGATATGTTGACCAGCCCAACGCCCTTAACCTGAGATATCTTCTGGGCCAGGCGGGACTCCGCCAGATCCTCCAGTTGCGTCATGGCCAGGGTGTCAGACGTTATGGCCAGGGTCATGATCGGCGCGTCCGCCGGGTTCACCTTGGCGTAGACCGGCGGCTGCGGCAGGTCGCTGGGCAGCAAACTGCCGGAGGCGTTGATGGCCGCCTGCACCTCCTGCTCGGCCACATCGAGCGACAGATCGAGGTTGAACTGCAGGGTGACGACGGAAAACCCGGCCGAACTGATCGACGACATGCGGTTCAGATCGGCCATCTGGCCGAACTGGCGCTCTAGCGGAGCGGTCACAGTCGAGGACATCACCTCGGGGCTGGCGCCCGGATAGGAGGTCTGCACCTGGATAGTGGGGTAATCCACCTCCGGCAGGGCCGACAGGGGCAACATTCGGAACGCGATCACGCCCGCCAGGAAGATCGCCGCCATGAGCAGCGACGTCGCCACGGGCCGCATGATGAACGGACGTGATGGACTCATGCGCCGGCGGCCTCAATCACCATGGAGGGTGAGGGCGGCTTCAACCGGGCGACCCGTCTGACGGTTGTGGGCCTTGCCCCCGGTTGCGGCCTTGGCCGCGCCCGTGATGGAAACGGCCGCCATCTGGACCGCTTGGCGCTTGTGCGCCCGGCGCTCCGTTCGGCGGCGGTGCGCCGTCCGGCCGTCCGCCTCCGGGGAAGGGACCATGCTGACCGCGTCGTCCATGGCCTCCCGCGCCCATGCCGTCCCTTTGGCCGCGAGGCGCCCCGTCGCAGCTGGCGGCCGCCAGATCGCGGGCCTGCTGCAAGGCGCCGGCGCTTTGCGGCGGGCCGACCTGGACGGTTTGCGGCGCCTGACCGCCGGGGCCGCGACGGCCTCGGCCTGCGCCGCCTCCGCGTCCGAAGCCTCCGCTGCCGCTGCGCCCGCCGACGCGATGCTGGCCGCTTTGGCCGCCGCCGCCGCTCCTGTTGCGGAACTGGGACTGGGCTTGCTGATAGGTCTGCGGATTGTCGCCCGGCAGCAGGACGGGCGAGCCGTCGCGCAGGCGGTCGCCCCCGTCGGTGATCACGATGTCGCCCGCAGATACCCCCGAGACGATGGA
Organism: Pseudomonadota bacterium; assembly: GCA_048498155.1. Classification (GTDB taxonomy): domain Bacteria; phylum Pseudomonadota; class Alphaproteobacteria; order Caulobacterales; family Caulobacteraceae; genus BOG-938. The sequence goes on along the minus strand of JBEHYN010000014.1, from coordinate 44,868 downwards.
GACCGTTTCGGCCGTGCCGGGGCCCACTTTCACGTACTGCACCTTGGCCGTTTTATTGGGCTGCATGGTGAAGACGTAATCGCCCTGCGAGCCATGCCGGACGGCGGTGGTCGGGACAATGACCTGATTGCACAGGGTGTCCACCAGCAGGTGAATATTGACGAACTGCTGCGGGAACAGGGTCATGGCGCTGTTGTCGAAGCGGGCCTTGGCCTTGACCGTGCCGGTGGTGGGATCGATCTGAGTGTCCAGGGTCGACAAGACGCCCTGGGCCAGCACTTCGCCCGCGTCGCGGTTCAGGGCCGTGGCGATAAGGGTCGCGCCGCGCAGCTTGCGTTGAGCGATGCGCGGAATGTTGTCTTCCGGAACGGAGAACAACACGTCCATCGGGTCGATCTGCGTCAGCACCACTAGGCCGGCGGCGCTGCCTGCGGTGACGTAATTTCCAACGTCCACCTGGCGCAGACCTACCCGTCCAGCCACCGGAGCGGTGATGGTGGTGTAGGATAGGTTCAGCTTGGCGTTGTCCAATGCGGCCGTATCGCTGCTCACTTGGGCTTGGGCCTGCCTGACCAGGGCGGCTTGAGTGTCGACCTGCTGGGCCGCGATGGAGTTCTGGGCCAACAGGGTCTGGTAGCGCTTCAAGTCCAGCTGGGCGTTGGCCAGGATGGCTTGGTCGTGCGCTAGCACGCCCTGAGCCTGTTCCAGGGCGACGCGATAAGGGCGTGGATCGATCTGAGCCAGAACCTGGCCCTTTTTAACCATCTGACCCTCAGTGAAATTGACCGCCATCAGAGCACCGGCGATGCGCGATGTAATGGTCGCCGTGACCGGAGGCGTCACCGTGCCCAGTGCGTCCAGGGTGATCGGGACCTGCCCGACAGTCGCTGTGGCTGTCCCCACCGTGATCGGCGTACGGCCTCGCCCCGCCGGCGCCTTACCCCGGCCATTGAGCATGGTGAGGCCGATAGCGATCAGGATCGCGGCGCCGATGACAATGGCGATGCCGACGATGATCTTGATCGGGCCGGGCTTTTTCTTGTCCAGGCGCGCCCAGCTCGGCAGGTAAGAGTTTTCAGGCATTCGCAGTCCTTGGTGGCGGGGCAAGCTTAGACGAGGTCACTAGCCTATCGGCTCGGAGTCAGCCCAGGGGGCAGGCACATAGGACACGCCGGCGTATCGTGCTGAATCGCGCGACAGTCTAACGCCCGAGTGGCCAATGTGCGCCCGCGCCGATCCATCTATTGACTCAATTCCTCTGGAACACCTTCGTCGTTCGGTTGTTGCACCGCAATTGTCACGGTTGCATTTCGGCTTAGCCACAATCGGCGCCCACAATTCGCCTCAATATCCGTCGCGCAGGCGGAGGATCAGGCGGTTTCCGCAAGGCGCAGCCGAACCCGTCGCTCACGCCCTCCAGACCATGGTTAGTTACTAATTGTGGCGCCGCCGGGACACAGACGAACCTGATGGTCGGTCGTGGGCAGGTGATCTGCAATCAAGGCTCAGGGCTTGAGCCGGTATTTTTCGGCGCCGGCGCGGATGATCGCTCGCACTAGTCCGTGTGGCAGATATTGCAGGCCCCAGCCCGCCAGCTCGTTGTGCAGCCCCGGGACATAAATCGTCTGGTTGCGGTCATTGGCCGCCAGGGTTCCCGCGACAACCGCCTCAGCGCTTTGCCAGACGGAACGAGGGGCCTCGTCCATCTGAGCCTGTGTGCCGTTGACCAGGTGAAATTCCGTACGGGTGAAGCCGGGGCAACTGGCGGTGACCTTAACGCCGTAGCCCTTCAGCTCGGCGTGCAAGGCCTCGGAGAACTTGATCGCAAAGCTCTTGGCCGCCGGATAGAGGCTGTGCCCCGCCACGCCCGGTGCAAATCCGGCCAGAGAGGCCAGGTTGATGATGGCGCCGGAGCGGCGCGCCTTCATGCCGGGAATGACGCCATAGGCCAGGCCGCAAGCGCTGACGATTAGGGTCATGAGGAGTTCGCGCTGCCGCTCCCATGGCACGGCGTCGAAATCCTGGGCGATGCCGAAGCCGGCGTTATTGACCAGGACATCGATCTCTCCCGCGCGGGCGCCCAAGGCGTCGAGCACCGCTTTGTGCGCCTCCCAACCGCCGAGGTCGCAGGCGATCGACTGGGCGTCGACGCCATGGGCGGCGGACAGCTCGGCGCCTAAGGCCTGAAGTCTGTCCAGCCGCCGGGCGACCAGCACCAGGTCATGCCCCCGCGCCGCATAGGCCCTGGCGAAAGCAGCGCCCAGGCCCGCCGAGGCGCCGGTGATCAAGGCGAGGGGACGGCTCAAACCTTCCTCCAGTGCAGGTGGGCAGTGTGATTGCGGACCTTGGCCATTGTTTGCACCCCGCGTCAAAGCCCTCAGCCTGCGAACCGACCGGCGCGTCCTCTGCGCGATCCGTCGCGCATCTGGCGGCCGGCGCCGGAATTCTTGACGCACGCTCACGGCCGTCGTTGATGGCGCCATGATCTCGGTGGTGATTGCGACCCAGGACCAGGAACGCCTGATGGGCCCCGTCCTGTCGGCCCTGGTGGCCGGCGCGGTGGACGGCGTGGTGCGTCAGGTGATCATCGCCGACGGCGGCTCCACCGACGCCACCTTGGAGATCGCCAAGGATTCCGGCGCCGATGTGTTGGAACTATCCGGTTCGGTCGAGGCCCGGCTGGCGGCCGGATGCGGCATAGCCAAGAGCGACTGGCTGCTGATCCTCGATCCGTCGGTCGTGCCCCCGCCCGGTTGGGAAGCGGCCGCGCGTGAGCATATCGGACGGGGACCAGACCGCGCCGCCTGGTTCGCCCCCACGCGCGGCGGGCTATTGGGCGGCCCGCCTAAGGTTTACGGCCTGCTGGTGTCGCGTCGGCAGTTGAACGAAGCCGGCGGCTATAGCGCCGGCTTGGTCCGCCGGATCGGTGGGCGGCTTAGTCGGCTGAAACCGGCCAAGGGCGGACTCTAGCCCTCCGGCCTCTCCGGCCGATCTACCCGCTCGGTCAGGGTCAGCAGATCGGCCCAGGCGCGTTTCTTGGCGCCGGGCTGACGCAGCAGGAACGCCGGGTGCAGGGTCGGCAAGGCCGGCAACTGCAAGGACCCATCTTCCGACGTCCAGTCGAACCAGCGGCCGCGCAGGCTGAGGATGCCCTCATCGCGCTTCAGCACCGCCTTGGCCGCTGCGCCGCCCGCCAACATCAGATAGTGCGGCTTCACCAGGGCGATGGCTCGCTCCAGGAACGGCGCGCAGACCAGCTGTTCGGCGGGAGTTGGAGTGCGGTTGCCCGGCGGGCGCCAGAACACCGTGTTGGTGATGAACACACGATCGGTCAGGCCTGCGGCGGCCAACATCTTGTCCAGCAGCTGTCCTGCCCGGCCGACGAAGGGGGCGCCCTGGGCGTCTTCTTCGGCGCCCGGCCCCTCGCCGATGATCATCACCGGGGCGTCGGGCGCGCCCCGGGAAAACACCGCGCGCTTAGCGCCTTCGAACTTCAGGCCGCAGCCGTCGAAGCCGGCGATGGCGGCCTCCAGCGCCTCCAGGGTTTGGGCCTCGGCGGCCAGATCGCCCGCTTGCTGAATGGCTGCGGCTAGGTCCGGCGCGACGCGCGGGCCGGCGGCCGCCTGAGGGGTCGCCGCAGCGCGGCCCAAGGATTTGGGCGGCGCGGCCTGACGCGGCGCCAGGCGATCAACGGGCGTATCGACAAAACACGCATCGGCCCCGGCCTGGCTCCAAAAGGCCAAGAGGCTTTCCATGGCGCGAGAGTCCGAAACGGTGTCCACTGAGCGGTGACTTCCTGCGGGCGCGGCGCGGTTTTGCTTGACCGCCTCGCCGTCACCTTCCGATAAGTCAGCCCTGCATTCAATGTCCCGCGAGATCGGGATGGGGAGACGGACCTGTGACCGAGGACCTGCCCGCGCGCGAAGCGATGGATTACGACGTGGTCATCGTCGGCGCCGGCCCGGCGGGGCTGTCGGCTGCGATCCGGCTGAAACAGTTGGCCGCGCAGGCCGGAGCCGAGGTGTCGGTGGCGGTGCTGGAGAAGGGCTCAGAAGTCGGGGCGCATATCCTCTCAGGCGCCGTGATCGACCCGCGCGCCTTGAACGAACTCATCCCCGACTGGGCGGCGCGCGGCGCGCCCCTGGACACGCCGGTGTCCAAGGACCGCTATCTGCTGCTGACTCCGGGGGGGCAGATCGACATATCCTGGATGCCCAAGCCCGATTTCATGAGCAACCACGGGACCTATATCGGCTCTCTGGCCAGTCTGTGCCGCTGGCTGGCGGGGGAGGCCGAAGCCCTGGGCGTGGAAATCTACCCCGGCATGGCGGCGTCCGAGGCGCTTTATGCCGAAGACGGCGCGTTGCGCGGGGTCGTGGCCGGGGTGTTCGGGGTGGCTAAGGACGGTGAGCCCAAGGCCGACTACCAGCCCGGCGTGGAGTTGAACGGCCGCTATGTGCTGATTGCTGAGGGCGCGCGCGGCTCGCTGGCCAAGGAGATTCAGGCGAAGTTCGATCTATGCGCCCAGTCAGAGCCGCAGAAATACGGCATCGGCCTGAAAGAGATCTGGCAGGTCCCCGCCGAAAAATTCCAGAGTGGGCTGGTTCAACACAGTTTTGGCTGGCCGTTGCAAAACGACGTGGGCGGCGGCTCGTTCGTTTATCACTTCGGCGACCGCTATGTGTCCGTCGGTTTGGTCGTGCATCTGAACTACGCCAATCCCTATCTGTCGCCGTTCGACGAGTTCCAGCGCCTGAAGCAACATCCGGCGATTCGCCAACACCTGGAGGGCGCAACGCGGGTGTCTTACGGCGCGCGAGCGATCACCGAGGGGGGCTTTCAGTCTGTGCCGGCCCTGGCCTTTCCCGGCGGGGCTCTGATCGGCTGTTCGGCCGGCTTTGTGAACCTGCCCCGCATCAAGGGCAGCCACAATGCCATGAAGACCGGCATGCTGGCGGCCGAGGCGGCGTTTGGCGCCCTGCAAGCGGGGCGCGGCGGGGATGTCCTGGTCGAATACCAGGCCGCCTATGACGGCTCATGGGTGAGCCGGGATCTGAAGCTGGTGCGCAACGCCAAACCCTTGTGGTCACGCTATGGGACGATTTTGGGCGGGTTGCTTCTCACGGGCCTGGACCTATGGATCAACCGGCTGACCGGCGGATGGTCACCCTTCGGCACGCTGGGGCACGGCAAGACCGACGCGGCCTGCACCGGACTGGCCAAGGACTATCAACCCATCGCCTATTCCAAGCCGGACGGCGTGCTGTCTTTCGACAAGCTGTCGTCGGTTTTTGTCTCCAACACCAACCATGACGACGACCAGCCCAGCCACCTGAAGCTGCGCGATCCATCCGTACCTATCGGGGTGAACCTGCCGCTCTACGCCGAGCCGGCTCAACGCTACTGTCCCGCAGGCGTTTACGAGGTGGTGGAAAAGCAGGGCTTACTCACCTTCGTGATCAATGCCCAAAACTGCGTCCACTGCAAAACCTGCGACATCAAAGACCCCTCGCAAAACATCGTCTGGACCACGCCGGAAGGCGGCGGCGGACCCAATTATCCGAACATGTGAAGCCGCAGGGGGCCGGTCGGAGCGAAGCGCTTGATCCAAGCGCTGAAACATCGGAATTTGCCCCCATGTCCTGGCCACGTCCGCTCTCCGCTTTCAGCTCATTCGCCAGACCCCTTGCCGGGGTTCTCGGGGCTCTGAGCCTGGCTGCCTGCGCCACCATAGGTCCGGTCGGGCCGCCGTCGGCTCAGGCCCTTACGGCGGCTCAGGCCGCTTGGGAGGAAGACCGCTCCGCCTATGGCCTGTTCCTGGCGGGCGAAGCGGCGCTAGGCGATGATCTCGACCCTGTCGCCGCCGACTACTTCGTGCGGGCGTCGCGCAAGGACGAAGATATCCTGATCCGACAGAAGGCCTTTCTTGCCGCTGTCGCCTCCGGCGATGTCGATCGCGCCGCCCTCTTGGCCCCCCCTGTTGGTCAGGGCCCGACGGGCATCCAGAAGCTGGGGCAGCTGGTCCGCGCGGTGTCGGCCTTGGCGGCTGGGCGCGGCGCGGACGCCGCAGCGGCCATGCTCAAGGATCCGGGCGGACAGGCCTATGCGGGCGGATATCAACTGGTGAGGCCTTGGGCCGCCTTGGCCGGAGGAAATGCGGCTCAGGCCGTGCTGCTGCCCGACACCCAGGGACAGAGGTTGAACCGCCTGGCCGCCGTACTCAGTCGCTCGCTGATCTATGAACGGCTGCACCGTTTTGATGACGCCGACAGTGGGTTCAAGACACTCACCGCCAATACCCAGTTAGGCATCTTCTACGTCCTGCCCTACGGCGCTTTTCTGGAACGCCGGGGCAGGACTGCCGAGGCCGTCGCCCTATACAAAAAATACCTCGTCCGGGCCCCGGCCGATAAGGGCCTGAAGAGCGCTCTGGCGCGAGTGCAGCAGCATCGACCGGCGCCGCCGGCGCCGAGTGTGAGCGAGGGGGCCGGTCAGGCCTTGGTCAGCGCGGCGGAGCTGGCTCTGGTGCAGAAGTCGGTGGACGAGGGCGATATCTATCTTCACCTGGGACTGAGGCTTGATCCGCAGAACAATGAGGCTTGGCTGTTGCTCGGCGACGTGAGCGCCGCCGCCGGAGAGTATGATCAGGCCCGTCAATATTACGCCAAGGTGGCGGCGGGGTCGGAGACCTACTTGGAAGCGCGTGAGCGGATCATCACCAGCTACCAGAATGACGGCGACCACGACACCGCCCTTACCCTCGCTCGAGAGTTGGTCAAAGTCGCGCCAGGCGACCGTGACGCGCAACTCGCTCTGGCCGGGGCCCTAAGGGAAAAATCCCAGTTCGAAGAGTCGGCCAAGGTGCTTAGCGATGTGCTGGCGACGGAACCCGACAGGGCCAACTGGTCGCTCTATTTCTTGCGCGGCACAGCGCTCAGCCAAGCAGGCCATTGGCCCGAGGCCGAAAAAGACCTGCTCAAGGCCCTGGCCCTACAGCCCGACCAGCCGGATGTTTTGAACTTCCTGGGCTATAGCTGGATTGAGAAGGATCAGCGCCTGCAACAGGCCATGGCCATGTTGCAGAAGGCTTTGAACGCTCAGCCGACGTCCGGCGAAATCGCGGACTCCGTCGGGTGGGCCTACTACCATTTGGGTGATTACCGCGCGGCGGTGCTTAATCTGGAACGGGCGGTGAGCTTCAACGCGGTCAGTGCGGAGATCAACGATCACCTGGGCGATGCCTATTGGCGGGTGGGGCGCAAGGCCGAAGCTGGGTACCAGTGGCGCCGGGTGCTGGGCCTTCAGCCCTCCGACGAGCTCAAGGCCTCGGCGCAGAAGAAGCTGTCCGAGGGGTTGGACGCGCCCATCGCTCCCGCTTCAATCGCCCAAGGATAGACCGCGCGTGACAGCCGTTCTGGCTCCGGCCAAGGTCAATCTGTACCTGCATGTCGCTGCGGTTCAGCCGGATGGCTACCATCCCCTGGCCAGCCTCATGGCGTTTGCCGACATCGGAGACCAAGTGCGGGCCCAGCCGGCGGCGCGCCTGTCCCTGGCCGTGACCGGACCCTTTGCCGAGGGTCTCAGCGCAGGTGAGGACAATCTAGTTCTGCGCGCCGCGCGGGCGCTCGCCGCCGCCGCAGGAACCGATCAAGGGGCGCATCTCACATTGACCAAGGCGTTGCCCATAGCGGCTGGTCTGGGCGGAGGCTCGAGCGACGCCGGCGCCGCCCTGCGGTTATTGCGCCCGCTTCTGGCGCCGGGGATGGACGACGGCGCCCTGCAGGCCGTGGCCGAAGGCGTCGGCGCGGATGGGGCGGCCTGCCTATGGGGCCGAGCCGTGATCGCGCAAGGGCGGGGCGAGCGGCTGACCCCCGCGCCGGCCTTGCCGACCTTGCCCGCTGTACTGGTCAATCCGGGCGTCCCTTCGCCCACTGGAGCGGTCTACAAGGCCTATGACGCGATGGGCGCCGCCGGCCGGGCCGACTTGCCGTCCGCGCCAGCGTTGGGCGATGTGGCGGCGGTCAGTGCTTGGCTGGCTGGTTGCCGCAATGATTTGCAGGCGCCGGCCTTGGCCTTGGAGCCACGCATCGGTCAGGTGCTCGATGTTTTGGGCGCCTCCACCCAGACCTTGTTCGCACGTATGTCCGGATCGGGCGCCACCTGCTTCGCCCTTTGCCCGGACGCCGAGGCCGCCCAGACCTTGGCTGAGCAGTTGACCCACGACCATCCGCTCTGGTGGGCGCGCGCCTGCCGGCTGGATCACGCCGAGACCTGAGCCCCAAAAGAAAACGGCGGGGCCCGAAGACCCCGCCGCAATCACAATGGGTTACTGAGATAGAGGATCCGCGTCGCCGCGGACCCTCTAGCCCTTGGGTTAGCCGTGGACCACTTCGCCGTGCAGGTTGATGTCGAGGCCTTCGACTTCGACGTCCTCGCTGACACGGATGCCGATGGTCAGTTTCAGCACCGCCAGGATGATGAAGGTGACCACGCCCGAGTAGACGAAGGTAGCGCCTACATCTTCGAACTGAAGAATCATCTGGCCGAAGTTGTTGTCGTGGATCCAGCCCTTCGCCAGCGAGTTGATGGCGTTGGAAGCGAAGACGCCGGTCAAGAGGGCGCCTAGTGCGCCGCCCACGCCGTGCACGCCCCAGCAGTCGAGCGCGTCGTCGTAACCGAAGATCTTCTTCATGTGCACCGCCGCGACGTAGCAGACGATGCCCGCGATGACCCCGATGATCAGGGCGTCGGTCGGGTTGACGAAGCCGGAGGCGGGGGTGATGGCCACAAGGCCCGCCACCGCGCCGGAGATCATGCCCAGAACCGAAGGCTTTCTGGCAATGATCCACTCGACGAACATCCAGGACAGAGCCGCGCCGGCGGTAGCGATCTGGGTCGCAGCCGCAGCCATACCGGCCTGAACGTTGGAGGTTACGGCCGAGCCGGCGTTGAAGCCGAACCAGCCGACCCACAGCAGGGAGGCGCCGATAACGCTATAGGCCAGGTTGTGCGGCGAGAAGTTCTCGGTGCCGAGGCCCTTGCGTTTGCCCAGCATCAGAGCGGCGACCAGGCCGGCAGTGCCGGCGTTTAGGTGCACCACGGTGCCGCCGGCGTAGTCGAGCGCGCCCGCCTTGCCGAGCCAGCCACCGCCCCAGACCCAGTGCGCGACCGGGCAGTAGACCAGCAGCAGCCAGGCGGCCATGAACAGCAGGAACGCCGAGTACTTCATCCGGTCTGCCAAGGCGCCGGCGATCAAGGCCGGGGTGATGATCGCGAAGGTCATCTGAAAGAACATGTACACGGATTCGGGGATGGTCGGAGCCAGGGCGCTCGTCGAGTTGAGCCCCATTGGTCCGAGCAGCAGATACTTGACCCCGCCGTAGTAGGGGCCGTCGCCGGTAAAGGCGAAGGAATAGCCGATCACCATCCAGAGCACCGTGATCAGCGCGGTGGCGCCGAAGCTCTGGGCCAGGGTGGCCAGGATGTTCTTCTTGCGGACCATGCCGCCGTAGAACAGAGCCAGGCCCGGGATGGTCATCATCAGCACCAGAACCGATGAGGTCAGCATCCAGGCGGTGTCGCCGGTGTCGATCTTCGGCGCGGGAGCCGCAGCAGGCTCATCAACTGCGGGAGCCGCCACGGCGGGCGTGGCCTCAGCGGAGCTATCGGCCACCACTGAGCTGGCCGGGGCGCTAGAGGCGTCCTGCGCCAAGGCCGGGTGCGCCATCATGATAGGCGCCCCCAGGATCATAGCGGCGAGGGCGAGAGCCCCAAGCCGCTTCAATCCGAATTTTCCAATAATCTTCATATTCATGATCCCCTGTCCAAAAGGTCCTAGAGCGCGGCCGACCCGGTTTCGCCGGTGCGGATACGTACGGCTTCCTCGACGTTAACGACGAAGATCTTGCCGTCGCCGATCTTGCCGGTGGCCGCGGCGGCCTTGACCGCCTCGACCGCCTTGCCCACGGCCGCGTCATCGACGACCGCTTCAAGCTTCACCTTGGGGACGAACACCACTTGATATTCGGCCCCGCGATAGATTTCGGTTTGGCCCTTCTGGCGGCCGTACCCCTTAACTTCACTGACCGTTAGCCCCTCTACGCCGGAAGCCACGAGAGCTTCGCGGACATCGTCCAGCTTGAAAGGTTTGACGATCGCAATGATCAGTTTCATTCGCCGTGCTCCTGCGCGTGCAAAGGCCAGCCCCTCTGCATCTTCCTACCGCGACGTTGCGAGTGTCCCCTCGTTCGTCCGGCAGCGCGACGCTAGCCAGCCGCCTCGCGAGCGGAGATTATAGTCCGCTTATCTGACCCGTTTTGGCCAGGGCTGTACATTTCATAGGCAGCTTTCAGCGGTCCCGCCTAAAAAAGGGACGGAAAATGACCCCCAGAAGGCGCCAATTCTTGCTGGTGCGTTAATACGGGCGCGCGCTGGCGGATTTGGATGGTCCCCCAGCGGCCTCCATACTCCGGCATTGCATTGAAATTTCAGGAGAACCCAGTGATCCCCATGAGTTGGCCCGCCCTTGCGCCCTGGCTGATGCTGACCGTGTCCAACCTGTTCATGACAGCGGCCTGGTATGGGCACCTGAAATTTCGCCAAGCACCGCTGTTTCTGGTCATTCTGGCCAGCTGGCTGATCGCTGGATTTGAATATCTGCTGGCGGTGCCCGCCAACCGCATCGGCGCCTCGGTCTACAGCCCGGCTCAATTGAAGGCGATTCAGGAGCTCATCACCCTGTCGGTTTTCGTGGTCTTTTCTTACGTCTACCTGGGTCAGCCGGTGCGGCCGATGGCTCTGCTGGGCTTCGTGCTGATCTTTGCCGGAGCTGCCCTGGTGTTCCTCCAGAAATAGTTAGGCGACCGGCTAGCCCCCGGATGAACCATGACGGGCGGCATACGTTTACAGGGGGCATCCGCGTGGCCGGCAGGCCACTTTCAAGGAGAACCTCATGCGCGCCTCAATCTTCATCGCCATGCTCGGAGCCGTCAGCCTGGGGGCTGTGGGCGGCGCCTTCGCCCAGACGCCGCTTGCGGGAGACACCACGGTCAATCCGCCGACCGTCGATATGAATCCGCCCGGCGGTTACGCCTCGTCCAACACCTTGGGCGATGCGTCCAAGATGAAGGCGGGAGACCCTGGCGTGGTGTCCAACGCCCCAGTCCCGGACACCCCCGAAAACCGCGACAAATACGGCCGGCCCATGTCGCACGCCGGCAAGGTCAGCTCGCCCGCCGGGAACTAAACTCAGCACGTTGGACACCGCTTCGGCCTAGCGCTTGAAGCCCAGGTCGGCGGGCCCTATGGTCCGCCGACTTTTTTGGGCCCTTGCATGACCGCCGAACCCCTGTCCTTTCAGGACCTGATCCTTACGCTGCACGCCTATTGGAGCGACAAGGGCTGCGCCATTCTGCAGCCTTATGACGTGGAAGTAGGGGCGGGCACTCTGCATCCAGCCACGGTGTTGCGCGCACTCGGCCCTAAGCCTTGGAACGCCGCCTATGTCCAGCCCTCGCGCCGGCCCTCCGACGGGCGCTACGGCGAGAACCCCAATCGACTGCAGCACTATTACCAGTACCAGGTGATCCTGAAGCCCAATCCGCCGAACATGCAGGACCTCTACCTGGGCTCCCTGGCGGCCATTGGTCTCGATCCCACCCTGCACGACATCCGCTTTGTCGAGGACGACTGGGAGAACCCCACCGTGGGCGCCTGGGGCCTGGGCTGGGAAGTGTGGTGCGACGGGATGGAGGTGTCGCAATACACCTACTTCCAGCAGGTCGGCGGCCTGGATGTAGACCCGGTGGCGGGCGAGCTGACCTATGGCCTGGAGCGCCTGTGCATGTATGTGCAGGGCGTCGACAATGTGTTTGACCTGCGGTTCAACAATGCCGGCGTCAGCTACGGCGACGTGTTCCTGGAGAATGAGCGCCAGCAGTCCGCGGCCAACTTCCACGGCTTCGACGTCGCCATGCTGCAGCGGCAGTTCGTAGACATGGAGACCGAGGTTAAGAGCTTGCTGGCGCAGACGGGGCCGCAAGGCCAGGTCCTGGTGCTGCCGGCTTACGACCGCGTGCTCAAGGCCAGCCACCTGTTCAATCTGATGGACGCGCGCGGCGCCATCGCCGTGGCCGAACGCCAAAGCTACATCGGCCGCATCCGCGACCTGTGCAAAGCCTGCGCCGAGGCCTGGGTGAAGCAGCAGGAGGCGGCGTGACCAGGAACGAATCTCCCTTCCCCCTCGATGGGGGAAGGGCCGGGGATGGGGGTGACGTGTCCGCTATGCCGGCGCGTCGGTCCATCCGCGCCAATTCCGCGCCCGAATGGGCGCCCAAGAAGGCTCACGCTGCTTACGCCATCCCTCGCAGCCGCCGCCTGCGCCAGGATATGACCGTTGGCGAGCAGCGGTTATGGCAAGCTTTGCGCCCGTTGAAGCTCAACATCCGTCGGCAGGCTCCAATCGGCCCCTATGTTGCGGATTTCGTGAACCACACCGCCAAGCTCGTGATCGAAGTCGACGGGTACTATCACTCCTTACCCGAACGTCAGGCCACCGACGCGGAGCGCGATGCCTGGCTGACGCGTCAGGGCTACCGCGTGCTGCGCGTGTCAGATCATGATGTTGATCAGAATCTCTCCAAGGTGATTGACCGCATCACGGCTGAACTGTCACCCCCATCCCCAACCCTTCCCCCATCAAGGGGGAAGGGAGAGATCTAAATGCCCCAGCTCCTAATTGAACTGTTTTCCGAGGAAATTCCCGCGCGCATGCAGGCTCAGGCGGCGCGCGATCTGGAACGCATGGCGCGTGAAAAGCTGGCCGACGCCGGGTTCCTCCCCGAGGGCGTGAAGGCCTTCGCCGGGCCGCGCCGCCTGACCCTGGTGGCCGACGGAATTCCGCCCGCCCAGTCGGATCGCAATGAAGAGCGCAAGGGGCCGCGCGCCAATGCGCCGGACCAGGCGATCGAGGGCTTCCTACGCTCCACCGGCCTGACGCGCGATCAACTGGTGGAACGCGACGGGGTGCTGTTCGCGGTGATCGCCAAGACCGGCCGCCCGACGCCCGACATCATCGCTGAGATGGTGGAGCAGATCGTGCGCGGCTTCCCCTGGCCTAAGTCGATGAAGTGGGGAACCGGGTCCCTGCGCTGGGTGCGGCCGTTGCAGCGCATCCTGTGCACCTTTGACGGTGAGGTGGTGCCGCTGGACATTGATGGGATCAAGGCAGGCGACCTTTCCGAAGGCCACCGCTTCATGGGCCCGAGGCAAGCCTTCCGCGCGCGCACCTTCGAGCAATACGCCGACGGCCTGGCCGCCCACTTCGTGTTGCTGGAGGCGGAGGAGCGCAAGGCTCGTATTGCGCATGAGGCTCGCACCCTATGCCACGCGCGCAATCTGGAGTTGGTGGAGGACGAGGGCCTGCTAGACGAGGTGGCTGGCTTGGCCGAATGGCCTAGCCCTATCCTGGGCGACATGGACCCGGCCTTCTTGGATTTGCCGCCCGAGGTGATCCGCACCTCCATGCGCACGCACCAGAAGTATTTCGCGGTGCGTGACCCCAAGACGGGAAAGCTCGCCCCGCACTTCGTCACCGTGGCCAATATCGAGGCCATCGACGGCGGCGCGGCCATAGCGGCGGGCAATGCGCGGGTGCTGTCCGCACGCCTGAATGACGCGCGGTTCTTCTGGAACGAGGACCGCAAGGTTTCGCTGGAGAGCCGGCTGGAGACGCTGAAGGGCGTCACCTTCCACGCCAAGCTCGGGACCATGTTCGAGCGCGTGGCGCGCATCGAGGCCCTGGCCCATGAGATCGCGCCGTTGGTCGGCGCTGATGTGGAGCTGGCTGGGCAGGCGGCGCGGCTGGCCAAGGCGGACCTGGGAACCGGCATGGTCGGCGAGTTTCCGGAACTGCAGGGCCTTATGGGCGGCTATTATGCCCGTGCGGAGTACAGCGGCACGCCCCCTCAGTCCCTCCGGGACAGCTCCCCCGCGAGCGGGGGAGCACGCGCAAACGGCGCCCCATCGTCCTCCCCCGCTGGCGGGGGAGGGGGACCACGAAGTGGTGGAGGGGGCGTGCCGCCGCCGCTAACTTCCGACCAAGCGAACCAGATCGCCGACGCTATCCGCGATCACTACAAGCCCGTGGGTCCGAGCGACTCCGTTCCGACGGCGCCAGTGAGCGTGGTCGTGGCCTTGGCGGACAAACTGGATACGCTCGCCGGCTTCTTCGCCATTGATGAAAAACCGACGGGATCGAAGGACCCCTATGCGCTCCGTCGTGCGGCGCTGGGGGTGATCCGGCTCATCCTGGACAACGGCGTACGCGTAAACCTGGGGCGTTGGGTTGATGGATCCCTGCTCGCCTTCTTCGCCGACCGCCTGAAAGTCCTCCTGCGCGACCAGGGCAAGCGTCACGACCTCGTCGACGCCGTGTTCGCGCTCGGCGATGACGACCTTGTCCGCATCGTGGACCGCATCGAAGCGATCGACGCCTTCCTCAAGACCGAGGACGGCGCAAATCTGCTCGCCGGCTACCGTCGCGCGGCCAACATCCTGCGGGCCGAGGAAAAGAAAGGCCCGCTGCCGACCGGCGAGGCCAAGAGCCTGCCCGGCGCGCCGCCTGAGGAAGAGGTTCTGCTGATTGCCATTCGAGTCGCCTTGCCTGACCTTCGCGATGAACTGCAGAACGAACAGTTTGCTGAGGCCCTGGGCACTCTGTCGCAGCTTCGCGCGCCGGTGGACGCCTTCTTCGACAAAGTGCTAGTGAACGCCGAAGATGTTGCGGTGCGGCAAAACAGGCTGCGGCTGCTCGCCCAGGTGCGGGACGCCATGGGTCTGGTGGCGGATTTTTCGTTGATCGCGGGCTGACATCCGCGTCAAGCCAAGGGCGGTAGATGCTGGCGGATACCAAGACGGCGACGCAGTGGGTTTACGCCTTTGGCGGCAGCGCGGCCGATGGCGACGCCTCCATGAAGAACCTGCTGGGCGGCAAGGGCGCCAACCTGGCGGAGATGTGCGCCCTGGGTCTGCCGGTCCCGCCGGGCTTCACCATCACAACCGAGAACTGCACACACTATTATCAGAACGGCGGCGCCTATCCGGCCGAGTTGAAGGGCCAGTTGGCGCAGGCCTTGGCCAAGGTCGAATCCATCACCGGCAAGACCTTCGGCGATCCGGCCAATCCCCTGCTTGTTTCGGTGCGCTCGGGCGCGCGGGCGTCCATGCCGGGCATGATGGACACGGTGCTGAACCTGGGCCTGAACGATGAGACCGTGGCGGGCCTGGCGGGCCTTTCGGGCGACGAACGGTTCGCCTTCGATTCCTACCGCCGCTTTATCCAGATGTATTCCAATGTGGTGCTGGGCCTGGACCACCACATGTTCGAGGAGATCCTGGACGACGCCAAGGATCGCCTTGGCGCCTTTGTCGACACCGACCTGACCGCCGAGGATTGGCGCGAGATCGTGGCCGACTACAAAAAAGCCGTTCAGCGCGACCTGGGCCGGCCCTTCCCGCAAGATGTCCATGATCAGCTGTGGGGCGCCATCGGCGCGGTGTTCGCCAGCTGGATGAACGACCGGGCCAAGTTCTATCGCCGCATGCACGACATCCCCGAAAGCTGGGGCACTGCGGTGAACGTGCAATCCATGGTGTTCGGCAACATGGGCGACACATCGGCTACCGGCGTGGCCTTCACCCGCAACCCTTCCACCGGCGACAACCGCCTGTATGGCGAGTTCCTGATCAACGCCCAGGGCGAGGATGTGGTGGCCGGCATCCGTACGCCGCAAAGCCTGACCCGCGCCGCCCGCGAGGAGATGGGCGACCGCTCAGCGTCGATGGAAGAGGCGATGCCGGACGTGTTCGCTCAGTTCAAAGCCGTGGTCGAGCAGCTGGAGCGGCACTACCGAGACATGCAGGATATCGAGTTCACCGTGGAGCGCGGCGTGCTCTACATGCTGCAGACCCGCAGCGGCAAGCGCACGGCCAAGGCCGCCCTGAAGGTGGCCGTGGACATGGCCGCCGAGGGCTTGATCACCCAGAAAGAAGCCATCGCCCGCATCGATCCCTCTTCGCTGGATCAGCTGCTGCACCCGACCCTTGACCCTAAGGCCCCGCGAGACATGATCACCGTGGGCCTTCCCGCGTCGCCCGGCGCGGCCACCGGCAAAGTGGTGTTCGACGCCGACGAGGCCGAAAAGCTGGGCCAGGCCGGCGAGGCGGTGATCCTGGTGCGCGAAGAAACCAGCCCGGAAGACATCCACGGCATGCACGCCGCGCGCGGCATCGTCACGGCGCGGGGCGGCATGACCAGCCACGCGGCGGTGGTGGCGCGCGGCATGGGCCGGCCCTGCGTGTCGGGCGCCGGAGACGTGTCGATCGACCAGAAGGCGGGCCTGTTTTATGCACGCGGGCGCACGGTCAAGGCCGGCGAGATCATCACCATCGACGGCTCCAAGGGCGAGATCCTGGCCGGCGCGGTGGGCATGATCGAGCCGGAGCTGACCGGCGACTTCGCCACACTGATGGTTTGGGCCGACAAGATCCGCCGGTTGAAGGTGCGCGCTAACGCCGAGACGCCGCTGGACGCCAAGACCGCCCGTCAGTTCGGCGCCGAGGGCATCGGCCTTTGCCGCACCGAGCACATGTTCTTTGATGAGAACCGCATCGCCGCCGTGCGCGAGATGATCCTGGCTGATGATGAGGCGGGACGCCGCGCCGCCCTGGCCAAGATCCTGCCCATGCAGCGCGACGACTTCGTGCAGCTGTTCACCATCATGACCGGCCTGCCGGTCACCATCCGCCTGCTCGACCCGCCCCTGCACGAGTTCCTGCCCCACAACGAGGACGACGTGAAGGCCGTGGCCGCCGCCACCGGTCTGGACGCCGCCAAGCTGCTGCGCCGGGCGCGCGAGCTGCATGAGACCAATCCGATGCTGGGCCATCGTGGCTGCCGCCTGGGCGTGTCCTATCCCGAAATCTACGAGATGCAGGTTCAGGCCATCGTCGAGGCCGCCATCGAGGTGGCCAAGACCGCCGAGGCGCCCAAGCTGGAAATCATGCATCCCCTGGTCAGCAAGGGCGAGGAGATGGACTATCTGCGCGCCCTGACCGACCGCATCGCCAAGGGTGTGATGGCGCAGGCGGGCGTCACCTTGGACTATCACGTCGGCACCATGATCGAGCTGCCGCGCGCCGCCATCCGCGCCGGCGATCTGGCCAAGGGCGCGGAGTTCTTCTCCTTCGGCACCAATGATTTGACCCAGACCACCTTCGGCATCAGCCGAGACGATTCCGGCCGGTTCCTCAGCGCCTATATCGACAAGGGCATCTTCGAAAAGGACCCCTTCGTCTCTCTCGATCAGGAAGGTGTGGGCGACTTGATCCGTATCGCCGTCGAACGCGGCCGAGCGCAACGTCCGGGCATGAAGATGGGCATCTGCGGCGAACACGGCGGCGATCCGGCCTCCATCGCCTTCTGCGAGACGGTGGGCCTGGACTATGTATCCTGCTCGCCCTACCGCACCCCCATCGCCCGGCTAGCCGCGGCGCAGGCGACCTTGGCCGAGGGCGGCGGCGGGGATTAGGCGGAATTCCTGCGGCGGCAAGCGCCGCTCACCCCTCCCGCAGCAGCGGCAACGCCAGCCCTGATATCGGTCGCGCGTTGAGCAGCTCGCGTCTGAATCGGAACAGTTCCGCCGGCCGGCCGCCGGTGTCCACGTCAAAGCGGCCAAGGCCCGCCACCAAGTCGGTGCGTTCCAACATGCGTCGGAAGTTTTGCTTATGCAGGGCCACCCCCGCTATGGCCTCCACCGCCCGCTGCAGGCGCGACAGGGTGAACTCCCCCGGCATGAACTCAAAGGCCACTGGGCGGTACTTCAACTTGCCGCGAAGGCGGCCTAGGCCCGTCGCCAGAATGCGCCGGTGGTCAGAGATCATCGGTTCGCCGAAGGCCGGATTGAAGGTGGCGGGCTCGGGCGCTGGACCGCCCTTGGCCCGGGCGCGGTCGCGCGCCGCCTCGGGCGCGAGCCCCGCCTCGTAAAGCAGCTCATAGCGTTCCAGCACCCGTTCCTCGTTCCACGGCGCGCCATCCTGGGCGAACAGCAAGCGCAGGCGCGACAGCTTGGTCTCATCCCCCTTGGTCCAGGTCTTCAGGGCCGGAACAATGGCCTCGTCGATCAGGCCCGGGCGGCCCCGCCGCCAGTCCTCCCAGGGGAAGAAGCGCGCCCAGGGCGCCCAGGCGGTGTCGGGCACGGCGGTTTCGATGGGGTCGGGCGTCAGGGCTAGATAGCCCACCGAGATGACCCGCGCGGCGCCGGCGCCCACGTCGGCCAGGGGCGCATCGCGGCCCTTGTCGCCGAAAGTGTAGAGCTGCTCGACATAGCCCAGCTGGAAGCGTGTCTGGGCGGCGACGAAGGCGCGCAAGGCCAGCTCGAAGGTGCGCTGGCCTTGCGGATCGAACGAGCCGAAGGGCAGGCCGCTCAAGGTTGAAGGACGGCTGGTGCGTGGGTCATGTGGGCGGGCGGTCAGCACAACGCCCTCGCCCTCACGAACGGCCATGATCACGGCCGACAACCCGATAACCACCGACGGCGTCATGGCGCGATGGCCTCGCTCAGGACCTGGCATCGCTCCAGGTAGCGCGCTTCGGCCAGGGCAGTTGGCCAGGGGGTCACATCTATGGCTGGTCCGCGCGTTGGCGGGCCGAACAAGGTAATGGCTTCGTCCGGAGCGAAGCCGGCCAGTTGGGTCGCCTCGAAAAAGGCCGAGGCGTGGTCGGCCTTCTTAATCAGGGTCTTGGTGGCTTCAGTTAGATGAGGCGGCAGGCCGAAACGGATGTGGATGGCCTGCTCCAGCCGTGATTCGAAGACCTTGTAGTCCAGGCCCAGGGCTGTCTTGAACGGCGAGATCATGTCGCCGATCACATATTCAGGGGCGTCGTGCAGCAGGGCGGCCAGGCGCCAGCGGGGATCCAGGCCCGGCTCAAGTCTGCCCACGATGTCTTCGACCACCAAGCAGTGCTGGGCCACCGAAAAGGCGTGCTCGCCGACGGTCTGGCCGTTCCAGCGCGCCACCCGGGCCAGGCCGTGGGCGATGTCGGAAATCTCGATGTCCAGCGGCGAGGGGTCGAGCAAATCCAGCCGCCGGCCCGACAACATTCGCTGCCAGGCGCGCGGCTGAGGATTTGTTTGCGGCGATTTATGCAGCCCTTTGGCCACCCGTTCGTTTCCTGACCATCACGTTTGGGCGTTTGTACCTGATCGCAGGGCTCAGGAGCCAATTCAAATCCGAAAACTGCGGCAAACCACAAAAGCTCTTCTGTCGGGGCCCTTGCCAAGGACTAGGGCGAATCGGAGGATGGGGCCGCGAACGCGGGGCTTTGTGACTTGGATCAAGGTCACAGGGGTTTTGGGGGGTCAGGAAGGGGGAGCGAGATGGATGGAGCGACGGTGAACTGGTCGAGGATCATGGCGCCCCTAGCGGGAAGCGGAACGGACGAGGCCGTGCTGCAGGCGGCGGCGCTGATTGCTGCGCCGTTTCAAGCGGAGGTTCTGGGCGTGTTCGCACCGGCCGATGTGGCCGACCTGATGCCCTGGATGGGCGAGGGCTTCATGGGCGGGGTGCAAGGCGCCGCCGTGGAAAGCCTCAGGGAGGCGGCCATCGAGGGCGAGAAAGACGCGCGCGCAGCGTTCGACGCCCTGGCCTATGAGCTCAAGCGGTTCATAACCTTGGACTCTCCGGTTTGGTCGGCCTTGGCGATGGAAGGGCGACTGTCGGACGTTGTGGTGTTTGACAACCAGGCCGCGCGCAGTCGCGGCCCCCTGGGCCAGGCGTTCCAGCAGATTGTCGCCGCCGAGCAGCGTCCCGTGCTGATTGCCCGCCCGGGCCTTGACCCGGCCGGCCACGCGGTCCTGGCGTGGGACGGGGGCAAGGAAGCGACCCGCGCTGTGCGCACGGCCTTGCCGTTGTTGCAGAAGGCTTCGGCGGTCACGATCATCGCGGTGGACAACCCCCAGTCGCGCGAATGCGATCCGGCCGACCTGCAGGCTTATCTGGCTGTACGCGCGGTCAAGGCGGACGTGCGCTTGATCACGGGTCATGGGGAAGCCGCCCCCATACTGCTGAAGGCCGCTCAAGACCTGGGGGCTTCTGTATTCGTGGCGGGCGCCTACGGCCACCCGCGGCTGCAGGAATTCATCTTCGGCGGTGCGACCCGCGTCTTCTTGGCCGCCGATGGCCCGTCGTTATTTTTGTCCCACTAGAGTTGACCAGAAAAGGAGCCCGCATGGGCCTTTCCCGAATCGTCATGCGCCTGGCGCGCAATCCAGGCACCGAGTTCGCCGATGGCGACGACCATCGGGGCTATGCGCTGGTCGCGCCCCTCACCATCGACGGGCATCTTGACGAGCACGCCTACGGCAAGGCGCGCAGCCAATGCACCGTGCGCCGCTTCGCACCGGACGAGGATCCGACCAACGGAATGTTGGCCCGCCGTGGAGAGCGTTGGTTCTTCGACTACGGCGATGCGCCCGACGCCGAAGACGAGCCCATCTATCGGCTGGGAGATCATCGCTTCGCGGTGGGCGAATATGTGGCCGTCACAGACGAGGACCGGCGGCTTTTAACCTACAAGGTGACAGAGGTGACGCCAGTCTAGAGAGTGGCCCAGATCATCAAAGCGCCAACGGCCAAGGTCACGCCCATATAGGCCGTGAAGAACTGCTCAAGGTTCATCGCGGCGTACACCTTGCCCAGGATGGCCGAAGGCGTAGCCAGTAACCAGACGCCTTTGAGGGCTGCCGCCCAGCCAACCACGGTGACCGCCACGGTCAGCGGGCCGCCGGCCCACACATTGTGGCCCAGGATGGTGGCGACGCCCACGGCCAGGGCGACTACCCCCGCCAGCATGATCGCGCCCGGGTCTTCGATCATGGCGTTTATCGTGGTGATCGTCTCGCGCCGCCGGATCAGCATGGCGGCGGCGATCACAAGGCAATAGACGCCAAAAAGTCGGGCCAGAAACACGGTAAGAAAGGACATAGTCGGCGCTTTCCAAGGTTCTCGCCGGGCCAGGCGAGGCGCGGCAGCGTAGCACGGCGCCGCGGAAGCGTTTTTGATCTGACTCCGCTGATTAAATCGCCTTGCGAACCGCCAGGGGGTCTGAGGCTGGAAAAGACTCCCTGAGACCCTCCTCAAGGCGGGACTCCGCCTGGTCATAGCCAAGCTCGGCGATCTGCGCGTCCGACAATGGCCCGTTGGACTCATATTTGTCCGCTCGGCGATCGCGCGGGGAGGCGACGGAGTCCAAATCCTCCGCCAGGGTCAAGCCCGGCTCGTCGACCCCGGCCTTGATCTGCGAACGCTGGTCAGTCTGGACCAACTCGTCTGTTTCGGGCGCGTCAGCCGCCAGACCTTCGCCGTGCGAGGCTTCGACGTCGTCCTCTTCGTCGCCATCCTCGTCTTCGTCGACAAGGTCTTCGTCGTCCAGGTCGTCGAGGTCCTCGTCTTCATCCTCGTCCTCGTCGCCTAGGGCGCTCGTCGCATCGTAGGCGCGAGCGTCGAGGTCGGGATCGAGCTCGTCGTCCGCGTCGATCAGATTGGGGTCCTCGCCTTCGCGGTGGGTCTCGTCGAAGACCTCGGCAAGATCCTGTTCGTCGCCGCCTTCAGCATCGTCCAACATCTCGGTCTCCCATTGCGCCACAGGCGGCGCTTAGAGACTTTAACCCGGTTGCGCGGAGGCCGTTCCACCGGCTGGGAACGCCTGGACCAACTCGCCGGCGATCTGCTGCATCACCGGGGACCAGTCGTTGAAGGCGGGCGGATTGAACACCCGCATCCTGGGATACCAGGGATAGTGCTCAGTCCCGAGCTTGGGCCAGGCGCCCGGCGTGGAGATCAGCCACACCGGCGCGCCGCAGGCGGCGGCGATGTTAGTCGTGGCGTTGGCCGGGCCGATGATCAGGTCCAGAGCCAGAGTCAAGGCGGCCAAATCGTCCAGGTCGTCCTTCAGGTCGATGCCCGGCGGGCTCCACAGCTCTACACCCATGTCCCGCGCGGCTTGGGCGGCTTCCAGGCTGCTGTCGCCGTACTGCAAGTTGACGAACACCGCGCCCGGCGTGGCCAGGACCGGACGCCAAGCGTCGAATGGGGAGAAATAGCGCAGGCGGGCGCCGTCCAACTTCAGGCTTTTCCACAGCACGCCGATCTTCGGACCCGGCGGTGCGCTGGTGAGCGCATCGCGCCAATAAACCACGCGCTTGGATTCGGCCGTCAGAAAGCTCGGCCTGCCAGGGAAGTCGTCCACGCTGCGGCGGAAACGGCGTAGCAGCGCACCCATCGGCGCCCAGCAATCCACGTGATCGCCTTCAGTCAGGAACAAGGCCCGGCGAACGGTGCGGGCGTCGATCGTGTGGGTCACATGGCCTTCCACCCGCGCTTTCGGGAAGGACCGGCGGAACAGCCCGACCAGCCGCTCCTCCACCGCCAGGATTAGATGCCCATCCGGCCCAAGGGCCTCGATCACATCCGGAATGAGATTGGCGAACAGCACTTCATCGCCCAGGCCCTGTTCGGCGAACACGAGCAATGTCTTGCCGGACAGGTCCATATCCGGCGTCCAGGCCGGCCGGTCGATGGCGTAGAGGGTGGCGTCGAAATAGTGGTGCGACAGGCGCGCCTCATAGGCGTCCCAGCCCTCCTTCAGGCGGCCCATGGCGATCAACATCGTGGAGCGCGCCAGGTTCATCATGGTGCGTTCGTGTTCGGCCATGACGCCCTTGAGGGCCGCATCACAATCGATCAGGGCGCCCTGGGGATCGCCCAGGGACAGCTTGGCGGTCGCCCGATTGTAGCGCGCCTTGACGAAGCCATCGTCGAGCCTGAGCGCCTCATTGAAGAAGGTCAGGGAGGTCTCGAATTCGCCCTGATCGGTCAGGACTGTGCCCAAGGTGTTCCACAGCAGCGGAATGCTCGGGTCCGCCTGTATCGCCGCGCTGAGAATTTCGATGGCCTCGCCATAGCGATGCTGGTCGCGCAGGCAGGCGGCGAGGTTGTTGGATGGTTCATAAGCATTGGGGTGACGCTGCAGATAGACGCGAAAAAACTTTTCGGCCAGATCGCGCATGCCCATGCGGTAGGCTAGACGGCCGAGATTGTTGGCGATCTCGATATGATCAGGACTGAGCGCAAGGGCAGATTCGTAGCACTGCAGAGAGCTGCGAAAATCGCCGGCCTGTTCGCGCGCGATGGCCAAGCAGTACCAGGCCATTCCGCAGCGTTCATCCCGTTCCAGGGCCTTGATCGCCCATTGCGCGGCTTCCTGCGCTTTTTCGGCTTCGATGGCGGCGACGGACTGACGCAGTAGCGGCTCAACGCTGAGGGTCTGCAAATGGGCGATTGCCTCCTGCAGGCGTTGCATGGCCTGGGGCGACGAGGCTCGGCCGGCGACGACAGGTTCGCCCCGCAAGGCCACGCCGCCGAACCCAGGGGGCGCCGCACCCTGTGCGGGGGGGGCGTGCACGGTCGCGCGGGAAAGGGGTTTGGCGGGCATGGCGTAGCTCTCGGGGCGCGGCTTGCAAGCGCAGCGCTTTGACGTCTTGCTTTTGAATGATCGGATTGTGCTTAACGGCCCGCTAAGATCGGCCAATGCGACGGGGCGCGAACGCAACGGGACGTTAACTACGTCGGCATAGCGTTGACGATAAGGGGGTTCACTTGCCGCGTGTTCGGCGGCCTCCGCTGTTTGGAGCGCTCCATGCCCCTGAAGCTTTCGCTCAAGCCAGGCGAGAAGTTCGTTCTGAACGGCGCCGTTGTACAAAACGGTGATCGGCGCGGCGTGCTGATCCTGCAGAACAAGGCCTCCGTGCTGCGCGAGAAGGACATTCTCCAGGCGGAGGACGCCAATTCCCCCGCACGCCGGATCTATTTTCCGGTCATGATGATGTATCTGGACGAGACCGGAGCGTCGCGCTTCTACGATGAGTTCGCACATCGTCTTAATGATTTCATGAGCGTGATCGGCAATGCGGCCGTGCTGGCCGATTGTGTGGCCGTGTCCCGGCACGTCATGGCCCGCGAGTACTACAAGGCTCTGATGCTGTGTCGGAAGTTGATTGAATATGAAGACGAGAGGCTAGGGAATGTCGCTGCAGGCCTATCAAAAGACGGCTGAGCAGGCGGAAGAACCCAGGCAGGTCGAATATCGTCTGTTTGGTCTTGTCACCCGTGCCCTTATGCAAGCCGCTGAAACCGACGAGAGGGATATGGGCGGCCGTATCCGCGCGCTGCATTGGAACCGCCGACTTTGGTCGACGCTGGCTCATGACTGTTCAAGCGACACCAACGCTTTGCCGCCGGAGGCTCGCGCCCAAATCATTTCCCTGTCGATCTGGGTCAATCGGCATACGACCGAGGTGATGCAGCTTAAGGAGCCGATCCAGCCTCTGATCGACGTGAACCGCATGATCATGCAGGGGCTCGCCGGCTGATCGGACTGCCTGTTCGGCAAAACTGGCCGGCGCCCGGCAATAATTTCCCGCCTCGCTGATCGCGGGGACGGTATTTGCCCGCCGCGGCCGGCGGGATCAATAAATCATAATATAAATCAATATATTGGTAGATTGATGAGCCGGCCGTTTATGGCGCCGTGCTTGCTTGTAGTCATGCGGGCAAAACGCCTCAGCCCCGGCTATCGGGCTGCACCTTACGAAAAGGGAACTACAAGCCATGACCTACAGCATCAATACCAATGCCGGCGCATTGGTTGCTCTCCAAAACCTCACCAGCACGCAGATGGATCTGGCTAAAACCCAGAACGTCATCTCGACGGGCAAGATGATCAACACGGCCGCAGACAACGGCGCGGTGTGGTCCATCGCCAACACCATGACCGGTAAGGTCACCGCCCTTGGCGCGGTGAAGGACTCGCTTAACCGCGCCTCTTCGACCATCGACGTGGCCATGTCGGCCGGCCAGCAAGTCTCCGACCTGCTGTCCCAGCTCAAGGCCCAGGCCCTGGCCGCCTCGGACACCTCGCTGAACACCGCGAGCCGCACGTCCCTGAACCAGAACTTCAAGGCCCTGTTGTCGGAACTGACCACGGTCGTGTCCAACGCCGCCTTCAACGGCGTGAACATGATCAACTCGGGCGGCACCACCATCTACGCCCTGGCCAGCGACAGCGGCAGCTCCAAGATCACCGTCGCGGCGCAAAGCCTCGCCCTCGGCGGCGCCAACGTCACGATCGCGGCCGCGGCCTCCTTCGCGACCGCTGCGGCGGCCAGCGCCTATGTGGCGACCCTGACCACCAGCATCGCCAACGTGAATACCGCGCTGACGAACCTGGGTACTGGGTCGAACGCCATCGCCAGCCAACTGAAGTTCGTGTCCGGCCTGCAAAACTCGCTGAACAACGGCATCAGCAATCTGGTCGATGCGGACATGGCGGCCGAAAGCGCCCAACTCCAAGCGCTGCAAACCAAGCAGCAACTGGGGATTCAGTCGCTCTCCATCGCCAACCAGTCCACCTCGGCTCTGCTCAGCCTGTTCCGCTAATCGCGGACGCGGCGGCGAGGCTTTTCAGCTTCGCCGCCGCAGCTTAGCCAGGAGGGACCGGGTGAAAATCCGGCTGACGCGAGATGCCCAACAGTGGAAGTCTGTCTGTCGGCGGCGGGGAAGCCATCGGTTCGGAATCGTCTCGCACGCCGCAGGACCCTGAATCCAAGAAATCCAGACGTGCGCCGGCAACGCCGGCGCCAAAGCCAAATTCAGGTCATCGTCTGGTGATCGACCAAGACCCGCGCACCGGCCGGTGGATCTACACCGTGACCGACCGTGACACCGGCGAGATTATCGCCCGCATATCCCGTGACGAGGTCGCCAAGCTGGGACTCAAGGCGGACTATGCCGCCGGAGCGCTGGTCAAGGCCAAGGCCTGAGTAAAGGCCGGCTTGCCAAACTGCCCAGTGGATTCTCACGCGCGCGGTTGACCGCCGGCCCAAACCGCAACGATCTCACCGTCCTCAGACGGCGGATTTGCGCGAAAGGCGGCGCGGGGATCGACCTCGCCACGCACTGCGCGTCCAGACCAAATGGGCGCGGCGCCCGTACTGCGCGACATGACCTCAAATAACTAAAATTATTCAATAAAAACATCAGATTATTATCAAGGAATTTATGGTTAACGATCTGCATACGAAACCAGCTTACCCTTCTTAGCGGTGCGAAAGTCGCCCTCCGTGATTCGCGGAGAGAGGAGAGAAGGCTCATGGCTATCGGCGTGCAGACAACAAACACGGCATTGCTCGCCCTGCAGACCCTGAACCGGCTGAACGATCCTGCGCAGAGCGGTCAGACGGCGGAAGCGGCGCCCTCGGGCGACGGTGTGGATGCGAGCGCGTCAGTTGTCGCGGACGCCGGCGCCCAGGCCCTGAGCGTGGATCATTTGGGTGCGGTGACGGCGGGCCTGGACCGGGCGTCGACGATCACCGACGCCGCCTTGGCGGCGGGCCAAACAGTCGGCGACCTGCTTGAGCAGATGAAGGCCCATGTCGAGGGAGGCTCGCAACAGGACTTCGCCGGGCTTTTGAGTCAGCTTAGTGCAGCGGTGTCCGGCGCGGGGTTTGACGGCGTCAACCTACTGGATGGTTCGGCGGGCGCCGGCGTGACGGTGGGCTCGGGTCCAGGCGGCGCAGTGAACTTGGCGGCGTATGATTTTACCCTCGGCGGTCCGCTCATCACGGTTGATGCGGCGACCCTAGGCTCCTCAGCCGATGTCCTGGCTGGCATCGACGTCTCCATCGCTAATTTGGGCCGCGCCTTAGGTCAGATCGGCGACCAACAACGGCAGCTCCAATCCCACGCCTCGTTTATTTCCCGGCTGAGCGACGTGCTAACGAGGGGTTCGGGGACTGCCGCGCCCCCGACCTCGGCGGATGGGGCGCGTCTGATGGCGTTGCAAGTCCAGCAGCAGTTGGCGGCTCAGGGCGGGGGCATCGCCAATTCCACACCTCAGATTCTGCTGTCCCTGTTCAGGTAGCCGGCTGCAGCATGTCCCAGGCGAAAGGCTCGCCCCGCGTCAAAGCTCGGGCGGCCCGTCTCCCCAAAACCTCCGGCAGGCGGGCAGGATCCAGGCCGAAGCCCGGCCGGATCGAACGGACGTCCTGATCGCCGAGCACCTGGCCGGCGGCCACATCGCGGGTCACATAGAGCGAGCGGCGAAACTGCCGGTTATGCTGCTCGCCCTCACTGCGCCGGTAGGTGGCTGAGCCCACAGCCTCAAAGGCGTGATGACAATCGCGTACAAGGGCTTTCAACTCGTTCGGCTCCAGGGAAAAGGCCGCGTCAGGGCCGCCATCGGCCCGCGCCAGGGTCAGGTGTTTTTCGATGATCCGCGCGCCCAGGGCCACAGCCGCGACAGCCGCTGCGGTTCCGGGCGTATGGTCCGACAAGCCGACCACGCAATCAAAGTCTTCGGCTAGGCGCGGGATCATGGCGAGGTTGGCTTCGGCAAAGCTGGCCGGGTAGGTGCTGACGCAATGGAGAAGGGCGACCGAGTGCGCGCCCCCAGCGTGGGCGGCGGCCAAGGCCGCTCCGATTTCCTGGCGGCTGGTCATGCCGGTGGAAATGATCAGCGGCTTGCCGCTGCGGGCGGCTCGCGCGATCAGCGGCAGATCGACGGCCTCGAAAGAGGCGATCTTGTAAGCCGGAGCATCGAGGCTCTCCAGCAGGGCGACGGCGGTCTCGTCGAAGGGCGAGGAAAAGCAGATCAGGCCCCGCGCGCGGGCGTGCTCGAACAGGGCGGGGTGCCATTCGAACGGGGTGGAGGCCTGAGAATACAGGTCGTACAGCGTGCGCCCCGCCCACGGTCCTTCCAAAAGTCGAAAGCCGGGACCGTCGCAATCCAGCGTGATGGTCTGAGCGGTGTAGGTCTGCAGCTTGACCGCATCGGCTCCCGCGTCGGCGGCGGCGTCGATCAGAGTCAGGGCGCGGTCCAGCTGTCCGTTGTGGTTGCCCGACAACTCGGCGATGACGAACGGCGGCTGGTCCGGACCGATCAGACGGCCCGCTATAACGAACGGCCCAGACACGTCATGCTCCTGCCTTTTGAGAGTGTCAGGGTCGGCGACACGCGTTAATCTTTTATCTCATGGGATGGATCCAAGATGAACGCCATGATCGACCTTCGTGACCTCGTCGCGGACGACAGTGAACGTCTGTACGCATGGCGGCTTCAGCCCGAGGTGAACCTGTGGATGTCCGACCTGCCGGCCGCGGGCCTGGACGAGCACCACAGACTGTTCCAGGCCTTCCTCGCCGATCCGGATCGGCGGGGTTGGATCATCAACCGCAACGGCGCGCCCGTGGGCTTTCTCAGTCTGACGGACCTGACCAATTGCAATCGCCGGGCCGACTGGGGCTGGTACATCGCCGATGCGGATGCCCGCGGCCGGGGGGTCGGCCGGGCGGCCGAAGCGCTTGGTCTGGACAAGGCGTTCGACGATCTGGGGCTGGAGAAGGTCTCCGCCGAGGTGTTCGCAGACAATGAGGCCGCGCTGAAAGCCCAGTCAGCGGCGGGCTTTCGACGCGAGGGCTATCTTCGCAAGCACGCGCTGAAGGACGGCCAGTTCCGCGACGTCGTGCTCTTGGCCATCCTGGCGGAGGAATGGCGAGCCTGTCGCGCCCAGGTGCGCAAGGGCTTGGCTGCGGCCCACCTCATAGCGGCCTAACCGTCCGCCGCATCGCAGCGACCTTGAATCCGTCACAGCCTCGTCGTAGCAGGATCAGACATGGACGTGTTTCAAGACCGCAAAGTGGTTCTGGCGATCGGCGGAGGCTTGGCGATCCTGCTTGGGGCAGGCATCGCCATCGGCATCATGATGCGCGACCACGGCTCAAACACTCCCCCGCCGGCGTCCCGCGCCGGGTTGGTGGTGGAGGCTGGCGCGGACGACCTGACCCTGGATCCCGGGCGACCGCTACGTTGCTTTGTCGGCGGCCAGTTCGTCGGCACAGCGACCCTGGCCAATTGCGCCAAGAAGAACGGCGTGGCTACCCGTGCGCTTGACGTGGGCTTGGACGCCACGGGCGCCTTGGCGGCGGCCGGCGACACCGGGCCGGTTATCCAGCCCTTGACTCCTGCGGAAGCCAAGGTGACGCCCCTGGAGCCGCCGCCGCCTGGGCCGGTAAACGCAGGGGCCGCGTCTCAGTCCGCGAGCGGGGTGGGGTCGATGGCGGCCATCTGCTGGCGGCGCGACACCGACTGGCGCAAGCTGCCGTCGGAAATGAGCCTGAACGCCTGCGTCCAGGCCCTGTTCGCCGGCAAGTGCGAAAAGCCTGGCGAGGCGATCTACGGCCGCTGGGGCGACGAAACCCTCCGGCTGGTGCCGCGTAGGGTGGAAATTTCCGCCGACAACCGGACCTTCAGGCCGTTGGCCGATCAAAACGCGGCGTGCGTCATAGCAGCCATCAATTAGAGTGCTGAGAACGGGGGAGGCTCGCGCCAGGCGCGGCGGCGGTGTAGGTTCCAGCCATGATCATGCTTCGCCCATCCCCGCTCGCCCTTTCCGTCCTTGTCCTTGCAGTCCTGGCCCTGGCCGCCTGCGACAAGCCAATCGACGCCCCGACCGAAGTCGGCGTCTGCTACCATCTGGCCTCCTTCAGCAAGGATGGGAAATCCGCCAAATTCAATGAAGTGGCGCGCAACCGGCCGAGTCTGGAAAGCTGCGCGGCGGCCTTGGAGGGCATGCGCATCCGCTTTCTGCGTCTTGGCGGCAACCAACTCGATGTCATCGGCGCCTATCAAGGAAACTTCCTGTTCCTGAACCAGTACGGGGTGTTCACCGCCCAGACCCTGACCAGCGCCCGCTATCCGGCGCTGGTGCGTACGGGGGACGGTCGCCTGGCTATTCCGGGCTCGGTACAGACCCAGTAATGCAGGATAGGGGCGGCGACCATCGGCCAGTCTCCCCGGCCAAGGCCCGTCTTGGTTGACGGCGATTAGTCTTCGCTGGGCGTGACCAGTGACCGATCGATAGTTTAAGCCGATCAACCCCAGCAAAACGCCCACTTCAGTATCGCGTTAACTATAACGCCGCAATTTTCACTGTTCAGCAGGTGTATTTCTTGTTAAAGTTGCGTTAACCTTTGTAGGGGAGCTGGGTGGATGGACGGTTCTGGGGTTGTTCAAGATAAAACGCCTGTTCCCGGGCCGGGAGCTGCGAGCGCTCAAGACATCAAGCGGGCTTTGGCGGTCTACGCCACGCCGAATGCAAAGGAGGGCGTTAAGCACTTCGTCCTCGATTTCACCCTCTACGGCCTGCTGATCGCCGGCGTTCTGTTCCTGAACCCCCTATGGGCCAAAATCCTTTGCAGCGTTCTTGCGGGCGTGAAGATGGCCAACCTGGGCACCCTGGGTCACGACGCGGCGCACGGAAACCTGGCCGCCTCGCGCAAAGCCAACGATGTAATGGGCATCGCCCTGTTCACGCCCTGCCTTTATAACTACCGCCTGTGGCAGCACGACCATCACCAGCTGCACCACATCCACACCAATGTGAACCACCAGGATTCCTGGGTCCCCCTGTCCAAGGCGCAGTATGACGCCCTGCCGGCCTGGCACAGGGCGCTACATCGCGCCTATCGCTCGTCTTGGGGGTTGGGCTTTGGCCTGTACTACATGATCGAGCGCTGGATGCCCGTGCGCTACATCCCCAATAAGGGCGTGCCTAAGGAAATCCGCGCCTCGGCCTGGCGTCACCTGGTCTATCTGACCACCTATGTGGCCGCGTTCATCGCTCTGCTGGCCGCCGCGCCGCTTTATTCGCACACCGATTCCGTCACCGCCGTGCTGCTTGGGTTCGTCCTGCCCTTCTATTTGTGGCTGTCGATCTTCTCAGTCACTGTCTACGTCCAGCACACCCATCCGCGCATGCCCTGGTTCGACGGCCCGGTGCACCGCAAGGCCATGCTGGCCCAGGAAGAGCTTGCCTCCACCTTCCTGTTCCCGCACTGGCTGACCTATCTGATGCACAACGTCTATGACCACGCCGCACACCACGTGAATCCGCGCGTGCCGTTCTACCATCTGGGCGAGGCGACCAAGACGCTCAACGAGATGGCGGGGGAGCGGGCCATCGCCGAGCCCTTCAGCTTCAAGCGCCTGCATCAGACCCTGAAGACCTGTAAGCTGTACGACTACGAGAACTACCGCTGGCTGGACTTCGACGGGAACCCGACCACCGACAGCCAGATCACCGAAGAGCAGAAGCTCGCCATCCGCGCTGCTGGTCCCGGGAGCATGTACGTGGCTAAGGCGTCGTAGGGTATTGAGGCCGTTTTAGAACCCTCACCCCCACCTTTGGCGGGGGCGAGGGTTTAGGCCGCCGCGAGAAATTCAAAAATGTCCCACACGGTGATAACCTCCCGCAAAACGGGAGGAACACCGAATGCGGACGATCATCATCGGCCTGGCCCTGGCGTGCATCGCCATGCCGGCCCTGGCGCAGGCACCGGCGCCACCGGCCCCGAACTGCCGCAACCCTGATCTGGATGTCAGCATCAAGCTGTGCACCGACATGATCCAGTCGGGCAAGCTGGCGACGGCCGATCTTGCTCTGACCTACAACAGTCGCGGTCACGACCATGTCGCCAAGCACGAATATGACCTCGGCATCGCCGACCTGACTCAGGCCATCACCATCAAGTTCGATGTCGATCACGCCCACAATACGCGCGGCGAAGCCTATGCCGCCAAGGGCCTCTACGACCAAGCCATCGCCGACTTCACCATCGCCCGCTCGCTCGATCCGGCCTTCGCCGAAACGCCGCTGTTCCGCGCCCAGGCCTATGAGGCCAAGGGCATGCGCGATGAGGCCATCGCCGACTACCGCACGGCGCTGAAGCTTCAGCCCGATATCAAGGGCGCCAAGGACGGCCTTGCGCGCTTGAACCCGCCGCCTGCCACACCGCTCGACCTGCACGCACAAGGCGGCTGTCGCAGCGACGATCCGGACGTCAGCATCAAGGCCTGCACAGAGGAGATTCAGTCTGGCGGGGAGGCTCCGGCCGATTTGGCCATGGCCTACAACATCCGCGGCCACTCCTACGTGGCCAAGGGCCTATATGATATGGGCATCGCCGATTTCAATCGAGCAATCGCCATCAAGCCGGACGTCGATCACACATTCAATACGCGCGGCCGGGCCGAGGCCGCCAAGGGCCAGTACGACTTGGCCATCGCCGACTACACCAAGGCCCTGACGCTTGACCCGAACTTCGCCGAGATCCCTTACCTCCGCGCCGTCGCCTATGAGCACAAAGGGATGCGCGAGAAGGCGGTCGCCGACTACCGCGCCGCGTTGAAGCTCCAGCCCGACATGAAAGAAGCCAGGGACGGCTTGGCGAGGCTGGGCGCGACCCCCTAACCTGCGTGTTCCTGCCGGAAGCGCTGAGGCGATGAGCCGGTTCGCTGGGTGAAGAACCTTGAGAAATAAGCAGGATCGGCAAAGCCCAGAGCGTAGCCCACCTGTTGAACGGTCATGGCAGTGTAGAGCAGGTTGCGCTTGGCCTCGATCAACAGGTGATCGTGCACAACCTGCATGGGCGAACGCCCGAGCACTCGGCGGCAGGTGCCGGTCAGGCGGCTGGGCGTGACAGACATGGCCTTGGCATAGTCGGCGACCGACCATCCCTCCGCCGCGTGTTCATGTATCAGCGCTTGAAAGCGGGACATCAAGGCGCCTTCGCGCCGGGGGCCGGGCGGCGTGTTGAGCTGCTGCGCCAAACGGGCCACGCCCACTAGCACCAAATTGAGATAGGAGGCGATCGCGCGCCCTTGCCCCAGCCGGGGTCGACGGAACTCTGACTCCAGCGCCTTGAAGGCCTCGCATAAGGGCGCGAACTGTGGCTCGGGAATCGGCGCCGCCAAGGCGCTGTTCATGCCGGGCAGGGGTTCGCCGCCGTCCTGGAGCGTCCGCTCGAGAAAGGCGTCCGCCACGGTCAGCACATAGCCCTGGGTATCGGGCTGAAAGGCGAAGGCGTGGGGCGCGGTGGGCGGTACGGCCAGCAGACAGGGAGCGGTGAACGGCCGGTCCTGCCCGTCGATCCTGAACAGACCGCCGCCGCGCGCCACCAGCAGGAACTGATGCAGGTCCTTGTGGCGATGCGGGCGGATTTCCCAGTTATGTAGACCCGCGCGTTCGCTGATCGTCTCCACGTGAATAAAGCCCGGCCCGCCCGCCGCTGCCGCGCTGCCGATCTCGCCATAGAGTTCGAATACCGGGATGCCCACGGCGAGCGGGGCGGTGGCGTGTCTGTGAAGATGGCGCATGGGCCTGAATTGTGCGCTGCGGAATTTGTTCTATATCATAAATGCCAACGTCAATCTCCACCAAATTTTCGAGTCATCCATCAACTAATTGATATATATCAGAAGTATGGAATTATTGGACGATTGCTACCCGTCCACTGACCAATGAAAAGTGCAATCTTTTCCCTCGATCTTCCATTCCCACAAGATGCCGTTCGGCGCAGTATGGCCTCATCAAGGGTCTTTCGTTGCACCTTGCCCAGGCCGGTTTTCTGAACCGAACGGCGGGGTGAGCGGTAAAGGCCGGGTTTAGGGAGACGCAGGATGTTCAAGTTCGATCCCTATTCGCCCGAAGTCGACAGCGACCCGTTCGCGGCCTACCGGACCCTGCGCGAGGACTATCCTTGCTTCTGGAGTCCGGAGGCCAATATGTGGATTCTGTCCCGCTATGAGGACATCGTCACGGCGCTCAGCGATTGGCAGACCTATTCCTCGGCCAAGGGCAATCTGATGACCGAGCTGCCCGGCCGCGCCGGCGCCACGCTGGGCACCACCGACCCGCCGCGCCACGACCGCCTGCGCGCCCTGGTGCAGCAAGCCTTCATCCGGCGCAATCTGGAAGTTCTGTCCGATCCGATCCGCGACATCGCCCGCACCACCGCGGGCGCCCTGGCCGGGCGCAAGACGTTCGAATACGTCTCGGACTTTTCCTCCAAGTTCACCGTGCGCGTGCTGTTCGCCACCTTGGGCCTGCCCATCGGCAACGAGCAGGAAGTGCGCGACAAGGCTGTGACCATGGTGCAGTCCGATCCTGTGACCCGCGCCAAGGGTCCCGAGCATATCGCCGCCTATAACTGGATGCAGGAATATGCGTCCAAGGTGATCGCCGAACGCCGCCTGAACCCGCAGAACGATCTGATCTCGCACTTCAGCACGGCTGAAATCGACGGCGACAAGCTGGATGAGCGCGAGGTGCTGCTGACCACCACCACCCTGATCATGGCAGGGATCGAATCCCTCGGCGGATTCATGGCGATGCTGGCCTATAATCTATCGACCTTTGGCGACGCCCAAGCGGCCGTGGTCGCCGATCCGGAATTGATTCCCGACGCCATTGAGGAATCGCTGCGCTTCAACACCTCGGCCCAGCGTTTCCGCCGCAATCTGCAACGGGACGTTGAGCTGCATGGCCAGACCATGAAGGCGGGCGATTTTGTCTGCCTGGCCTATGGCTCGGGCAATCGCGATGATCGCCAGTTCGCGCAGGCGGATGTCTACGAGCTAGAGCGCCGGCCCAAGGGCCACCTGGGCTTCGGCGGCGGGGTGCATGCCTGTCTCGGCACCGCCATCGCGCGCCTGGGCGCCAAGATCGCCATGGAGGAATTCCACCGTGTGGTGCCCAAGTATTCCCGGGTCCATGAGAAATTGGACTGGATGCCGTCGTCAACCTTCCGCAGCCCGCTGAAGCTTGAGCTGGCCGTCCACTAACCGTTTAAGGACTGAGTTGATGGTGCAAGTGACCTTTATCGACCCTGCCGGCCACGAGACCCAGGTGGACGTGCGTCCCGGTTGGTCGATGATGCAGGCCGGTACGGCCAATGGCGTGAAGGGCATCGAGGCGGAATGCGGCGGCTCATGCGCCTGCGCTACCTGCCACTGCTACATCGAAGGCCCAGCCGCCGCCGCTGTGCCCGGCGCCCAAGAGTTGGAGCTGGCCATGCTGGATATGGTGGTGGCTGAGCACAAGCCTAACAGCCGGTTGAGCTGCCAGATCAAGGCCGCGCCCGACATCGAAGGCCTGGTCCTGCGCGTGGCCGAGGTTCAGAGCTAAGCAAAGATCTTGAACCACTAAGAGCACGAAGTTCACCAAGAGCTCGGCGCTGCCTTCGTGTTCTTCGTGAGCTTCGTGGTTCAATAATCTGCGCTTCGCGTAAGCGAGCCTCGCCGACCCCCAACCAGAACATTAATAGAACATTGACAGACGCGATGCGCCCGTTAGGGTCGCGTCTGGACCGCGCGCAGCTGCGGGTATGAGCAAGACGAGGGTGTGATGGCGGGAAGCGTCAACAAGGTCATTCTGGTGGGCAATTTGGGTAAGGACCCGGAAATTCGCACCCTCAACTCCGGCGACCGCGTGGCGAATCTGCGCATCGCAACCTCCGAATCCTGGCGCGACAAGTCTTCGGGCGAGCGCAAGGAGAAGACCGAGTGGCACCAGGTGGTGATCTTCAACGAGAACCTGGTGAAGGTGGCCGAGAACTACCTAAAGAAAGGCTCGACCATCTATATCGAAGGCTCCTTGCAAACCCGCAAATGGACCGACGCCCAGGGGGCGGAGAAATACTCCACCGAGATTGTGCTGCAGAAGTTCCGCGGCGAGCTGACCATGCTCGGCGGCAGAGGCGGCGCGGAGAGCGGCTCGGGTGAGGATTACGGCTCCTCCGGCGGCTATCAGGCCGGCGGCCAGGCCAAGAGCTCAGGCCCGCGCGAAAGCTTCAGCGCCGATTTGGACGATGAGATTCCATTTTAGGGTGGGTCCGGGCGCTGCAAATCGCATTGAACTCATGTACCTAATCACGTACAATTACCCCCATGCGAACCACCTCCTACAGCGACCTGCGCAAGAACCTCGCCGCTGCGCTCGACAGCGTGAACGCCGACCATGAGCCGGTGATCATCACGCGCGACCGGGGCAAGCCCTCGGCGGTGCTGATGTCACTGGAAGATTTCGCCGCCTATGAGGAAACACGCTATCTGCTGCGCAGTCCCGCCAACGCCGAGCGTCTGATCGCCTCCGTCGCCGAGCTCGAACGCGGCTCTGGAACCGAGCGCCCTCTGGCCGAATGAAACTCATCTTCAGTGAGCAGGCGTGGGACGATTACCTCCATTGGCAATCGCAGGATCTCAAGCTCTTGGCCCGCATCAACGGCCTGATCAAGGAATGCGTCCGCACGCCCTTTGAGGGAACGGGCAAGCCCGAACCCCTGCGCGGCCCGCTCTCGGGCTGGTGGTCCCGGCGGATCACCCAGGAACACCGGCTGGTCTATCGGCCTTCGGCGGATGGGTTGCTCATCGCCCAGTGCCGCTATCATTACTAAGGGGCAGGGCTGCTCGATGGGGCAGCCCCGAGTGGCGCGATTTTTTGCGCCTTCGCCGCCATGGTGCTAACCAGCCGGCACGCTAACCCGTCCCTCGATATCCAAACACCCTCACGATGAACGTCCAACGATTTGCGGCTTTTTCAGATGGTGACTTCGGAGGAAATCCTGCGGGGGTGGTCATTTGCGATGCCTTGCCTGATGCCGCGAGGATGCAGGCGATAGCGGCAGAAGTAGGGTATTCTGAAACCGTGTTCGCTGCTCCGGCCGACGGCGTCTGGAGAGTGAGGTATTTCGCCCCTCAATTAGAAATTCCGTTCTGCGGCCACGCCACCATCGCCTTGGGCGCGGCGCTCGCGCTTCAGAACGGGGACGGCGTCTTCGCCTTGCAGCTAAACGACAATGCGATCACCGTGGAAGGAAAGCGAACAGGCGCGTTAGTTGCGGCCTCGCTCCAGTCGCCGCCGACCCGCAGCGAGCCGGCTCCGGTCCCGATGGTCGCAGAAGCCCTGGCCCTGTTTTCCTTATCTGAGGACGACCTTGATCAGGCCATCCCACCGGCAATTGCCAATGCCGGTGTCAACCACCTCGTCCTATCGCTCAAAACCCGCGAGCAACTGTCGGCCATGCACTACGAACTGGACGCGGGCCGACTATTCATGACGACGCAAGGCCTTGGCACGATCAGCCTCGTCTTTGCCGAAACCCCCCGGCTTTTCCACGCTCGCAATCCATTCGCTGTCGGCGGGGTTTATGAAGACCCTGCCACGGGCGCAGCGGCGGCGGCGTTCGCCGGATACCTCCGAGATATAGGCTGGCCGCATGAAGGCTCTATCGACATTATTCAGGGGGAGGACATGGGTATGCGCTCGTGCTTAAACGCCCAAATTCAGCCTGAGCTCGGCTCCAGCATCCGCGTTTCCGGCGCTGCGCGCAGGCTCTAGCTCCCGGGCCTCAGTGAGCAGCGAATTCGGCATCAAACGACGCGCTTTTTTTGCGCGGCCGCCGCCAGGATGCTAATCAATCCCTCACGGTAATCCTTAGCGATTCCTCCCCATTAAAAGTTCCAGATCACCTTGAGCGAAGACGGCGACATACCGACCCCGGACGAGGCCTCCGAGGACCGGCGAGGGGGCATTGCTCCCATCGCCATCGAAGATGAGCTGAAACGCTCCTATCTCGATTACGCCATGAGCGTGATCGTTTCGCGCGCCCTGCCGGACGCGCGCGACGGCCTGAAACCCGTGCACCGACGTATCCTCTATTCCATGCACGAGCAGGGATACGGCGCGGGCGGCTCCTATCGCAAATCCGCCCGTGTGGTCGGCGACGTGATCGGCAAGTATCACCCGCACGGGGACCAGTCGGTCTATGACGCCCTGGTGCGCATGGCCCAGCCCTTCTCCATGGGCCTGGTGCTGATCGACGGACAGGGCAACTTCGGCTCGGTGGACGGCGATCCCCCGGCGGCCATGCGCTACACCGAGGTCAAGATGGAGCGGGCGGCCGAGGCCCTGCTCGCGGACATCGAAAAGGGCACGGTCGACTTCCAAGAGAACTACGACGGCTCGGAATCCGAGCCGATGGTGCTGCCCTCGCGCATTCCCAACTTGTTGGTGAACGGCGCCGGCGGCATCGCTGTTGGCATGGCCACCAATATCCCGCCGCACAATCTGGGCGAGATCGTCGACGCCTGTTTGGCCGTGGTCGATAATCCCGACATTGGCCTGGACGAACTGCTCGACATCGTGCCGGGCCCCGACTTCCCCACCGGCGGCGAAATCATCGGCCGCTCAGGCGCGCGTCAGGCCCTGATGACCGGGCGCGGCTCGGTGATCATGCGTGGCGTGGCGTCCGTCGAGGAGATCCGGAAGGACCGCGAAGCCATCGTCATCGTCGCCATTCCCTATCAGGTGAACAAGGCGACGCTGGTCGAACGCATCGCCGAGCTGGTGCGCGAAAAGCGCGTCGAGGGCATCGCCGACATCCGCGACGAGAGCGACCGTCACGGCATGCGGGTGGTGGTCGAACTGAAGCGCGACGCTTCAGGCGAGGTGATCCTCAATCAGCTCTACCGCTTCACCGCGCTGCAGAGCTCCTTCGGCGTGAACATGCTCGCCCTCAATCGCGGGCGGCCCGAGCAGATGGGCCTAAGGCCCCTGATCGATTGCTTCCTGGATTCGCGCGAAGAAGTGGTGGTCCGCCGCACCAAGTTCGAGCTCACCAAGGCGCGCGACCGGGGCCACGTGCTGGTGGGTCTGGCCATTGCCGTGGCCAATATCGACGAAGTAATCCACATCATCCGCTCGTCTAAAGACCCGGCCGAGGCGCGCGAGCGCCTATCGGATCGCGATTGGCCGACCGGGGACATGCGCCCGCTGATCGCCCTGATCGCTGATCCGCGCACGGTCATTGTCGGCGAAGATCAGGTGCGTCTGACCGAGGAGCAGGCCCGGGCTATCCTGGCCCTGACCCTGTCACGCCTCACAGGACTTGGCCGCGACGAAATCGCCGAGGAGGCCAACAGCCTGGCCGGCGCCATCGCCGTCCTGCTGGAAATCCTGGGATCGCGCCAAAGGGTGCTGGACATCATCCGCCAGGAATTGACCGAGGTGCGCGCCGCCTTCGCCATTCCCCGCCGCACCCAGATCGTGGACGGCGATGCGGATATGGAGGACGAGGACCTGATCGTCCGCGAGGACATGGTCATCACCGTCACCTACGGCGGCTACGTCAAGCGCACGCCGCTGGCCACCTACCGAACCCAAAAGCGCGGCGGCAAAGGCCGTTCGGGCATGGCGACCAAGGAAGAGGATGCGGTGGTCCGCGTGTTCGTTGCCTCGACTCACGCGCCCATTCTGTTCTTCTCCTCCGAGGGCAAGGTCTACACTCTGAAGGCTTGGCGCCTGCCCGTGGGCCTGCCCAATTCCCGGGGCAAGGCCCTGGTCAATCTGCTACCGCTGGAACAGGGCGAGAGCATCACCACCATTCTGCAGGCCCCAGAGGATGAGGCCGTGTGGGATCGTCAGGACCTGATGTTCGCCACCCAGAGCGGAGGCGTTCGCCGCAATAAACTCAGCGATTTCCAGCGCATCAACCGCGCCGGCAAGATCGCCATGAAGCTGGACGAAAACGACCACATCGTTGGGGTGTCGATCTGCTCGGCCGATCAGGATGTGCTGCTGACCACGGCCTTGGGCCGCTGTATCCGCTTCTCCGTGGACGAGGTGCGCGTGTTCGCCGGACGCGAGTCCACCGGCGTGCGCGGCGTGCGCCTGGCCGAGGGCGACCGAGTGATGTCCATGGCCATTCTCAGCAAGGTGGATTCCACCCCCGAGGAGCGGCGCGCCTATATGAAATACGCCACGGCCCTGCGGAAGGCCAAGGGCGAGGCGCTCGACGAGGCGGAGGCGCCGAGCGCTGATGAGGCGGAGGATGTTGGCGGCGAAACCGACCTGACCTCCGAACGCATCGCACAACTGGAGGCGGCCGAGCAGTTCATCCTGACGGCGGATTCCGAAGGCTTCGGCAAGCGCACCTCGGCCTATGACTATCGCCGCACCGGGCGCGGCGGCCAGGGCCTGATCGCCCACGACATGTCGCGCGGCGGTCACCTGGTGGCGGCCTTCCCGGTTGAGCACGGGGACGAGCTGATGATGGTGTCTGACCAGGGTCAGATCATCCGGGCTCCGGTGGATGACATTCGCATCGCTGGACGCAATACACGCGGCGTGATCCTGTTCCGCCCGGCGGAAAACGAGCACGTGGTGTCGGTTGAGCGTCTCGCGGAGGCGGAGGGTGGATCGGACGAGGACGACTCCGCCGATGATGGTCCAGCGTCAGACTGATCGCGGCTTTCGGGGAGCAGAGGCTTGAAGACCAGAACCGGGCTTTATCCGGGTACGTTCGATCCGATCACCAACGGTCACATCGACATCATTTCCCGCGCCGTGAAGCTGGTGGATCATCTCGTGATCGGCGTCGCCATCAATCGCGATAAGAACCCGCTGTTTTCGCTTGATGAGCGGGTGGATCTGGTGCGCAGGGAAGTGGCGCCGTTCAGTGGGGGCGCCCAAATCGAGGTGCGCCCGTTCGAGACCCTGTTGATGAGCTTCGCCGAGGAAGTCGGCGCCAGCGTAATCATCCGAGGCCTGCGCGCGGTGGCCGATTTCGAATACGAATTTCAGATGACCGCCATGAACCAGCAGCTCAATCGCGAAATCGAAACGGTGTTTCTGATGGCTGATCCGCGCCACCAGGCGATCGCCGCCCGGCTGGTCAAGGAGATCGCCCGGTTAGGGGGCGACATCTCCGGCTTTGTTACGCCTGCCGTGTCGGATCTGCTGAAGGCCAAGGTGGGTCGGGCCTAAAGATTGGCCTGTCGACGCCATAATAAGGCCTAGCTTGATGGGAAGAAGCAGGTAGAGAAACCAACATGACACACCTGCCACTCCTAGCCGCCCTGGCGCTCGCCATCCCGGGATTTCAAGGCCAAGCCGCCAAGCCGGCCAAGGCGCCGCCCATCGCGGCCTCTGATTATCGGACGGTCGATCCTCAGAACCTGTTGGTGATCGACACCGAAAAGGGCCGGATCATCCTGGAGATGTATCCGGAGATCGCCCCGGCGTCGGTCGAGCGCGTGAAGGCCCTGGCGCGGCTTAAGTTCTATGACGGCCTGACTTTCCACAGAGTCGTCGAGGGCTTCATGGCTCAGGGCGGCGATCCCAAGGCCGACGGCTCAGGCGGCTCGGGTATGCCCAGCCTGAAACCAGAATTCATCTTTCGGCGTGGCGGAGACCTCACCTATACGCCGGTGCTCACGAACAAGGGCGTGGTGGACGGCTTCATAAAAGCCCTGCCCGTACGCACCCAGCCCAACGACCTTATGTTCATGACGGCCGATTCCCGAGTGTCCGCCTGGGGCCTGTGGTGCCCAGGCGTGGCCGGCATGGCGCGCACGGACGATCCCAACTCGGCCGACGCTCAGATCTTTCTGATGATGGGGCCGGCCGATCAGCTCGAGCAGAAATACACCGTGTGGGGTCGCATTCTCATCGGGCTTGATGTGACGCGAAACCTCGCCGTCGGCGAGCCTCCCCGGCGTCCTGACCATATGAAATCGGTTCGCGTCATGGCAGATCTGCCGCCGGCGGAACAGATCAAGGTCCAAGTGTTGGATACCGCCGGTCCCGCCTTCAAGGCGCTGGCGGAGTATGACAAGAGTCAGCGCGGGGGATCCTTCACGCTCTGCGATGTGACCCTGCCGGTGCTGCCTTAAGCGGCCACGATCGCGTCAACTGCGAGACAAGCGCTGCGGCGACAGCTAAAAGGCCTGCGACATTTTCATAGGAGCGCGCGAATGGCCGCTGATGCCGAGAACACCCTAGTCATGACCCTGGAAAACGG
Organism: Pseudomonadota bacterium; assembly: GCA_048498155.1. Lineage (GTDB taxonomy): Bacteria > Pseudomonadota > Alphaproteobacteria > Caulobacterales > Caulobacteraceae > BOG-938. Next base: position 3,057 of record JBEHYN010000014.1, on the reverse strand, counting down.
ACCGGTGACGATCACCCTTCGTCCGGACCTGGCTCCAGGCCATGTGGCCCGCATTAAAGAGCTGGCGCGCGAAGGCTTTTATGACGGGGTCGTGTTTCACCGTGTGATTCCCGGCTTCATGGCCCAGGGCGGCGATCCGACCGGCACAGGCATGGGCGGTTCCAAGAAGGCCAATTTGGCCGCCGAATTTTCCGACGCCGCCCATACGCGGGGAGTCTGCTCCATGGCCCGTTCGAGCAATCCCAACTCGGCCAACAGCCAGTTCTTCATCTGCTTTGACGACGCCACCTTCCTCGACAACCAATATACGGTGTGGGGCGAAGTGACCGAAGGCATGGAGCATGTCGACGCCCTGCCCAAGGGCGAGCCGCCGCGCCAGCCCGGCAAGATCGTGTCCATGAAAGTGGCCGCCGACGTCGCGGGCTGATCTTTCAGCGCTGTGCAGATTTCTCAACCACGAAGAGCACGAAGCGCACGAAGTCCTTCTTCGTGTTCTTTGTGAGCTTCGTGGTTCAATCTATTTATGACCCTGCGCCTATCCGACTTCGATTTCGAGCTGCCTGATGACTGCATAGCCCTGCGGCCGGCTGAGCCGCGCGATAGCGCCAGGCTGCTGCTGGTCCAGCCGGGCTCTGGCTTGCTGGATCTGCGGGTGCATGATCTGCCGGGAGTGCTGCGGACGGGAGATCTGCTGCTATTCAACGACACGCGGGTGATCCCCGCACGGCTGAGCGGCCTGCGTCTGCGTGGACAATCTCAGGTCGTCGTCCAGGCCACGCTGCACAAGCGCCTGTCGCCCAACCGATGGAGCGCCTTCATGAAGCCGGGGCGCCGGCTGGCTGTGGGTGATCGCATCGAGTTCGGCGACGGACAAGACCGCGCTTGCCTTCTGGGCCGGCTGGACGCGGTGATCGAAGCGAAGGGAGAGGGCGGCGAGCTGACCTTGGCCTTCGACTTGTCCGGCGCGTTCCTCGATCAAGCCATTGCGGAGCGCGGCTCGATGCCCTTGCCGCCCTATATCGCCGCCAAGCGCGCGCAGGACGAACGCGACCGGACCGACTATCAAACCGTCTATGCGCGATTGGATGGTTCTGTGGCGGCGCCGACGGCTGGGCTGCACTACACGCCCGAACTGCTTGAGGCGCTGAAGGCCAAGGGCGTGGACTTCGCCTTCGTCACCCTACATGTGGGGGCGGGCACCTTCCTTCCTGTCAAGACCGACGATTTGTCAGAGCACCACATGCACGCCGAATATGGCGAGGTGTCGCAAGACACCGCGCAGGCGGTGAACGCGACGCGGGCGGCGGGGGGACGGGTGATCTGCGTGGGCACGACGTCCTTGCGCCTGATCGAGAGCGCGGCGGATGAGGGGGGGCGGGTTCGTCCTTTCGCCGCCGACACCGACATCTTCATCACGCCGGGGTACCGCTTCCGCGTAGCCGACGGTCTGATGACCAATTTTCACCTGCCCAAATCGACCCTGTTTATGCTGGTGTGCGCCTTTGCGGGCCAAGAGGTCATGCACGTGTCCTACGCCCATGCCATCGCCACCGGCTATCGCTTCTATTCCTACGGCGACAGCTCCCTGCTATGGCGCGCGGCCTGATGGTCGCCTTTCCCTTCAACATCGACGCCGTGGACGGCGCGGCCCGCACCGGGGTCATTGCCACCCCGCGCGGAGATATTCGCACCCCGGCCTTCATGCCCGTGGGGACGGCGGGCACGGTCAAGGCCTTGACGGTGGATCAGGTCCGCGCGACGGGCGCCGATATCCTGCTGGGCAACACCTATCACTTGATGCTGCGGCCCGGCGCCGAGCGGGTGGCGCGTCTGGGCGGTCTGCACAGGTTCATGCGCTGGGATCGTCCGATCCTGACGGATTCCGGCGGCTTTCAAGTGATGTCCTTGGCCAAGATCGCCAAGGTCACCGAAGACGGTGTGACCTTCCAGAGCCACATTGACGGTTCGCGCCACGCCTTGAGCCCGGAACGTTCGATCGAGATTCAGGCCGACCTGCTCGGCGCCGATATCGCCATGCAACTGGACGAGTGCGTGTCCTGGCCGGCGGAGGAATCGCGCGCTCGTGACGCCATGGCCCTGTCGGCGCGGTGGGCGGCGCGCAGCAAGGCGGCCTTCGGCGTGCGTGAAGGCCAAGCCCTGTTCGGAATTCAGCAGGGTTCAACCTTCCAGGCCTTGCGGCGCGAGTCCGCCGGCCGACTGACCGACATCGGTTTCGACGGCTACGCCATAGGCGGACTGGCGGTGGGCGAGGGCCATCAGGCCATGTGCGAGGTGCTCGACTACGCCCCCGCGATGCTGCCGACAGAACGCCCGCGCTATCTGATGGGCGTGGGTAAGCCGGTGGATCTGGTCGAGGCGGTGGCCCGCGGGGTGGACATGTTTGATTGCGTGCTCCCCACGCGTTCGGGCCGCCACGGTCAGGCCTGGAGCTGGTCCGGTTCGTTCAACCTGAAAAACGCGCGCTTCGCCGAGGACGATCAGCCCCTCGACGCCTCCAGCGATTGCCCGGCCAGCCGGGACTACGCCAAGGCCTATCTGCACCATCTGGTGAAATCCGAGGAGATCCTCGGCCAGGTGCTGTTGTCTTGGCACAACTTGGCCTTCTTCCAGGTCCTCATGGCCGGCATGCGCGCGGCGATTGCCGATGGGCGTTTTGAAGCGTTTCGCAAGGCGTTCCACGCGGGATTGGACCGCGAGGCCTAGTTTCTTACGCTCGAGGGCGTGACCGGCGGGGCAGGGTACTGGTGAACTGCGGGCTTGGGCCCATGGCCGGTCAGGTCGCGAAGAGCCTTGAACGGCTGCCCGGCGCAAGCGCTGAGCGCCAGCAGGATGATCGTAAGCGAAACGCGCATGAACCGATAACCCTCCCAGTAGGTATTTGGCTGCACTGTCACCTTTACGGCTTGTCCGGTCCAGGGGGTCCGCATATGGTCCGCGCGCTTTGCCGTACCCTGTTGGCAAAGAGGGGCCGGTAGCTCAGCGGTAGAGCATTCGACTTTTAATCGAATGGTCCTGGGTTCGATTCCCAGCCGGCCT
>JBEHYN010000013.1:0-55290 GCA_048498155.1 Pseudomonadota bacterium | reverse complement strand
GCTAATCCTCCCACAGCTCCTGCACGGCGCCCTTGCGGTTGAGCATGCGGGTGACGCGTTTGATCACGCCCAACAGCCGCTCCACCCGTTCGGTTTCCTCATAGGTGAGGCTGGCCCGCGCCAGCCCCTCAAGCATGAAACGGGCGACGTCGCGGCTGGTCTGAAAACGCGCGCCTGACCCCGCCTGCAGCAGACCCAGCAGATCCTCGCCGATCTGGGCGCGGTCGAAGGCCGCCTGGGCTGGAGCGATGCGTTTGGCCAGTTCCGCGTCGGTTCGCGCCACGGCCTCAAGTTCGGCGAAGGCGCGAAAGGAGGTCTCGTGCAGCAGTTCCCAATAGGCGTCGATCGCCTGATCGGACACCTCGCCCCCATGCGGCAGGGCGCGGACGGCGGAGGCGAAGGCTTCAGTCCGGCTGTCCTGGATGTGGTCGATGGCGGCGTCGACCAGGTCCTCACGGGTAGGGAAATGGTACAGCATTGCGCCGCGGGTCAGGTTCGCGGCCTGGGCCACGTCGGAATTGGAACAGGCGAGGTAACCGCGTTCGGCGAACAGCCGCATCGCAGAATCCAGAATACGCTTGCGGGTACGCTGGGACTTGGGCGTCTGTTTGGCTGCGGTGTGGCCCTTTTCAAGGGTGACGGCGTGGGTGAGCATGACGACAACTGGCCTTCCGGCGCTCTACTTAAGCCCCAGGCGCCCCTACCGCCACCCTTCGGCGGACCATTTCATAAAAGCGACATGCAATCGGCCTAGTCGCGAGCTTAGGCGTGCACAAACGCCTGTCCCGTCGGCAATTTGTACAGGTCGGCCGCCGCCCATGAGCGACGCATTTCCGATTCAACACGTTCGCGCGGCCTTCATTTCCGACGTTCACCTGGGCACGCGCGGTTGTCAGGCGGAGCTTTTGCTGGATTTCATCCGGCACCTGGAATGCGACACCCTGTATCTGGTCGGCGACATCATCGACGGCTGGAAGCTCAAGGGCGGGTGGTACTGGCCCCAGGCCCACAACGACGTCGTTCAGAAGATTCTGCGCCTGGCGCGCAAGGGCGTGACAGTGGTCTATGTGCCCGGCAACCACGACGAGATGGCGCGCGATTATTGCGGCATCCACTTCGGCGGGGTGATCATCGCCCGCGACGCCATCCACGAAACCGCCGACGGTCGCCGCTTTCTGGTGACCCACGGCGATGAGTTCGACGGGGTGGTGCAATACGCCAAGTGGCTCGCGTTCCTGGGAGATTGGTCCTATAGAACCATCCTTGTGCTGAACACTTGGTTCAACCTGGCCAGACGCAAGATGGGCTTCGGTTACTGGAGCCTGTCGGCCTTCCTGAAGGTGAAAGTGAAGAACGCCCTGCAGTTCATCGAGGCCTATGAATCCGCCGTCGCCGACGAAGCGCGCCGTCGCGGGGTTGATGGGGTGATCTGCGGCCACATTCACAAGGCCGAAATGCGCGAGATCGACGGCGTCGAATACGTCAATGATGGCGACTGGGTCGAAAGCTGCACTGCGGTCGTGGAGCATCACGACGGCAGCCTGGAATTGCTGGAGTGGGCCAAGCTGCGGTCCTGGTCGATGATTGACCGCAAGGCCGGCCTGGACTCCCAAGTCCCGGGGGACAAGGCCGCAGCCTAGTGTGCGATTCAGAAATTCGCCCTAAGTTCGGCGCCATCTGCTGGCGAACTTCCGGCTCGGGACACTAGATGCGCATTCTGTTAGCCACGGACGCCTGGGAGCCTCAGGTCAACGGCGTTGTGCGCACCCTCACCCGCACGGTGCAGGAGATGCGGCAGATGGGCCATGAGGTGGAAGTGGTCTCGCCCGACCAGTTCAAGACCTTCCCCCTGCCGACCTATCCCGAGATCAAGCTGGCCATGGGCGCCTATGAACCCGTGCAGGAGCGGTTCAAATCCTTCGAGCCGGAGGCCATCCACATCGCCACCGAAGGCCCCATAGGCTTGGCCGCCCGGCGCATCTGCGTGGAATGGAAGCTGCCCTTCACCACCAGCTACCACACCAAGTTCCCCGAATATGTCTCGGCGCGCCTGCCGGTGCCCCTGTCGGCCGGCTATGCCTATATGCGCTGGTTCCACAAGCCGTCAGGACGGCTGATGGTGGCCACCCCCACCATGCGCGAGGAACTGGCCAAACAGGGCTTTCGCAACATCTCGCCCTGGACCCGAGGGGTCGACACGGACCTGTTTCGCGCCGGCATGGAGCCTGTCTACGAGGGCTTGCCCCGGCCGATCTTCCTGTCCGTCGGCCGGGTGGCGGTTGAAAAGAACGTGGAGGCCTTCCTGGAGCTGGATTTGCCCGGGACCAAGGTCGTGGTCGGCGACGGACCCCAGCGCGAGGAGCTCGAAGTCCGCTTTCCCCAGGCCGTATTTCGAGGCGCGCGCTTCGGCGAGGATCTGGCGCGCCATTTCTCCGACGCCGACGTGTTCGTCTTTCCCTCCTTGACCGACACCTTCGGCCTGGTGATCCTGGAAGCCATGGCTTGCGGCACCCCCGTGGCCGCCTTCCCCGCGCCCGGACCCATCGACATCATACCCGGGTCGGGCGCCGGCGCCGTGGCTAAGACCCAGACTGAGGGGCTGAAGGAAGCCTGCTTGGACGCCTTGACTATCGACCGCGGCGCCGTACGCGCCTACGCCGAACGCTTCTCCTGGCGCGCCTCGGCCGAGGAATTTGTGCGCAATTTGCAGCCCTACCCGGAGCTGGAGAAGATCCGCTTCTGGCGCCGTCTGCGCCGGCTGACCCGTTTGAGACGCAAGCCGAGGGCCGTTTAGCCGCCCTTGTGGTTAAGATATCTTCTTGAAAAATTTAAATTTCAATGGGCGGACCCAAATGGCTCCGCGGTTGTTACGGGGGGATGGTGCAATTTGAACGGTTGGCCGCCGCAGTCATATTGATCGTTGAAGACGACGCGAGGGTTCAGCTTGAATTGGCCGATTGGCTGACCAATCTTGGCCTGACCATCCTGACGGCCGACAACGCCGATCAGGGGCTGGCGCTGCTCGACAAGCGCCTATAGCGCCGCCTGCTCGTCATCGGCCAGCGCCGCGATCTGGGTGTGTTTGATCGAAACTTTCGTACCGGGACCGCCCGCCGTCAGCTTGACCTGAGCCTGCAGCTGGCGCGCCAAGGCCTCCACGATGCTGGTGCCCAGCCCCGGCTTGGCGAGATCGGGCGTATCGGGCATGCCCACGCCGTTATCGTCCACCGACAGCATCCAATTGGGTCCGCGGGACTGATAGCAAACAGTGATCTTACCTGACCGGCCATCGGGAAAGGCGTGCTTGAGGGCGTTGATTACCAATTCGGTGACAATCAAGCCCAAGCTGACGGACACATCGGCCTTGACGGTGCTCTCATCAACATCGACATCAATCGACTGTTGGTTGTGATCGCGGATCATCGAGGCGCCCAGACTTTCGCAAAGCTGAGTAAAATAGGCGTGCAAATGCACGTCCTCCGGCGCGGAGACGGTCAGTTGCTTCTGAAGGGCGGCGATAGACATCACCCGGTGATGGGCGTCCTCGAGGTGGTTGCGGGATTCCTGCGATTGAACCCGCCTGGCGCTGAGCAGCAGAACGCTGGCGATGATCTGCAGGCTATTGGCGACGCGATGCTGAATCTCCTGCAGCAGGACCGCCTTTTCGCGCAGCATGTCGTCTTTCAACTTCTGCGCCACGCGGGCGTCGGTGACATCCGACACGGTGAGCAACAATCTCGGGTGGGCCGCGTCGCCATAGTCAAGCCGGCGGGCGTTAAGCACCAAACGCCGATCCCCCTGGCCCGGGCGTTTCAGGTCGATCTCATAGGCGCCGACTTGAGCGCTGCCGGCCAAGGTGGATTTGAGCAGGGATTTGAGCTGGTTGCTGTTCCATTCGCCCGAACCCAGCGAGAAGACGTCCTCGCCGATTCCCGAGGCGTGCGGCAGACTGAAAGCGCTCAGGAACGATGGGCTGACCGCAACGACCTTTAATTCGCCGTCCAACAACAGCAGGGGCGCTGTCGAGGCCTCCACCATCGCCAGGGCAAGGGTATTGGTTACCGGCGAGTCGATGAGGATGTCAGCGGCCATTCATAGCCTTTCATTGGCGCCGGAGGCTCGCGAAGCGAAAGCCATAGTCAGCCGTAACGTCGGCTCAAGGACAGGCAAAGCCGCTGTAGAGCCCCGACCCTATCACAGATTGCCGCAGCGCACCGGAATATCCGCACATTGCGCTGCAAATGCCGCGATTAAGGGGGCCGCGCAATTCATTTTCGACTTTATTCACTTGGTGGAGTTCACATTTTTTCTCAATCAATCCTGAATTTGGTTCGTCGCCGTCCAAACAATCCAAATAAAAACCACGGTCGTGGCCAGAAAAAAGCAGAATTATCATGCAACGACCGAATTAAGCTTGGTCGACCCGCGGCTGCGAAAAAATACCCTGTCGTACTGCTACGCTTGAAAGCTGGATACTTTGAAAAACATCACTGCCCTCGCCGACGCGGGGAAGACTCGCAACGATTTTGGCCGGCCGCGCGTTGATGCTGGGACGCGGTTCTTAACGCGTAACCCTTCAGCGGCCCTTGGGCCGCCGGACAAAGGCCAATAACCATGAACAAGATACTTATCGCCCTAGCGTCGGCTGGCGCTCTGGCGGCTGTCGCCGCCCCGGCCCTCGCCGGTCCCGTTTCCGGCGCGCTCATCGGCGCCGGCAGCGGCGCTGTCGTCGCCGGACCTCCCGGCGCGGTTGTCGGGGGCGTAATCGGCGCCGTCGTCGGCGGCCCGGACATGCACTATTACCGCGGACATCGGGTCTATATGGAAGGCCAGCGCCACTACTACTGGAGCCACCATCGCCGCCACTACTACTGATCCGGGGTGAGCGCTGACGGGCGGCATTCATAAGGGCTGGCTCGTCATCGCCGCCCCCGGCGCAAGCCGGGACCAAGAGTTTTGAACCACGAAGCTCACGAAGAACACCAAGGAGACATTGAGCCCTTGGTGTTCTTCGTGTCCTTTGTGGTCAAATTTTTATTGGCTGCGCCTCGAGCGTGGCTTGCCGCCCTGACAGTCGATTCGGCTCAAATCAACCGCTGCCTCATCGCCTGCGACAGCAGGTCGATCAGGGTCACCGCGATCACAATCACCACGCAAATGGCCGAGGTTTGGCGAAACTGAAAGCCGTTGATGGAATCGAACAGGGTCTGGCCGATGCCGCCGGCCCCGATCAGCCCCAGCACCGTGGCCGAGCGGGCGTTGGATTCAAAGCGATACAGAGCGTAGGAAGTCCAGTGCGGGCCGACCTGAGGCAGGACGCCCCACGCCACCTCCTGAAGACGCGTGGCCCCCGTGGCGCGCACGCCTTCCACGGGGCCTGGATCGATCGCCTCGACCGCCTCGGAAAACAGCTTGGCCAGGACCGCTCCCGTATTGACCGCCAGGGCCATGACTCCGGAGAAGGGACCCAGCCCCACGGCCACGATGAAGATGATGCCCACCACCAGGTCGGGAACCGAACGCAGCAGGTTGATCAACAGGCGCATGGGCTGCTGCACCCAGAACGGCGCGATGTTTCGCGCGCACAACAGGCCCAGGGGAATAGCCATCAGCACCGCGAGGGCGGTGCCCCACAGGGCGATCTGAAGGGTCAGCCACATCTGGGCGGCGTAGAGTCGCCAGTGCTCGAAGTCGGGCCGCAGCAGCTCGTGCGAGAACTCCCGGATATTGCCGGAATTGACGAACAGCAACGGCAGTTTACCGAGCTCGACCGGGGCGGCGCTGATCAGCAGGGCCACGGCCAGACCGCCCCACACCAGCAGGTCCAGCAGTTGCGCGCCCAGCGGGCGGCGCGGAGGCTCGGCCAGACTCATTCTCCGTCCGGGGTCGAAGCGGCCCTGGCGTGGGACGGGCGCTCCGCCGGTAGAGCATCGAACGCCCTCTGGGCCGCGGCGATCTTGCCCTTGTCATGGCCGGCCTTGGCCTCACTCAGGGCTTGGGCGGCCTTCATCCGGCGCACGGGGTCGAGATAGTGAGAATCCACCGGCTCGAACCCGCCATAGGTCAGCTTGGCTAGGACCTGCCTCTGGCGGTCGCCCTCCGCGCCCGGCGCCGAACCATAGGACAGGAAGAAGGCGCGGACCTTCTCCTTGACCGCCGGATCGAGGTCCTTGCGCACCACGATGGCGGATTCCGGCAGATCCGGCGAGGTCCAGATCACCTGCAGCTTGGCCGCGATGGCGGGGTTCTCGCGCTGGGCAAACACCAGGCCCACGGTGTTGTTGGCGGCCACGTCCACCAGCCCCTGCGCCACGGCGAAGACATTCGCTTGATGACTGGCCGAACGAACGGTTCTGAAACAGTCGGCCGGCTGGATGCCGCGCGGGGCGAACACATAGGCCATGGGCGCCAGCGTTCCGGAGGTCGAGTTGGGGTCGCCAATGCCGAAGGTGTAGTGCTTGCCGCACTTGAGCACCTTGTCCAGGGTAATGCCCGAGCCCTTGCGCACGATCAGCACCGACCGGTAGACCGCGCTGGCCCCGCCCGCATCAAGCACCCTGCCGATCACCTGGCCATGGGCGCGCTCAACCGCCTCAAGGGCCGGCAGAGCGGAATACCAGCCAATCTGAACTTGCTTGAAACGCATGGCCTCGATCAGGGAGGCGTAGTTGGTCGCGAAGAAGGGTTTGATCTTCAATCCTGTCTCCGCCTGCATGTCGTCCAGCAGCGGCTGCCACAGAGGCTGCATGGACGCCTGGTTTTCGGCGGACAGGATGGAGAAGGTCAGGGTTTGGCTGTCCTGGGGCGCGGGCTTGCTGCATGCGGCCAGAAGAGCCAAGGCGAGAATGCAGGCGCCGCTCAAACGGGCTTTGGCCTTCATCGCTGTTCCCCTTCCCACAAAACGTCCTCAATCTCGGGACCATAGATTTCCACCAGGCGGTCCCGGTCAAGGCCCAGGCTTGGTCCGTCATAGACCAGCTTTCCCTCTTTCAGAGCCACCACCCGGGGGCAGTAACGCAGGGCGTATTCAACCTGGTGAAGACTGACCACGACGGTCAGGCCGTCGATTCGGTTCAGGTCGCTCAGCAAGGCCATCACCTTTCGCGCGGAAACTGGGTCGAGCGAGGCCACCGGTTCGTCGGCAAGAACGGCCTCGGCCTTCTGCGCCAGGACCCGGGCGATGGCGCCGCGCTGCTGCTGACCACCGGACAGGGTCGAGGCCTTCTGACCGGCGTATTCCGCCACGCCTACGCGCTGAAGCGCCGCCATGACCTCGGCCGCCTCCGCCTTGGGCCACAGCCCCAGCAGCCCGCGCCAGGGGGGCAGGCGCGCCAACATGCCCAGGGCGACATTGGCGTAGAGGCTGAGACGGCCGACCAGATTGAATTGCTGGAACACAAAGCCGATGCGGGCGCGGACCCGGCGAACCTGATCGCTGACCTTGCCGCCCGCCTGCACCGAGCGGCCAAAGGCCGCGACGCGGCCCTCCCCGCCATCGATAAGGATCAAGCCGTTGAGCGCGCGCAGTAGGGTGGATTTGCCGGAGCCGGAAGGCCCGATCAGAGCGACCATTTCACCGGGCGCTATGGTCAGACTCACAGCGTCCAAAGCGGTGCGCGCCCCAAAGGTCTTGGAGACGGCATGAACGTCAAAGGCGGCGGCGGCAGGCATATGGCGGCAATTCTTAGCATAAGAACCCCACAGCTATGCTAGCGGCCGGCGAAGCTTTCACGTCAGGCCAACGGCTTACCGCCAAATTGCCCTTTACAACTCAGGCGCTTTTGCCTAATTGCGCAAATCCCGGCGGACCCGAAGTCCACAAACACTGCTAACGCCGGTCTGGGTCAACAATCTAACGGGGGTTACGTGAATTGCGCACGTACCATAATCCCCTGGACCTGGTCCGCGAGCGGTCCCCCGAACGCCCTGTCGCCCTTGTGCGGCCGGACGTTCTGGCCGTAGCGGCGCGCTGGTTCCAGGACAACTTCAAAGGCGAAGTCTTTTACGCCGTGAAGGCCAATCCCTCGGGATGGGCAATCCGCACCCTGGCTGAACAGGGTCTGCGGTCCTTTGACGTCGCCTCGGTCCCCGAGATCGAACTGGTGGCCGAGCACGCCCCCGGCTCGCGCATGGCCTTCATGCACCCGGTCAAAAGCCGCCAAGCCATCTCCGCCGCCTATTTCGAACATGGGGTGCGCACCTTCTCGCTGGATACCCACGAGGAACTGGCCAAGATTCTGGACGCCACAGGCCGCGCCAAGGATCTGAACCTGATCGTGCGCCTAGCCGCCCCGGCGGAAGGCGGCGCCATGTATTCGCTGGGCGGCAAGTTCGGCGTTGAGCCGCACGAGGCCCCCACCCTGCTGCTGGCGGCGCGCCGCGCCACCCAGGATCTGATGGGCGTATCCTTCCACGTGGGTTCGCAGTGCATGCGCCCGACCGCCTATCAGGGCGCCATGGCCCAGGCCTCGCGCGCCCTTGTGCGCGCGGGCGTGTTCGCCGATGTCGTGGACGTGGGCGGCGGCTTCCCCTCGGTCTATCCCGGCATGGTTCCCCCGGCGATGAGCGACTATGTGGATTCCATTCATCGCGGCTTTGCCGAGATGATGGTCCACGAAACCACCGAACTGTGGTGCGAGCCCGGCCGCGCCCTAGTGGCGGAAGGCTCATCGATCTTGGTCAAGGTCGAGCTGAAAAAGGGCGACGCCCTTTATCTGAACGACGGCTCCTACGGCAGCCTGTTTGACGCGACCCATTCCAAATGGCCGTTCCCGGTCAAGCTGGTGCGCGATGCGGAAGCATCGTCCGAACTGCGCCCGTTCCGCTTCTATGGCCCGACCTGCGACTCCATCGACCACATGCCCGGTCCCTTCTGGCTGCCGGCGGACGTGAACGAAGGCGACTATATCGAGATCGGCATGCTGGGCGCCTATGGCGTGGCCATGAACACCCGCTTCAACGGCTTTGGCGACACCGATTCCGCCATCGTCGATGATGCGCCCATGGCCTCAATGTACGGCCTCGCGCCCAAGGCTATTCCCTCGCCCAAGGCCGAGGAAGAGGACGCCCGCAAGGTGGTCCGCTTCTCCCGACCGCGCGGCAAGGCCGGACAGCGCAAACGGCGGCGCTAACAAGAGCGTCGCAATTTCGCGATCTAACCCAGCAGCCCTCCGTCGCTCCGTCCGGAGGGCTGCTTTTCCATTCGACGGGCGCTCAACCTTCCGGGAAACCTGACCGATGAACGCTCCGTCCAATTCCAAGGCCGAACTGCTCTCCAAGGTCGTCGAGCACGTCGACATCACCGCCTATGACGCGCGGCCGGTGATCGACGCCATGCGCAAGATGAGCTTCTCCTCGCGCGACGCCGCGCGGGCGGCGGACATTTTCAACATGTCGCTGGAGGACAAGGCCTGCTCGCCCTGGCTGATCCTGGCCGGATCGACCTCGGCCGGCGGCTGCATGCATGTGTACCGTGACATGGTGAAGTTCGGCATGACCGACGCGGTGGTCGCCACCGGCGCCTCCATTGTCGACATGGATTTCTTCGAGGCCTTGGGATTCAAGCACTATCAGGCCGCCGGCCAAGTCGACGATAACGTCCTGCGCGGCCACTACATCGACCGGATCTACGACACCTATATCGATGAGGAAGAGCTGCAGAACTGCGATCACACCATCTATGAGATCGCCGAAAGCCTGGAGCCGCGCGGCTATTCCTCGCGCGAATTCATCTGGCAAATGGGCAAGTGGCTGGCCGAGGGCGGCGCCAAGAAACCCGGCTCCCTGATCCAGACGGCCTATGAGGAAGACGTGCCGATCTTCTGCCCGGCCTTCGTGGATTCCTCGGCCGGATTCGGTCTAGTCAAGCACCAGAAGGAGCGGGCCAAGGCTGGGAAGCCCTACGTCATGATCGACGCGGTGGCCGATTTTCGCGAACTGACCGACATCAAGATCGCTGCGGGCGTCACCGGCCTGTTCATGGTCGGCGGCGGCGTGCCCAAGAACTTCGCCCAGGACACCGTGGTCTGCGCCGAGATCCTCGGCGTGGAAGCGGAGATGCACCGGTATGCCGTGCAGATCACCGTGGCGGACGTGCGCGACGGCGCCTGCTCCTCCTCGACCCTCCAAGAGGCCGCCTCGTGGGGCAAGGTGCAGACCACCTATGAGCAGATGGTGTTCGCCGAAGCCACCACGGTTGTGCCCCTAATCATGTCGGACGCCTATCATCGCGGCGCCTGGCGCGGGCGCGACAAGCGTCGTTGGGCCAAGCTGTTCTCCGTCTAGAGCGCGTTCCGAAAAGTGGGAACCGGTTTTCGGACTCAACGCGCGTCAATACAAAAACCTAGAGCGGCGATCTGATTCCATCAGGTCGCAACCCGCTCTAGAGCCTTGCGGACGAGGCGCATCGGCTCTACCTCAGGACATGGCCTCTCATCCCGCCCACGACCACGCGCTGGATCACGAGCACGAGCGCCTTGGCCTGAACGGCCGGGCCCTGGCCGCTGAACTGAAAAATGCCGAAACGCGCTGCCTGGCGGAGGGCCAGAAACTGACCCCGGCGCGTCGGCGGGTGCTGGAGCTATTGATGCAGGCCGGCCACCCGGTGAAGGCCTATGATCTGATCGCCAATTTCGGCGAGGGCGGCAAGGGCCCCGCCAAACCTCCGACCGTGTACCGCGCACTGGAGTTTCTGGAGCGAAGGGGCCTGGCTCACCGCATCGAAAGCCTGGCGGCCTTCGTGGCGTGCGGGCGCGGCGAAGGCGGTCATGCGGCGGCCTTCCTGATCTGTGACTGTTGCGGCCGCACCCAAGAGGTCGAGACGCCGGTGGGCGAGGCGCTCAAACAGGTCGCCGCCAAAAGCGGTTACGCCATTCAATCGGTAGCCATCGAAGCCCATGGCCGGTGCGCCGCCTGCCTTCCCTGAGCCCATTCCGCTCCGCTCCGTTCAAAAGGAACATCACGTGACTGAGCTCAGCCCGAGGATCGGCGTGGAGACTTGGCGCGGATCGGTGCGCCCCTGGCACATCGATGAAATGGGCCACATGAACGTGCGCTTCTATCTGGCGCACGCTGCAGAGGCGGTGGTTGGTCTCGCCGGCGCTCTGGGGATGCCTCGAGCCTTTACCGCCGGCGCCGCAGCGACGCTGCAGCTGCGCGAAAACCACGTAAGATTCCTGCACGAGGCGCGGGTCGGCGCTGGGCTGTATATTCGATCGGCCGTGCTGGAGATGGGCGAGACCGACGCGCGCATTCTGCACGTCATGTTCCACGCTGCCGACGGACGGCCGGCCGCCGCCATCACCTCCCGGGTGGAACATGTCACCGCCGGTGAAAAGCGGCCTTTCCCCTGGTCGCAGACGGCCCGCCGCCTCGCCGACGAACTGACCGTCCCGGCGCCCGACTATTCGCTGCCTCGCGGCCTAGCCGGAGCGCCCCTGCTGGGACCCGGAAGCGCCGCCGCCGCAGACGCCCTGGGACTAGGCTCGCCCGCCGCCGGGGCCGTGACCATGGCTGACGTTGATGTGTTCGGCCAGATGCGGCCCGAGCATGTGCTGGAACGCATTTCCCAAGCCATCCCCCATCAGCTTGGCCGCGCCCACTTGCCGCTGGCCCAATATATGCCCGAACTGGCCGGCCACCTGGGCGGGGCAACCGTGGAATTGCGCACGACCTATTCTCGTTGGCCCAGGGCCGGGGAGCGGCTGGTGCTTCGCTCAGGCCTGTCGGACGCCACCCCCAAGATCTGTCGCCTGACCCACTGGCTGCTGGACCCCGCCACGGGTCATGCCTGGGCGGATACGGAAATGCTGATTGTCAATTTTGATCTCAACACGCGCGCGGCGGTAGCCCTGGCGCCCGAGGTGTTGGCGGTGCTGGCGGCGGGCGTCAAACGCAAGGCGACCTGAGGCGCACCCTCTGGCGGAATTCAGCGGTCGGTGAACGACTGGATCAGAGCCGCGATACGGTCGGTGGACTCCGCAGCGCGGGCCATGACTTGGGCAGAGGCGCTGGCGGGCGACTGGGCGGCCGAAGCCATCCGGCTAACGGCGGCCTGGGCCGCGGCGGCGGCAACCGACTGAGCGGCGTTCTTGGCGGCGTCCTGAGCCTTTTGGTAGATAAAGCCGTAGGTGGGATAGACCGTGGATCCGAGATCACGGATCGGGTCGTACCAGACCTTGACCTGAGACCAGTCGCCCCTAGGCGAGACATCCACCACGGTCACGTCTTTTTCGACCTTGCCGCGATTACCCTGGATAATAGACCAGTTGGCATGGGTAACCTGGATGATCCGATCCGTCAGCACCTGGCTGACCACGGCCACATGCCCCCTGCCCATCACGCCATTGGCCTTGAACACGAGCACCGAGCCGGCTTGGGGGGTCGCTCCGCGCGGATAGCCGCCCGAGGCTTTGTTCCACCATGTCGCAGCGTCGCCGAAGATCTGGATGCCCGAGAACATCCGGGCAAAGGTGACGCATTCCCAATAGGTGTCAGCGCGCGCGGCGCCTCCGAACGAGAAGGCGAGCACAACGGCGACAGCCAGCGAACTGAGTACGGCTTTGGGCCGTTGGGACATGCGTCAGGGTCTCCCCGCCTCGAAGACGGGCAACAAACCCGTTTTCCGGCGGAATGAAAAGCACAAAAGCGTTAAGCGGCGATTTTCATCGCCCCCTTTCGAGCGCCTTGGGGCCAGGATCGAGCCCAGGTTCTCATATGCTCTCGGGCCGGCCGTTCAAACAATTCGTGGGCAATAGCGGCAATGGGAACAACGCCGATCAACAGCACAAGCCAAGCCCACATTGGTAGTTGCTTAGAAGTTGCGTGGATAATTCTGGTCACGATATTGACAAATAAAATGCTCCAAGGAATACAAACCATATACATCGCGAAGCTTATCTCTCCTAGATAGACGAGTATACGGCTTGAACCCAGTTTAGATCCGGTCGAGCTAAGAGCGGCCAAGCACAGGATCAGGGGACCGAACAGGGTTACGATCAAGGCGTCGGGGACCCCCGCCTGCCCGGCGATCACCACGCTGGCGCCTGAAATTGCGGCGCCCGCCATGGCGACAGCGCGGCGATTCACCGCGCCCGAGCGCCACAGCAGATAGACCGAGCAGCCGTAGGCGAAGCATGGAACGATCCGCAGCGCGCCCCAGGCGATAGTGGCCTGGTCCAGATCGAATCCCGCCAATCGGGGAAATACCGCATAAAGTCCGGCCAGAAACGCTACCGCGCCGGCGACCGCAGCGTAGGGACGGGCCCGCAACTTCCACGCCACGGCGGCAAACAGCGGAAAGCTCAGATAGGCGAACCACTCCGCCGAGATCGACCAGGAGGGGTGATTCCATCCCGCCTCGGGCGCCAGACCCCAGGCCTGGGTCAGGGTCAGATTAGCGGGCAGCGAGGTCCAGGCCAGGATGGAGGCGTCCACTTGAAACCCTGCCGCTCCAGCGGCCAGGGCCAGCAAGCCCAGGCCCACCAGGGTGGTCAGGTGCAGCGGGTAGACTCGCGATAACCGCGCCCACAGAAAGCTTGTGTAGTTGAACCGGCCTTCGCCGGAGGCTTGCAGATAGACGTGGCACAGGATGAAGCCGGACAGCACGAAGAATAGCTCCACCCCCAGGTAGCCTTTCTCGATCAGGGACGATGCGGGCGCGCCGGCCAACTTCGGCCAAACGTCGTAGAACACCACCCAAGCGGCCGCGAAAAAGCGCAAACTGGTCAGGGGCTTGAGGTTGCTGATCTGCATGGTGTCTCGCCTCCGGTGGCCACGGCGCCGATATTGGACACCGATTGCCTAACGGAGGGTGATGCAGCAATTAGCGCGCCAGGCGAAAACTCCGGTCGCCGGCCCTACATGTGGAATTTAGAGCAAGATTCAGACATGAGGCGAGCCCGCCCGCCCTATGTCATCTTGTTCTAGGCCGCGCTAGGGCGTCGTTCCTGCACCAATAGGGCGCGCATGGCGTCGGCGCTGCTGGCCTGGCGCAGCTGCTGGCGCAGATCGGCTTGGCGCAGCGCGCGTGCGACCCTTGCCAGGGAGCGAAGCTGCTCGGAGGCGTCGTTGGGCGGCGCCAGTAGGGCGAAAATCAAATCGACCGGCTGTTCGTCCACCGCGCCGAAGTCGACCGGGCTTTCCAAGCGCACGAAAACCCCGCGCACACGGTCCAACCCGCGCAGACGGCAATGAGGCACTGCCACGCCGTGGCCCACGCCGGTTGAGCCCAAGCGTTCGCGTTGGAGGATCTTAGTGAGAATTTCAGCCGGCTTCAGTTCAAAGGCTCGGCCGGCGATTTCAGAAACAATCGACAAGGCTTGCCGCTTAGAGGCGGCGTTCACCTTGGCTCCGATCGCCGCGCGATCCAGCAGGTCACCAATATCCACGAGAAAGCCGCTCCTGCCTCAAGCTCGACCCCGCGCCCTCTTCGGGGCGCGCGCCATCGGCTTCAAATCAACACACCGGTCTGGTCGAACAGGCTGCCGCCAAGGGCTGGCCGCCTTAAGGACTTCCCGCCGTTCCTTGCGACTTGGTTCGTTCCGGGTCCACCCATCCAATGTTCCCGTCGATGCGGCGATAGACCACCGCCAAACCGCCGTGGGCCGCGTTCCTAAACACGATGGCTTGGGATTCAGTCAAGTCCATCTCCAAGACCGCCATCGAAACAGTCATGGTCTTCAGCGGCGCCTGGGTTTCGGCGATCACCACGCCCTTGGGCGGTTCGTGGCCGTGGAACGATTCGTCGTCGCCCAGATCATCCCAGCCGTCCACGTCGTCATCCGTTTCCGGCGCCCGCAGAACCGTGATCTGGGCCGTTTCGTCGAGGCGGGCGGCGGAGGGATGGTGGTGGTTTTTCAGTCGGCGCTTATAGCGACGGATGCGCGCCTCGAGCTTCGTCAGAGCCCCATCGAAGGCCACGTGCGCGTCGTCGCCAAGGGCATGGCTGTCTAGGTGCTGCCCTGACGCCAAGCGCACCGCGCAGTCCACGCGAAAACTGTGGCCTGATCGGCTGACGACGACGTCGGCGTCGCCGCCGCGCCCGAAATATTTCCCAATGCTGGACACGAGTTCGTCGTTGATGCGCGAGCGTAACGCGTCGCCCACATCGACATGTTTGCCTGAAATCTGCAGCTTCATCCGCTGATAGCAGCCCCCCTCGGCGAGGGTGTCAAGCACCGATGGGCCCCGTTCACGAACACCTGTCTTAACAGGCTTCCTTGAGCATGCGTCGACGCTCAACCGAGGACGGGATGCGCAGCGCCTCGCGATATTTGGCGACCGTCCTGCGGGCGATATCCACACCTGCCTCCTTGAGGATTTCCACGATCCGATCATCGGACAGCACCGCCTCGACCTCGCGCTCCGCGTCGATCAGTTGCTTGATCTTATGGCGGACGCTTTCGGCGGAATGGGCCTCGCCCCCCTCGGAGGAGGCGATCGAGGAGGTGAAGAAGAACTTCATCTCAAACACGCCGCGCGGGGTGGCCATGTATTTGTTGGAGGTGACGCGACTGACGGTGGACTCGTGCATACCGATGGCGTCGGCGACGGTCTTCAGGTTCAAGGGCCGCAGGTGCTCCACGCCGAAGGCGAGAAATCCGTCCTGCTGGCGCACGATCTCGTTGGCCACCTTCAGTATGGTCTTGGCGCGCTGATCGAGGCTGCGGATCAGCCAGCTGGCGGAGGCCATGCAATCGGACAAGAATGTTTTTTCCGCCTCGGTTCGCGCGCCGCCCGCTACGACGGCGTGATAGCGCTGATCCACCAAAAGCTTGGGCAAGGCGTCGCTGTTCAGTTCCACCCGCCACAGGCCGCCTTGGCCTTCGCGCACGAAGACATCGGGCGCCACCGCGTTGATGGGATCGCCGCCGCCGAACGCCGCCCCCGGACGTGGCGTCAGGGCGCGCAGTTCCGCGATCATCTCCCGCAGATCTTCCTCATCCACCGCGCACGCCCGGCGCAGAGCCGCCATGTCCCGCTTGGCGAGGAGTTCCAGATTGTCGAGCAGGGATTCCATGGCCGGATCGAACCGGTCGCGTTCCTTCAGTTGCAATGTCAGGCACTCGCGCACATCGCGGGCAAACACGCCGGTGGGCTCAAACCCCTGTAGGCGGATCAACACCGCCTCCATCCGCTCCAACGGACAGCCCAGACGATCAGCCATGTCCTGAAGGTCGGCCCGCAGGTAGCCGCCATCGTCGACGGCGTCGATCAGCACAGCCGCGATAGCGCTTTGGGCATGATCGAAACCCGCCAAGGCAGCCTGGTCCTGCAGATGCTCGCCAAGCGTTTTGACGCGGCTGAGCGAACTTTCCAGGCCCTCCAGCCCGTCGAATGAGCCGCCGCCGCCTGCTTTGGACCAATCCACCGCCCCGCCCACATCGGCCGCCGGCGTCGTTTCACCCGCCTCGCCGCTGTCACGCTCGCCCGGTGAAGCGTCGCCGTAGATATCGCCTTGGGCGGCGTCCATGTCAGCCGCCTTGGCCGAGTCGGACGGTTCGAACTCGCCCTCGTCCCGAGAGGTTTCGTGAGCGCCGTCTTCGGCCCGGGCCTCTTCGCCCTCGCCTTCACGCTCATCGCGTTGGAGGAGCGGATTGCGCTCCAGCTCGTCTTCCACATAGGCGTCAAGCTCCACGCTCGACAGCTGCAACAGCTTGATCGCCTGCTGCAATTGCGGCGTGATGACGAGGCTTTGCCCCTGTCTCAACTCCAGCCGCGCCGCGAGCGCCATGGGCCTGATTCCCCCAGATCAACGAATGTGGGGCAATTCTCGCGGGGATTCCTGAAGGGAACCTAAACTTGGAATGGAATTTGCATGGACAGGGGGTCGCAGGCCTGTCTAGGCGAACCTGTCCCCCAGATAGACCCGCCGCACCTCGGGGTCCGCTAGGATTTCGTCGGCGGAACCTTCGAACAAGACTTCGCCGCCGTGAATGATCGAGGCTCGGTCGATGATCCCCAAGGTCTCGCGGACATTGTGGTCGGTGATCAGGATGCCGATCCCGCGGCTCTTGAGGTAGGCGATCACATCGCGGATATCGGCTATGGCCAAGGGGTCGATGCCGGCGAAGGGCTCATCGAGCAGCATGAACGACGGTTCGCTGGCCAGGGCCCGGGCGATTTCCACCCGTCTGCGCTCGCCGCCGGACAAGGCCACAGCGGGCGACGCGCGTAGGTGCGCGATGTGCAGTTCCTCGAGAAGCTCGCTGACCGTCTGGCGCACCTTGGCGGGATCACGCTCTCGCAGCTCGACAACCGCCGTGACGTTCTGCTCCACCGTCATGCCGCGGAAAATCGAAGTCTCCTGGGGCAGGTAGCCGATGCCCATCCGGGCGCGCTGGTACATGGGCTGAGCCGTGACATCCACCCCGTCCAGATAGATCCGGCCGTAGTCCGGCGCGATCAGTCCGGTGATCATGTAAAAACAGGTGGTCTTGCCGGCGCCGTTGGGCCCCAGCAGACCGGCCACCTCGCCGCGCGCCAGGCTCAGGCTGACGCTCTTGACGACCGGACGGTCGCCAAACGACTTTCCGATGGTGTCGACCAGCAGGCCCTCGGTCAGGGCGGGATTTGCGCGAGCCTCCAGAGCCGCGTGTTTTGTCGTCACGCTATCGGCCTCGACTCTACCACTACCATCACGGCTTGGCCTGGGCCGGGCCGGCGGGGGCCGACGAATTCGCGTTATAGAACACCCCGCGCACCCGTTGGGGATGGTTGCGGCCTTGGGCGGTGGAGGTCAGCACGGCGTGGTTGGTTTTCACGTCGATCACCAGCTTGTCGCCCTTGGTGACATTCTTGCCCTGCACCAGGACCACATCGCCGGTCATGGTGATCATATCCGGCGCCGCCTCGTAGACAGCGTGTTCGCCCCGGGCGGTCTGGTCTTGCGACACGTAAAAGACATGGCCTTCGGCCACCAGGCGCTCGACGTCGCCCCAATCCGCGCCGACGCCGCCTGCCGCTGCGGGCGTCGGTCCGGCAGCCGATTTGCCGGAGAAGAAGACATTGAGCACATCCGACACGAGCCGGTTGCCGTTCTGCAAGGCCTCTACATTGCCGCGCCAAATGGCCAAATGTTGAGCATCAATCATTTCGAGCTGATCGGCGGTCACGTCGATCGGCCCTTTGCCCGAGGCCAGCTGGGCGCGCGCGTCGCCGGCCGCAAGGGCAAGTCCGGCAAGGGCCAAGGCGGCTAGGGCGGAAATCTTTGCGGACCGTTTCATAGCCGCTTGGTCTCCCATCATCGTGGCCCTCTCATGGCGACTGCAGCCGGCGGGGCGGACCTTCGGGCGCCGCCCTGTTCAATCCGGCCGACAACGCCGCCGTTGAAATAGATGTGTGCCCCGCCGTCGCGGGCGGAGAAGCTGGCGGAGGTGATGCGGCCGATAGGCCCATGACCCACGACCCGCTCGGGACTGTCGATCTGATCGGTGGCCGCATTGACCACGGCGTGCGCGCTGATGAAGTCATTGCCCTGGCTGTCATGGACATGAACATTGTCGTCCAGCGTCAAGATTCGCGTGTCCTCGCGATACACGCCCTTTCCCGCGCTGACCACGGTCTGGATCGAGGGCGACGCGCCGATCACCAGCACCGGCTTTTCCACATAGATTCGTTGGAACTGCACATTGTCCCGCACGGCCGAGCTTGCCGTCACGGAAAAAGGCTTGCCGCCCTGATCGCGGCCAAAGAACCTCGGATTGACCATGCGGATCGACTCCGCGCCCGCGCGCCCGCCCAAGCCCATGGGCGCCATCAAGGCTTTGAAGGCGGCCCAGCCCACCAGGAGAACAAGCAGGGCGACAATGGCCGCCGGCAGCGCCACGCGCAGCTGCGCGATCCGTCGAGAATGCGTCCGCCAACGGCCCAGGGCCTGCAGCCGTCGCGCCGCGTCGCGCTCGAACACTGCGGGATTATAGGCATGCTCAGCTGTGGGCGAAGACATCGGCGTCCTCCCAGCCGGCCAGGTCAAGTTTGGCCCGCCATGGAAGAAAGTCGAAACAGGCCTGAGCCAGCTCCAGTCGGCCTTCGCGAGCCAGCATATCGTCCAACCGCGCCTTCAGGGCATGGAGGTGCAGGACATCGGAAGCGGCGTAGTTGACCTGGTCTATGCTCAGGGCCGCGGCGCCCCAATCGGAGGATTGCTGGGCCTTGGACAAATCCACCGTCAGCAATTCTCGCGACAGATCCTTCAGGCCGTGCCGGTCGGTATAGGTGCGGGCCAGCTTGGACGCGATCTTGGTGCAATAGACCGGCGTGCAGATCACGCCCAGATGCAGGGCGATCATGGCGATGTCGAAGCGCCCGAAGTGGAAAATCTTCAGCACCTTGGGATCGGCCAGCAGGCGCTTGAGGTTAGGGGCGTCGTAGCCGGGGCGGCGCAACTGGACCACATGGGCGTCGCCGTCGCCAGCTGAGAGCTGCACGACGCAAAGAGGATCGCGCCCGAGCCTCAAGCCCATGGTTTCGGAATCGATCGCCACAGAAGCGCCGAAATCGAGACCGTCTGGAAGGTCGCCGTCGTGCAGGACGTTCGTCACGGCTCTATGCGACTCCTGCTGAAACGATGGGCGGGGGCGCCCAACAGGGGCGTGGTGCCCAGGAGAGGACTCGAACCTCCACGGCCGTTAAGCCACTGGCACCTGAAGCCAGCGCGTCTACCAATTCCGCCACCTGGGCCCAATCCTTTGCCGGATCGGAGCGAGCGGCCCTGATAGGGCGCCGCCCCTCTCCGGTCAATAACCCGAACCCACAGAGATTGCGCCCTTTAAGCGGCTCGTCTATCCGAAAGCATGCCGCCGCGTGGCAGCGGGACATGAGACGACGGGCAGGGTTTAAGCGATGCACGGACTGGTGACGGTTTTCGGCGGCTCGGGCTTTATCGGCGCCCAGGTGACCCGCGCCCTGGCTAAGCAGGGCTACAGGGTCCGCGTCGCGGTGCGCCGGCCCGGCCTCGGCTATAGGCTTCCGCTCATGGGCGATGTGGGCCAGATCGAGGTGGTCCAGGCCAATCTTCGGAATCCTGAGTCTATAGGCCGCGCGCTGGACGGGGCCGAGGGCTGCATCAATCTTGTGGGCGTCCTTTATGAGACCGGCCGCCAAAGCTTCGCCGGTCTTCACGCCCAAGGCGCCGAGGAGATCGCCGCCGCCTGCGCCGCTCACGGCGTTAAGCGGATGGTTCAGGTCTCCGCCATCGGTGCGGATGCTCAATCGCCGTCAAAATATGCGCGCACCAAGGCTGCGGGCGAAGCGGCCGTGCGCAAGCTGCTGCCCCAGGCCGCCATCGTCCGCCCCTCGGTGGTGTTCGGCGTAGATGACGCCCTGTTCAACCGGTTCGCGTCCATGGCGTCGTTGATGCCCATGCTGCCCCTGCCGGGCGGCGGCGATACGAAGTTCCAGCCGATTTTTGTCGGTGATGTGGCCGCAGCCATCGTGGCGGCCCTGCGCGAGCCGTCCGCCGCCGGCAAGATTTTCGAGATCGGCGGCCCGGACATCTACACCTATCGCCAATTAATCGAACTGACCCTGGCGCAAATCCACAAGACCCGCCTGCTGGTCGACCTGCCGTGGGGGCTGGCCAAGCTGATCGGCCGGCTGGGCGATCTGCAGGCCAAGGTCCTGCCTTTCGCCCCGCTGCTCACAGCTGATCAGGTCGAGCTTTTGCAACACGACAATATCGCCTCCAAGTCCCTGCCGGGTCTCAAGGCGCTGGGCGTCAGCGCGCCCGTAGCGGTTGAGGCGATCCTCCCGACCTATCTGTACCGCTATCGTCGCGGCGGCCAGTTCGCGCCCGAACCGGCAGTGGCGGGGGCTTAGAGGTCCGGCGTCAATTAGGCGGCCCAACCGCGCGCCAACGCGATCAATCCGACGACGCCCACAGCGATCCGCCACCAGGCGAAGAGCGCCAAGCCGTGTTTGCCGACAAACTCGATGAAGGTCTTCACCACCAGCAGGGCCGACAGGAAGGCCACTACGAACCCGACGGCGATCAACCCGCCCGCGTGACCGACCGTCAGGTCGTGCCGGCTGCTCCAGGCCTGGACGGCGAAGGCCCCGCACATGGTGGGAATGGCCAGAAAGAACGAGAACTCCGCCGCGGAACGCTTGTCCGCGCCTTGCAACAGCGCGCCGACAATGGTGGCGCCTGAGCGCGACGTGCCCGGAATGATCGACAGACATTGGAACAGACCGACGCCCAAAGACATCGCCGTCGGATAATTCGAGGCGTCGAAGTGCTTGGGGGTAGGCGCGAAGCGGTCGATCGCGAGAAGCACGACCCCGCCCAGGATCAGCGCCCAGCAGATCAAGGTCATGTTCTCGAA
Organism: Pseudomonadota bacterium; assembly: GCA_048498155.1. Taxonomy (GTDB): domain Bacteria; phylum Pseudomonadota; class Alphaproteobacteria; order Caulobacterales; family Caulobacteraceae; genus BOG-938. The sequence goes on along the minus strand of JBEHYN010000013.1, from coordinate 33,967 downwards.
AAGGCCGCCGGTGATCACCTTGTGCAAGGCGCCGCCGATCACCGCGGCCGGCAGGAAGGCGATCAACACCGAAAGGGCGAAACGTCGAGAATATTTGCTGGAGCCGAGGGTCAGGGCCACCTTGAGCAGGCGTTCGAAATAGAGAAGCACCACCGCCAGGATTGCGCCGAGCTGGATCAGAACCGTGAAGGTCTCCCACACCGGGCCTCTGACACCCAAAAGCCTCTCGGCCAGAAGCAAATGGGCGGTGGAGGATACGGGCAGAAATTCCGTCAGGCCCTCGACCACGCCCAGAATGACGGCGTTCAACCAGTCGCTCATGCCGATTCCTCTGATTCCCCCACTGAACTCGCCCCTTTGGGGTAAACGCCACGTTAATCCATAAAGTGGACTAAATCAGCGTGTAACCTCCGAGCCCTACCCGGTGAAGCTCAGGGGCTGTGGACAAATTAGTCCTATTTAGAGACAGTTTGGTTGCATTTATTTCCAAAGGTTTTATACCCTTTTTTGATCGAGCGCGGTGGGACCGCGGGGGCGAGGCGCTATGGCCGAACGCATGCTGAAATTTGTGTCCGTCGCCCGACGAACGCCTGAAAAGCGTGCGGCGAAGGTCCGCACCGGTGATTTTCACGAGATCTACGCGGATTTCATTGACGCCAAGGCCAAGGAACAGGCTTCGCGTTGCTCGCAATGCGGCATCCCTTTCTGTCAAACCCATTGTCCGCTGCACAATAACATCCCCGACTGGCTGCGCATGACGGCCGAGGGCCGCCTGCAGGAAGCCTATGAACTGTCGCAGGCGACCAGCGCCCTGCCGGAGGTGTGCGGCCGTATCTGTCCGCAGGACCGCCTGTGCGAGGGCAGTTGCGTGATCGAGCAGTCGGGCCACGGCACGGTGACCATCGGTTCGGTCGAGCGCTACATCAATGACAAGGCCTGGGAGATGGGTTGGGTCAAGCCGCTCGCCCCTATCCATGAACTGCCCCAATCGGTGGGCATCATCGGCGCCGGCCCGGCCGGGCTGTCGGCCGCCGACGGCCTGCGCGCGCGCGGCTATCAGGTGACCATCTACGACCGGCATGACCGCGCCGGCGGGCTTCTAATGTACGGCATTCCCGGCTTCAAACTTGAGAAGGACGTGGTCGAACGGCGGGTTAAACGCCTGTCCGACGGCGGGGTGGAATTCAAGCTGGATTTCGAGGTCGGCCGCGACGCCAGCCTGGGAGACTTGCGCGCACGCCACGACGCGATCCTGATCGGCACGGGGGTCTATAAGGCTCGCGAATTGACCGCGCCGGGAGCCGGCTCCAACGGCGTGGTCAAGGCGTTGGATTACCTCATCGCCTCCAACAAGACCGGCCTGGGCGACACGGTGCCGGAGTTCGAATCCGGCGAACTGAACGCCAAGGACAAGGATGTCGTGGTGGTGGGCGGCGGCGACACCGCCATGGACTGCGTGCGCACCGCCGTGCGCCAAGGCGCCCGCTCGGTCACCTGCCTTTATCGCCGCGACAAGGCCAATATGCCCGGCTCCTTGCGTGAAGTGACCAACGCCGAAGACGAAGGCGTGCGCTTCGAATGGCTCGCCGCGCCCCGCTCTATCCTTGGCGAGGCCACCGGCGTCACCGGCGTGCGCGCCATACGCATGCGCTTGGGCTCACCCGACGCCTCCGGGCGTCAGGCGCCCGAGGAGACCCCCGGATCGGACTTCGACGTTCCCGCCCAACTGGTGATCAAGGCCCTCGGCTTCGACCCCGAAGACCTGCCGGGCATGTTCGGCGCGCCCGAACTGAAGGTTTCGCGCTGGGGCACCATCCGTGCGGACTTCAAGACCATGATGACCAGCCTGGACGGCGTGTTCGCCGCCGGCGACATCGTGCGCGGCGCGTCCCTTGTGGTTTGGGCCGTGCGCGACGGACGAGACGCGGTGGACGCCATCACTGCCTATCTGCAAGCCAAGGCGCCGGCTCTGGCCGCCGCGGAATGACCGAAATGTCCAGCACATCCGAAATGAGCGAATCCGAACGCTATCTGGCCAACCGCAAGCTGCTGATCGACGCGGGCGCCTATGATCCGTCATCGGAACACGACGCCTGCGGCGTGGGCCTGGTGTGCGCCATTGACGGACAGCCGCGCCGCGAAGTGGTGGAGTTGGCGATCAAGGCGCTGAAGGCGGTCTGGCATCGGGGGGCGGTGGACGCCGACGGCAAGACCGGCGACGGCGCCGGCATCTCCCTGGGCGTGCCGCAAGACTTCTTCGCCGACCAGGTGCGCCGCACCGGCCACCAACTGCGCCCAGGCCCCATCGCCGTGGGCCAGATCTTCCTGCCGCGCATCGATCTGGGCGCCCAGGAAACGGCTCGCACCATCGTCGAGAGCGAAGTCCTGCGCTTCGGCTTCTACATCTATGGCTGGCGCCAGGTGCCGGTGAACACTGCCGTGATCGGCGAGAAGGCCAACGCCAGCCGGCCGGAAATCGAGCAGATCATGCTGGCTGCTCCGGCCGGCATGGACAGCGAAGCGCTGGAGCGCGCGCTGTTCCTGTGCCGCAAGCGCATCGAAAAGCGCGTGATCGCCATCGGCTTGCCGGCCTTCTACATCTGCTCGTTCTCGGCCAAGTCCCTGATCTACAAGGGTATGTTCTTGGCTGAACACATCGATGAATTCTATCCGGATCTGAAGGATGACCGCTTCGCCGCCGCCGTCGCCATCTTCCACCAGCGCTATTCGACCAACACCTTCCCCGAGTGGCGCCTGGCTCAGCCCTTCCGCATGCTCGCCCACAACGGCGAGATCAACACGCTGAAGGGCAACTCAAACTGGATGAAGAGCCATGAAATTCGCATGGCCGCTCACGCATTCGGGGACTTCGGCGACGACATCAAGCCGGTGATCCAGCCGCACAGCTCGGACTCCGCAGCGCTGGACAACACCTTCGAGGTGCTGGTGCGCGCCGGCCGCGACGCGCCCATGGTCAAGACGCTGCTGATGCCCGAGGCGTGGTCTCATTCCGAGGCGGTGATGAGCCCCGCCCACCAAGCGCTTTACGCCTATTGCAACGCGGTGATGGAGCCGTGGGACGGACCGGCGGCGATCTGCGCCACCGACGGACGTTGGGTCGTGGCCGGCAAGGATCGCAACGGCCTGCGCCCCCTGCGGGTGGCCTTCACCGAAGACGGCCTGGTGATCATGGGCTCCGAAGCGGGCATGACCGGCGTGGCCGAGGCCCGCATCACCCGCAAGGCTCACATCTCGCCCGGCCGGATGATCGCCATCGATCTGGCCGAAGGCAAACTCTACGACGAAGACGAGATCATCGACCTGTTGTCCGAACGCCACCCCTACACCAAGTGGCTGGGCAATATGGTGGCCCTGGACGAAACCATCGGCCAGGGCGGCGAGCCGCGCGCCTATTCGCGCGATGAGCTGGTGCGTCGGCAGGTCGCGGCGGGTCTGACCCTGGAAGACATGGAACTGATCCTCGCCCCCATGGTCGAGGACGGCAAGGAAGCCGTCGGTTCCATGGGCGACGACGCGCCCCTGGCGGTGCTGTCGGAGAAGTATCGGCCCCTGTCGCACTTTTTCCGCCAGAACTTCAGCCAGGTGACCAATCCGCCGATCGATCCCCTGCGCGAGGCGCGGGTGATGAGCTTGAAGACGCGGTTCAAGAACCTCGGCAACATCCTGGCTCAGGACGAGACTCAGACCGACGTCTATGTGATGGACAGCCCCGTGCTGACCAACGGCATGTATCGCCGCATCCTGGACTTCATCGGCGCCAAGCAGATCGCGCACCTGGACTGCACCCTGCCCATCCCGGCGACCGAGGCGCGGCCGGGCGACGCCCTGCGCGCGGCGCTGGACCGCATCCGGGCCGAAGCCGAGGACGCCGCCCTGCGCGGCTGCGCCACCATTGTCCTGACCGACGAGGCCTCCGGGCCCGAACGGGTCGCCATGCCGATGATCCTGGCCACCGCCGGGGTGCATGCGCACCTGGTCGCCAAGGGTCTGCGCTCCTATGTCTCGATCATCGTCCGTTCGGCTGAATGTCTGGACACGCACTATTTCGCGGTGCTGGTCGGCGTAGGCGCCACGGCGGTCAACGCCTACCTCGCCCAGGAAAGCTTCCAGGACCGGTTGGAGCGCGGCCTGCTCGGACAGCTGTCGCTGCGCGAGGTGACCATCAACTTCAAGAGCGCCGTCGAGGCGGGTCTGTTGAAGATCCTGTCCAAAATGGGCATTTCGGTCATCGCTTCCTATCGCGGCGGCTATAACTTCGAGGCCGTCGGCCTTTCGCGCGCCCTGGTGGCCGAGTTCTTCCCCGGCATGCCCTCGCGCATCTCCGGCATTGGCCTGGCGGGCCTAGAAAAGAAGGCGTTGGAGATCCATCGCAAGGCCTGGGGCGAATCCGTCGTAGCCCTGCCGGTGGGCGGCTTCTACAAGGCCCGCCGCACGGGCGAGGCTCACGCCTTCGAGGCGCGGCTGATCCACACCCTGCAGCACGCCTGCGACACCGGCGCCTATGACGTGTTCAAGCGCTATTCAGAGGGCATGCGCGGCTCGGCGCCGGTGCAACTGCGCGAGCTGCTGGACTGGCGTTCGGACCGCACAGCCATCGAACTGGACGAGGTCGAAAGCGTCAACGAAATCCGTAAGCGCTTCATCACCCCGGGCATGTCGCTGGGCGCCCTGGGCCCGGAGGCCCACGGGACCTTGAATATCGCCATGAACCGCATCGGAGCCAAATCCGTCTCGGGCGAGGGGGGCGAGGACCGGGCCCGTTACAAGCCCTTGCCCAACGGCGACAACCCCAACTCGGCTATTAAACAGGTGGCCTCGGGCCGGTTCGGCGTCACCGCCGAATACCTGAACCAGTGCCGCGAGATCGAGATCAAGGTGGCCCAGGGGGCCAAGCCCGGCGAGGGCGGACAGCTTCCGGGCTTCAAGGTCACGGAAATGATTGCGCGCCTGCGTCACGCCACCCCCGGCGTGATGCTGATCTCGCCGCCGCCTCACCACGACATCTATTCCATCGAAGATTTGGCTCAGCTCATCTACGATCTGAAGCAGATCAACCCTGATGCCCGGGTCACCGTGAAGCTGGTGTCCATGACCGGCATCGGCGCCATCGCGGCGGGCGTGGCCAAGGCCAAGGCCGACACCATCCTGATCTCCGGCCACGTGGGCGGCACGGGCGCCTCCTCGCAGACCTCGATCAAATACGCCGGCGCACCCTGGGAGCTGGGCCTGTCTGAAGCCCATCAGGTGCTGACCCTTAACGGCCTGCGCCACTTCGTCCGTCTACGGACCGATGGCGGCATCCGCACGGGCCGCGACGTGGTGATCGCCGCCATGCTGGGGGCTGAAGAGTACGGCATCGGCACCGCCAGCCTGATCGCCATGGGCTGCATCATGGTGCGCCAGTGCCATTCCAACACCTGCCCGGTGGGGGTCTGCACCCAGGACGAGGACCTGCGCAAGAAGTTCACCGGCACGCCGGAGAAGGTGATCAACCTGTTCACCTTCATCGCCGAGGAAGTGCGCGAAATCCTCTCCAGCCTGGGCTTCCGCTCGCTGCAGGACGTGATCGGCCGCACCGACCTGCTGGCTCAGGTCTCCCGCGGGGCCGAGCACCTGGACGACCTGGACCTGAACCCGCTTTTGGTGCGCGCCGATCCGGGCCTGAACAAGCCCTACAGCACCATCGAGGGCCGCAACGCGGTGCCAGATACGCTGGACGCCCAGATCGTGCGCGACGCCTCAGCTCTGCTTGAGCGCGGCGAAAAGATGCAGCTGACCTACACCGTACGCAACACCGCGCGGGCCATCGGCGCGCGCATCTCCAGCCACATCGTGCGCAAGTTCGGCATGGACGGCCTGCCGCCCGGTCACCTGACCGTGCAGATCAAGGGTTCGGCCGGACAGTCGCTCGGCGCCTTCTCCGTGCAGGGCCTGCGCATCGAACTGGTGGGCGAAGCCAACGACTATGTGGGCAAGGGCCTGTCGGGGGCGACCATCGTGATCCGTCCATCGCCACACTTGGCTTTCCCTGAGAGCAACGCCCTGCTTGGCAATACGGTGCTCTACGGCGCCACGGCCGGGCGCCTGTTCGCGGCGGGCGTCGCCGGCGAACGCTTCGCGGTGCGCAATTCCGGCGCGACGGCAGTGGTCGAGGGCGTCGGCGCCAACGGCTGCGAATATATGACCGGTGGAACCGTGGTGGTGCTGGGCGCGGTTGGCGACAACTTCGGCGCGGGCATGACGGGCGGCATGGCCTTCGTGCTTGATCTGCACGAACAGTTCACCACCAGGGTCAATCCGGAGAGCGTGGTGGTTCAGCGCCTGGCCTCGGGCCACTGGGAACAGCATCTGATCGACCTGATCACCGAACATGCTTCCGAGACAGGCTCAAGCTTCGCCGAGGAAATTCTGCGCGATTGGGACCGGGCCAGGGGCGCCATCTGGCAAATCTGCCCCAAGGAAATGATCAAGCGCCTGGAGCACCCGCTGAGTGAAGAGGTGGAGGCGGAGACGGCGTAAGACATGGACGCTCGGGAGCTTCTAGCCGAAGGAATCGATATGGTGTTCGAGCGGTTCGGTCGGCCCAACCGCATCGACATGACCAGTGGCCGCCGCAAGCGAATCTGAGACGGTGCGGCCAGGGGACATGGACGAATATCTCGAAGGCCTATTTGAACGCGCCTTTGATCGCGAGGTCGGTCAGGAAGAACGGGTTTTCAATAGCCTGTCCTTTTTTGTCGCCGCGATGGCGCTCACAATTAACGTACTGGGCTACATCGCAACCAAGCTCCCGCCGTTTGCAGTATCAGCCTACAGCCTCACGACCTATGCCTTGATGATCGTGGCCGCCGGACTCATGGTCGCCGTGATGTGGTCGCTTTTCGACGGGGTTCGGGAGCGATTGTACCGTTTGCCGCCCAAGGAAACCGATACACTTGAATGGGCCATAGGACTACGAGCCTACCACACCTCGGCAGGGCTTAGCGGCCAAGCCCTTGACGACGCGGTGATCGCCGAGCTGCGGGAGGAAATGCTTCGCGAGTTCGCCCAGAGCGTCGTCCACAATCGAGCCCAGAACGCGAGCCGGACGGCCGCTCGGACCACGGGGATCAGCCTCATGGTCATCCAGCTTGCACTCGCTTTTTTCATCGTTGCTATTATATTCATCCATGATCGGTTCGTCGCCAATCCAAACCAAGCGAGCATTTTTCATGCCCCCCCGGCCGCAACCAGCACCCCAGCCGCACCGCTCGGCGTCGCAGGCGGGCCAAAAGCCGCCGCCGCCTCCGGCGCAGTACCTTGTGGAAGGCTTCAAGATTCCCGGTGTTAAGCCCGTGCAGCGTGCTGGCTCATGACTAAGCAAACGTCACCCGCGCCACCGCAGCCTCAAACGCAGGCCCAGCCTGCGGCACAGCGCCCGGCCGCTCCGCCTCCGCAGTACCTCAAGAAAAATGAGGACGCGGGGAAGCTGCGTAAATAACTAGTCACGCGAGCGGCCCCAAAAGGATGTCCATAGCCCCGCCAGGGAAGACGGGCACGACGAGGCCCACCTGCACGCGGGACAGGATTTTTAGCGCACCTATCCCACCTACCCCTCCAAGCTCTTGCCCAACAGATCCATCAGCCAATTAGTCCCGTGCTCGCGGCTGCCCTTGTCCTCGTAGCCGTCGATGAACACGCCGTATTCGGTCACGGTCAGGTGCGTGCCCTCGCCCTGCGGCTTGATCTCGATGGTCGCCAGGGAAATGGAGATGGGCACGCCGTCCAGCGACATGCGGTAGGCATAGACGATGCGCTCGTTCGGCACGATGTCCTGATAGGTACAGTAGAAGGCGGAGACCAGGCCGGAGGGGTGCTTGCCGACTACGACCTCATGACCGCCGACACGGAAGTCGAAGGCCTTTTCGAGCTTCTCAAAGCCGGGCGCGAACCAGCGCGCCTTGGCATCTTCGTCGGCGAAGGCCTTGAACACCCTGGCGGGCGAAGCGGGGTAGCTGCGTTCAATGACGAAGCTGCCATGGACGGCGGAACGTTGGGTCATGTCCAGGTCTCCTCTAGGTCTTCGATATAGGTATCGGTCAGATAGTCGCCCAGGCGATCCAGCTGTCGTTCCCAGCCGATACGGCGGGCATTGATCCATTGCTCGGCGAGGCTCATGGCGGACGTGTCCAGGGTGCAGGTGCGCACCCGGCCGATCTTTTGGCTCTTCACCAGGCCGCTCGCCTCTAACATGGCCAGGTGCTGAACCACCGCCGGCAGCGACATGGCGAAGGGCTCGGCCAAGGCGCTCACGCTGGCCGGCCCGCGCGCCAGACGCTCGACCATGCCGCGTCGGGTCGGATCAGCCAGGGCCTGAAACGCCAGATCGAGTAGGCTTTGATAGTTAGGCATTTACTTAAGTATCATGGCGAGCCCAGAATCTCAAGCCGAGCGATGCATCGCCGGGCGGGTGTTTGCGTTCGAACAAAGCGGGCGCGCCGCCAATGGTTTTCTCTGCGACGTCGGCGCGCGGCGCCTATAATGACTCGCCGCCGCCTGAGGATGCGCCCTTGACCAAACATCACGAGCCCGGACCCGGATCGGCCAGCGTCGCCCACACCACGGCCCTGACCCATCACGTTACCGCCCTGTCGGTGAGCTGCGCGGTCGTGCTGATCGTGCTGAAGCTGATCGCCTGGTGGTTCAGCGGTTCAATCGCCGTTCTCGCCTCCCTGGTGGATTCCGGCCTGGATGTGGTGGCGGCCCTGGGCACCTTCATCGCCGTGCGGTACGCCGCCGCACCGCCGGACTCCGACCACCGCTTTGGCCACGGCAAGGCCGAGGCATTCGCCAGCCTGGTTCAATCAGGCTTGGTATTGGCCTCCGCCGTCCTGATCGGCTGGGAAGCCGTTCAGCACATCATCAAGCCCCTGCCCCTGAGCAATGAGGGCGGGGCGCTGGTGGTGATGGTCGTGTCGCTGATCCTCTCGACCGCCCTGGTCATGGCTCAGACCCGCGTCCTGCGTCGCACCGCGTCCGTCGCTGTCTCCGGAGACCGGGCTCACTATGTGGCCGATGTGGCGTCCAACATCGCCGCCCTCTTGGGTATTGGAGCGGCGGCCCTGTTGCACGAAGCGTGGATCGACGCCCTGGCCGGCCTGGTCGTGGCCGGCTGGCTGTTGTGGGGCGCGGTGGGGGTGTTCAGCAGTTCATCGTACCAGCTCCTTGACCAGGAACTGTCGGCGGCGGCGCGCGAGCGGATCCGCGTCCTGGCCGCCGACGATCCCAACATCCTACATATTCACGAGTTACGGACCCGAGCGTCCGGTCCCTATGTGCACATCCAGATGCATGCCGAACTGCCGCCGACCATGACCCTGGACAGGGCCCACCAGATCATCGTGGCCGCAGAGCGGCGGGTGCTGAAAGAGTTCCCGGCGGCCGACATTCTGATCCATGCTGACCCCTACGGCAGCGCCGAACCCCATGGCGGCGCCTTCCCCGAGTCCTATGACGGAACCGAGGCGCCTGAAGAATCCACGGGATAAACCTGCAATTAAGGGTGACGAGGCCGTATTACGGCTATTAGACCAGTCGGCCAGTCACCAACATTCGGTTGAATGAGCATCGAACGCACCCTCCACCACTTCCCGCTTGACCCCGCCTCGCGCCAGGCGCGCTTGGCCATGACGGAGAAGCGGCTGGGGTTCCGCGAGCAGATCGAGCGTTACTGGGAGCGGCCCGCCTCACTCACCAAGCTGAACGCCTCGGGCATGACGCCGGTTCTGGTCGAGACAGGCGGCGAGGCAGGGCCCCTGGTGCTGTGCGAAACCCATGCGTTGCTCGAATACCTGGAAGAAACCTGCCCCGACACGCCCCTGCTTTCCAAGGACCCCGCCGAGCGGGCCGAGGCGCGCAGGCTCATGCACTGGTTCGACCGCAAGTTCGACGCCGAGGTCAACGGCCTGCTTCTTCACGAGAAGATGGAAAAGCGGCTGCTTAGCCTGGGCGCGCCGGAGTACGGAGCCATGCGCCAGGGTCGCGAGGCCCTGCGACTTCACCTGGGCTACATCGAAACCCTGCTGCAGAATCGCAACTGGCTGGCGGGCGAGGCCTTGAGCCTGGGTGATTTCGCCGCCGCGGCGCATCTTTCGGTGATCGACTACTTCGGCGACGTGCCCTGGAAGGAGTTCCCGGCGGTTAAGACCTGGTACATGAGGATCAAGTCGCGCCCGTGTTTTCGCCCCTTGCTCGCCGACCGCTGGCCCGGCATGCCGCCGGCGCCGGACTATGACAATCTCGACTTCTGACCCCCTAAAACAAGCCATCCGCGCCCAGGCCGAGGCGCTGGGCTTCGACGCCTGCGGCTTTGCCTCCGCCCAGGCGCCCTGGACCGCCGGCGAGCGACTGTTCGACTTCATCGCCCAAGGCCGTCACGGCCAGATGGAATGGATGCAGACCACCGCCGAGCGCCGTTCCCATCCACAAGCCATGTGGCCGCAGGCCCGTTCGGCCATCGTGCTGGGTATGAACTATGGGCCGTCCGTCGATCCGTTAGCGGCCTTGCAGGCCAAAAGCCGGGGTGCGATTTCGGTCTATGCCCAGGGGGACGACTATCACGAGCTGATCAAGAAACGGCTCAAGGCGTTCGGCCGTCAGCTCGCTCAAGACACCGGATGCGATCTGAAGGTATTCGTCGACACCGCGCCCTTGATGGAAAAGCCCCTGGCCGAGCGGGCGGGTCTGGGCTGGCAAGGCAAGCACACCAACCTGGTCTCGCGCGAATTCGGCTCATGGCTGTTCCTGGGCGCGGTGCTGACCACCCTTGAGATCGAGCCCGATGCGCCCAGCGGCGAACATTGCGGGGAATGCCGCGCCTGCCTGGACATCTGCCCGACCAAGGCTTTTCCCGCGCCCTTTCAGCTCGATGCGCGCGCCTGCCTATCCTACCTCACGATCGAACATCACGGCCAGATCCCGCACCGCTACAGGGCGCCCATGGGCAACCGCATCTATGGCTGCGATGACTGCCTTGCGGTTTGTCCTTGGAACAAGTTCGCCCAGGACGCCCGAGAACAGGCGCTGCACGCGCGCGAGGCGCTCAAGGCGCCGGGCTTGGCCGAGTTGGCGGCTTTAGACGACCCGGCCTTCCGCGCCCTCTTCGCCAAGAGCCCGGTCAAGCGCATCGGCCGCGACCGCTTTGTGCGCAATGTGCTCTACGCCATCGGCAATTCCGCCGATCCGGTGCTGGCAGCCGGCGCGCAAGCCCTGCTGGATGATCCGGCGCCTCAGGTTCGCGGCGCGGCGATCTGGGCGCTCAGCCGGCTGATGAAGCCTTCCGATTTTGACGCGCTGTCGGCGACGCGCAGCACGGCGGAACCCGACCCGGACGTCCGCGCCGAATGGGCTCAGGCGCCCTCCGCGTAATATCGGGCGTAGGCGTCCCAAAAACGGCTTTCGGTCCAGTCGTAGTCTGCGGGATTGACCGGCTGGGTATTGGTGCGGGTTTTCGGCTCATCGAAACTTTGGCTGTCGGCCAGCTCCAGGCCGCAGGCCCAACCGGTCCGAGGCGCGACCTCGTGGGCCATCCGCTGGAAGAATTCTCCCACCGGGCCGGCATAGAACGACGGCGATACATGCCCGCCCAGCCTGCCTTCCGCCGCCCCGGCATAGACACGCGCCAGCAGGCCCACCGGCACATTGTCGCGCACGTAGAAAGGATGGGTCACGCGCGGAACGCGGCCCTCGCGCCAGGCGGTCATCACGTGCCGCTGGAAGGTCGGGGCTTCGTAGGGTCCGAAGGGATTGGGAATGACGAACTTGACGAAATCCAGCCCCGCTCGCGCCGCGCCCTCGGCGAAAGCCTGGGAGGTCAGGGTCTTGGATAGGCCATAGGGACTGAAGGCCCGGCGCGGCTCCTCGCCCAGGCCTTCGTTCTCCTCGAACACCGAACCGGTCAGAACCAGCCGCGCGCCGCCGGACGCCTGGAACGCGGCCAGGGTCTCATCCATGCGCAAAGTGTTGGCCCGCACGGCGCCGTCGATATCGAAATCCGGCCGCTTATGCCCTGCCGCTTCGGCGCCGTGATGGCACAGGACTTCGAACGCGCCCGCTGAGATCATCTCGGCAAAGGCATCAGAGCCGAAGGGCGAGCCAGGCGCGAGCTCGGCCCATCGGGCCACCTGATGGATGCGTGTTTGGCGCAAAGGGTCGTCATAGGCCGTTGACCGGAGGGCTGCGACGACCTCATGGCCAGCCTCGGCGAGCATGCGGGCAATCCATAGGCCCGAGAAGGACGAAGCGCCGGTCAGTAGAATACGCATGGTTCAAACGTCGCGCGGCTTGATGGGGGGTGAATCGTCGGTGCGGCCAACAGGGCTCATGCGGATATCTTTGCGCTTGCTCGCGCGCACCTCTAGAGCGTTTTGCGGCAAGGCGGTATCCACCGCAAGACCCAGAGGGGCGATCCCGACATGGCCATAAATGCGCCACCCCCAAAGCCCCACGCGGCCCGGTCGGTCAGCATTGTGATCGTCGCCTTCCAAAGCGCCGCCACCCTCGGCCGTTGCCTCCAAGCCGTGAAGGCCCAGACCTGGACGGACTACGAGGTGTTGATCGCCGACAACGCCTCAACCGACGGGGCGGCTCTGACCGCCGCCAAGGCCGACCCAAGCCTGCGCCTACTGCCGATGGGGGCCAATCTGGGTTTCGCCGCCGCCAATAACCGGGCGGCTGAGGTCGCGACGGGCCGCTGGCTGGTCTTGCTCAATCCCGACGCCTACCCGGAACCGGATTGGCTGGAGCAACTTTTGGCCTGCGCCGCCGCCCACCCCCAGGCGCGCTGTTTCACCTCGCGTCAGTTGATGGCCCAAGACCCCTCGCGCCTGGACGGCCTGGGCGACGCCATGACCATCATCGGCTTTCCCTTTCGCGGCGGCTACGGCCGGCCTGATCCTGGGCCCGACGCCGCAACGTGCGAGGTCTTCTCGCCCTGCGGGGCTGCGATGATGATCGACCGGGCCCTGTTCCTCGGTCTGGGCGGGTTTGACGAGACCTTCTTTTGCTATTGCGAGGACGTGGACCTGGGCTACCGCCTGAGGCTGGTGGGCGAGCCGATCATCGCCGCGCCCAAAGCCTGCGTTCTGCACGAGGGCTCCGCATCCACCGGGGGGCGGCGCTCAGATTTCTCGCTGTTTTACGGCGCTCGCAACCGGCTTTGGACCTTCGTCAAGAACACGCCCGGCCTGCTGTTCTGGCCCACCCTGCCGCTGCACGCTGGCGCGACCGCGGCGCTTTGGCTGGCTGCCTTGGCCCGTGGAGAAGGTCGACCCCTGGGGGCGGGCGTGGTCGCGGGCCTGGTTGGGCTAGGCGATATCTGGCGGCGCAGACATGCGCTCCAGGCGCGCCGGACGGCCTCGGCCAGAGCAATTCTACGGCTGATGGTCTGGAGCCCAATGGCGGCGGCGAGGCGCGATGTTCCGCCGGCCCTTCCTTTGCACCCACAAACCGGTCCATCCTCTCCAAAGTAGGCGAATGCGTTCGCGGTTCGCAGGGCGGATGGAGAGATCGGGTGCCGGGATATTTCGATGATATTGAGGTCGGCCGCGTTGTGTCGCTCGGCGCCGCTGCCCTCAGCCAAAAAGCCATCGAAAGCTTCGCCCAGTCTTTCTCGCCTGGGTGGGACCCCGCGTCCGGAGCACCGGACGCGATGATCTACGCCACCTGGGCCAAGCTTGATCTGGAGTCAGCCTCGGCATGGCCGCAGACCAAGCGGTTAGCGGTCGACGCCCTGCGCTGGGCGCGAAACCCGCCGGCGGGCGAGCTGCTGCGTGGGCGCATGACAGTGCTGGGCAAGGACCCGGTGGGTGATGACAAGGGCATAGTCATCGCCCAGCATGATCTACTCGATGAAGCCGGACGCCTGGTGTTTTCGTGCCTGACCCGCAGCGTTTTCGCCTGCCGGCCGCCAGAGCGCTAAATTCGCGCTGATTTAGGCGTTGGCCGCTTCGGGGCGGCGGGGGCGCAGCATCGCCTTGACGATCAGGCGGTCCCACCCGAGCAGCGACACCAAATGGGCGTAGATCTGCGCCAAAGCGCCGTTATCGCGCAGCTCGGCGAACTTGGCGGCGGGCAAGGCGTTCAGTTTGTCTTCGGACACGCCCTGATACTCGGCGACCACCTGAGGCTCCTGGGCCACGCCGTTCACCGGCGGAGGGCTGAACATCGCCTTCTTGGTCTCGAACAGGTCCAGCTCGGTCAGTAGGGCGACGAAGGACTGGGTGCGCTGGGCTTCGCTTTCGAAGTTGTTGCAGAACTCCACGGCGTTCTTGGTGTAGTCGCTCAGCTCGCCGTTCTGGAAAAACGGAAATTCGGGCTTGTCGCTGATCATCGGCGCATTGCGGTCGATGCACACGATCATCCGTTGGGCTTCGGCGTCGTTGGCCAGCACGAAGGGATATCGGCGGATATAGGCCGGCAGATAGCTGTCCGGCGCATAGGCGCCGTGCGCGTCCACGAACAGGTTCTCGTTGGCGTTCACGCCTAGCACGGCCACCGGGGTCTTCTGGTCGCCGACAAAGATGATCGGATAGCAAAGCGCCGTCGGCGCGAACTCAGTGACCATCACCGGCACCAGATGGGTGGCTGCGGTGAAGGCGTAGGGATTTTCCGTGGGTTTCAGGCCCAGGGCGCCGTGGGTCTCTTTCGACAGCGGCTCGGGCCGCGAATAGAACAGGACCTCACCGGTCAGTTGGGCTTGGGCAAAGTCCGCCGTATCCGTCATGTGAAGCGTTCCTGGCGCATATGAGGGCGGCCCGTCCGCACTCTCGGCGGCTTCTATCGGAACAAATCGCCAGGAGCAATGCTGCCTAAGCCTGGGCGTGGACGGAGCGCCGACTACAACATGCGACCGGACGCAGGGCAGGCTTGAGCGGCTGGAACCTATTCGCCTAATCCGGCGGCGGCATACAGATCGGTGCGGCGATCGCGGAAAAAGCCCCAGGCGGCTCGGTGAGCCTGCAGGAAATCCAGATCGAACCCGGCCGTGATCACGCCCTCGTCGGCGCGGTCCAGGGCCGCCGCCAGATCGCCGCGATGATCGCAGATGAAGCTGGAGCCGTAATAGGTTTGTCCGCCGGAGGCGCCCGGTTCAAAACCAATGCGATTGGCGGCGGCCACCGGGATCACATTGGCGACCGCATGACCCTGCATCACCCGCCGCCAGGGATCGCGCGTGTCCAGCGAGGCGTCGTGGGGTTCCGAGCCGATGGCGGTGGGATAGAGCAAGAGTTCCGCGCCCATGAGGGCCATGGCGCGGGCGGCCTCCGGAAACCACTGGTCCCAGCATATGCCCACGCCCAGGCGGCCAAAACGGGTGTCCCACACGCGAAAACCGGAGTCGCCCGGACGGAAATAGTACTTCTCCTGATAGCCCGGCCCGTCTGGGATGTGGCTCTTACGATAGACTCCGAGCAGGGCGCCGTCCGCGTCGGCCATAGCCAAGCTGTTGTAGTAATGCGGGCCCTCGCGCTCGAAGATCGAAATCGGGATGACCACCCCAAGCTCCGCCGCCAAGGGCGCCAGGGCCAGCACGCACGGGTGTTCGCGCCACGGGTGGGCCGCAGCGAACCAGCGCTCTTCCTGGGAGACGCAGAAATAGGGGCCTTGGAACAGCTCCGAGGGCAAGATCACCTGGGCGCCCATGCCCGCCGCCTCGCGCACGAGATCCTGGGTTCGGGCGATATTGGCGGCCATGTCCTCGCCGTATGCGCTTTGCAGCACCGCAACCTTGATCGTTCGCGCCATCGTCGTGCTCGCCTTGCTCCCCTTGAGCCGGACGAGTTCGCATGCGAACTCTGAATCCGGCTCTACATTTTGAATCTAGAGTAAGATTCAGACATGAGGCGATCCCGCCTTATGTCATCTTGCTCTAGCGCGGCGGAATCGCCGGTTCCTGTTGAGTAATGCAGTGGAACGAGCCGCCGCCCGTCAATATGGCGCGAGACGGCAATCCAATCACCTGCCGTTCGGGAAATAGGCTCGTCAAGGCGTCCAAGGCGAAGGTGCCCGCCCGCTCGTCATAGATCGGCGCAATCACCGCGCTGTTGGCGATGATGAAATTCATGTGTGACGCCGGCGCCGGCCGCCCTTCGCCATCGTCGATGAAGCCCGGCGAAGCGATACGCATGATCTGCAGGGGAGCGCCGCGGGCGTCCGTCATCCGCGACAGCGCGCGCGCCGTCTCGTCATAGACCGCGGCATTGGCGTCGTTGCGGCCGAACGAAACCGGGCAGGCCACCACCCCCGGCGCCACGAAGCGGGCCAGATTGTCGATATGGCCGTCGGTGTGATCGTTCAACAGGCCATCATCCAGCCAAAGCACCTTACGGGCGCCCAGGCTCGATTTCAGGGCTTCCTCTGCACTCGCCTCGTCCCAGCCGGTGTTGCGGTTCGTATTAAGCAGGCACTGGCGGGTGGTCAGCACCGTGCCAAAGCCATCGTGCTCCACCGCGCCCCCCTCCAGCACGAGCGCGTGGGTGGTCAAGGGTGCGCCGGAAGCAGCGGCGATCTGCTCGCACACGCCGTCATCGCCTTCCAACACATATTTGCCGCCCCAGCCGTTGAAGCGAAAGCCGGCGGCGCCGACGCCTTTGTCGTTCAGGGAAAAAATCGGGCCGGTGTCGCGCAGCCAGATGTCGCCGAACAGCCCCCGCACCAGTTCGATCGCCGGTCCGCCGCTGAGCAGGTCTCTGGCGGAGGCCTCTGCCTGCTCGCCGCAGACCAGCAGCCTCACCCGTTCGCCCCCAGGCCCGGCCAAGGCCTGAGCTAGGGCGATGACTTCCTGTTGGGCCGCCAGCAGATCGTCCTGCCAAAGATCCGCATGGCTAGGGAAGCCCAGCCACATAGCGGCGTGCGGCGCCCATTCGCCGGGAACAGTCAGGCCCATCTAGCAATCCCAATCATCACCGCCTCATAAAGCCGGATGAGTTCGCATGCGAACTCTGAATTCAGCTCTCCGTTTTGAATCCAGGGCAAGACTCAGACATGAGGCTATTTCGCCTTTTGTCGTCTTGCCCTAGGGCCCCTACCCCCTGATGGAGCGCGCGGAACTACAGCCCACAACGAAAAAAGGATGGTCCTAGGACCACCCCGCAGCGCACAAAAAAGAGCCCGGCCGAAGCCGGGCTCCAATGTCGAACTGAACGCTGCGCTTAGAAGTTGATGTCGATCGTCGCGCGACGGTTCAGGGGCTCCTTGACGCCATCCGGGGTCGGAACGGCGGTGTTGGACTCGCCCTTCCAATCGACGGTCATCATGGCCGGGGCGACGCCCAGGCCCGCCATGGCGTCAGCCACGGCCTTGGCGCGACGTTCCGACAGGCGAACGTTGTACTTCACCGAGCCGGAGGTGTCGGTGTAGCCGACAACCGCGACCTTGGTCGCATGACCGGTCATGGCGTAGCTCGCCGCCGATTGCACCACCGTCTGGGCTTCCGGCGTCAGCACGTACTGATCGAAGGGGAAGTAGACGATGAATTCGCGAGCCTGAGGCGCCGGCGGAGGCGGCGGGGGAGGCGGCGGAGGCGGAGGCGGCGGCGGGGGAGGCGGCGGGGGAGGCGGCGGAGGCGGGGGCGGCGGCGGCGGGGGCGGCGGCGCGAAGGAATAGCGCCAGCCGATCTTCACCGACGTGTCCTGGTACTGGGCCTTGCTCAAGGGGAAGGTCGAACCGCCAGACGAAGCGTTGAAGCCGAAATTGGCCGTATCGAGGTAGCCGATCGACAGATCGATGTCGTTCTGCGGCGTGACATTAAAGGTCAAGCCACCGAACACCTGCCAAGCAGCGACGGTGTGAGAGGAACTGGAGGTGACCAATGTCGCCCCGGTGGTGGTCGCGTATCCCTTCACGCTGATCGACGCGGCGCCGACGCCGGCGCCGATAAACGGCGTGACCCTGCCGGCCTCATGCAGGTCCCACTGATCGAAGTCATAGATGGCGTTGACCAAGCCGATCGGGCCCGAGACATTGCCGCCGACCTGGATGGGGGTGGTGACGCCCGTGACCCCGAGATCGTGAATCGGAAGGCTGCGATAGTCGACTTCGCCTTCAAAGCGCCAATGGTTGGCGAACTTGTAGCCGAGGCGAACGTCGGCGGTGCCGTTGTTGCTGAGACCGAACTTAAAGGTCTGGGTCGGGGATGCCGACGTGGCCTTAAGTTTGAACGGGAAGGTGTAGCCCAGATCGACCGCCCCGTACCAACCGTCCGTGGCGGCTTGGGCCCCGGAAGCCGCGAACACAGCCGCAAAGGCCGCTCCGGCTAAAAGCATGGATTTCATTTTCAAGAACCCTCTGTCTGCCATCTGCTTTCGGCCGAAGAACGACCGAAGCTAGTTGTATCAAAACCAGATTAAAATAAGAGTGACAACGATGACACACTTATCTTTCAAATTCATAACGCTCTTCCCCCGGTCAAAGGTCGGGCGCCGTTCAAACAGCGGGGTTGCTTGATAATGGCGGTAGTCGGCTGAAATGCTGCGGCGAAAACGCGCCGAGGCGGCTCGACCCCCTCCAAAACCTGACGTTACCCACGCCGATAGCTCTTCACAAACACGGCGCGCTCGGTTTGGTTCCAACAAACTTTGCGTCGGCGGATTTTCTCACGTCGACGTCCCGCCTTCCCGCCTTGCCTTGGCGCGCGCGCGCGGCTAGCTTCCGCGCCCTCGCTCGACCGGCGACTTTCAGGAGAGGTGGCTGAGTGGTCGAAAGCACCGCACTCGAAATGCGGCGTACCTGCAAGGGTACCGTGGGTTCGAATCCCACCCTCTCCGCCAAGGATTAGCCTTCGCCGCGCGCCCGCGCATGTGGAAGTGGCGCGGCGGTCCGCGATAGGCCGCCCATCAGCTTGAACAAGGCCGGCATGGCCAACAGCACCAGGGGGCCTTGAGCGATCAGTCCGGTGATGATGGCGATGGCCAGTGGGCGCTCCATGGAGGATCGCCCGCCCAAGGCCAGGGCCAAGGGCGCCAGGGCCAGAATGGCCGCCAGGGTGGTCATGGCGATGGGCCGCAGGCGGTTGACGCCCGCTTGGACGAGCGCCGCATCGGGGGCCAGGCCCTCGCCGATCAGGGTCTCGTATTCGGTGAAATAGAAGATCGCCACCTCCGTGGTGATGCCCAAGATCATGGTCGCCCCCATCAAGGCCATGATGTCCAACTCCACGCCGGTCAGCCAAAGACCCGCCGCCACGACGGAGGCGGAGGCCAGGGGCATGATCAGGATGCAGAGGGCAGTTGTGAAATTTTCGTAGAGGAACAGCAGCAGCACGAACACCGCCGCCACTGCCGCCGCGAACACCACGGCCATGCCCCGGAAAGCCGATTGCTGCTCCGCATAGAGCCCACCCATCTGGAAGGTCACGCCGGCGGGCAGCACGCCGGACTTGGCCACCGCGCGCTGGACCTCTGCCGCCGCCGATCCGGTGTCGCGGCCCACCACACGGGCGGTCACCGCATCCATCCGGCGCAGGTTCTCCCGCGTGATCTCGGCTTGTCCGGTGACGGGCTTGACCGTCGCGATGCGCGACACCGGGAACATGTGCCCATCGGCGGGCGATTTGAGCAGCAGGGCGTCGATCTGTTGCGACCGGGCCCGGTCCCGCGGCGGAATCCACACCCGCACGTCGGACAGATTGGCGCCGAACTGAATTTGAGTGGCGACCTGGCCGGACAGCAGGCCCTCCAGCTGCTTGCTCGCCTCGCCCGCGTCGATACCCTCCAGTTCCGCGCGCACCGGATCGATCTGGATGTCCAGGCCGTCGCCGGCAATGACCACGCCGCTGCGCACCTCCGTCACGCCGCGCACCTGGCCGATCAGATCGGCGATCTTGGGACCGGTCCGTTGCAGCAGAGCCGCGTCGTCGGCGTAGAGCTTGACTTCGATCGGCTGAGGCACGGCGGTCAGATCGCCGATTAGATCTTCCATCAACTGGGCGGTCTCGATGTCCACCCCCGGCACGCTTCCCTGCACCTTTTCACGCACCTCGTTCATCACCGTCTCGATGTGACGTCGCCCGCGGCTTTTCAGGCGCACGAAGAAATCGCCGGTGTTGGGTTCGGTCAGACCCCCGCCCAATTGCAGTCCGGTGCGACGGGAATAGGTATCGACGTCGGCGGTGTCCGTAAGCACCGCCTCGATCTTGCGCATCAGGCGGTCGGTCTCGCTCAGGGACATGCCGGGCGGGGCGATATAGTCGAGGATAAAGCCGCCCTCGTCGATCTTGGGGATAAAGCCGGCGCCCACGTTCATGAAGGCCAGCACGCCGATGGCGGCGGCGGCGGCCACGCCCCCGGCCACGGCGAGCGGACGGCCGACGAAGCTGTCCAGCGCACGGCGGTAAGCGCTCATCATGCGGCCCTTAGGGTCGACATGGGCCACTTGGCGGCGGCTTTTGATCAAGCTTTCCACCAGCACGGGGACGAGCAGCCACGCGACCAGGAACGACAGGGTCAAGGATACGGCCATGGTCGCGGACAGGGCCTTAAAGAAGGCGCCGGTGACCCCGGTCAGAAAGGCCAGGGGCAGGAAGATCACGATGGTCGCGGCCGATGAGCCCATCAAGGGCCGCAGGAACTCCGATACGGCCCGTTCTATGGTCGCACGGCCTTTGTTGGATGCCTCGGCCAAGCGCCGTTCAATATGTTCGATGATGACGATAGCGTCGTCGATAATCAGGCCAATGGCGGCCGCCATGCCGCCCAGGGTCATGATGTTGAAGCTCTGACCCAGCACCTGCAGGATCAGGGTCGCCGCAGCCAGCACCACAGGCACGGCGACGACCGCAGCCAAGGTCACTTTCCAGTCGCGCAGGAACACCAACAGAACCAAGGCCGCGAGCACCACGCCGATGATGATGGCGTTGCGCAGAGATGAGGCGGACTCCAGGATCAGGTCGCTCTGGTCGTACCAGGCCTTCACCTGCATATCGCCCGGCCCCTGGGCGCGCAGGGTCTTGAACGCGGCCTGGACGTCGCGGGCGATCTGCACCGTATTACCGCCGGGCTGCTGATAGACTTGAACCAGCACCGCATCGCGGCTGTCGGCGGTCACGCGCACCCATTGCGGGGCCGGCTCGGCCTTGACGTCGGCCACGTCGCGCACGCGCACCACCGCCCCGCCCACGGTCTTGACCACGACGTTCTCGATCTGACGCGGGTCGGTCAGGCGGGAGTCGGTCAATACCAACAGCAGCTTGCCACGGTCCTCCAGCCGACCGGAGGAGGCCAGCACATTGGCGCCGGAGATAGCCACAGCCACGTCATCTACCGACAGGCCGTAGGCGAACAGCCGCGCCGGGTCGGTCTCGACTCGATATTCGCCGGCCGCGCCGCCCTGGTTGGCGACCTTAGCCACGCCGGTGATGGTCGATAAAGCAGGGGCCAAGGTGCGATCAGCGAAGCGGCGAAGCTCCACCGGCGTCGCGCGGGCTGAGGTCAGGCTGTAGGCGGCCACCGGAAACACGGTGGGGTCCATCCGGCGCACGTCGAACACCACGCCCGCAGGCAAGGTGGCTTGAGCGCGGGTCAAGGCCGCCTCCACCCTCTGCAGCGCCAAGTCCATATTGGCGCCCCAGGCGAAGTTGACCGACATTTCCGCCGAGCCCCGGCTGGTGGTGGAGCGTAGGTTCTGCACGCCGGGAATGGCCCGCACGGCCTGCTCCACCGGTCGGGTGACAACCGCCTCCATCTGATCGGGCGGGCGGTCCCCCGCGTCCATGGTCACGGCGATGCGGGGAAACAGCACCGTCGGAAAAAGGCCCACGGGCATGAAGAAGGCCGCGACAATCCCCGCCGCCACCAGCAGGCCCAGCAGAGTCAGCAGCGAGCGACGGCGCGCGGAGGCCACGGCGGCCAGGCTCATTGGCCGCGGACCTTGGCGGCCATGCCGTCCTGCAGTTCGTAGGCGCCTTCAACCGCGACCTGGGCGCCGGCGGGCAGTGACCCCTTGATCTCGATATTATCGCCGTCATCCAGGCCCACGGTCACAAACACCCGATGAGCCTTGCCGTCAGCGAGGGTGAAGACGTGCGGACCGGTTTCGTCGAACACCACGGCCGCGCGGGGAATGACCAGGCCCGAATGGCGGCCGACCGTCACCTCGCCCTGAACTGGAGTCCCGATGGCCCAGCCCGCCGCGCCCAGCGGCGCTATGGCGTCCACGGTTTTGGTGGCGGGATCGGCGGCGCGGCCGACCATGCTTAGCTTGGTATGGATCGGCTCTCCGCCCAGGGTCGGCTTAATCACCACCGTCTGGCCGGCCGTGAAACGTCCGGATGAGGGCTCCAGGCCGAGCTTGGCGATGGCCGCTCCCGCCCGCGCCAGGGTCAGCAGCGGCGCGTCCTGGGCCACATGGTCGCCCGGGGAAACCGACACGGCGGTGATAACGGCGGCCTTCGGGGCCTTGAGCGTCAGGCTCATGGCCCCGGCGCCCTGCTTCTGCTGGGCGAGCAAAGCCGATAGGGCGTCGGCCAGCGTCTTCTTGGCGGCGCTGAGCTGATCGGAGGCGGCCAGGCGTTCGTCATATAGACGCTCCACCCGCGCCAGATCTGTCTGGGCGAATGCTGCGGCGTCCTGCGCCTGCTTGAAGGCCTGCTCTGCGCCGGGCGCGCTAAGCACCTCAATCAAAGGCTGGCCGGCCGTGACGGTTTCGCCCACCCGCACCCACAGCTTGCCAATGATGGCCGCCTTGGGCGCCGCCACGGTGACGCTGCCGGCCGGATCGGCCTGAACCAAGCCGTAAGCGGTCGACACCTCGGCCACGGACTGGCTGCGCACAACGGCCACGGTCACCTCGGCGGTCGGGGCGGCGTCGGCATCCTCGTCCGCGCCATGACGGCGCAAGATCATTACGGCCAGGATCAAAACAACCACGGCGACGGCCGCGGCGACCATCTTATTGCGGCTCATTGCGGCGCCCTTGCGTTGGCCGGCGGAAGAAACAGCGCCGTTTCAATCTGAATCTCCGCCAGGCGGACCGCCAATTCCCGATCGTCCAGGTCCGACCGCCGCCCCAGTGCGTTCTGCTCCAGGGCGAAATGGGCCTGGCTGTCCAGATCATGGCGCTGGAAGGCGGCGTCGGCCGGCCGGACCAGGGCTTCCAGGCGGGGGACATCCCTGCGCAGGACCTCGGCCTGGGCGGCGGAAGACGCCAGTTCGGCTTCGGCCGCTTTCACCTCGGCGTCGGTCTGATCCAGCCGGGCCAGGTATTCGGCGCGCAGTTGCTCGCGCGTGGCCGCCTGCACCCGCGCCTCGCCCCGTCCGCCGTTGAGCAGGGGCGCAGCGAAAGCGCCGGATATTCCCTGGGTGACCACGCCCGCCGGGTCCTTGGCGAAGTTCAAGGCGATCTGGTTGACAGGGAACTGGGCCAGCACAGCCTTACGCAGGTTGGCGTCCTGGGCGTTGTAGCCCGCGCGCAAGGCCAGCAGGTCTGGACGCCGCTGATCCAGGGCGCCCAGAGCTTGGCTCAAGGCGAGGGCGTCGTAGCGGCCCGGCTCGGGGCCCCGCGCGAAGGGCAAAACGACAGACGCCTCCAGGCCAATCAGGGCGTTCAGGTCGCGGCGCGCCTTCTGCGTGTCATGCTCTGCGGTGGCCAACAGGGCCTGAGCGTCCAGCTTAGCCGCTAGATCAGCGGCCGAGATCTGCGCGCTGACGTCGTGCTGTTCCAGGGCGGCGCTGGAACGAGCCGACCGATCCGCAGCCAGGGCTGCGACCCGGCGCAGATAGGCGGCCTTGGCGTCGCCCGCGAGGATGGTTTCGGCCAGGATCCGCGCCTGTTGAGCGGTTCCCCATTCGGCCCACAATAGGTCCAGGTCCGCTTGTTGGGCGGTGAAGCGGGCGGCCCGGCGCAAATTGCCCCGAGCAATCAGGGCCGCCAGGTCGAGGCTGGCCGACAGATTGTAAGCATTCTCGGTGTCGGGGCCCGCCGTAGGCCGATCCACCCCGGCCGAGACCTGCACATCGGGCAACAGGCCTGCGGCGAACACCTGGGCGGCGCTCACGCCCATGGCCGCGCGCTTGGCTTCCAGATCGGGGCTGGTCAGAACGGCCAGGACGGCGATCTGCAACGGATCAAGTCCTGCCGACGGATCAAGGGTAACGCTCTGCAGGGGCGCCAGACGCAGCCGCGCCGGATCGATTTTGAGTGCGGTCAGGCCGGACTTCAGATCCGGCTGGGTCGGCAAGGGCGCTGCGTGATAGGCCACGCAGCCGG
Source organism: Pseudomonadota bacterium (assembly GCA_048498155.1). GTDB lineage: Bacteria > Pseudomonadota > Alphaproteobacteria > Caulobacterales > Caulobacteraceae > BOG-938. Next base: position 9,706 of record JBEHYN010000013.1, on the reverse strand, counting down.
CTAGGCTCATTGCAGCCAGAACGACCCTGCCTATCCCACCTAAGCGCACATGGGCTCCTGACCAATCCACCGATCACGGCCTTAATGGCCACAACGCCTAATATTGATCGAGCGTGACAACTAAACCGACCCGCCGCAAGAACGCTACTACGGGCCATGCGTCGTGATATCGATGGCCCGGTTGGGCCGCAGCGCGGCAGGGAGAGCGAGACCATGCACGCGGGAACGGCCAAGGACTACCAGAAATTGGCGCGGCGGCGTCTGCCGCGCATGGTGTTCGACTACATCGACGGCGGCGCCTTTGACGAGCTGACCCTTGGCCGCAACGAGACCGACCTGGCGGCCGTGCAGCTTCGCCAGCGGGTGCTGAACGACTGCACGAACCTGAAGCTGGATACCCGACTGTTCGGCCAGGACATGGCCATGCCCCTGATCCTGGCGCCTGTGGGCATGTCGGGCATGTACGCCCGGCGCGGCGAGGTTCAGGCCGCCCGCGCGGCCCAGGGCGCCGGGGTGCCTTTCTGCCTGTCCACCGTCTCGGTCTGCTCGATAGAGGAGGTCGCAGGGGCCGTGTCGGCGCCGCCCTGGTTCCAGCTCTATATGATCAAGGATCGCGCCCGCCTGTCGGACCTTTTAGCCCGCGCCCAGGCTGTGGCCGCCCCGCCCCTGGTGTTCACCGTGGACATGGCGGTTCCGGGCCTGCGCTACCGGGACTCTCGCTCGGGTTTCGCCGGAGATCCGTCCCTCATGCGTAGCCTGACGCGCATGATCGACGGCGTCACTCACCCTGCCTGGACATGGGATCTATTCGTCAACGGACGGCCTCATAGCTTCGGCAACCTCAAGGGCGTCGAGCAGACCGGTCCGGGGCAGGAACGGGGACTTGCGGCCTATTGGAACTGGATCCGCGAGAACTTTGATCCCAGCGCCACTTGGAAGGATCTGGAGTGGCTGCGCGAACTCTGGAAGGGACCGATCATCATCAAGGGCGTGCTGGACGTCGAAGACGCCAAGCTGGCCGCCAAGGCGGGCGCCGACGGGCTGATCGTATCCAACCATGGCGGACGGCAACTGGACGGGGCGCTCTCCTCCATCGCCGCCCTCCCGCCCATCGTCGATGCCGTCGGCGGCAAGATGACGGTGCTGATGGATGGCGGCATCCGCTCGGGCCTGGACATCCTCAAGGCCCGCGCCCTGGGCGCCGACGCGTGCCTGATCGGGCGGGCCTGGGCCTGGGCCCTGGCGGCTGAGGGCGAACAGGGCGTCGCACGCCTGTTGAAGACCCTGCGTCAGGAGCTGACCGTGGCCATGGCCCTGACCGGATGCCAAGACATCGCCAAGGCCGATCGCAGCCTGATCGCCACTCTGTAAGTCTAAGGTTTAGGCCGCTGGGATATGGACCTTGAGCGGCGTGGCCTCATCCGCCGCCTGCTCGGCCGTCAACGGAGCATTGGCTTGGATCAGCCGACGGGCTGCGATGTGGTCGGCCGGCTTGTTGACCGACTCCGCCGCGATCAGCCGCCCAGCCTTGAAGCACAGGGTCGAGAAAGCCCCGGCGGCCGGATCGCCGCGCACCACCACCTGATCGTGGCCGGTGCTCAGGCCCGCCATCTGCAACTTCAGATCACCCTGATCGCTCCAGAACCAAGGCACGGAGTCATAGGGCTTGGCCTTGCCCATCAGTCGCCCGGCCAGCAAGCGGCCCTGGTCGGCGGCGTTCTGCACCGACTCCAGACGGACAGGGCCCGTCCCGCTGAAGCGGTTGGGATGCAGCGCCACATCGCCGATCGCCGATATGGCGGGGTCGGAGGTTCTGAGCAGCTCATCCACTACAATGCCGTTGCCGACCGTCAGCTGAGCCGCCTCGGCCAGCTCCAGATTGGGCATGACGCCGATGCCCACCAACACCAGGTCCGCATCGACGAACGAGCCGTCGCCCAAGGCCACTTCCTGGACCCGGGTCTGCCCGCGAATCTCGCGCAGGCCGACGCCGAAGCGGAAGTCGACGCCCCATTCCTCATGCTTGCGCTGGAAGAAAGTCGACATCTCGGCCGTGAGGGCCCGGGCCATGACGCGGTCGGCGATCTCGACCACGGTCACCGCCACGCCCAAGGACCGGGCCACGGCGGCGAATTCCAGCCCGATGAAGCCCGCGCCGACAACCACCGCGCCCTTGGCGCCGCCGTCCAGGCGCGCCTTCAGGGCCTTGGCGTCCTGCAGGGTGCGCAGGTCCAGCACGCCCTCGAGTTCCGCGCCCGAAGCCGGCAATGGCCTTTGCCGAGCGCCCGTCGCCAGCACCAAATGGTCATAGTCGAGGATGCGGCCATCCGATAGGCGCACCCACCGCTCCAGGCGCTCGATCGCGTCCACGCGCACGCCATCGATCACCGTGATGCGGTTGTCGGCGTAAAGTGAGGGCGCACGCAGCAGAATGCCTTCGTCGTCCATCTTGCCCAGTAGATAGGCCTTGGACAGGGGCGGCCGCTGATAGGGCCAGCCGGGCTCCTCGCCCACCATAGTCAAGGCGCCGTCATAGCCCTCGTCGCGCAGGGAGATGGCGGCCTGAACGCCGGCCTGACCGGTCCCGACGATGACGATCTTATCCATATGGCGGCCCCAATTGCCTCAAGCCCGAAACCCCGAGCGGCCCACCGCATAGTCCAACATCCAAGGCGGGACAATCCATGGCCCTCTGCCGATGAGGACTGCGGGTTCGCGCGCGACAGTCGCGACGCCGCCTAGCCGAACAGCTCCGGACGCCGGTCGTGGAGGGCATAGACCAGCAACAAGGTTTTCATATCCGGAATTTGGCCGCTCTTGGCTTGGCGCCAAAGTTCGTCTAGCGGCATCTCGACGATTTCGATGTCCTCATGCTCATCCGCCACGCCTCCGCCCTCGGCGATCCGGTCGCTCTGGCTGCAGGCCGCGAGGTAAAGATCGACGGTCTCCGTGCTGACGCCCGGCGCCGTCCAAGCGCAAGCGACCGGCTCCAACGCCGTCAAGCGCACGCCCAGCTCTTCCATGGCCTCGCGGCGCGCGCAATCGGCGCCGGACTCGCCCGGATCGATCATGCCCGCCGCCGCCTCGGTCATGAGGGGGTCATGGCCCACGAACAGTAGACCGACACGCGGCAGGCGGACCATCAACGCGGTTCGCCGTTCGGGATCGTAAGGCAGGACCGAGGCGGCGACGCCGTGGTCGTCGAGCTGACGTTGGACCACTGTCCCGTCGGCCATAGAGATGTCGAGGAGCAGATAGCGGCCCCAGCCATCGTGGACTACAGTCCGGTTAAGGATTTTCCAGGTCATCACGGGCTCCGTTCGGCCAGCCTTCTGACCGGCCAGGAGGCGCGGGGCAAGGTCCAGCTCAACCTTTTGCCGCCTCACGCGCTATGGGTGGATAAGGATGGGAATGGATGGACGGCGAAGCGGGACTACAGACAGGAAAGACGAGCTGGCGCGTGGAGAGGGCCGGCAGAGCTGCGGTCCTGTTGGACAGCGGCGCCTATTTCGCTGCGGCCATCGCCGCCCTGCACCGGGCTCGCCACTCCATCCTGCTGCTGGGCTGGGGGTTTGATCCGCGCACGAGGCTGACCCCCGACGCGGAGGGCCACGAGCACGGCCCCGACGAACTGGGCGCCCTGTTGAGGCGGCTGGCCGCCCAAAGGCCCGAACTGGATGTCCGCGTGCTGATCTGGAAATCGGCCCTGCCCGTCAGCGTCTCTCAACACTTCTTCCCCCACCGGGCGCGCTGGTGGTTCATAGGCAGCCGGGTGAAGTTCGAGCTGGATTCCTCCGTGCCCTTCGGCGCGTGCCACCATCAGAAGGTGCTGGTGATCGACGACGCCGTCGCCTTCTCAGGCAGCGGCGATTTCGGCGTAGATCGCTGGGATTCCACCCGGCACCTGGATGTCGACCAGCGCCGCGCCATGCCCGGCGGCGCGCGACACGGGCCGCGGCATGAGGTGATGATGCTGGTGGACGGCGACGCCGCGCGGGCGCTGGGCGATCTGGCCCGCCGGCGTTGGACCGACGCGGGCTTCAAGGCGCCCTCGCCCGTGGCGCCGGCGGACCGCGACCTGGAGCGCCACGACCCCTGGCCCAGCGTGATCGTCCCCCATTGGCGTGACGTGCCTGTCGCCATCGCCCGCACCGTACCGGCCTGGCGCCACGCTGCGGAGGTGCGCGAGGTCGAGGCCATGCACCTGCAGCACATCAACCGCGCGCGCCGCCTGATCTATCTGGAGAACCAGTATTTCACCTCGGCCCCGGTGGCGGAGGCCCTGGCCGCACGGTTGGCCGAGCCGGACGGGCCGGAGGTGGTGCTGATCTCCTCGGCCCGCAGTCCCAGCTATTTCGACCGCTGGACCATGGACCGCACCCGCTGGCGGCTGGTGGAGCGATTGATGGCCGCCGACCCCTTCGGCCGTTTCCGCGCCTATTGCCCCCACACCAGCCACGGCCAACCGATCATCGTCCATTCCAAGGTCGCGGTGATCGACGACGAGGTCATGAGCGTGGGCTCGGCCAATCTGAACAACCGCTCGTCCGGCTTCGACACCGAATGCGATCTTGTCCTGAACGCCAGGACGGGCTCGACCGAGGCCCGGGCCGTGCGTGATTTTCACGCCCGGATGGTGGGCCATTTCCTCGGTCTGGGCGGCCCCGCGGTGGAGGCGGCCATGGACAAGGCCGAGGGCAGCTTGATCGGCGCGATCGAGCTGCTCAACACAGGCCGTCACGCCCGGCTGCGGCCGTTACAGCCCATTCTGATGGGGCCGCTCGGACGGATCATCTCGGCCTATCACCTGGGCGACCCGCTCACCCCCGCCGATTCGTTCAAACCCCTGCTGCGCCGGCGGTTGTTGGAGGGAGTCCGCAACGCCCTGACCCGCGCAGGAAAGGCCTCACAGGAGGGAAAAATCGACCAGGAGCGGAAGGTGATCTGACGCCGTGCGCGCCAAGGGCGCCGTCACCGCCCGCACGCCGTGAACCTCGACTCCCCCGCTGACAAACACATGGTCGATGGCCAGCATGGGAAAGCGCGAGGGAAAGGTGGGCGAGGTGCGCTTGCCCCCCGTGCAGTTTCGGGCGTCGCGCAGGGTGCGGGCCAGGGTGCGGTAGACGGCCTGGTGCGGCGTGGCGTTGAAGTCGCCCAGCACGATCATTGGGTCGCGCCGCAGACCGCCGCCGATCCAATCAGAGCCGGCGAGCGTCTGGGCCTGGGCGCGTTGCTCGTGGGGCACAAGACCCAGGTGGGTGTTGAGCACCTGCAGCCTACGGCCGTGAATTGTGATTTCAACCCACAGGGCGCCGCGCGGCTCCAACCTGTCCAGGGCGTTTGATCCAGGCAGGGCGCCGGCTTTGACCAAGGTCAGATCGCCGGAGGTCAGGATGGCGTCGCCGTACTGTTCCTCTTGCACCTTAAGGGCGGCGTTGAAATGAAAGGCCATGCCCAATCGCGCGGCGATGGCGTGCGCCTGATCGACCCCCCCGGTGCGCGGACGGCCCACGTCCAGCTCCTGCAGGGCGACAATATCCGGCCGCACCTGAGCGATCACGGCGGCGATCCGCCCGGTATCCAGCTTGCGATCCACCCCGACACAGCGGTGGACGTTGTAGGTCATGATCCGAAGCATGGCCCCATTGAACGCCCGGCGGCGGCAAAAGGCGAGGCGGGAGGCGGGCGATGCTGCGGTGAAAAGAGAATTGAACCACGAAGAGCACGAAGGACACCAAGAGGTCGGCGCTATCGGCGGGCCGCAGGATCGCGAAGCGAGAATGGATTGATCGCGCATTTGCGCGATCCTTCGTGTCCTTCGTGTTCTTCGTGGTTCAATAATCCGGTTTGCGACGGGCGCTGTCAGGGCGACGCCGCGTGGGGCGTGAACTGGACCACACCGGTCGCGGACGGCGGGCGACGGGCTTCAGCCATCAACTCCGCCAAGGGTGAACCGGCCGCGCCGCTCTCAATCTCCACCTTGGCCCAGGCTTCCTCGGCCAGCCGGGGCCAGTTGGGCTCCAGGCCCAGGTCCTTGCAGATGAGGGCGATGAGCTCGCTGACCGGGCGGGTCAGCACGTCGCCGTAGAGATCGTCTTGGTCGAGCCGTTCGGCGGCTTCCTCGGTCAGCCGTTCGACCTCGTCCTCGTCCGCGCCATCGGCCCCGGCAATGCGGGCGATGATCCGTCCGATGCGTTCCTTCTGGTCGCACTCAAGGCCCACACGCTGCGAGCCCCGCAGACTATTGGTATGGGCGTCCTCATGCGCCGCCTTGGCCTCAAGGGTTTGCAGATCAGCGATCAGCTTGGATTGCAGCAGGATGGTCATGCGCACCGCGCGGGACACGCGGGCATAGGCCAGGGGCGCGGCGTCCAGCACCGCGTCCGGGCTCTCGTCCGATATCGCCCGCTGCTCGATAGCTCGGGCGATCTCCAACCCGCCTTCGGCCAAATGACCCAGCACCCACAGCTGACGCTCCAGCTGGGCCCGCGCCAAATCCGGGGCGGCGGCGTTCGAGGGAACGCCGGTGGTTGCGGGCTGGGGAGGGGTTTGGGTGGCGACGGTCATAACAGAACAAAAAGTGAACGATGACTCGTGATTTGTCAAGGTCCGTGGCGCGTAAAAGGCTGGGTTGCGCCAGGAAGAGACATTAGTTTTCCTCCCGTTTTCAGACATTCCGCGGCAAGCCTTGGATGGCCGCGCCCCATAAGTTGTTCAGCGTGGCGACGGTCGGCGATATGTCCACTGGCTAGCCGGTAATAGACCATCAGCCGGTCCGGTTTTTGATTGTCTCCGCCCGACAGGCAGCCATCAACGTTGGACTGCCGGCGCCTAAGCCCCGTCGGTCGCCATAAGGCTGACCACCAGGATCGAGGCCGCTTTGATCCTAGCTAGCAGGACCTTGAAGTGGCTTCGAGGTCGAATTATATTGCTTTTCGTGCTTATTTTCCGTATGAAGCGCCATTAAACTTGTGTAGGAGGCCGGGATGCTGATCGAGTTCAGCGTGACGAACTTCCGCTCGTTCCGCGAGCGGCAGACCCTGTCCATGGTCGCGAGCCGGCTGAGCGAGCACGCCGACACCCATACCTTCGAGTCCGGCCTGGTTGGCTTCGACCGCCTCCTGGCCACGTCGGCGATCTACGGCCCGAACGCCTCGGGCAAGACGAACCTGCTGCTGGCGATGCAGATCATGCAGCAGACGGTGATCACCTCCGCCGCGTCCAATCTGGTCCTGCGCGATTGGAGGACCGCCTTCAAGCTCGACAGGGATTCACGGACGGCGCCGACGGTGTTCGAGATCACCTTCGCCTTGGACGGCGTCCACTACGACTACGGCTTCGCCCTCAGCGACGAGCGGGTCGAGCACGAGTGGCTGATCGAACACGTCAACGCGCGCGGCCGCACATTGTTCGAGCGGACCTGGTCCGACACGAAGGCCGACTACGACTGGCAGTTCAGCACCTTCCTCAAGGGCCAGCGGGTCGTGTGGGGCGACGCGACGCGGCCCAACGCCCTGTTCCTCACCACCGCCGTTCAGCTGAACTCCAAACAGCTGGCTCCGCTATTCGGCTGGTTCCAGCAGAAGTTGGTGGTCATTGTAGGCGTGCACACGGGTCTCAACCCGGCGCTGACCGCCGCCCTGCTCGAAACCGAAGGCGGCAAGATCAAGGTGCTGCCCTTCCTGCGGGAGGCCGATTTCGACATCGACGACGTGGTGGTGCGCCGCGACCCGATCAACGGACCGATCGTCGGACCTGTGATGGCGATCGAAGCCAATCAGTCCGGCACCTGGGCGCTGCGGGGCAGTTTCATCCACCCGAGCGTCGACGGCAGTGGGCCGGTCACGCTCGACTTCGCCGAGGAGTCGCGCGGCACGCAAATGATGTTCCAGGCGGCCGGGGCCTGGCTGAAGGTGCTTGAGCAGGGCGAGGTCATCCTATTCGATGAGCTGGAGACCAGCCTGCATCCGCTGATCATCCGCTACCTGGTCCAGCAGTTCCACAATCCCATCAGCAACCCGCGCAGGGCGCAGCTGATCTTCTCGACGCACAACACCTCCTTGCTGGACATGGATGTGTTCCGCCGCGACCAAGTGTGGTTCGTCGAGCGCGGGCCCAAGGCCGGATCGCGGATCTATCCGCTGACCGAATTCAAGCCGCGCCAGGGCGAAGCCTTGGAGCGCGGCTATCTGCGCGGGCGCTACGGTGCCCTGCCGCTGGTTGACGGGACGCCTGCCTGATGGGCCGTAACCCCCGGACAGCGGCGAGCTATGCCCGACGCGGCCCCCAACGGGAGCCGTACGACGTGGTGCTCATCGTGTGCGAGGGGGCCAAAACCGAGCCCCACTATTTCGAGGGTCTGAAGCGGGCATGGCGCCTCAGCAGCGCCAATATCCATGTCCAATCGCCGAACGCATCGGATCCGCCCAGCCTGGTCGCCTACGCCCTGCAACAGCTCAAGACCGGGGAGTATGACAAGGCGTTCTGCGTGTTCGACCGCGACAGCCACGCGGGCTTCGATCAGGCGCTCAACCAGGTCGCCCAGAGCGAAGAAGGCCAGGCCGGCCGCCTCAAGGCGATCGTATCCTGGCCCTGTTTCGAAATCTGGGTCCGCCTCCATTTTGGGTTCACGGCCAGGGCCTTCACCGCGTCCGGAAAGCATTCGGCCTGCGACAACGTCATCCGCGATCTGGACCAGCACCTGAATGGCTACGCCAAGGGCGCAAAGACCATCTTTGCCGCCTTGGAAGACCGGCTCGACGCCGCTCTCTCCAACGCCGCGCGCTTAGCCGCGCACAACGCCGAGACCGGAACCGATAATCCAGGCACGGCCATGCACGACTTGATCGCGTACCTCAAAAGCCTCAAGCCACCCGCCTGACCGAAGGGTCAGCCCCATGCAGGACTTCCCATGGCCAAGGCCCGCGAGCCCACGGCGCGCCAGCTCAAGCAGATTGACCAAACCTGGCAACGCTATCGCCGCCTGATGATCGGCCTGCGTGGTTTGTGGGGCGAGGTCCTTGCGGTGCATCTAACCGTGGAGGGCGAACTTGAGGAGCGGCTAAGGCTGCTGATCCCGCACCCCGACCGCCTGCTCGACCGGTCATCCTTCGATCAGAAGCTCACGCTCTTCCAAGCGTTATGGCCGGGCTCAGGGCGTCTGGATGATGGCGGTTTCGTCTACGCGAAGAGGCTCAACGCCATCCGCAACATGATCGCCCATGGCGATGCAAACGCGGCGGTCGGCAAAGCCATTCACGACCTGCTGTGCCAAGCCTCGGATCGGTATCGCAAATCCGAACACAGCCATGAGGACGCCGTTGACGGCTTGCGCGGCCTCGCCCTAGAGATTTGCGGGAACCTGGTGGGCGCAACTGAAGGCGAAAACTTCGATGCCCTCCGGCGACTGCACATCGATCAGGCCAAGGCGGGGATCGATGTGTCAGAGCCCGACTAGGGCGTCGTCGATACCGTCAGGACAACACAAGCGCGCGGAGTCGGCCTAGGCTCGCTCTGCCAGCCTTCTCTACACTGCTGCGGTTGAACCCGAGACTGAGGTTGCCATGGCCCGCTCTTCGGAAGCGGACGCTCCCAAGTTCGCCTAAGAGTCGAGGCTGTGTAAAAACTCGGTTGGGTGGGCGGTGTCGCCGGTCTGAGATGAGACGCTCGCCCCCCTCAGGTCCGGATGGCCGCCATCATCGGCCCG
>JBEHYN010000012.1:0-58654 GCA_048498155.1 Pseudomonadota bacterium | reverse complement strand
TGCCGGCCCTGCGTAAGGCCTGCACGTAGCCCGGCGCGCTCTTGATGTCCCGCGTCGCGTCGGCCTTCGTGCCGCCGCACCCGCCTTCTGGCGGGTGAAAGGGTGGAGGTGCGCTGCGCTTCCGCTCCCTAGCATTCTATCGGGAATACCCCTCCTGGAGGCGTCTCGCCTCCGGCTGCGCGGCGGGTCGGTGTCGCACAGATCGCCAGGTGATGGGTCGCGACGCCACCAACCGCCGATTTTGGCGAGCGCGTGGTTGTCGGGACGGCGGAGAGAACCGATGGGGTCAGCGGGCGGCCCGGCGCTGCGCCGTTCACCTTGAGGATGTCGCCATCGCCAGCGCCTGTGAGGGTTCCGCGAGGGGGCGCCCAAGGCGCTGAGGGCGTCAGGTGTCTGGCTGTGGTGATCCGCATGTCGGCGCCAGCACCAAGCCGCCAGCCGTCTCCCGGGTTGGGCGCCGCGGGTGCGAGCTCGTCCGCGATCAATCTCACGAACCTAGGACGGGACGGTCGGGGTCAAAGGCGACCTCGCCTGGGCGAGGCGAACCCCCGCGGACCCTCCGACCTTCGCTGCGCTGCAGGCCGGTTTCCACGGGGATTCGTCCTTTGGCCCCTCCCTTTCACCCGCCCTGGGCGGTCGCGAGATCGCGGGAACGAGCCCGCAGATCCAGCAGCGCAAGAGGGAGACGAAAGATGGTCAGCATGGGGATGGCTCAAGCGGTCTATCAACACGCCCACGACTTCTACGACACCGGCAGCTGGTATGTGGTCGCCGAATGCTGGGACCTTCTGGCCATCGCCGAGGAGCTTGACCGCCAGGAGGAGATCACCGCGATCCCCTTCGAGCTCGACACCGCCGCCATCGCCCACTTCCACCAGATGATCCACGCGCGGCTGGGCGGCACGCGGCACTGACCTAACTCGGCGCCCGCTTCGGCGGGCGCCGTTCCCCCTGCCCTTCCCCAACTTGGATGAAGCCGGCGGAACAGGGGTCGAACGAAATCCAAGTCCTTGTGTCAGGCAGGCCGGCGGCCACTCAGCCTTGGGGTTGGTGATTCGTTCTGACGTCGAGTTTTGGAGGTCTCGAACGAGCGATTGATTGGGCGAGATTGAAGCCAGCGGCCCGCCCGGCGAGCCGGCCTGGGCCGAGCGCATCTCCGAGATGCCGAAGCTGGTCTGGAAGGCCCGCGATGTGCGTTTGTGGCGGTAGGCCACGGACCTGGCGGACCGACCCCCGTGCCTTACGGTTCTTCTGTCAGCCATCTCCCCGCCTGGACGAACGCAGCGATCCCTTCTTCCCCTGGGCGGGTCAGCCCCCGCACCGGGTTCCAGGGCGGCCAGGTGGGCGGAGTGCAGCCCCCTCCCCTCGCCCTTCCTGCCGTCGTCAATCAGCGGCGTCGGCGGGCGGCGACCCTTGCCTTGTGTTCAACGATCCGCGTCGCTCTGTGCCCTCGTGGTCCTTGGTTCTGCTCATCTCCAAGCCGTTGTGACGCCCGGCGGGCTGCGGTCCGCGCGATCAATCACTTCAACCTAGGTCGGGGCGGTTCAGGTCAAAGCCGACCCCGCTGCGCGGGGCGGACCGGATGGATCCTCCGGCCTTCCTCCGCTGCGCTCCGTGCAGGCCGGTTTCCAACCGGACCGGGCTTTGGCCTGTCCCTCTTCCCCGCCCTTGCAGGTCGCGTGATCGCGGCAGGGACCGCGAGCCGTCGGGATTTCCCTGGCGGCAGATGGAGTAAGACAATGCTGAACAAGGTCCAACTGATCGGTTTCACCGGAGCCGAAGCGGAAATTCGCACCACTTCAGGCGGCAAGAAGGTCGCCACCCTGCGGGTCGCCACCAACCGCTACACGAAGGCGGGCGGTGAGCGGAAGGACTACACGACCTGGCACCAGGTCGAGATCTGGAACCAGGGCACGGTGGGCTGGCTCGGGTCCAAGGGGCTGCCGAAGGGCTCGAAGGTGTTCGTCGAGGGGGAGATCCGGCACGACCGCTACACCGACAAGGACGGTGTGGAACGGTTCTTCTCCAAGGTCGTGGTGGCCACGCCGCAGCATGAACTGCGGTCGCTGGACCGGCCCGAGCAGAACGCCGCCGAAAGCGAGTAGATGCCAAGGCCCCGCCCGGGAAACCGGGCGGGGCTGTCCGCTTTTCTTGAGACTTCAATTTTGAAACACGCCCGCTGCGGACACGCAGCGGGATTTCTAGATTCTTAGATTCAGATTCAGAGGGCCATATCCTGCGTTAAAACAAATGGTTGTACGGATCATCCTGTCCGCGCGGGGGCGTTTGCCTGACCGCGCGGGGGGTCTGACCTGACCGAATGGGGGCCTTGTCCTGACCGATCGGGGGGAACCTGACCGATTGGGGGCGGGCCACGAGCCGAATCTATCCTGTCTTGCGAAATGATTCGAGGTCAGGAATGATGGACTGATCGACTCCGAGGATTCGCCCTGCAAGACGACGCCGACATTGCCGACGCTGAAACCGCCGAGGGTTTGGCGCCCGGCCGCGCTATGCGGGTGGCGCACGCCCTAAAGGCGCGCGACGGCGAGGACTTCGCCAAACCGGGCAATTTGGTCGAAGTCAGGTTCGTCAGAGGCCAGTCGCTGAGCCTGACGGCCGCTCGCCTCCTGGCCCTGATGATCCTGACCGCCGGTGGCGACGGCTGGCAGCCCATGGCCCACAAAATGCGCAAGTCGGAGATTCGCCGCGGCCACAAGGGCAACGAGCGCATCTCCGACATGCTCGAGGAACTGCACCGAACGCTGTTTGCGATCGACGACCTGTCCTGGCGGGGTCGCAAAGCCACCAAACGCTTCGCCCTGATCCAGTCCTCGCGCGAGGAAGCTGAGGAAGAGGGCGGTGAGAGCGGCTGGATTGAATGGGAGTTCACTCCTGACGCGCGGCGGCTGATCCGGGAGTCCGAAACCTACGCGGTGCTCAATCGGCAAGCCATTCTGGGCTTTCGTTCGAGCTACGCCCTGCGGCTCTACGAGATGGGCGCCCTGCGACTCCACCGCCGGCAATCCACCTGGCGCGCCGATATGACCGCGGTCCGCGCAGCGTTCGGTATCGCGCCCGAACTCTACAAGGATTTCGCCCAGCTGCGGCGCAAGGTCCTGGACAAGGCCAAGGCCGAGATCGATCACTTGGCCCACTTCACCGTGGATTGGCGGGAGATCCGCCGTGGCCGGGCGATCGTGGAGATCGAATTCCACTTCCATCCCAAGACCGCGCCCGAGCAGTTGCTCACCGTGGCCGAGATCGAACGGCACGCAGTGGGCCGCGAGGCGCGGCGGGACGGCGCCGTCGAAGAGATTTTGGCGGAGGCCCCTGCCCTCCCCGCCCCGCCTCGACCGGTCCCACCCCGTGCGGCGTTGCGGCCGGCTCAGGCCGCGCGGTCGGACGGGATCGTCGGATTTCCCAGCGGGAGCTTGCAGTATGGGTCGGGGCCGTTTGGTGAGATCGCCAGGGCGCATGGGGGCGGCTGGGCCCGAGACCTGATCGCGGCCGCCTATCGAGAACAGATGGGCGCGCGCCTTGACGGCCTTACCGGCCAGAAGCTTGTGAAGTCATGGACGGGTTTCTGCCAGGCCTTCGCCGCGCGTCGCGGTCGGCCCTAGAGAGCGCAATTGCACCCGTGCAATTTTGCTGGAAACGCGCCATTCACGCTACCACGGCGGCCTGACCTCCGCTGTGTTGGAGGTCGTCCTCTGCGGCTCCTCTCCGGCCGGAGGCCGGTCGTCATCCAGCAGAGATCCGTGGCTGAATTGCACGGGTGCAATTTGCCTGCACACTGCGAGGCAGGGAGCTTCCCCCGTGCGGTCAGGATAGCGCCGCCACGGCTCATGCAATGAACGTCTTCGGGCGCCACTGACACCTCGCGTCCAAGTGGGGGGCGCTGGTTACTGGCGCGAGCAATTGCACCGTTGCAATTTGACAGTCGACAGAGCCCCGCATCCGTCAGGACAACCCCCAAACGGTCAGGATAGGTCTGGCCGAAAATCTGGAATCGGGATTGAACTGGCTCTCGTAGCGTTAACACGCCCTTAACAATGCGCTTATAGCGTCCAGGCGGTCCCACTTTCGCTTTTCAGACGGCTGGGGCCGGTTTTTCGAAACCTGCCGGGAGGCTTTGAGGTCCAATGTCGAACGTCGCTGAAGCATCTGCCCCCTCTCTTGCCGGACCGATCTCGCAGTTGGCGCGCCGGGCCTCGGCCGTGGTTGAGAACCTGCGGGACGCCGCACGGGCGGCGCGGTCCGGCGAGCGGCGCGAGCCGCTCTTCTCGATCAGCGAGGCGGCCGAGCTGGTCGGCCGAACGCCGGCGGCGATTCGCGATGCGGAGAAGGATGGGCGGCTTCCTGAGCCGCCGCGCACCGAAACCAACCGCCGGGTCGGCTATACCCTGGCGCAAGTCAACGATATGCGCGGTGTGTTCGGCACACGGCCTTGGCGCAAGCCTGAGGACCCCTGCGCGGTCATCGCCGTCCAGAACTTCAAGGGCGGAGTGGGCAAGTCCACGCTGTCGGTCCACCTCGCGCAGTACATGGCCATCCGGGGTTACCGGGTAGCGCTGATCGACTGCGACAGTCAGGCCTCCAGCACGACCCTGTTCGGTTACGTGCCTGACCTCGACCTGACCGAGGACCAGACGCTCTATCCGTTCCTGCGCGAAGACGACAAGCGGTCCCTCGACTACGCACTGCTCGACACCCACTTCGATGGGTTGAAGCTGATCCCCGCCAACCTGCACTTGTTCCAATCCGAGTACGAACTCGCCGCGCGGATGGCGCGCGGGGGCGGGCGGTTGCTCGACCGGCTGGCCCAAGGCATCGCCTCGATCGCCGACCAGTTCGATGTGATCATCCTGGACCCGCCGCCTGCTCTAGGCGCCATTTCGCTGTCCGTGCTGCGGGCGGCGAACGCCCTGGTGATCCCGGTCCCGCCGACGGTGATGGACTTCTCCTCGACCGCCGCGTTTCTCACCATGCTCGACGAGACGCTCAATCAGCTGGCGTCGCACGACCTCGCTCCCGACCTTAATTTCGTTCGGATCGTCGCCTCCAAGGTCGATGAGAATAAGTCGATGCAGAAGGAACTGCTCGCGCTGATGCGCCAGGTCTTCGGCCTGGCCATGATCCGGACGCCCATGAAGGACTCGGCTGAGATCGACAACGTCACGGCGCGCCTGATGACCGTCTATGAGATGAACAGCCCGATGACCAGCAAGTCGGTACGCGACCGGTGCCTTACCTACCTCAATGGGGTCAACGAGGAGATTCTCCTCGACGTGCGCCAGACCTGGCCGAGCCATGTGGAACGCCTTCGCAAGGAGGGCCACGCATGACCCGCGGATATGGAAATTGCACCGGTGCAATTCGAGCAGAAAGGGCGCGCTCATGAGCTCCAAGAACCGTTCCTTCGCTGCCGGATTGATGGGCTCGCTCGACGCCGCCGCGCCCCAGCCGGAGGCCCCGACCCGAATGCCAGTCGGCATCCTGGCGAGCCGAGAAAACCGAATGGCCGAGTTGGCTTCCGGCGCGGTCGTGGGACGAGCGATCGAGCAAGTCGATCCGGTCCGCTGCCGGCTCTGGAGCGAGCACAATCGCGACTATGCCGCGCTGGATGAGACTCGCTGCGCGGACCTGATCGAGAGCTTCAAGGCTCAGGGCCGCCAGGAAGTCCCGGCGATCGTCCGCCGCGTCCGCGGCGTGCCGGATATCGACTTCGAGGTCATCTGCGGCGCGCGCCGGCATTGGACCGTCAGTTGGCTTCGGGCGCATAACTACACCGACTTTCGTTTCCTGGTGGAGGTGCGCGATCTCACTGACGAGGAGGCGTTCCGGATCTCCGACCTGGAGAACCGAGCCCGCGAAGATCTCAGCGACATCGAACGGGCGCGCGACTACCTGAAGGCCCTCGGGCGCCACTACGGCGGAAGCCAGAAGGACATGGCGTCCCGCCTCAACGTCTCGGAGGCCTGGCTTAGCCGCTATCTCGATCTGGCCCGGCTGCCGGCCCCACTGGTGGCCGCGTTCGCCGATCCGCACGAGCTCAGGATCAAGCACGTCACCCAGCTGAAGCCGTTGCTCAAGCCGGACGATCGCGAGCGCCGCGTGCTGGCTGAAGCGGTAGCCATCGCCGCCCGAAAAGGGGAGGGCCCCGCCCTAAAGCCTCAGGATGTCATCCGGCTTCTGGCGGCTGCGGCCGATCCCCCCAAGAAGTCAGGATCCCCCAAGCGGTCAGGATTGACGGGGGACGTGGTCACCGCCGCTGGCGGCGCACCTGTCCTGCGGATCGACGGGCGCAAACGTAAGGAGGTGACGCTGACCCTGCTGCTAGCCGGCGGCGCGTCGCGGTCCGAGGCGGAAACCGCGCTCCGGTCGGTGCTTGACTCCTACTGGCCGCAGTCGACGGACGTTTAGCCGGGTAACTCATTTTTGACGCCACAAGCCATAGGTTATATATAGCTTTCTCCGGCCTCTGTGAGCTTATGTCCCGAAACCTGTCCGCTCCCTTCTTCAGCGCCACCCCGGTGTTCACGCGGGCCGACTACGCGCGCGCGGTCGGCCGCGCGCCAGCGGACAAGACGGTCACCGCTATGCTGAGCCAGCATGTCAAAGCCGGCAACATCAAACGCATCGCCCGCGGACTCTACGCCTCGGTTCCCAAGCACGCCGACCCAGCGACGTGGTGGGTGGATCGCTTCCTCCTCGCTTCGCGGCTGCGGCCAGAGGCCGTGATCGGCTACCACTCCGCGCTCGAGTTGCACGGTTATGCCTACACCGCCGAGTTCGACGTCCAGGCGATCGCCCCGGGCGAGCCGGGCCTGTTCAAGACCACGGAATTTTCCTGCCGCTTCGTGCGACCCACCACCCTGCTCGGGCCGGAGAGCGTCACCACTGTCGACCGCCTCGGCCAAGCCGTGGCGGTAACGACCCTGGAGCGGACCGTCGCCGATCTGTTCGACCGGCCGGACCTCGCCGGCGGCGCGGAGGAACTGGTCAACAGCCTTGACCTCGTCGGGCGTCTGGACGCCGAGCGGCTTGCTGCACATCTGGCGGCCAACGGCAACGCGACGGCCGCCGGGGCGGCGGGCTGGTGGCTGGAATCGCGTCGCGAACACTTGCGTGTTCCCGACACTGCGTTGGAGGCGATCCACAAGCTGGCGCCGCGTCAAAACCGCTATGCCCTGGGCGCGACGGTAGGGCAGGGACAGGCCGCGCCTGGATGGGGTGTGATCCTTCCCCACGCCGTCGTTGACCAGCGATTCGAAGGCCTCTGATGGCGGCGCCCTCCGCTCAGACCCTGCAGCGCATCGCGGCTGAGACGCGGTTGCCGGCGGCGACGTTAGAAAAGGTGCTGCGGCTGCTCGACGTGCTGCAGGCGATCGCCGAGGATCGGGACCTAAAAACCCGCGTAGCGCTGAAGGGCGGGACAGCGCTGAACGTCTTCCACCTGCGCCTGGACCGCCTCTCCGTGGATATCGACCTCAACTACGTCGGGGCCGTGGACCGGGCGGCGATGGAGGCAGATCGCCCTCTTGTCGATGAGGCCTTGTTTCGCCTCTTGGAGGCCCAAGGCTACCAGGTCCGGCGTCAGCCGCCGGGTCATGCTGGCGGCAAGTGGGTGGCACGCTACAGCTCGGCGCTTGGCGGCGGCGCGAGCATCGAAGTCGACCTCAACTACATGGCCCGAGGGCCGCTGTTCGGCGTCCAAACGATGTCCTCCACCCCGCTCGGCGGGGTGGAGGCCACAGGCATTCCCGTGCTCGACCTGCACGAAGTTGTGGCCGGTAAACTGGTCGCGTTGCTCGACCGGAGGGCGGCGCGCGACGTCTTCGACGCCCGCCGGATCCTAGAGACCCAAACCCTCGACTGGAGCCTCGTTCGAGCGGGGGTTCTGGCGTGGGGCGCGGCCGGCCGCCGGGACTGGCGCGAGGCCAGTCTCGACGACATCGGCGGCGATCCCCGGGAGTTGAGACAGAAGCTCGCCATCTGCCTGCCACGAGACTTTTTCGAGGCCGCGGGCGGCGTGGACCGCTGGATCGCCGACTCGGTCGCCCTTTGCCGCGCCGGCCTGGCGCCGCTGTTCGAGCGAACAGCCGGCGAAGCGGCGTTTCTGGACCGCCTGCTCGACGCCGGAGAGATCGATCCGACCGGCCTGGCGGTCGCTGACGAGGTCAAGGCGCGTATCGCGGCCATGCCCATGTTGGCCTGGAAGGCGCAGAACGTCCGCCACTACCTCCAAACACGCTAACGATAGTTCACGCGGAGAGTATGCCGGCGCACGCCGTCACCTTGAGCGATCTTGTCCAGATCGCTTGATTCGCGCGACCGAGAACCGATGCGTCAACCCTGGCAGGGCAGGGGACTTTTTGCCATAAAAGGCACTCAAAGGAAGCGCATGCTGCGCGGTCTTCCAGTGCGCCCGCCCCGTGGCTGATCGCAAGCAGGGGGCGTCAACATAGGGCTGAGACATGATCCATGGCCTTGTGAGACGCAGGCTCCTGGTTATCGCGGCGGCATTGGCTCCGGCCGTGCTGCTGGGCGCCCTGGCCCTGGTCGTTCAGGGTCCGTCGCTGCTGTGGAATCGCTCGGATAGTGAGCCTAGGGGCCTCTACATTCGCAGCGCCGCGGCTCCAAGCCGGGGCCAGATCATCGCGTTCCCAGCCCCGCCCTCGGTCCTGACCTACGCCAGCGGTCGCATGGCCTATCTGCGCCATATGCCGATCCTGAAGGAGGTCGCGGCGATGTCGGGAGACACCGTCTGCACCCTCGACGGCAAGCTGGTGATCAACGGCGTGTGGCGCGCGCCCGTGCTCGCCCATGACGGCGAGAGCCGGCCGCTACCGCACTGGCGCGCCTGCCGCCGTCTGGGCGAGGGCGAGTTCTTTGTGTTCTCCAACCGCATCCCCAACAGCTTCGACAGCCGGTACTACGGACCGGTTCGGCGCGAAGCGATCGTCGGCGTCTTCCGCCCGATCATGACCCGGGCCGACCGCCCAGGTGACGTCTGATGGACGCCGCCGCCCTCGCGGGTTTGTGCGCCCTTCTGGCCCGGGGAATGAGCGCCCAGCCATTGCCGGCCGGTGTCAATTGTCCGGCGGCGATGGCCACGTCGCCTTCCATTTCGGCCGCCGCCGCACCCCCGTCAGGTTCGACGTTGGCGGCCCGCCTGGGTGGAGCAGAGGCACGCGACGCCATCGCCCGCGTCGCTTTCTCGGAGGCCGCCAACCAGGGCGACAGCGGCCTGGCGGCCGTCGTCTACACCATCCTGAACCGGCTGCAGGACGGTCGCTGGGGCTCAAGCGTCGAAGCCGTGCTGAACGCCCGCGCGCAGTTCGAGCCGGTGATGCGGGCCGGCGGCAGCTGGCGCAATCTGCCGCCCGTCTCGGAGGCCCAGCGGGCGCGGGTCAACACCATCATCAACCTGGCGATCGAGGGTCGTTTGCCGGACCTGACGAATGGCGCGCGGTTCTTCCAGAACGCCCGGATCGTCGCGGCCCGGGAAGCGGCGGGCGCGGTGTCGCCGGGCCTGACGAACTTTGGCGGCGCTCCATCCTCCGCGGTGATTGGCGCCCATACCTTCTATGTGGAAGCGGGCCGCGGAGACGCGGCCAAAGGAGAGGGGGGAAGGGGAGGGCGTTCGAGCTCGGCCAGGCCCTCGCCGGCCGGCCCCAGGACCGCTTTGACCGCCCCGAACGACGGCATCTTCGTGGGTGAGAACCGGGCGTTTCCCGGACCCGCCACGCTGCCGCCGGAGCCCATTGAAGGCCCGGTTCCAGTCCTTACGCCGGTCTCGTCGGGCGCGGATTTCCAGGCGCCGCCGGCGGACCAGCGTAGCGATCAGCCGGTCGATCCCAGCCGGGCGATGTTCGTGCTATCCGACGGCCGCCCGAGCGATCGCCGCCACTAGGCCGGCTGGCGCCAGGTGGCGTCCAGGTCGGCATAATCCTTGTCCACCTCGCTCGGCGTAAGGCGCTCGTCGTCGTCCGCCAGGGCCGACTCCGCCATCGCATCGAAGTCGGGCGCTTCGCCGCCTACGGCTTCCAGCGCGGCCAGTAGATCCTCGCTGGGATCGCCGCCCGGGCGAAGGGGAAGGGGCACGTTTCCGAGCAGTTCGCGCACCGTCAGCCGGTCCCTGACGCTCTCCACCCGGCGGTCCAGGATGTCGACCAGGCGGTGCAGAAGGTCGGCTTCGCCTTCCTGCCAAGCTTCGTCGGCCGCCTCTGCCAACAGGGCTCCGCCGAGGATGATCTTGCCCCGGGTTTCGCGCTTTCTCTGGTTGATCGCCCACAGTGCTTCGAGGCGTTCGACCCGGGCTTTCAGCACGGCGAAACGCTGGCCGTCGTCCGCGATATCTTCGAGCGGAACGGCGTGGCGCTTGTTGTGAATCCCTAAGCGGCCCATGTCCCGCAGAGCCGCCTCAAGCTCCTCCAGCCGAAGTTTCAGCGCGTCTTCATCGCTGATCCGGCGCCCCAGTTTGCGATCGGCTTCACGGGCGGCCCAGAGGTCCCTTCGCTTCTGCTTCTGGGTCTCGCTGCGGGGTCGCATGACCCTCACCTTCCCGGACGGCCGGATATGGTCCTGCCTACAAGGCGGTCGGTCATACTCATCAACGGCTGTTTCTGGCATGGCCACAATTGTCCGATGTTCCGGCTACCTGCGACGCGGCCAGAATTCTGGCGCTCCAAGATCGCTGCCAACAAGGCGCGCGATAAGCTCTCCGACGAAGCGCTTGCCGGCACAGGGTGGAGGCGGCTCACCGTCTGGGAATGTGCTTTGCGAGGTCGCGCCAAACTTAGAACCGAAGATGCGCTTGACGCGTGCGAGGGTTTCCTTCGAGGGACTGCATCGGCGTTCGAAATTCAGGGACGCTGGGATTAATCGCTCAGGGAGGTGAGGTGGGGTCATCTAGTTGGTGCCACCTACCGACCGGTTGGAGCGATAAAAACGCCTATTAATCAATTAGTTAGAAAATGCGTATAATAAGCATTATCGGAAATTATATCAGGCTGGCTCGGGGTCGGGCACCCCTGGCGTCTTTGAGCTTGTGCCATGTGATGGCGCGTCAACTAGGGAGAGCAGGCGATCACAGAAAGGCCCCTGAAGGTGCTTAAAGTGGCTGGCGCACAAGACGATCAGGGCGCGCGCAGCTTTCGGGTCAGGCATCACCGCTGGAATGTTGGCGACATATGCCCAGACCTTTAGGGAGGTAGTCGGCTCCGCCAGCCGCCTTAGGAGGTGCTCAATGCCCTCGATCCCCGGGGGATAGAATTCCCGCGTATAGGGGCCAATCTCATCAAACTCCGAAAAGACAAAGGACTGTAGTCTGCCCTGCCAATCGAGCGAAAGACTTTCGACATCCAGGAACCGCCAGAGGAGGCGAAAGCGCAGGTAGACTGAGGCGCTTTCCCATCGGCGTTCAAAAGCGCTGAAGACGACTGGATCGCCGATCAACCTTCGCAGCATACTCACGGCGAGTGCGGCGAGGCGATCGTCGCTGTTCTCAACCGCGGCCAGCAGCCAATCTCTGTCGTCCGATCCGACCGCAGCGCGGAGCGCATCGATTATTGGAAGGCGATCAAGGTCGCCGGCCGCCGAACCAGACGGTAATTTTCCGGTCCGCATCTCTGCGAGGACACCGGCAGCGGTGCTGTTGAGGTCGTTAGGCGACATCTGCTTCTGCTCCCTCCGCTGAGCGGAAATTCTACCACGATATAGACGAAGCCCGCCTACCGGGCGATGCGCGCCCGATCGCCTTCTTTTCCAAGGCTTGCAGGAGTATGAAGCGCGACGCTTTTGGGCCGTCGGTGGCTGAGCTCCCAGATAATTCGGATATGCCCACCAGGCGTCGATGGGCGGGACAGATGCATCTCTTGTACTCGCATCTTGCTGGCGTCGATTATCCGCAAGGCGCGCCCAACGTCTCCTTGGTCGGAAAAGATCACGTACATCACGCCGTTGGGTTTGATCCACGTATGGGCGCCATCAATGGCCTCTTGGAAGAACCTATAGTCGCCATCGAAGCACGAACGCTCCAAATCATCTGCGGCCGCCCGGTCCCAGTATGGGGCGGCGAATAGGATGATGTCGAACGCCTCTCCGGTTTTCAGCGCCGAATAGGCGTCGCTGAGCCTTGCTTCGCCCCGATCGTCCAGGCCCAATTCAACGAGATTGAGGGATGTTGTCTTGACTGCCTGGGGGTTGATATCCAGAGAAACCAAACGGTCGGCGCCCCCCCGGAGTGCCGCCAGCCCTAAGACGCCGGACCCGCACCCTAGATCCAAGACGTGCGCTCTGGGCGGTATGTCCCATTTGGAAATCAGGGCGTCCGGCGCGTGGCTCAGGCGTGGCGAAAGAACGCCGGGCAAAACGGTCAGAGGCATACCGCTGACCACCACGTTGTGGGGGACCTGCTCGCGTCTCAGGTCGGCAATCACCCCGTCGACGTCGCTTCGCTGCTCGCGTGGTCTAGAGCCGTCCCCGGCAATTGGTCGAGCGACCTCTGCAAGGTTGCGCAGGAGCTCATCCTGGTAAGCATGGTTCCATTCGACGCAACGGCCAGACTCTCTTTGTGCAAAGGCGCGCAAGAAAAACGAATTGCTCTGATGACTGACGTCATCCGCCAGCAGCACTATCGGCTTACCCTTGGCAAAGGCGAATCCCAGCTCGATCATGGTGCCGTCGGATCGTACGGCCTCTCCGGTTGGTCCGGCGGGGAGAAGGACAAGCTGCACATCACACGTCGCCGCCCAGTCAAGGTCCCGGCTCACAAAGTCGTCGCCCCAGGGTGACTCTCCGTATCGATCGGCGATGTGAGCTGACAGTATTTCGTAGCCCGCCGCCGAAAGGAGTTGATGTATAGCGTCAATTCGTTGTTTGCCCTCAACGGAGAAACGGTACAGCCCGTTCGGCTGGGCCGTCATCAAGCTGGAAAACGCACCGGTGACCATTACTCGCGTCATAAACTACTGTCCCAGAATGTCGGCAGGCGCGACGTTGACGGTCAAAAGGCCAAGGCTGCGATAGAGGTCGATTGTCTCCTGCCAACCCTGAGCGTCTTGAGCTCCGGGGCTCGTGCCCACTAAATCGCAGACCCTATCCCAGCTGCTTTTTACGTAGCTCGCATCCTTGTCGGGAAACTCCGCCACGAACGCCTTGACCGCATCTGCGCGCTGAGCACATCCATCCTTGTAGCCACGGGCAATTACGCTCGACAGCGCCGCAAGCTGAACCTTCTGACTACGCCAGGCGTCTTGGTTCGCAATGACATTGAGGCCGTAGCCACCGACCCCGTAGTCCGCGAGCTTCAACTCAAACGTCTTGGAGCCGCTTGGCCCCGGAATCTGAGGGTTGGTCTCCACCTGCACGGGGCTCATTTCTGTGTAGTGCAAGACCGCATCAACTTTGTGAGCAAGCAGGACAGGTATATCTGCTCCGCTTAGCGAGACGATCGTGACGTCGCTGCGCTTCAGTCCATTCAGCTTCAAAAATGCATCGAACTCATTGCTCGTTATGCTACCCGGATAGATCCCGATCCTCTTCCCCTTCAAGTCCGCCGGCTTGTGGACGCCTGTCGAGGAAAGTCCGTAGACCACGCTGGGGATTCGTGGATAGAGCACGCCAAGTGAGACCACATTTGCGCCGTTGTTACGGCCAAGCACGGTGGCGCCGCCCGACGCCGTTCCGATCGTATACTTGCCGCTGGCTACAGCGGCGACAGCTTGGTTCGCTCCCCAGGATTGTGTGATCGTCGCCGAATAGCCCGCACCAGCGAAATAGCCTTTGTGCTTGGCGTAGTAGATGCCGAGGTAGGTAGGCTCAGCTTGCCAATCGATCAGAATGTCGAGGGGTTGCAGGGCCTTTGGCGGCCGCTTAGGCCCAGATTCTGCGGCGCGTTGCCGCTCGCATGATGCGGTCGCAACAGCCAAAAACAGGCAGGCCCCCACAAGGATTGAGTGACCGGCGGCCCGGGTGCGATGCGGCATGGGTGGCTCCTATCTTTGGTAGAAACGGCGCAAGAAAACGAAGCGGACGGTGTCGATGAGCGCCACGAGCGCCATGCCCCCAAGGGCGAGGACGACGATTGCGGCGAAGACACGATCAATTCGAAAAGCCGAGCCCGACGAGACGATGATGTATCCGAGCCCTTCGCTGCCCCCCAGGAATTCGCCCAGGACAGCGCCGATCAGGGCTAGCGGCAGGGACACTCGCAGGCCGCCTACGAGCGACGGGATCGCCGATGGGAATCGACAGAACAGGTATTCCTGGAGGCGCGTTGCCTTCCAGCTCTCCAGCAGCCGGACGTAGTCATCACGCGTATCGGACAGGCTGTTCAACGTGACGACCGCCATGGGGAAGAACGAAAGCAAGCCAGCATTGACGATCTTCGGCATGTGTCCGAAGCCTAGCCACACGACGAGCAGCGGGAAGAAGGCCTCACGCGGGAAACTCTGAAAGATTGTGAGGTATGGTTCGACCACCCACCTAACCCTTCGGGAGTATGCTGCCAGTGCGCCCAGGGCGAACCCGAGCGAAATGCCGATCCCGCCCCCGACGAGCATGTTGACGAATGTGGTGCGGCCGGCGCTCGCAAACGACAGCCACTCCATGCTGAGAGTGTTCAAGACGTCCCAGGGAGCGGGCAGTAAAAAAGGCTGAATGTGAAAAACGACTACCGCGCATTCCCAGCCGATGATGAGGATCGACAGAGATACCAAGTACCGGAGAGCGGTCAGGGCGACTCGACGAATGTTCATTGGTCACCCCCCAGCAGCCGCCGGAGCTCTTCCATTGCGCTAGGTGATGTGGGCGACACCTCGCCGACGATCACCGCGGGGCCGTGAGATCCCAGGGCGATAACCCGGTCAGAGAATTCGAGCGCGTCATTGAGATCATGAGTGACGAAAATGATCCCGGCCCCGCTTGCACGAGCGAGGCGAAAGAGATTTCGCGCGACAATCTGTTTGACCAGCGTGTCTAGCCCCGTGAAGGGCTCGTCCAGCAGGAGGAGTTTCGGGTCACCAAGCAACGCTTGGCTCAAACTCGCCCGGCATCGTTCCCCCCCAGACAGGCCGGCGGGAAATCGGTTACTCAGCCCCTCGGCAGAGAAGCTCGCCAGAATCCGCTTGAAGTCAGGCTTCCGAACCCCCCGAACCCGGGCTGCAAGTGCCAGATTGCCTTGAACGGTTAGCCAATGCAGCAGGGGGAAGGCTTGAAGCGTGCGCGATACGAATGTGTTTCGAAGGCCTCGACCGCGCTCAGCCCCAGCTAGAATGTAGGTTCCAGCTGCAGGCTCCATATCGCCTGATAGGCATGTGAGCAGGGTCGTCTTTCCACAACCTGACCGCCCTACGATCGCAACGACCTCCGAAGCCCTTATCTCCATCCCGGCTACGTGCAGGAGGGGCCCGGAACCATAGCTAAGCTGGAGCTCCCGCACTTTGAGGACTGGGTCGGCGTCCAAGTCGACGCCCCCCCTATCAAGGAGCCGAGCGCCTATATGCGGTTCTGCGGGCATAGTACCCATCTAAATTATCCCTCGAATCCGAGAGATAATTTCCGCGTCGTCATGTTCGGGATAGCTTTTCACGCGACAAATTCCCCTGCCGGTGCCGCTAGTTTGCATGTCCATTGTAAGTAAATCTAGGTATTCAACCATTCCCTTTGCGACCTGACGCGTCAGTGGAATGCAAATTACCCCAGTATAGCTTTCCCCGTCTACGGTTTCTGGGATATCGATAGTCGTAAAAGCTCGAATAGAGGTGTTGCCGTTCTCTCGTCTGGTAAATAGCGACGGCTTTTGGAAGGGGATGCAAAACGAACACCGAGGCGCGCGCAGCAATGCGACAAATCCGGCTGAATCAGGCAATGGTTTTGGGTGTTCTTCGCGTAGTCGCGACCAAAAGGAATCAAATTTCTGATCGATTCGATCTCTGGATGAAGATGTCCCGCTGGAGTCATCATAATTACTCGCTACATATACGACGATCCCGCCCTTAGAGAGCGCGTCGTTGAGATTGGTGCGCGCCTCCTTGTAATTGGCGTCCCATTCGACAGGATCTATACTGCCATCACAAAACAGAATCATAGACATTTCTGTCTGCCAAGCGGCGTATATATCGGAGACGACCGGGTTTAATACTCCGCCCTTTGCCTCTTTCTTCAGTATTGGAAGTGAGGAGTATAGCGGCTGAAGCGCCTCGCTGAATGGATCGCCGTCGACGCTTTGCGGAGCGGTCGCGGCTCCGCTTGAGTAGGCCCTGGCAGGCTCAAAGCCGTAGTCCCGCTTGAGGTCATCGAGTGTAACGCCAGGCATGACGTCCTCGATGAGCAGCTGGGCGTCGGCGGCGGAGAAGCGGCTCCTCCTGAGAGATTGTTTGAGCCGCTCATACGGAATGCCGAGATCGCCTGCCGCTTGGGCAATCGAATTGTGCTTGCCCGTCAGCTTCTCCTTGAGGGCTAGGGCGAGGTCATCCGGCGATCCGGCCATCATCAGTCCAACAATTGTTCCCGACGCAGTGCGGCGGTGTGTACGCGAGAACCGGCGGTAAATCAAGGCGTCTGGTATGAACCGAACAGAAATGGACGGGTCAAAAAAGAACCCGCGATAAAATACGTTGACACCGGGTCTAAGTCGTGGCTTTTTTTGGCCCGAGACCAGATGTCACGGGAGATGGCGGGATGGGCAGGCAGGCGATGGGTGGGGATCCGAGCGACGAGTTCGTCTTCATCGGCGACGCCGATAACCTCGCGCACTACGGCGAGAAGCGCGGCTCTCTAAATGTGCTCGCGTTCTCGCGGCTGCTGCGCGAACGCGGCATTTCGGCCAGCAAGATGGTCGGCAATCACTTCTCGCCGATGGAGGAAAAGCTCTGGATGGCTGCCGGGTTCGAGTGCGTCTCGACCCACTGTAACGCAGACGACGAAATCAAGAGCGTCATCAGGGGCGTGGTTCGCGCTGGGGCCAAGCGCATCTGCCTGGGCAGCGGCGATCACACGTTCGCCTCGCTCGTGAGCGAGCTCAAGGAGCAGGGCGTTCAGGTTCACGTACTCGCCCGCCGGAACGCCCTTTCGCCCAAACTTCGCGACGCGGCAACAGGTTACGCCTGGACTGACAAATTCCTGGCGAAGGCGGCCTAACGATGCGCCTCGTCATCAACTTCATAAAGCTGCTGGGGTTCGGCGGTCTGTTGATCGTGGTCCTGGCGATCACCGGCGTCGTTGGCCTGACCCACTACCAAGGCGAGGTGTCCGGCCTCGAGCTCATGGCGTTCGAGAACAAGCCGCTCGGACTTGATCCGTTGGTGGGCTGGATCTTCGAGGCGGTCACGCCCGACGCTGGGTTCGCGAACTGGACGGCGGCCGGCATCACAGGGCTCATCATGCTGATGAGCTGGGTTGCGTGCCATCACGCCTTCGCCCTCATCCGCCTGATCCCCGACGCCCGCGCCCATATCCGGGAAGGCCGCGGCGTCGCTTTTTGGCGGACCGTCGCCGAACACAGCACGCCGCTTCTTTTCGCCGTGGCGCTCCTCGTGCCGCTGCTGATGGGCGACGCCTTCATCTTCCAATATCGCGCCCTGGTCGGGGTGATGAATCCGGCCGATCCGCTGGAGGCGGCCAGGAGCATTCCCGCAGTGGGTGCCCTTGCCACGGAAGACTTTGGTGTGGCCACAATCTCCTTCCTCAGCGGACACGGGCTGCTGATGTATCTGGCGATGGGGATTGCCCCTGCCGTCGGCCTGGAACTGGTCGGGGCGTCGTTTTTCGAGACGCTGGCTAAGATTGCCGCCGAGTTCACGGACATCTATCGCCAATGGACCGGAGAACCGGAGGTCGGCGACGCCCAGGTGCTCTATGGCTATGGCGCCGATGGCCAGCCGGTCTTCGATCCGGCGACGCCCATCGCCTACGACATCGACCAGAACCCGGTCCAGCCCGAGGCCGACCCCGCTCCTGGCGAAGCCACCCACAGCGAGGCCTGGCCCGCTTCCAACGACGGCGCCGCCGCCAGCAACGACGCAGCCGCTGCGGCGTCCGTCGAAACCGCGCCGCCCCAGGATCGCCCCTTGCCGGTGATCGGCGGCGTCGACGGCGAAGAGATCAGCGCCGCTGAGGCAGTCGCCCGCCCGGATCGCTTCCACGTCACCCGCAATCCCAAGGCCGTCTACGCCAAAGACTACTGGGACGCCCTGCACGCCGAAACCACCCCCGACATCCAGCCCGAACCCGCGAAGGAAGCCGCCTGATGCCCTCCATGATCAAGACATCAACCGCTGCCGCCGTGGCCCTGGTGCTGGCGATGTCTGCCTCTGCTCAAGCGGCGGAAACACCCTTCAACCGCGTGGTCGTCATGGTGGACGCCAGCGGGTCCTACAAAGCCCGGCAGGCCGAAGCCGTGGCGAAGGCTGCTGTGCTGCTTCAGGGTTTGGCGGAGCGCAAACATAAGCGTTGGGAGAAGGCCGACGAGATCCTGATCATCAGCCTCGACGCGGCTCCCGAGGTGATTTGGCGGGGGACCCCTGCCGAACTGGCCGCGACTGATCGGAACGAGTGGATTGCGAGGTTCAGGGGGCGGAGCGACTACGCAGCCTGCACCGATGTCGCCGCAGGGCTGAACCTGGCTGCCCGGGAACTCAATGCGGCGCCGGCGGCGACCGCTCGATATCTGTTCGCCTTCAGCGACCTTCTCGACGAGCGTCCGGTTCAGGGGGTCTCGACCTGCGCTCCGCCTAGGGCGACCCCTGGCGACGATGTCGCTTGGGACATGCTGGAGCAGATCAAAATCGCTGCCTTCTGGCTCCCCGCAAATCAGAAAATGGCATGGGACGCAGCAATGAAGGCTCATGGCCTGACGTCCTACCGCCTGCTGAGCACCAGTGAGTCAGGCGTCAATCGGATCGATATCCCTGAGCCGGCCAAGCATGAAGTGACAGATGAAGAGCGCGCGCACTCCCGCGGCGTTCTGGCGGGGGCAGCCAAATCCATCGGCCTGTTTCTCGCCTCGCTGGTCGGCCTGATCGCGCTCTGCGCCGCCGGTCTGGCGTTCGTCGCTAGGCGTCGCCGCCCCCGGCGTTCCCCCATCGCCTCAACCATGGTTGGGCCGCGCGGAGTCCCGGTTCGGGGCCCGGTCGCCCCCATGCGCATCCCGCCCCAAGCCTGAACCGGAGCCGCTAAATGTCCGACCTTCCCGCCGATGTCCTCGCCACTGTCGATGGTCTGAGCCGCCTTTGCCGCACGGCTGCGATCACCCGCAGCGCCCGCATGGCCTTGGTCGGCGCGCGCGACCGCGAACACGCCCTGTCCTTGATGGAGGACGTCGCCGTCGCCACCGGCGCGCCGGCGCACCACGTCACCCCGGCCGGGACCCGGCGCTTCGACGCCAAGACCCTGGAGTGGGCGCCCGTGAAGCGCAGCGACCTGACCCCGGCCCAGATGCTGGATCAGGCGCTGGCGCTCGGCGGCGGGCTCGTCGTCATGGAGCAGCTCGTAGCCCAGCTCCAGGACACCAGCCCCCACGTCCAGGCACGAGTGCAACTGGCCGATTTGCTGGCCCGCGACGATCTTGGCCCTCACGGCCTGGTGCTGGTCTGCCTGGAGGCCCCCGAGGCCCACGCCCAACTCCCTGCCCTGCTGGCCGAGCAGGTCGACCGCTTCGTGCTCGGCTACCCGCGCGCCGCCGAGCTGTTGGCTATGACGCGGGCCGAACTGGCGCAGTTCGCCCATCGGGCGGGGCGGCCGATCTCGGTGGAGTCGATCCGCACCCACGCCAACGTCCTGGCGGGCTGCCAAGTCGGCCTCACCCGCAAGGCGGCGCGCGACACCCTGCGCGACGCCCTGGTCGACAACTTCGCCGATCTGCCCAAGGCCGAGGCCTTCCTGCAGCGCAAGAAGACCGACCGCCTCAGCCGCGAGCTGTCCATGGAGGTCCTGGACACCAGCGGCCCCGCCGAGACGCCGCTGGGCGTCGAGCAACTGCTGGAGTTCATCGAGATCCAGAAGCCTTCGATGCGGCTCTACGGCCCTGAACGGGCCAGGGGCGTACTGCTGATCGGCCCGCCCGGGGTGGGCAAGACCATGCTGGCCCGAGCGGCCGGCCGGCTGACCGGCCTGCCTGTCGTGGTCCTGCGCATCGGCTCGCTGATGAACAGCCTGCTCGGCGCCACGGAGCGGCTGTTCAGCCAGGCGTTCGCGACGCTGGAGGCCATGGCGCCGTGCATTGTCTTCATCGACGAAATCGAGAAGGCCTTTTCGGACAACTCCGAGCGTGATGGCGGCACGATGATGCGGGTCACCGGCTCGCTGCTCTCCTGGCTCAGCGACAACCAGAATCCCAACTACATCATCGCGACCTGCAACGGCATCGATCGCATGGGCGAGATCGGCAAGACCATGACCAGGTCGGGCCGTTTCGACGCTTCCTACTTCCTGGACGTCCCGGGCGTCGCGGCGCGCCAGGCGATCTGGACGCAGTCGGTCGGTCGCGACTTCCCCGAGGACGCCATCGAACGCCTGGTCACGGCCTCGCCGATGTTCTCCGGGGCCGACATCCACTCGGTCGTGAAGCTGGCGAAGGCCCGTGCGACCCACCAGGGCGCGCCGCTGAGCCTGGCTCTGCTTGAGGCCGAGATCGCCCGCAAGGCCAGCAGGGTCGCCGGCCTCCACGCCGAATTCACCCCTTTGCGGCAGTGGGCCGCCCTCAACGCCGAACCGGCCGCTGCGGCCGAATAACCCCTGGAGAAAATCAGATGAGCAACGTCGCCACCGTTACCCCCTATCAGCCCAGCCAAGCCGGCATCGAAGCCGCCGCCGCCGTCGGCGCCATGATCGGCGCCATCGCCGAGGCCTTCGGCTCCACCGACGCTGAGCGGGCGGTCGTCGAACGCTACAAGGCCATGGCCCGGCAGGATCGCCTCAGCACGGCGCGCCTCGACTTTCGCCTCGCCGACAACGGCGATCTGCTCACCGCTGCGCGCGGCCTCGGCTACGCCTGCGGCGCGAGCGACATGGCGGCGCTGGGCGCGGGCCGTCCCGTCGAACTGGTCGGGGCCGGCGGCGCCTCCATGGTCCTGCGGAAGTCCGGCGATACCCTGTCCGTGCTGAGCGCCGGGGGGCAGGCCGCGATCAGCAAGGTGGTTCGCCGCGTCACCCTCGACCGCGCCCAGCGGCACCTCGAGGCGATCTCCGGCGGCAAGGTCTCGGCGCGCCAGCTGGCAAACGGCGAGGTTGAGCTGCAGGCCCGCGAAGCCCGCCCGCAGCAGGACGGCGCCGCCACCGTCACGACGCGGATCGACGCCAAGGGGGTGGTCCATGTCGACATCGCCAATATCCGCGGTGGCCGTTGCGAGCAGGTGCTCGACAGCGTGGCGGCGGCGGTCGGCGGCGAGGTCGATACCAAGACCCTGAAGCCGGACTACTACGCCGCCCCGGTCGCCCCGGGCGAGCCCGTCCACATCAGGTCGGGAGTCTAAGGCGGTGCGGCGTGGATCGAAACGCATGCGGGTGGACGACGTCGGGCAACTCGAGATCATCGATCCCGGGCTGGAAGACCTCGCCC
The DNA here is from genome assembly GCA_048498155.1 of Pseudomonadota bacterium. GTDB lineage: Bacteria > Pseudomonadota > Alphaproteobacteria > Caulobacterales > Caulobacteraceae > BOG-938. The sequence continues at coordinate 37,089 of JBEHYN010000012.1, read as the reverse complement.
TGCTGCAGCAGATCGATCCGCGCTACGCCATCCAAACCGAGCCGCTTCCCGGCTTCGAGCGTCCGCGGTTCCTTGCGCTTCGCCGTGTCAGGACGCGGGTCTCGCCGGGCGCTCTCACTGAACTCCCGCTCGCGGCCCTGTGGACGCGGCATGACGAGGCGCTCGCCGCGTGGCGAACGGGTGGCGGCCTTGACGGGGAAGGCGTCTGCCTTCTCGACCTCAAAGCGGCCATCGCCCGGCGGCTGCTGAAGGCTTGCGTCCTGTGCGCCCGCCGTTGCGGTGTCGACCGGGCCTCCGGCGAGACCGGCATGTGCGGCCTGAAGGGCGAGGCGTTCGTCGCCGAACACTTCGTCCATATCGGCGAGGAGCCGGCGATCAATCCGTCGCTGGCGCTCAACTTCCGGGGCTGCGCCCTGCGCTGCAAGGCCTGCCAGCAGCACGCGCTCCTTGACACCCGGGCTTCCGATCGCGAGCGGCTGACGCCGGATCTGTGGGACCAGCTCGACTTTTTCGGCGCCCGCAGCCTGTCGATGATCGGCGGCAATCCCGACGAGTCGCTGGCCGCGATCCTCGGATTTCTCTGCGCCGCGCCGCTCGATTTCGCCCTGCCGATCGTCTGGAACAACCACGCCTATATGACGCCCGAAGCCATTCGCCTGCTGGCCGGGGTGGTCGATTGCTACGTGCCCGACCTGAAGTTCGACACAGAGGCGTGCGCCCGCGCCTATACTCACGTTTCCGGCTACGCGCAGGCGGCGCGCGATAGCGTCGCGCAACTCCTCCAGGACGGCGTCCCAGTCCTGGTTCGTATCCTGATCCTGCCTGGCCATGGGGCTTGCTGTCACGGTCCGTCTCTCGCCTGGCTGGCCGAGCGGAACACCGAAAATCTGTTTGTTTCGCTGCGGGGCCAGTACGCGCCGGACTGGCGCGTCACCGCGCAGGACGCCGAGCTGGCGACCCGTGTCGCGCCGGCGACGCTGGCGGCGCTGTCCGCCGCCGCCCGAGCGCTCGGGCTTAGGCTTGTCCCTCAGGGAGCCAGCTAGATGTCTACCCTGATGATGCTCATGCCGCCCGAGTACGCGGTGTTCCTGTTCATTGCAGCGGGCTTGGCGTTCATCTGCCAAGCCAAGCGGCTAGGCGCGAGCCTCCTGATCGGAGGTGTCGCCGTGATCCTCTTGCCGCCGCTGATCGCGCCATTCTTGTCCTTCGTACCCCTGTGGATTCTGCTGCTTCTGCTTGTCGGATTTGGATTTTCGGTGGCGAGCGGTTTGCTTCGGGCGCTCGCCGGGCGGGCCGTAGCTGACCATGCCCTGGGCGCGCTGTTGGCGGATGCGATCCGTTTCTCTCTCTTCCTTCCCTTCCGTTTGGTCGGCGGCTTGCTGACCCTTCTTTTCCGACGAGGCGCTCCGTGACCCAAGCCACCCGCAGCATCCTGGCGACCTTCATGGCCGTCTTTGTTGGCCTCGGATCGCCGACCGGCGCTCAGGCGGGCGGGCCCCAGCGCACGGTTGCAAAGGCCGCCGTGGTGAGGATGGAGCAATCGATTGGCGCGGGATTTCGGCGAGGAGGCGCGCGTGTCCGGCCGGCCCCGCCGGTCCGATTGAAGCCTGGGCCCGCCGCGCAGCCCTGCCGCGCGATCGCGGTGAAATGCGCTGGGCTTCGTCGCGAGGCGGCGGCTCAGCGCATCCTGTCCCAGCGCTACCCAAGCGAACGCATCCAGTCGGAGACCTACCTGCTGAACCGAACGGGCCGCCCGGCCATCGATCCCAAGACCCGGACCGCCCGCCGCATCGACTACGTGATGTTCAGCGGCGGAAAGGTCTCCCGACGCTTTGAGGTCACCAGCCAACACGCCGACAAGGCAGCGCAATTGGCCAAGGAACGCCGCATCCTGACACTAAGGCTGAACGGCATGCCCAGGCGCGGACCACTCTACGTGCGCGACCGCCAATCCGGCGGACTGACCCCCGTGCGGCCCATACCTAGCGAAGTTATTCGATTCCACTGAGCAGGCTGGACCCGCTTCGATCGGGTGTTAGCACCAGCGACGACCAGAGGAGGTTTTGATGGCCAGAGGCCGGGTGATCAGTCGAGACAAGGAACAATGCGGCTGCGGTCGCTGCAGGACCTATGCGATCATCACGAGGCACACTTGCCGATGCGTGAAGGTCGAAATCTTCAACGACCGGGCCCCCTGTGCGCAATGCACCAATTTTAGCGCCATGCGCCGCCGTTGTTCGGCGTGCTGACTTGGCCAGACGACCGGTCGCGATCGATCACCTAAGCAAGCCATCCCCGTTTGGAGGGCGGTTCAGTTTGATTGCAGTTCATCGATCATCGCGAGCATCTCGCGCAGCTTTTCCCGGGCGCCGGTCAGCTTGCGAGCGGTGATCAGATCGTGCCGCCCAGCCAGATGAAGGACGGCTTCCAGCACTTCATCAGAATGCCGGAGCAAGCTGACCAGGTTCTCGCCGCTTGGACCGTTCTTGGCGTCGAACCAGTTCTTGACCGCCCGCTCGTTCGCCCGGGTTAGCCGGACCACGACCTTCACCGACGCCGGCGTGCCGCCGAACTGCCGCCGCAGGGCGTCGGCGATGAACTCCGGGAATGATGGGGCAGCTGCTCCAGGCTCGGCCTGCAGAGGAATACTTCTTCCAGATTCCGACTGAAGATTTCGGTCCTTCTGCGTAGGCGACATTTCCCAAACTCCGGCCTTAGGGTCGCGCGTCACGACGAGGCGCGATGAGCCAATTCGGAGATCAGCGAGCATGGTGCGGTGGGGATGCATAGAAACAACGAGCCAACAACCGCCGAGCATGGACGGGTCGTCCCGGTCAGGGCCGCCCAGTACGTGCGGATGTCGACTGAGCACCAAAAGTATTCGACCGAGAACCAAGCTCAGATCATCAGCGTATACGCAGAGACCCGCGGATTCGAGATCGTCCAAACCTACGCGGATGAGGGCAAGAGCGGCCTTCGGATCGACGGTCGTGACGCGCTAAAGCGGCTGATCAGCGACGTTGAGAAGGGTCTAGCCGAGTACGACGCGATCCTGGTCTATGACATCAGTCGGTGGGGCCGCTTCCAGGATGCCGACCAAGGCGCCTACTACGAGTTCCTCTGTCGCCAGGCGGGCATTGCCGTCCACTACTGCGCCGAACAATTCGAGAATGACGGCAGCCTCAGCGCCACGATCATCAAGAGCATGAAGCGGGCCATGGCTGGGGAGTACAGCCGCGAGCTGTCCGCCAAGGTTTTCACCGGCCAGTGCCGTCTCATCAACCTGGGCTTCCGCCAAGGCGGCCCAGCGGGCTTTGGCCTGCGCCGCCAGCTTGTCGATGAGCAGAGGCAGCCCAAGGCGGAGCTTGCTCGGGGCGAGCAGAAAAGCCTCCAGACCGATCGCGTGGTGCTGACCCCTGGCCCGCAGGGCGAGATCGAGGTCGTCCAGCGCATCTACCGGATGTTCGTCCTGAACCGTCGCTCCGAGCGCGAGATCGCAGTCCTGTTGAACGCGGATAGCATCGTGACGGACCTCGACCGGCCATGGACCCGGGGCACTGTCCACCAGGTGCTGACCAACGAAAAATACATCGGGAACAACGTCTACAATCGCATCTCCTTCAAGCTGAAGAAGCGACGGGTCATAAACGCCCCGGCCAGTTGGGTGCGTGCGGATGGGGCCTTTCCGGCCATCGTCGATATCGACTTCTTTATCGCCGCCCAGCGGATCATCGAGGAGCGCAGCCGGCGGTACACCGACGCCGAGTTGCTGGAGCGGCTTACCGACCTGCTGTCCAGAAAGGGCTGTCTGTCGGGCCTGGTGATCGACGAGATCGAGGACATGCCTTCGAGTTCGACCTACCGCACCCGGTTTGGCAGCCTGGTTAGAGCCTACGAGCTCGTCGGCTACTCAACGGGTCGCGACTTTCGATATCTTGAAACCAACCGGGTGCTGCGCGCCCTTCACCCCGACGTCGTCGATCACACCGTCGGAGAGATTGAGCGCCTCGGCAGTATCGTGCGTCGCGATCCGATCACCGACCTGCTGCGCATCAACGAGGAGTTCACGGCTTCCTTGGTGATCGTAAGGTGCGCCCGGACCAGCGCGGGTGATCTGCGGTGGAAGATCCGGCTCGACGCCAGCCTTCGTCCGGACATCACGATCGTCGCGCGCATGGACGCCGAAAACGTGGCGGTGCAGGACTATTATCTCCTGCCTTGGATCGACCTCGGTGCATCTGGCAGCGTGCGCCTGCGCGAAGACAACGGCATTTTCCTCGATGCCTACCGGTTCGATGGTCTGGAGCCGTTCTTCGAGCTCACGCGCCGGTCTAACCTCCGAGCGGCGGCATGACGGCGCCCCCTTCTGGGTCCGAAGTGACCATGGTTCCGGTCGATGCGATCACCGTCTTGAACCCGCGTGCTCGCAACAAGAAGGTGTTCCAGGAGCTGGTCACGAGCATCGCCAACCTCGGTCTGAAGCGACCAATCACTGTCAGCGCGAGGGTTGGTCGGCCCGGCTATGACCTGGTCTGTGGCCAGGGCCGCCTGGAAGCGTTCATGGCCCTTGGGCAGACGGAAATCCCCGCGCTCGTTCTCGAGGTCTCGGAAGAAGATTGCTTCGTGATGAGCCTGGTCGAGAACCTTGCCCGCCGCCAACACACGCCGCTGGAACTGGTCCGCGAGATCGGCGCATTGAGAGACCGGGGTTATTCCACTCAGGAAATCGCCACCAAGACCGACTTCAGCAGCGAATACATCTGGGCCATTTGCTACCTCCTGGAGCACGGTGAAGAGCGGCTCATCAACGCCGTCGAGCGCGGGGTCATCCCTCATACGATCGCCATGGAGATCGCCCGCGCCGAGGAAGGTGATGTGCAGGTCGCCCTGGCGGCCGCCTACGAGAAGAAGACCCTCCCCGGCAACCAGATGCTGGCGATCCGTCGCATCATCGAGCAGCGTAAGATCAGCGGGAAGTCAGGGCATAGCGGCAGTCGAGGGCCGAGCCAGAGGCCCCGGGTCACCGCGGACGCGCTGGTTCGCGCCTACCGTAAGGAGACCGACCGGCAAAAGCTGATGGTGAAAAAAGCCGCCCTGACCCAAAGCCGCCTGCTCTTCGTGGTGAACGGGCTGCGCCGCCTGCTCGACGACGAACATTTCGTCACCCTGTTGCGGGCAGAGGCGATGCACACCCTTCCGAGACCGTTGGCGGAACGGCTCGGGGTGGCGGGCCGATAGGATGGCCGGCGCGGTCAAGCTGGCCTTCGAGCGCCAACTCATCGTTACGCCGCTCGACCAGATTCTGCCGATGCGGAAGGTCCCCGACCGTCTCAAAGAGACCGTCAAATACAAGCGTATCGCCCAATCGATCGCCGAGATCGGGATCATCGAGCCGCTGGTTGTCGCACGGCCCAGCGGCGGCGGCCCCTACATGCTGCTGGATGGGCACATCCGTCACGCCGTCCTGCAAGACCTCGGGGCGGCCGAGACCCGCTGCTTGCTCGCCAATGACGATGAGGCTTTCACCTACAACAGACGGGTCAGCCGCCTGGCCACCATCCAAGAGCACTACATGATCGTGCGCGCGCTCGAACGCGGCGTGTCCGAGGAGAAGATTGGACGGGCCCTCAATGTCGATGCGCGGTCCATTCGCCGGCGCCGCAACTTGCTCGAAGGCATCTGCCCCGAAGTCGTCGAGATGCTGAAGGACCGCTCGGTGAACCCGGTCACGTTCGACGTCCTGAAGAAGATGAAGCCGGTCCGGCAGATCGAGGTGGCCGAGCTGCTCCTTGCCGCGAGCAACTTCAGTTCCAGCTATGCCAAGGCGCTGCTGGCCGCCACGCGGCAGGCCGACCTGGCGCGCCCGGAGAAGCCGAAGCGGGTCGGCGGCATGACGTCTGAACAGATGGCGCGCATGGAGCGGGAGATGGCGTCGCTCAATCAGGACTTCAAAGCGCTTGAGACCTCCTACGGCGACGACGTGCTGCACTTGGTGATCGCGTCGGGTTATCTCGCCCGGCTGATCGGAAACACCGAAATCGAGCGTTTCCTGACCGCTCATCACCCCGAGATATTGGAAGAATTCCGCTCCATCATTCATGTAGCGTCACTAGATCAATCTTCGCCATTGCCGCCCGCCTAGCGCGCCGCTTCGGTCTACATTCTCAGACGATCTGTCCGGCCCAGCGAATCAACAGCCCACAGAACTCGGGCTTCCGCCCTCAAATGGCCGCTTACGCAGCGGAAACAGTCAAAATCTTCGAAAGAGAGCGCCATCGCGCGCCGACCTGATGGGTCGTCGGAGTGATCCCGCAGCTGCGTCTGCCGGCACAACTCTAAATCACATAATTAAGCACATTGAGGGCTTTTTAGGTAATAAAAGGCCTTGACCCGCTGTCTGCACCAACCCACGGTTGGTCGGCCCGGCCTTCACGGGCTGTCGGGACGGAAGGATCCAGCGATGAGACCCATCTCCAGAAATCGTCGTGGGATCACTTTTGGCCACCCGATGGGGGCCGTGCTGCTGCTCGCCGTCGGTGCGGCTCTCGTGATGGCCGAGCCCGCCTGGGCGGCCGGCGGCGGCACGGCCATGCCCTGGGAAGGACCGCTGACCACGATCATGAACTCGCTCGCCGGACCCGTGGCCAAGGCGATCGGCGTGATCGCCATCGTCATCACCGGGCTTGGCTTTGCCTTCGCCGAGGGCGGGTCGGCCATGCGCAAAGGCATCGGCATCGTGTTCGGCCTAGCCATCGCGTTCACGGCGACGACCTTCGTGACCAGCTTCTTCAACCTGACCGCCGGGGCGGTGTTTTAGGATGGCGGGATCCCGGATCGAAGGTTTTGAGATCGGCTTCCACAGTTCGCTGTCCGAGCCGGTGACCATCGGCGGCGTGCCTCGGATGATCGCGGTGTTGAACGGCACCGTGACCGCGACCCTCGCCCTGGGGCTCCAGGTCCCGATGATCGGCATCCCCTTGGGCCTTGCGGTCCACGTCTGCGCCTACTGGCTGACCAAGCGCGACCCCTACTTCTTCGACGTGCTCGGCCGCCACATCCGGCAAAAACCCTATTGGGACGCCTGATGGCCCGCCGCCCGTCTTCGTCGGGGAGGCCCGCACGTTTTGGCTCCCCTCCCCCCTTTGTCCTGTCTCCACGGCGCCAGCCCGAAGCTGGCACTCGGCTTTCTCGGAGGAGGCTTCACTTTGCTCTATTTGAAGGAATACCGCCCGAAGGCTGAGCGCCTGTTCGACCATCTGCCCTGGGTCGCGCTGATCGGCCCCGGCCTCGTCCTGAACAAGGACGGCAGCTTCCAGAAGACCCTCAGCTTCCGAGGCCCGGACCTCGCCAGCTCGACGGATGCCAGCCTCGTGGCGATCCGCGCCCAGCTCAACAACGCCCTTCGCCGTCTCGGCTCCCGCTGGTGTTTGCACATTGAGGCGCTTCGGGCAGCCTCCCAGGATTATTCGGCCGGCGAGTTTCCCGATCCGGTGTCCGACCTCATCGACGATGAACGGCGCGCGGCGTTCGAGGCGGAGGAGCGGCACTTCGAGAGCCGCTATTTCCTCACCCTCACCTACCTGCCGCCCGAGGAGGCGGTCAGCGCCGCCGAAAGTCTCCTGCTGGAGAACGCGCCATCGGGCCGCGGCGCCGCGGGGATGTATCGCGCGGCCCTCAATGACTTCCTCGGCACGGTTCGCCAGGTCGTCGATATCCTGACCGCCATCATGCCCCGTGTGCGGGAGCTCTCGGACGATGAGACGCTCACCTATTTGCATGGGTGCGTTTCGACCAAGCCCCACTACGTCCGCACCCCCGAAACGCCTGCTTATCTCGATGCCTTCCTCACCGACGATGACTTTCAGGGCGGACTTTTTCCCAGGCTCGGGAAGAGCTTCATCCGCACGATATCGGTGCGCGCCTACCCGACGACCTCTTCCCCCGGACTGCTCGACCGCCTGAACGAGCTGGGCGTCGGCTATCGCTGGGTGTGTCGCTATCTGCCGCTCGACAAGGAAGACGCCCGACGGGCCGTGACCACGCTGCGCAAACGCTGGTTCGCCAAGCGTAAGGGGGTCATGGCCCTGCTCAAGGAGGCCATCACCCACGAGCCTTCCCAACTGGAAGACCCGGACGCGGCCGCCAAGACTGACGACGCCGACGCCGCCCTGGCGATCCTCGGCGGCGACTTCGCCTCCATCGGCTACTTCACCCCGACCGTCACTCTGATGGACCGCGACCCCGACCGGCTGGCCGACCGGGTTCGTGAGGTGGAGGGCGCCATCAACCGGGTGGGCTTCGTCTGCAAGGTCGAGGACATCAACGCGGTCGAGGCCTGGCTCGGAAGTTTGCCGGGGCAGGCCTATGCCGACTTGCGCCGGCCATTCGTCTCTTCCCTGAACCTTTGCGACATGATGCCGATGTCGGCCATCTGGCCCGGCCCGACGCGCAATGAACACCTCACCGCCGAGTGCGCCAAGCGCGGCCATCCCGGCAGCCAGCCACCCCTTATGGTCACGCGAACCGCTGGATCGACGCCGTTCCGCTTCGACCTGCACCAAGGCGACGTCGGCCACACGATGGTGGTGGGCCCGACCGGTGCCGGCAAATCGGTGCTGCTCAATACGATCGCCACCCAGTGGCTTCGTTACCCCGAGGGCCAGGTGTTCTTCTTCGACAAAGGCGCCAGTTCGCGCGCGGCCACGCTGCTCACCGGCGGGCAGTTCTTTCACCTTGGCGGCGACCAGGGCGAACTCGCTTTCCAGCCGTTGGCGGAGATCGACGGCGCCGAGGACCGCGCCTGGGCGCAGGAGTGGGTGCAGGATCTGGTCGCCGCCGAGGGCGTGGAGATCACGCCGCCGGTCAAGGAAGAGATCTGGGGCGCGATCAAGAACCTCGCAGCCGGCCCCCGCGAACAGCGCACCCTGACGCTGCTGGCAGCGACAATTCAGGATCACACAGTGAAGGCGGCCTTGGCACCCTTCACCCTTAGCGGGCCGCATGGCCATCTCCTCGACGCCCAGCAAAACCTCTCGTCGGACGCCCGGTGGCAGACCTTCGAGATGTCGGACCTGATGACCAGCAAGGCCGCCCTGGCCCCGGTTCTCACCTACATTTTCCGCAGCCTCGAGAAGCGGTTCGACGGCCGGCCGACATTGCTGGTCCTCGATGAGGCCTGGCTCTTCCTGGATCGGGGAGCCTTCGCCGCGAAGATCCGCGAGTGGTTGAAGACGCTGCGCAAGTTCAACGTCGCCGTGGTCTTCGCCACCCAGAGCCTGGCCGACATCGCCAACTCATCGATCGCGCCGGCCCTCATCGAGAACTGCCCGACCCGGGTCTTCCTGCCCAATCCCGACGCCCAGACGCCACAGATCCTGGCGCTCTACGAGGCGTTCGGCCTGAACGCGCAGCAGGTCAGGATCATCGCCAACGCCACGCCCAAGCGGGAATATTACTATCAGTCGAGCACCGGCAACCGGCTGTTCGAGCTGGGCCTTGGACCCCTGGCCCTGGCGACTGTGGGCGCCTCTTCGCCCGGCGATCAGCAGCTCATGACGGCGCTCCTTGAGGAGCACGGGCGGCCCGGGTTTGCGCCGGCTTATTTCGCGGCGGTCGGACACCCGGACGTCGCGAAATACCTTAGCGACCAACTTGTCGAAGCGAGGGTCGCATGACCATGCCTCGCCAGCCCGATGAACCGACCGAGGCCCATCCTGGCCGCCAGCCTGCCGTCGCTCTCTGGATCAACGCCTTCGCGGGACTTGCGTCTCGGGTGCCGGCGCGCTGGACCCGGACACGCCGGCGTCGGCGGCTACTGTTCCTGGCCCTGTGTGCGCCCGGCTTCTTTGCGACCTTCGCGATGCCGTTGCACCACAACTTCTTCCTGCTCGTGTTCGGGATCGTGCTGTTCGCCGCGGCGGCCCTGTTTCGCGCGCTGACTGAGCCGCTCTTTGAACGCGCGGACGCCGCCGGACCGCAGATCACTTCCCCTTCCCCACCCCCCTCGGAGGACTCCCGCCATGCGTAGGCTCGTCGCCACTACCGCCGCTGTCGCGGTCCTCAGTCTCGGTCTCAACACGACCGCGCCGCCGCCGGCGCAAGCGCAGATCGCTGTTATCGATCCGCAGGCGATCATCCAGGCCGTCAAGCAGGTGGAGCAACAGCTCCAGATGATCACGCAACTTCAGCAGCAGGTCGCCAGCCAGGCGGCCATGCTGCAGAAGCTTGGCGTCGACGTCACGGGGCCGCTGCAACAGATCGCGTCGGAGGCCACGCAGCTTCTCCAGACCGCGCAGGGCATCGGCTACCAGGGCCAGAACCTCGCCCAGCAGTTTCAGCAGGCCTATCCGACCGACCTGAAGGGGATGAGTTTTGCCCAGACGCGGCAGGCGCTCGCCGGATGGCAGGCCAACAGCCGTCAGACCCTCCAGGAGGCGATGTCGACTCAGAACCTGATCGTTCGTTCGCAGCCGACGACCGCCGGGGCCGTCAACGCGGCGGTCGCCGCTTCCCAGAACGCAGCAGGGCAGACGGCGGCCATCCAGGCGACCAATCAGTTGCTGGCGAGCCTCAGCACTCAGCTCACCCAGCTCCAGACCATCCTGATCACTCAGGGGCGGGCTCAGCAGATCGCCGAGGCCCAGGCGCAAGGCGCCCGAGCGGCGGGGGCTGCCGAGAGTCAGCGGTACTGGAACGTCCAGCACCCCGCCAGCCGCGTGAAGAACCCGGGGGATCTGTAATGCGCCGTCTCGGATTCTTGGGGCTGGTCGCGCTGACGCTCGCCGGATGTAACCCGGCGGGGCCCGCCCATGACAAGGCCTACTACCTCGCCCACGCAGACGAGCGAGGGGCGATCCTCGAGCGATGCCACAACGATCCGGGCGGTCTCGGCAAGTCCGCCAACTGCGTGAACGCCCTGGCCGCAGCGAGCGAAGTCGAGAGCAACCGCTTCTGGGACCTCAAGAAGCCTCGCAGCCGCGTCGAAAACCCCGGCCACCTTTAGGCGCGCGTCCAGGAGACGATGATGGCGACCGCCGACCCCGCAGCACTCGACGACTTTCTGAACCGCTTCCGCAGCCAGGTGGATGCAGGCTTCGGGCTGATCCAAGGCGACGTGGCGGGAACGCTGGCGGCGCTCGTCGTCATCAGCATCACCATCACGGCGCTGCTTTGGGCGATCGATGAAAACCAGAACGTACTGGCCTCGCTCGTCCGCAAGGTGCTCCTCGTGGGCTTCTTCGCCTTCCTCGTCACCCAGTGGGCGAGCCTGACAAAGACGGTCGTCAACGGATTTGCCGCGCTCGGTCTCAAGGCCGGCGGCGGAGCGATGAGCTTGGCGGACTTCACGACGTCGCCCTCCAAGATCGTGATTTCGGGCATCGAGGTGGTCAAGGGCCTCATGCTCTACGTCAAAGAGGTGGCCCCGGGACCGATCGAGTTCTTCGCCCATATCGACGTCGTCTTGATGGCTTTGGTCGCGGCCATCGGAATCTTGATCGCCTTTGTCATCCTCGCCATCGAGATCGTGGTGACGATCATCGAGTTCCACATCGTTACCCTGATCGCCTTCGTGACGGTGCCGTTCGGCGTGCTTACCCAGACCTCGTTCATGAGCGAACGCGCGATCGGCTACGTCATCTCGGTTGGCATAAAACTCATGGCGCTGGCCATCGTGGTCAGTCTCGGCACTACGGTATTCGACAGCTACACGGTCTCGGCCGCCCCGGACATTAACGAGGATGTCGGCCTGCTCCTCGGGGCTGTCGTGATGGTGATGCTGGCGCTGAAGATCCCCGCCATCGCTGGTGCGCTAATCAGTGGCGGCCCGCAGCTCAACGCCGGCAGCGCCCTGATGGGCGCGGCGGGTGTCGCTGCCGGCGTCGCCGGCGTCGGCCTCGCGGCTCGAATGGCGGGCGGCGCAATCGCGCAAGGCGCGGCGGCGGGCGGCGCCAAGGTGGCCGCAGCGCGGGCTGCGTCTGGCGGCCTGTCGTCGGGTGGAGGAGCCCCTGGCGGCGGCGGCGGCGGCGGCGGCGGCGGCGGCGGCCCGAGCCCTCCCGCCAGCCCTGGGCCAGCTCCCACTCCAAGTCCGGCCCCTGCCAGCCATAGCGCGCCCGCGCCGGTTTCGGGCGGCCCGTCGGCGTCCAAGCCGGAAGCCCGCGCAAGCGACGCCGGCTCTACGTCGCCGATCGTCGCGCGAGCCCGGGCCCGCCGGAGCGGGTTGGGCTCGGCGGCGCGCACCAGCGCCGCGACCGCGGCCGCCAGCGGCGACTCGAATAGCCCCGGGATGTCGGCCTCGCCGATCCGTCCCGACGATGATCCCAAGTCCTAGAGCCCCTGGAGAACCGCCATGTTGAACGCCTTCAGGAGACCGCAAGACCGTTACGGCAGCTCCGCGCCGGTCGAGAGCCCCTATCAGCGCGCCGCGCAGGAGTGGGACAATCGCATCGGCTCGGCCGTCGCGCAGGCGAAGAACTGGCGGCTCGCGGCCTTCTGCTCGCTGGGCCTGGCGGCCCTGTCGCTTGGCGGGTTCATCTACCAGGCCAGCAACACCAACATCGCCACCTTCGTGGTTCCGATCGACAAGTACGGCAGGCCGGGTCGCATCGAGGTCGCCGGGCAAAGCTACAAACCATCGACGGCGGAGACCGGCTACTTCCTGGCCGACTGGGTGACGCGGACCCGCTCCAAAAGCATCGACGCGATCGTCATCCGCGACAACTGGACCGCCGCCTATCGGTTCGTGGCGGGCTCCGCCATCGGTCAGCTCAACGACTACGCCAAGACCCACGACCCCTTCGCCAACGCCGGCGCCCAGGCGGTCAGTGTCGAGATCGTCTCCGTCCTCGCCCGCAGTCCCAACACCTACCAGGTGCAGTGGCGGGAGACGACCTTCGACCAGGGCGCCACCCGCGCCACCGAGAACTGGACGGGCCTGTTCACCGCCAAGATCAACGCGCCGAAAAACGAGGCCGAACTCCGGGCCAACCCCCTCGGCATCTACATCACCTCGTTTCAGTGGAGCCGGGAGCTTTAGTCATGACACACACCTTCCTCCGGGCCTGCGGCGCCACCAGCCTCGCCATCGGGCTCGCCCTCGCGGGCAGCTCCAACGTCTCCGCCCAGGTTCAGCCGGCGCCGGCGCGAGCCGTTCCGCCCTCCGCGCCACCCCGCGCTTTGGCCGTGGTGGTTGCGGCGCCCCGGGCAGCCGCCACGGCCGTGCCGGTTCAGCCGCCCCGCCGTCGGCCCGTGCGCCGCGCGACCTATGCTTCGCCGGTGCTGCGGACCGTTCAGGCGGGCAATGACGCCGCGCGGTCGTTGCCCTCGGCCGGGGCTTACCTCAACGCCGCGCTCTACTACGACTTCGAGCCGGGGCGGCTCTATGTGGTCCACACCAGCCCTCGGTTTCTGACCGCGATCACCCTTCGGCCGGGTGAGAAGCTGATCTCCAAGGCGGCCGGCGACACGGTGCGATGGGTGCTCGGCGAAACGGTCCAGGGCGCCGGAGCCGGCCAGCAGGTGATCGTCTTCGTCAAGCCGATCCGCGGCGGCCTGCGCACCAACATCATCCTGACCACGGACCAGCGGACCTATCTGCTCGAAGCGGTCAGCCACGAGGGCGAGACCTATACGAGCGTGATCAGCTGGAATTATCCGCAGGAAGAGATGCGCGACGCGCAGGCGGCTCGCGCGGCCGCCGACCAGGCGGTCGTGGCCAGCAGCATCGCCATCGATCGCCTGAACTTCGCCTATCGGATCCAACCGATCGGAGCCCGGCGTGGTCCTCGCTGGCAGCCGCTGCGAGTCTTTGATGATGGCCTGAAGACCTACATCCAGTTCCCCGCCGACCTTGCGGCCACGGAGGCGCCGCCGCTCTTCCTGATCGGTCCGAACAAGCAGGCCGAGCTGGTCAACTACCGGTTCGCCAACGGCTACTACGTCGTCGACCGGATGATCGATGTCGCCGAACTGCGGCTCGGCGAGGGCCGCCAGGTCGTGGTCCGGATATCCCGCACCGGCGGGGCGCGCTGATATGAGCCATTTACCTCCCGACCCGCCCTTCGAGGGCGAAGGACCGATGGCCGCGCCGGAGCGCAAGGCCTCGCCGGCCAGCGTGCTGACCGGTCCACGTCCGCCGGTGACCCGTTGGAATCGCAAATACCTGCTGGGCGGCTCCGGCGCGCTGGCCAGCGTCGTGGCCTTGGGATTCTATCTCGGCTTTGGCGGCTCCCACACGCGGGCTGCCAAGGACCAAGATCCGCAAGCGGCGGCCGACACCCAGACGCCGCAGCGTCCCGAGATCGCCAATCGCTTCGCTCAGGGATATGGCGATCCGGGCCTGCAGGCTTCCGCACCAGGCATGGCCACCCTGCCCCCGCCCGGAGCGGACATGGCGGGACAGCCGGCGGCCGGCGTCGCTACCGCGCCTCCTGCGCCGCCGGTGGACCCCGCCGTTCAGGAGGCTCGCGATCAGGCCCGCGCGGCGCGCGCCGCCGGTCCCTTCTTCGGCGGACAGCCGGTGCAGGTGGCCGATAGAGATGTAGTCGCGCCCATGGCGGGATTGGCGGCGTTCCCCGGCCGGGCCGCCCCGACGGCCGAGCGGTCGGCAGAGGTGCAGCCGCAGAATGGCCAGGGCGCCAAGCGCCAGTTTCTGGCCGGCTCCCGGTCCGAAGACTACCTGGCCAATCCGCTGCTGCCGCCGCTCAGTCCGTGGGAGGTGAAGGCGGGAACAGTGATCTCGGCCGCCCTCATCACCGCGATCAACTCCGATCTGCCGGGCGAGGTCATCGCCCAGGTGACCCGTCCGGTTTACGACCACGTCACCGGGCGCACTGTGCTCATCCCGCAGGGCGCCCGGCTGATCGGTCAGTACGACAGCCAGGTCGCCTACGGTCAGGAGCGGGCGTTGATTGCCTGGAACCGGATCGTCATGCCCGACGGCCGGTCGATCAATATCGGCTCGATGACCGGGGCCGACCTATCGGGCGCCAGCGGCCTTCGCGACCGCACGGACGGGCACTTCGGCCAGCTGGCGCGCGGCATCCTGCTTTCAACGATTTTCAGCATCGGCGCGGCGTCCGCCCAGGACGCCGGCAACCGAAGCTCCGGCGGCTTGGTGATCAACAGCACCGCCAGCGGCGTTTCCAACCAGGCCCAGCAGACCGGTCAAAGGATCACTGAGCGTGATCTGAACCGCCAAGCCACGATCACCGTGCGCGCTGGCTGGCCCCTCCAGGTCATCGTCAACAAGGACATGATCCTCGCCCCCTACCAGTAAGTGAGAGTTCCAGTGACCCAGACCGCAGAGAAGCTCGGGCTGTTCCTGTCCGAAGGCCTGCACCAGGACATGGTGTCGGCCGCCGAACGACTGAATACCCGCAAGAATCCTCGTGGCTGTGTGCGGCTCATTTATGAGCGCGCCTTTCGAGAGTTAGTGGAGGCGCTGGAGAGCGGCGTCGAGATCGCTTTCCCCGCTGTGCGCGGCGCCAAAGACCGGGTTTCAGTGCGCCTGTCCCGGCCGCTCTGCCTGCGCATTCGCCGGCACACCGACGGCCTCAATCTCAAGTTGACGGACTTCGCCTTCGCGGCGATCGACCGCTTCCTTCGGTCCAACAAAGGAGACGCCCATGACGCGCCCCACCAAGCCTACCCTGTCCTTGGCTAAGATCGACCTCGAGGAGAAGGTGACGGACCTGCGCCTGCGGCTGCGCGGCAAGCTCGCCGTCGACCTGGTCGACTATCAGCGCGCCTACGCCCAGAGCAATGCCCAGGACATCGCGCTCGAACAGCTCGTGCCGCACATCCTGTCGACCTTCATGGAGTCAGATCGAGGCTTCCAGGCGTGGCGCAAGGCGAACCCGCCCAATGGGGCGTCGTAGCGCCCGCCCCGGGCCGATCGATGGCGCCGACCTACCACGGCTGGCCCTGTGAAGTCCTCTGACCACAAGCGGTAGATCTCTGAGTCGGTCGCCAGGGACTCGTTTCTGAATATCCGTCAACCGCCCGAATCGGCCCTTTTTGGTCGAAATGGTGCAATTCCAAGCCTTCAGCTTCGCCCAGACTCACTGAACGCTGAGCCCGACTGAGTCGCGCGCCAGATCCTCTGCGCGCGCCTGGTCGCCCATGAGGACTTCACCTTGACCTAGACGAGACCCCAAAATGGCGAAAGCCCCCAGTTGGCGCTGGAGGCCTTCGGAAATCGCAGGCGCCGTGTGGTAGCGGCTTGATTGATCGGGACCAACCTAGAAGGCGCTTTTTGCGTCGTCAAGGCCCGAATAGGAGACCTGTTGTCTTCTGCCTGCCGGTTTCGCACCGTCGAAACGGCCTCGTCCCAGCACGAAGGGACGACATGCAAACCGCATTATCCGAGGACGACTGGCGACCAGGATTCGCCAAACGAGCCCCCAACTTCGACGCGGTCTGCGAGCAGGCCCGCGCCTGGCGTTGGAGCCCGGGCGAAAGCATCGCGCGTATCGCCGCGGCCGTGCTGAAGGGCACGCCCACGCTCACCATCCAGCAGCGGATGACCCTGCTGCTCTATGTCGAGCACCTCAATCAGGACCGCCTGGAGAAGGACGTCGCCTGCGTGTGGCCGAGCACGGCGCTGATCGCCGACTATCTCGGCTGCAGTGAGAGCACGGCGCGGGCCAACCGGCGCGGCCTGGAGGCCGCCGGTTACATGGTCCGCGACTACAATCGCGCCAACCGCCCGGCCGGCGTCGAAGCCTATGACCTGGCCCCGCTGGTGGCGCGCCTGGACGAAATGGAGGCCGCTGACGCCGCTTTCCGCGAGGCGGCGCAAGCCCGCCGAGCCCAGTATCTTGAGCCCGTGGTGTTTGCGCAGAGATATGCCGCCCAGGCGCCTATATCCCGGCGCCTAGAACAGTCCCATAAGAACGACAGTTCCTCTGTACAGGATAAGGACGCGTCTTCGCCGCGAAGTTCTTCCTACGCGCGTCCGGCTACGCCTCCCGCGAGCGGCAAACACAACGGATCCTCGGGCCAACGCCACAGCAGCGGAACATCCAGCGCCATTTGCTCTCCGGAGAGAGCAAGCGGCTTGGGTGGCGCTCAATCCGCACCCTCGGCGGCGGCGGAAATGGTGCGCCAGGAGCTTAGGGCCGCCGTCCAGGTCTGTCCGAGGCTCGCCGCGCTGGTGGGGGATCATATCCTCGCCGACCCGGCCAGCGCGGGGCCTGCCGATGTCGCCCGGATCGCCGCCGCGGCGGAGACCTGGCTCCCTGAGATCGAACGCAACAACGCCCTGTCAGTCGGCTGGGGCTGGGCCCGCCACGGGCCACGGGTGATCGCGATGCTGGCCATCGCGCTGGAAGACCCGGCCATCCAGAGCCCTTGCAAATACTTCGGCTGGATGGTCACCCGAACCGCCCAGGGCGCGCCCGACCTGCGCCTGAACCTTGCCCGGATCATGCGGGTGAAGGGGGAAATCCCGCCGCCTGAAGTCGCCCCGCACGTGGCCCTGATGGCCGCGCCGGGAACCGACGATCCGACCTGGCAGGCCATCGCCACGGCGCTTCGCGCCATCGTGCGCGAGGGCGCCTATGGCAGCTGGTTCGGAAAGGTCGGCTTTCACGGCATCGAGGACGGGCTCCTGACCCTGTCGACGCCGAGCGGGATCGCCGCAGACCGGATCAAACGGGACTACGTGACCGCCATCCTGCAGGCGGCCGAGGTCGCCGAGGTGTTCGTCGAGCGGGTCCTGGTCACCCTGCGAAAGGACCATCGATGATCGGGCGCAGCCTGTGGGTCGTGCTTGGCCTGATGCTCGCCGCGGCGAGCCCGGTCACGCTTAGCGGTCAGGCCCACGTGGTCGATGGCGACACCTTCACCCTCGGCTCCGAACGGGTCCGAATGTGGGGGATCGACGCGCCCGAGGGCCGACAGACCTGCAAGGACGCCGGCGGCGGGAACTACCGCTGTGGTGAGGTAGCGCGCGACCGGCTGATCGGGTTGATCGCGCGCCGCACTGTCACCTGCGAGGTACGGGACCGCGACCAATATGGCCGGGCCGTCGCCCGCTGCAGGGCGGGCGATCTCGATCTTGGCCTGGAGATGGTCAAAGGCGGCTGGGCGCTGGAGTATCGCCAATTCAGTGGTGGAACCTACACGGCGGCCGAAACCGAAGCGCGCAGGGCCCGGCGCGGGGTCTGGGCCGGCGCTTTCGAGCGCCCCTCGGAGTGGCGGGCGGCGGAACGGTCAGCTGGGGCACCCGTACCAGCTTCGGCGGGGCCGCCCGCCAGCGGCGGATGTGTGATCAAGGGCAACATTAACGCCGCCGGACGACGGATATTCCATGTGCCGGGCCAGGAGGACTATGCCGCGACGCGGATCGACCCGTCACACGGCGAGCGCTGGTTCTGTACGGCGGCGGAGGCGCGGGGAGCCGGATGGACGGCCGCGAGGCGGTAGTCCGGTGATCAGTGCTCCGGTCCCGCCAGATCCACGTTCCAAAAGGCCAGGACCTCGCGCACGGATTCATGCCCAAAGTGCTCAAGGGCAGGGTCGGCGAGCTGCTGGCGGAACCGGGCCTTGCGCTTGGCGATCGCGGCGCGCACCCGCTCGCTGTAGGGCGCGGTGCCAGGCGGGAGGATGCGACGCTCGGCCGTTGGCCACGCTTCTGGATATCCCGCTGGAATGACGCCGGCCCGAACGCGCTCGGCGCCGACCCGGACATCTTCATGCTCGCAGGCCCATCCGTAGAGATGGTAGGCGCAGACCCGCAGGCACTCCTTGATCTGCGGAACCGCGTCGGTGAAGCCCTTCAGCGGGGTCGGAAGCCAGGTCATGTTGCCCACGCAGGAATAGAATCGTGGGTCCTGGACGACGTTGCTCCTGCCGGCGAAATTCTCGTCGTCGTAGCCCCAGATGTGACAGACGGTCCAATTCTTCGGCTTCGGCGGCGTCTTGACCCCGAGCGCCTCGACCAGCGCCGTGGCGGCTCGGATGTTTTCCTCGACCTTGGGCACGCCCTTGCCGCTGACCAGAACCTTGCTCCAGGCCGCGTCGTAACGGGGCCGGCTTCTCGCCGTGTCCGGGCACCAGATCGGCAACGCCTTGAAGGTGTCGGGATGCACCCAGCGCGCCGTGCGGGCGATCATCTCCATAACGAGTGGCAGCTCGTGC
This sequence comes from Pseudomonadota bacterium, assembly GCA_048498155.1. Taxonomy (GTDB): domain Bacteria; phylum Pseudomonadota; class Alphaproteobacteria; order Caulobacterales; family Caulobacteraceae; genus BOG-938. The sequence goes on along the minus strand of JBEHYN010000012.1, from coordinate 17,949 downwards.
TCGATTTCGGACAAGCCGTCCGGGACCTCGAAAGCCGTCATGATCCTGGACGCCCGCGGCTATGCGCCCACCCTGTCATCCGAGTTGGGCGCCGCCGGGATCCTGGCCGGCGGCCCGGGTCGCGGCGCTCGGCTGTTTGTCCGTGGACAGAATGATGGGTCCGAAATAGCCGAAATCATCGCGGCAGGCGGCGACCGCCAGGCTGACATCGCGATAGAGTTTGGGGGCGTCGGACTTGAATTTGGCGAGCCGGTATTCTCCGGCGCGTCCGGCCAGGCGCAGCCAGACGCTCCAGTCGCCGTGTTCGCTTTCGGTCAGCCGGACCTCTTTGAGGGAGCCGCCGCGCTCAAGATACATCGAGACATTGCGAGCCCGGATGGCCAGCTCAGGGTTCGCGCCGATGACCCAGGCTTCTTCGCTCCGGCCCTCCTCCCCCGCGATCTGATCAGTGTTCATCACGGAATGCCCCAAACTCATGATGGGCTTATCTTGCTATAAAAGCACATGGCTGTCGCCCTCCTGATCGTTGCCTGTGACGATTTTGCGCCGCCATTTCCCGGGCTATCGCCTCAATTTCAAGCCTGTGAGTTGCGATGCCGAGGGGGGAGCTTCGGTTTGGCGAGTGATTGGCCAGGATCAGGATCTGTCTGTGGATTTGGTGGGGGAGCGCCCTCCCCCTGAGTCGCAGGCGTTGCGGCCTGCCCCTACCCCCACCAGCGGGGGATGCCCCCGCAACGCCCCCGGGTCAGATCCCGAGCGGCCGTCGGCCGCGGACGGAAAGGGTGGAGGCAGGCCTGGGGTGGGCGAATTTTGGTCAGGCAGTTCCGGGAGGTCGCCATGTCCTTGAGACCCATCGTCCAGGCCCTGGGCGGCGATCTCTACGATCGCGGCCAGAGGGCGAACATTCCAGCGCCGGGCCATAGCGCCGCCGACCGGTCTGTCTCGCTGCTGCTGAAGGAGGGGCGGATCATCGTCCACACCTTCGGGGATGGCGACTGGCGCGCGGTGCTCGATCACCTGCGCGGCGAGGGCCTGGTGGACGCCCACAACGCCCCAACCACCCTTAGCCAGTCGCGCCGGGCCTCAGCGGCCGGGAACACCGGCACGACGATCGAGCGATTGAACGCCGCCCGGCGGATCTGGGAGGCGGGGAAGGCCGTGGCGAACACCCTTTCCGAGCGCCATTGCCGGCTGCGGGCGATCACGCGCGCCCTGCCAGGTCCGCAGGTGCTCCGCCACTGCGGCCATGCGCCGGTCTCTGCCTATGCGGCGGAGAGCCGCCACCATCGCCCCGCCCTCCTGGTCGGCGTCAGCGATGCCATGGGCTCCTTCACCGCCGTCGAGGTGACCTATCTCGCGCCCAACGCCCATCGGGCGGCGGACCTGCGCCTGAACCGCAAAACGGTCGGCGCCGTGCCCGCGGGGGCGGCGGTTCGGATCGATGAGGCGGCGCCGGAGATGCTGGTCGCCGAAGGCTTTTTCACCACGCTATCGGCCAGTGAGCGGTTCTCGCTTCCGGCCTGGTCGCTGATGTCGACCCGCAACCTGCGAAGCTGGAGCCCGCCGCCTGGCGTGCGCTCGGTGCTGATCGCCGCGGATCGCGGCAAGGATGGCGAGGCTTCGGCCGAGCACTTGCGCGCCAAACTGGTCCGGGCCGGCCGGAAGGCCTGGGTCGAGTTGCCGCCGGGCGTCGTCGGCGATTGGAACGAGGCGGCAGACAAGGCGCCGGTGATGCCGCCAGGGCCAGTACCGAGCCGGCCGGCGTCAGGGTCCGGCCTGTCGTCCGCTGAAAGGAGAGAGGGAGGGCTGGAGGGGGTGCGCCAAGGGGCAGGATGACCCTCGCCTCTGACGCCGGAGATGATCCCCATGACCCCCGCTGTTGAAACCCCCGCTGGCGTTCCCAACACCCAGTTCGTGCCCCTGTGCGATCTTGAGATCGCGCCGGAGAACCTTCGCGCCAAGGAGCCGGCCGACGACGAGATCGATCGGTTGGCCGAAACCATCTTCAAGGCTGACGTTGTCGTGCCCCTGTGCGTGCGACCCGGGGCCAGGAAGGAGCGGCCCTTCATGGTGCTGGACGGTCGCCGCCGGCTGCTGGCGCTCCGCAAGCTCCTGGCCGCGGGACGGATCGCGCAGGACTGGCCGGTGAAGTGCGAGGTGTTCTCCACCCGCGAAGGCCAGGCCGCGGCCACCATCCTCACCGCCGCTGAGCGCACGCCCGTTCACATCGCCGACGTGATTGTCGCCATCGGCAAGCTGCGCAAGTCGAAGATGGACACCGCCGCCATCGCCGGCGCGCTCGGCTATGACGAACTGGAGATCAAGCGTCTGTCGGCCCTGGCCGGGCTGCACGCCAAGGCGTTGAAGGCCCTGCGTCTGGGCAAGATCACCCTGAAACAGGCCCGTCAGCTGGCCCGGATCACCGATGCGGACGAGCAGGCCGACATCGCCCAGACCGCCCTCGATGGCTATCTGCAGGACTATCAGCTTGCCGCTCGCGTCGAGCGGGGCCGCACCGACGTCAACGATCCGCGCTTCGCCCTGGTGGGGCCGCAGCGCTACGCGGCGATCGGCGGCCGGGTCGAATCCGACCTGTTCGGCGAGCTTCCCGACGTTCTGTTGGACCCTGACACACTGACGGAGCTTTGGCGCCAGCGCACGGAGCCGCTGGTGACCGCGCTGCAGGCCGAAGGCCTGTTCGTGTTCATCGGCCAGAGCCGCGGCTACCGCGCGCCCGACGGCTTCTTCAACCTGCCCTACGTCCACGTCGCGGGGATGAGCGAGACCGCCCGCGCGGCCTACAAGGAGGCCCAGCAGGTTGTCAGGGAGGCGCACGAGGCCTTGGCCGGTGCCGATCTGGCCGCTGACGAGATCGAGAGCCTGTTGGCTTTGCTGCAGGCAGACCGGCAGCTCGCCGCCGCTTCGCTCGAAGGCGGCACGATTGGAGCCGTGATCCTGTCTCCGGATGCCGAGGTCGGCGTCGTCGCCAGCTTCTTCTCCAATCCGGTGATCGCCCAGGACGACGCCGATGAGGAGGCGGAGACCGGCGACGGCGGGGGGCTCGACGGGCGCTACGGGCGCAGCCAGCCCGACGTTGAGTTTCCCAAGGCCGACGTCGACGTGGAAGGCGCCAGTCACGTCTTCCATGAGACCCGCACCGATGTCGCAACGCGGGGCCTGATCCGCGACCTGGCCGACAACCCCAGCGTCGCGCTGACCGCCCTGCTGGCCCAGCTGTTCAAGCATCTGGCGCTGCACGGCGGGGCCTCGGCCGAGGCGTCGGCGGTGACGGTCTCGGCGAGCGGTTATCGCCGTGGCCAGACCCCGGCCATTCCGGCGCTCGACGGTGAGGTGCGGGCCAGGCTTGAGGCGCGTCGCGAGGCCTACAAGACCTCCGGCCTTCGGCCGATCGCCTGGATCGAGGGCTTGGCGCATGGGGAGAAGATGGCGCTGCTGGCCGAGCTGGTGGCCATCTCGCTCGATGTCCGCGAAGCGCGCACCAGCTCGATCCGTCACGCGGCCCGTGCGGAGGCGGCCGAGATCGCCGAACTCTGCGGGTCCGACATCGCCAGCCACTGGACGCCGGACGCAGGCTATCTGGCGGTTCACTCCAAGAAGCAGCTGATGGCGTTGCTTGAGGAGATGGACGCATCGGACGATCGGGCGCGGACCCTGAAGAAGGACGAGCTGGTCTGCTTCGTGGCGCAGGCCGCCGCCGAACGCCAATGGGCGCCGTCGGCCCTGTCCTGGGAGAGCCACGCTTCCCTGGAGGACGAGGTCGAGGAGCCGGTGGCTGACGAAGAGCCCTCCGAGGCGCCGGAAACGGCCCAGCCCTCGGAGGGACAACTGGCGGCCTGATCGGCTGAGCATCGGCCCTGAACAGAGAGCCCCGTCGGCGCTAGCCGGCGGGGCTTTTCGCTGTCTGGGTCTGGAAAGGATGGAGGGAGGGAGGCGTCAGGTGAGCCTGACGGGACGGGAGGGAGGAGCCCTCCGCCGCAGGTGATCTGGACGCTTCCCCATGAACGCCTTCCTTCCGCTCTTCGCTCAGGCGCAGGTTTCTGGTTCCACCGCTGACAAGGCAGCCAACATCCTGGCCGCGGCGCGGGCCATGGTTCCCCATCTCAACCGCTCGCGGGCGCTCGACCGAAAGCTGGTGGCGGGGGTGATGACCATGTCCTTCGGCGGCTCGGACGCCGACGGCGCCTGGTGCTGGCGCGATGCCTACGACGCCATGGAAGCCGCCGTGGTGTTGCAACTGCGCCGCCTGGCGCCGCAGATCAGCCGGCTCGAGGACGCGCCCGCCGAAATCGTCGCCCTGCTGGCCAGCGTCACCGAGCTGACCCTGACCCACACGCGGCGCAGCGAAGAGCAGGTGGCGCTCGATCAGTTCTCCACGCCGCCGGAGCTTAGCGCCCTGGCCGTGGCCGCCGCCCAGATCCGACCCGGCGACCGGGTGCTTGAACCCTCGGCCGGCACAGGCCTTCTCGCTATCGTCGCCGAGGCCTGCGGCGCGGTGCTCGACCTCAACGAACTGGCCCCGGGGCGGGCCGAGATCCTTGACGGGTTGTTTCCGGGGGCCTCGCGCACGCGCCACGACGCGGTCCTGCTGAAGGACATCCTGCCCGGTTCCGGCAGCTTCCACGCCGTCATCGCCAACCCGCCGTTTCAGCAGCTGGAGGGCCATCTGCACGCCGCACTCGATTGCCTGGCCGAAGGCGGCAGGCTGTCGGCGATCGTGCCGACCCGGCTCTTCGAGGACACCGGCGCCATGCAGGCCCCGGGCTGCCGGGGCCGCCTCATCGCGATGCTGGTGTTCCCGCAACGGGCCTACGCCAAGCACGGAACCTCGGTCGAGACCGGGCTGCTGGTGATCGACCGCGCCGAAGGGAGCGTCCCCTTCCCCTGCCCGGTTCAGGCGTGCGAGACCCTGGCCGACGCCGCCCGTCTGGCGGCGGGGGTCGCGCCTCGCCCCACGGCTCAGCCTCGCCAGTTCCGAGCCGTCTCCAACGTCGCCTTCCTGACCCCGCGGGCCCGGGCGCTGGCGACACCCTCGTCACGTCTGGGGTTCCTGTCGACGACGGCCCCGGTCGCCTACGCGGTGAAGGACTGGTCTGGCGAAGGCCACGATGTCGGCCTCTATCAGGCCTACGCGCTCGGGCGGGTCGATCTGGCGCAGGCGCGACCACACCCCTCCCCGCTCGTGGAATCCGGGCCGATGGCCTCGGTCTCTCCGCCCGCCCCGAGCTATCGCCCGGTGTTGCCGGCCGGGATCGTCGAGCAGGGCCTGGTCTCCGACGCCCAGATGGAGACCATCATCTATGCCGGCGAGGCTCATGCCAGCAGCCTGCCGGGCGCCTGGGTGCTGGGCGAGGCCGCCCACCTGGTCCACCTGGTGGCCGAGGGCGCCCAGGGCGCGGTGCAGTTTCGGCGCGGGTTCTTCCTCGGCGACGGCACCGGCTGCGGCAAGGGCCGTCAGATCGCCGGGGTCATCGCCGACAACATGGCCCAGGGCCGGGTGCGGGCCGTTTGGTTCTCGCGGAACGACGCCCTGCTTGAGGACGCCCGGCGCGATTGGAACGCCATCGGCGGCGCCGGCTCCGACATCACCCCGCAGAGCGCCTGGAAGCAGGCCGACGCCATCCGCCTGGATCGCGGCATCCTCTTCACCACCTACGCGACCTTGCGTCAGCCGGCCCGGGGAGATCGCCCGTCGCGGCTTGATCAGATCGTCAGCTGGCTGGGCGCGGACTTTGACGGCGTGATCGTCTTCGACGAGGCGCACGCGATGGCCAACGCCGCCGGTGGCGGCAAGGGCTCGCGCGGGCCGAAGAAGGCCTCGCAGCAGGGCATGGCTGGTCTGGCGTTGCAGAACCGCCTGCCCGGCGCCCGGATCCTCTACGTCTCGGCGACCGGCGCGACGACGCCGGAGAACCTCGCCTATGCCGCGCGGCTTGGCCTTTGGGGCGGGCCGGAGGCGCCGTTCAACACCCGCGACGCCTTCATGGAAGCCGTCGACAAGGGCGGCGTGGCGGTGATGGAGCTGATCGCGCGGGAGCTTAAGGCGCTCGGGCTCTATATTGCCCGCTCCCTGTCCTTCGACGGCGTCGAATACGAGGCGCTGCGCCACCCGCTCGCCGCGCAGGACATCGAGATTTGGAACGCTTGGGCAGATGCCTATCAGCTGATCCATCAGAATCTGCGGGCGGCCCTGGAGGCGGTTGGCCTCACCGAGGATGGCAAGGCGACCAATGGTCAGGCGGCTTCAGCGGTGCTCTCGGCCTTCGAGGGCGCGAAGCTGAGGTTCTTCGGGCACCTGCTCGCGGGCCTCAAGGCCCCGACCCTGATTGCGGCGATCAGGACCGATCTGGCGCAGGGCCGCTCTTCCGTGGTGCAGATCGTCTCGACCAACGAAGCGGTGATGGAGCGGCGGCTGGCCGAGATTCCGCCGGAGGAGTGGAACAACCTGACCATCGACATGACGCCGAAGGACCAGGTTCTCGACTATCTTATGGGGGCCTTCCCGGTCACCGCCATGCAGGCGATCGAGGACGAGGAAGGCAACGTCACCATGATCCCGGTCATGGTCGATGGCGTGCCGGTCGCCAGCCAGGAGGCGCTGCGGCTGCGCGAAGAACTCGTCACCCACCTCGCGTGCCTTCCGGCCGTTTGCGGGGTGTTGGACGCGGTCCTCGACACGCTGGGAACCGACGCCGTGGCCGAGATCACCGGCCGAGCTCGCAGGGTCGTGCTGCGCGGCGGCCGGCGCGTCGTCGAGCGTCGCGGCGCCTCGGCGGCCAAGGCCGAGACCGACGCCTTCATGTCCGGCAAGAAGCGGGTGCTGGTGTTCTCCGACGCTGGCGGCACCGGGCGTAGCTACCACGCCGATCTCGGTGCGGCGAACCAGCAGCGGCGAGCCCACTACCTGGTCGAACCCGGTTGGCGCGCGGACGGCGCCATCCAGGGCCTTGGTCGCTCGCACCGAACCAACCAGGCCCATGCGCCGCTGTTCCGGCCGGTGACGACGGACATACACGGGGAGAAGCGGTTCCTCAGCACCATCGCGCGGCGGCTCGACAGTCTGGGCGCCCTGACCCGCGGTGAGCGCCGATCGGCGGGCAATGGGCTGTTTCGGCCAGAGGACAACCTGGAAAGCCCGTGGGCGCATCGCGCTCTGCAGGCCTTCTTCGTGGCCCTGCACTTCGGGTCGGTCGAGGCCATGAGCCGCGAGACGTTCGAGACCAGGACCGGGCTGAAGCTGCTGGATACCGACGGCAATCTCAAGAAGTCCGACGACATGCCGGCGATGAACACCTTCCTCAATCGCCTGCTGGCGCTGCGGATCGAGGATCAGAACGGCCTCTTCACCGCCTTCGACGAGATCCTGGCCAGCATCCTCGAACGGGCTTCGGCCTCCGGCGCCCTCGATCGGGGGATGGAGGACATCGTCGCCGACGACCTGGCGATCAAGTCGGAGGAGGTGATCCGCACCGACACCCTGACCGGTGCGCAGACCAAGATCATGACCTTTGAGGTCCGCACGCGGCGGGTGCTGACCGGCGCCGGCGAGGCGCTGCACGGGTTGAACCCCGAGGCTCTGGAGTATGTGGTCAACGCCCGCTCGGGGCGGGCCGGCCTGGTGGTGAAGGGCCTGACCACGACCGACGACGACGACCGCCTGGTGCCGGCGGTGCGGATCATCCGGCCGGAGAAGCGCGGCGTCTCACCCCTCAAGGTCTATGAGGAATCGGCCTGGGAGATCGTGCCCGAACCGATCTGGCAGGCCGCCTGGGACGCCGAGATCGCCGCGGCCGATCCTTGGATCACGCGCGAGCTGGTCCTGGTGACCGGCCTCCTCCTGCCGGTCTGGGAGAGCCTGCCCGCCAAGCAAGCCTCGGTCCGGCGCCTCAAGGCCCCGGACGGCCGCCGTTGGCTGGGCCGGGTGCTCGACGCCGGCCAGGTCCCGGGCCTGAAGATCGCGCTGGGCCTGAGCGACGTGGCCAGCGTGGTCGGTGAAGGCCCGAACGCCGCCCATCTGGTCCTGACTGAAAACACCTCGATCATGCTGACCGGCGGCTTTTGGCTGAGACGCGCCAAGGTGATGGATCGTCATCGGATCGAGGTGGTGGGGGCCGCCTCTGACCGTTCGGCCTTCACGCTGCTCGGCTGTTTCGTCGAGATTATCAACTACACGCCGCGCGTCTTCGTGCCGGTGGACAAGCCGCAGGTGTTGTCGGCGCTGCTGGCGAAGTGGCCGCCGCAGACGCTGCTCCCGGCCGCCGCCTGAGTGACTTGGGGGCGGTGGGCTTTGGCGCTCACGGCCTTCCAGCGTCGGCCTCCGGCGCCTTGGCCAACCGGCTGCGCCGGGAAAGGACAAAGGCAGGGACCGAGGGGGGTGAGCGATCCGGGAAGAGGTCCGGCGCCGACGACCCAAGGCTCCCATGTCCAAGCTCTCCCCCCATCTTCAGGCGCCCGATCTCTTCGGCGACCTTCCAGGCGTGGGCGAGGTGGCCGCGCGCTACGCCGGCCCCTCGCGCGCCGTCACCTCGACCGCATCGCTTCGGGCAAGGGCCGAAGCCGGCGGTCTTGCTGCTCTCAACGACGCAGAGGCGCTCGAACTCCTGCTCTCTCGGTCCCTGGCCACCGGCGCGCGGGCCACGGCCGCAGCACTTCTGGCCCGGTTCGGTTGTCTTCGGCGGGTGCTGACGGCCGACCTTGCCGCGCTTTCGGCGTTCGTCGACACCCGCGTCGGTGTCGACCTGCAGCTGATCTACGACGCCGCGCGCCGGCTCGCGGCGGCCGAATTGCCAGGGCGTTGCGTCGTCTCCTCGTGGACGGCGCTCACCGACTACCTGAAGCTCACCATGGCCCACTGCGAACGCGAGGCGTTCCGCGTGCTGTTCCTGGACAAGAAGAACCAGCTGATCGCCGATGAGATTCTCAATCATGGCACCATCGACCACGCGCCGGTCTATCCGCGTGAGGTCGTGCGGCGGGCGCTGGAGGTGTCCGCGTCGGCCGTGATCTTGGTGCACAATCACCCATCGGGCGATCAGACCCCTTCGTCGGCCGATATCGAGATGACCAGGAAGATCATCGACGCCGCGCGGACCCTGGGTATCGCGGTGCATGACCATGTCATTGTCGGGCGCGCCGAGGTCGCCAGCTTCAAGGCGCTGGGGTTGATCTAGGTGTTCAGTCCCGAGGTCAAGTGGACTTGATCAAGCCTGAAACGGTCGGGCTCCTCGACCGCGGCCTTGCAGATAGCTTCGTAGGGTGTAAGCCCGCGAAAGGTCTTCGGCCGCTTGGCGAATTGCAGGCATGCATAGATTTATTCGATCCTATGCATATTAATAATCGATTTTACAAATGCTCGGACTGCACGTTCCATGTGCGCCGCGACCGATGGTTCAACTCGGCCTCTGCGTGCCCTCATCACCAGCAGGCACGTGCAAATTGGATGGGAGACAGACATGGCGGACGATACAGCGGCCAAGTGCCCTGTGGCGCACGGGCGTCCTGGCAGGGGCAACCGTGACTGGTGGCCGGACTACCTGCGCCTCGATGGGCTCAACCAGCATTCGCCGCGCTCCAATCCGTTGGGGGAGGCGTTCGACTATGCTGAGGCGTTCAAAAACCTCGACCTGGACGCCGTGATCAAGGACCTTCACGCCCTGATGACGGACTCGCAGGACTGGTGGCCCGCCGACTTCGGCCACTACGGCGGCCTGTTCATCCGCCTGGCCTGGCACAGCGCCGGCACCTACCGGGTGACCGACGGTCGCGGCGGCGCGGGCGGCGGCCAGCAGCGCTTCGCCCCGCTCAACAGCTGGCCCGACAACGCCAACCTCGACAAGGCGCGCCGCCTGCTGTGGCCGATCAAGCGGAAATACGGCCGCAACCTCTCCTGGGCCGACCTCTATGTCCTGGTCGGCAACGTCGCCCTGGAGTCGATGGGCTTCAAGACCTTCGGCTTCGCGGGTGGCCGGGCCGACACCTGGGAGCCCGAGGAGCTTTTCTGGGGTCCCGAGGGGAGCTGGCTGGGCGATGAGCGGTACAGCGGCGAGCGTCAGCTGCACAATGCGCTGGGCGCCGTGCAGATGGGCCTGATCTATGTCAATCCCGAAGGGCCGAACGGCAATCCCGACCCCGTCGCCTCTGCGCGCGACATCCGCGAAACCTTCGCCCGCATGGCGATGAACGACGAGGAAACAGTGGCGCTGATCGCCGGGGGCCACACATTCGGCAAGACCCACGGCGCCGGAGATCCGTCCTTCCTCGGCCCTGAGCCGGAGGGCGCCGTGATCGAGGACCAGGGCCTCGGCTGGCGCAGCAAACACGGCACCGGCGTCGGCGCGGACGCCATCACCGGCGGCCCGGAAGTCATCTGGAGCCAGACGCCGACGAAGTGGAGCAACCACTTCTTCGACAACCTGTTCAAGTACGAGTGGGAGCTGACCAAGAGCCCGGCCGGCGCCCAGCAGTGGCAGGCCAAGGACGCCCCCGCCACCATCCCGGACGCGCACGACAGCAGCAAGAAGCGCGTCCCCACCATGCTGACCTCCGACCTCGCCCTGCGCTTCGACCCGGCCTACGAGAAGATCTCGCGGCGCTTCTATGAAAACCCGGATCAGTTCGCCGACGCCTTCGCCCGCGCCTGGTTCAAGCTCACCCACCGCGACATGGGCCCTATCCGGCGCTACCTCGGCCCCCTCGTGCCGAAGGAGACCTTGATCTGGCAGGACCCGATTCCGGCCGTCGATCACCCCCTGGTCGACGCGAACGACATCGCCGCCCTCAAGGCCGAGATCCTGGCCTCGGGCCTCACCGTGGCGCAGCTGGTCTCCACCGCCTGGGCCTCCGCCTCCACCTTCCGCGGGTCCGACAAGCGCGGCGGCGCCAACGGCGCCCGCATTCGCCTCGCGCCGCAGAAGGACTGGGAGGTCAACAATCCCCCTGAACTGGCCAAAGTGCTGCAAGCGCTCGAAGCCATCCAGGCGCGGTTCAACGCCTCGGCGGCCGGCAACAAGAAGGTGTCGCTGGCCGACCTGATCGTGCTGGGCGGCTCGGCGGCCATCGAGAAGGCCGCCAGGGAGGCCGGGACAGAGGTCGAGGCGCCGTTCACGCCTGGCCGCATGGATGCGTCTCAGGAGCAGACCGATGTGGACTCCTTCGCGCCGCTCGAGCCGATCGCCGACGGCTTCCGCAACTATCGTAGTCACGCAGAGCAGTTCATGGCGCCGGAGGAAGCCCTGATCGACCGCGCCCAGCTCCTGGGGCTGAGCGGGCCGGAGCTGACGGTGCTTGTCGGCGGCCTGCGCGTCCTGGGCGCCAACGCCCAGGGCTCCCCGCTCGGAGTCTTCACCGACAGACCCGGCCGGCTGACCACCGACTTTTTCGTCAACCTGCTCGACATGGCGACCGAGTGGCAGACGACGGGCGAGAACCAGTTTGAGGGCCGCGACCATAGGACCAAGGCGCACCGGTGGACTGCCACCCGGGTCGACCTGATCTTCGGCTCCCACTCCGAGCTGCGCGCCCTGGCCGAAGTCTACGCCTGCGCCGACTCGCAGGCGAAGTTCGCCCAGGACTTCGCCGCCGCCTGGACCAAAGTCATGAACGCAGACCGCTATGACCTCGCCTGACGCCAGACCGAGGGGTCGTTGAGGTCGAAGACTGCAAGCTGGGGGCGGCATTCCCATGGGTGCCGCCCACCGGCGCTGTCGTCGATGATCCACCCTGTGCAGGCAAGTAGCTTCGACATCTAGGTCTCGGCCCACTGTCGCAGTAGGTTGTGGTAGCAGCCGACCAGGGTGCGACGCGCCTCTTCGTCGGCGCCGGCGCGGTTCAGGGCCTGGATAGCACCGTCCATCTCGAACAGGATCGTTCGGCGAGCGTCCTCGCGAACCAGGCTCTGGACCCAGAAAAACGCCGCCAGCCGTTCGCCGCGCGTGATCGGCGTCACCTGGTGCAGGCTCGTCGCCGGATAGAGGATCATGTCCCCGGCGTTCAGCTTAACCGCCTGCACCCCATAGGCGTCGGCGATCTCCAGCTCGCCGCCGTCGTAGTCGCCGGGATCCGACAGGAACAGGGTCGCCGACAGATCGGTGCGCAACTTGCGTCCGGTGCGCGGGTCCAATCGCACGGCTCCGTCCACATGGGCGCCGAAGGTCATGCCCTCGCCGTAGCGGTTGAACATCGGCGGATAGACCATGTCCGGCAGGGCGGCGCTGATGAACTGCGGATGCCGTTCCAGGACGGCGAGAATCTTCCCCTGACAGCGAGTGGCGACGTCCGACCGCTCGTCGATCTGCCGGTTCAGCTTCACTGGCGCGCCCTGATAGCCCGCCGTGACCCGCCCATCCACCCAGGCGTCGCCGGCGCCCAGCAGCTCAGCGCGCAGGGCGGCGACCTCCTCGGGCGTCAGTACCTCGGGCATGGCGATCATCATGCGCGGCCCGCTCCTGCTACTGGCGCCAGACCAGCGAGACCATCGCCGTGCGGCCCGAACCCGGCACGGCGCGACCGCCGTCGGACTGGATCAGACCGTCGTAGTAGCGGGCATCTGCTAGGTTGAACACATTCAGGCGGATGTCGTAGTGCGGCCGTCGCCAGGCGAGGGTCGCGTCCAGCCGCGTATAGCCGGGCACGCTGACGAGGTCGGTATTGTTGAGGAAGCGCGAGGACAGATAGATCGCGCCGCCGCCGACCTGGAAGTGGTGCGGCAGGTCATAGGTGGTCCACAGGGTGGCGGAGTCCTTGGCCGTATTGGCGGGGACCATGCCCTGGGTGCCTACGGCGATAGCGCTGATGATCTTGGCGTCCAGATGGGTATAGCCGGCGAAAATCTGCCACTTGCCGGTGATCTTGCCCGACGCGCCCAGGCGCGCGCCGTTGACCCGGATGGTTCCGTTGGCGGTGTAGGTATTGTCCGAATTCTGCGAACGGGAGTTGAACTTGGTGATCTGGAAGGCCGCCGCGGTCAGGTTCAGGCGGTCGTTCAGCGCATCCCACTTGCCGCCGACCTCATAGGCCTTGTTGTTTTCCGGTGGCAGGGGCTGGGACAGACCGGTGGTCGAGGTGAGCTGCTCCAGCGACGGATTGAACGAGGTCGAATAGGAGGCGTAGTAGGATTGGGCCTCGGTCGGCTGCCAGATCACTCCGCCGCGCACGCTGGTGTAGCCCACCGTCTGGCTGAGGCTGGGGAAGGCGGTATTGCCGGCGGTATTGGCCGAATTGACCGAGTTGCTGATCGTCGCCGAATAGCGGTCGTAGCGGGCCCCGCCCACCAGCTTCAGCTGCGGCAGCAAGGTCAGGGTGTCGGACACATAGCCCGCCGCGGTGTCGGCCTTGCCGCCCGCCAGATTGCCGGCGACTTCGTTCAGGGTCGGCGACGAGGGGTAGCTGGGGCTGAGCAGGGTGGTGCAGCTGGTGAAGCCGGCCTTCAGCGCTACGCCATTGCACAAGCCGGTCCGCTGGAAACCCTGGTTGGCATAGCTGTCGTGGCCGAATTCGACGCCGGCCAGCAGGTCGTTGGCCATGCCGCCGACCGTGACCCTGCCGCTGGCTTCTGCCTGGTTGAACAGCGAGGTGTCGTGGATCACCCGGTCGTGGCTCTGCATCTGCACATAGAGGGCCGACAGCGGCAGGGCCGAGACGCCCGCCGGAGACAGGGCCGTATAGCCCTTGGCGTTGACCAGGCCGATCCCCTGCGGCGCCGTCTCGCGGGCGTCGGTGTCCACGCCATTGTATTGTAGCTGGTCGCGCAGGGTCAGTCCCGAGGCGAAGCTGTGCTTCACTTCAGCGGCGACGGCCTTGACGTCCTGGATCGTGCGGTCGTCGGAATAGCCGTAGACCGTGTCGTAGCCGACCTTGGCCGGCTGGCCGTTCAGCGGCGGCTGGCCGTAGTCGGGCCGGTCGTTGTTGTGCTGCAGCAGGCCCGACAGCTTGAACTCGGTATTGCTCCCCAGGCCCCAGCGGTAGGCCGGCGCCACGCCGTAGTCCTCCACCGTGGTCTTGCGGCGGGTGGAGGCGGCGCCCTGCTGGCCCATCACCGACACGCGGAAGGCCGCGCCGTCGCCCAGAGGCGCATTGACGTCGCCGACCCCGCGCACAAGACCGTTGCTGGTCACCGACAGGTCCGCCTCGACTCCCGGGCTCATGCCTGGCGTCTTGGGCACCTGATTGATCGCCCCTCCGGTCGAGCCGCGCCCGAACAGCATCGACGAGGGGCCCATCAGCACCTCGACGGAGTCGAGGGCGAAGGTGTCGCGGTAGTACTGGCCGCGGTCGCGGAAGCCGTCGAGATAGATGTCGGTGCGCGCGGCGAAGCCGTTGAGATTGATGTTGTTGCCGATCTGACCGCCCTCGGCGCCGCCGAGCGTGATGCCCGGCACGTTCTTGAGGGCGTCGGCCAGGGAGCTGACCCCCTGCGACTGCAGAAGCGAGCGATTGAGCACCGTCACTGTCTGCGGGATGTCCTTCAGATCCGTGGGCAGCTTGGTCAGGGCGTTGACCGCCTGGACGCCGCGCGCGGTCACCGTCACGCCCTCCAGATTCGCCGGCGCGGCGGCCGCTTCGGCGGCCAGGGCCGCTGCCGGCGACAGCGCGATCCCGGCGGCGGCGGCGATGGCGACGCGGGCACGACGGGCGACGACGCCGGGGGTGCGGGCGAGAATCTGGGGTGTCATCGGGTACGAGTCCAGCAGTTGCGAATGAGAATGCGACTTATTCTTAGAAACAAAACGCAGTCATTAGCAATGAGAATTATTCGCAACTAGGCCTGGATGCCGCGCTCGTGGTCAGAGCGGAGGTGGCTCGGGCCGGAAGCCCGGATAGACGAAGGCTCCCGAGATCAGCTCGCAGTCAGGCGCGCTCACGCCGGCGGCGCGGGCGACATCGTACCAGGTGCTCGCCACCCGCTGCTCCATTTCCGCGACGATGGCGGCGGCCTCGTCGGTCTTGAGGAGAAAGCGTGGGCTTTGTGAGATCAGGTTTTCCGCCGTGGCGATGCGGCCGGCGTCCCCGATCACCAGCGCCAGATCGCGGCGTTCCAGGCTGATCGGGGTCGATGGCGTCAGGTCGTAGGCCGGCGACAGCCGCCAATCCCTGGCCTTGGCGATCATCGCGTGATTGCGCGGGTGATCGTCGGCATTGGAGATCAGGGCGTTGAAGGTCATGCGGCGGAAAAGCTCGCGCGCATCCCGGGCGGGCTCGGCGCTGACCCGGCGCAGTTCTTCGGCCAGCAGCACATAGGACCAGCGATCCCGCGCCCGATGGCTGTCCTCCGTCCGCAGGAGGGTCAGGGCGCTGATCATCCGGGCGCGAGTGTAGCCCGCCGCCACGCGCTCGCGGTCAAAGCGGCGGACCATCAGGACGTCTCGCCCTCCCGCCAGCACCACCTTGCTGTCGGCGGCTTCCAGACCGCAGGCCCTGGCAAGCGTGAGCATGGCGTGTTCGACCCGGGCGCTGTTCCAGCGGTCATCCTGGCGATTGAACTTGGCGATCCATAGAGCGCCCTCGTCCTCGACGACGGCCTTGGGCCTGGCCCCGCCCATGGAGGTGCCGACCAGAAGCAGATCCTGGATCTGCTGGTTGGCGGCGTCTGGCGCCAGCTCTTCGTCGGCGATCAGGGCGTCGGCGATCCGCTGCAGCTTCTCCAGCGCGACGGTCTGGTTGAAGTCGCGGCGCGGCGCCGGCGGCTCCGCATTGAGGCCGAAGCCCAGCGCGCCGGCGCGGTCGTCCGCGGAATGCAGCAGGTAGTCGATTTCTCCGAGCTGCGGCTTGCCGGCATGTTTGTCGATGACGCGGCGGCCCCAATAGTCGGGGCTGGCGTCGCGCAGGGCGCCGAACACGCCGCCGAGCGCTGCGGTCTCGTAGGTGCGAGGCGCGAGCTTTAGCTCGACCGGATCGATTTCGACGGCTTCAGGATGCGCCAGGTAGCGCCGGCCATAGACGAAGCGTCCGACGGACGTGCCGGTCCTGTCGGTCTCCATGACAAAGCGACCGGCGGTGATCGGCAGGGCGGCCCCTGGCAGGGTGATGTGGACAAAGGCCTCTGGCATCGGCCTTAGAAGTCGTTGTCCAAGGCGTCACCGCGCCGCGCGCGGATCCTGGCCTTGGAGCGTGCAAGAACCTGTCCTTCCTGGTCGCGAGCTGGGTCGGCCAGGCTGTGCATGTCGGCGAGAAGGTCGAAGGCCCAAAGCAGGGCGGCATAGATCGCGACACTGGTTGTTGGCTTGCCCCGTTCGGCGTCCGACACGGCGCGGCGACCTGCTCCAATCTTTTGAGCGACCTCCTCGACGGTCAGGTTTCGACGCAGGCGTGCTGTCCGCAGGTTCGCCCCGAGTTCTGTCAGGGCAAGTTCCACGGGATAGGGCGGTGCGAGGAGCAGCGTGTTGCGGGCGGGCATGGGCGTTCAAGAGCTAGTTAGGCGACCTACTGTGCGTCAAAGAGCAAACCACAATTTCGCAGAACCTGCAAGGCAAACGCTCTAGAACGCGCTTAAGGCCGCTTATCGATCCTTCAAGAGCACATTACGAGTGACGGATGCCGGCGCGGGCCTTTTGGGTGGTGGTTGCCGGATGTCGGCGAGGGGAGCCGGCGCGGCCGGCGTTGTGATCAGCCCGGTCGGCTTCAGCCTGTGCTGACGGCAGAGAAGCGCAGTGTTCTCGGTGTCGGCTGACCCCCCTTCAAACTTTGGGAGGCCGGCGCGTCTGGGAGTGGGCGGGTCATCGCAGGACCTGGACCCCGAGCCCAAGGCGCCAGGGATGCGGGAGCGAGTGCAAGAGGCTGTGGATCCGTCCTGTCGATGAGGGCCCGAACCCCTCTGGCTTGTTGTGACCTCGCCACCGCCCGGCGCCCGCCACAAGGGACGCTGCGCTCAAAGCCCTTGTGGGGGACGCCGGCCGTCGGCGCGAGACGGTCAACGAGCCGATGGGCTCCGCACCCCACTCCGAAAAGGGATTTCTCCCAATGCAACTTACAGCCTTCTCTCCCGTAACTGGCGCCATGAGCAGCTTCGAGGCCCAGGCCCTGCTGCTCGACGACCCCCGAGTCCACCCCGCAGAAGACGCTCTCCAACAGCTCGGCCACGCCCTGATGAACGAAGTGCTCGACGTCTTCTCCGAGACTGCTCTGGAGGATTTTCAGTCGACCATCTGCGAGTCCCTGATCGGCGCCTTCCATTCCGCCGCCCAGCGCATCGAGCGTGAAGCCGACAAGGCCCGGGATGATCTCAACCGCTTCGCCCGCGACTTCGACGGCTCCGAGATCGCCGACACCGAGATGCAGGCCGCCACCCAAAAGGCCCGCGCCACCGATGTCGCCACCCTGGCCCTTGAGATGGTCCGAGACGCAGCGGCCGCCAGCTATACGACGTCGACCGGCGATGTCTGGAGCCCCTGGAAGGGTTCTGCGAAGGCTTCGCGCACCACAGCCGCCCAGATCGAGGCTCGTGAAGCCATCCGGTCCGCCAAGGCCCGTAAGCACTCCGCGACCGACCCCGGCGCGATCATCGTGGCCTTCCGGGCAGCTCCCCAGGCCGATACCGCCGACGATGCGAACCGCATCTTCGACGCCCTGAACTGGGCTCTCGTCCAATGGCCGCAGATGGCGCTGGCCACCACGGGCGCCAAGGGCGGAGAGAAGATCGCCATCAAGTGGGCCAGGCAGAAGAACGTGACGCTTGTGCTCGCCAAGGCCGATTTCGACCGACACGGCCGGGCGGCGCCGTTCCGGGCCAACGACGAACTGATCGCCCTCGAACCGGTGTGCGTGCTCACCCTGACGAACACGCTCAATCCCGAACGGGGCGCTGGGATGCAGCCTTTCGGACCGGCCCTCAATCTCGGCCAAAAGGCCGGCGAGAAGGGAATCCGTCACCAGGTGGTCAAGGCGCGGGCTTAAGGCCCGCGTCGGGGGGGGACTCTGGGCGGACACCACCACCCCCCG